>JAWXAZ010000077.1:0-64298 GCA_034439755.1 bacterium
AACAAGCAAACAATCCTTACAAACTATTTATAAGGCAAAAGTTAACACATATAAAAACCAGTAAACTTTATTCTGAAATTACTTATAGTTTAACAAAAACCTGCCAATTTGCTATCCTAACAGCCAACATTCCCTTTATTCAATTTTATTTTTATCTTGTATGCCTAATATAATATCTATGCGAATTAAATATGGCGATACAGAAATGAATTTTTATGGCCCATTGGAAGATGGCATTCTTAGGGGTATTCAACTGCTTGAAAATAATACAGAATTGGAATCTGTTTTGGTTCAAAAATTTGCTGAGGGCGAAGAGAATGGACAGAAAAACCAGACCTACGGCCTTTTGGTTAGGGTACAAACACAAAGCGAAAAAACCATTACAAATGATAATTCTTACCTACCTATCCCTATTTTTTTACCAGAATACACTTATAACTATTTGTTCTGTAGAAAAATTGGATGATATATTTTGAATAATAGGTATTAAGCCTCCTACCTAAACCTTACTGGCATATCAGGATATGGAATTAGGCTTTCGAGCATGAGTATGTAGGAGTCCTTTACAAAAAGGGCAATTACCATAATTACTGTTGCCACCAAAATGGCTGTGCTCACTTTGCCTTCTTTAATGTCTTGTATTTCATGGTGATCTTTGGTCAGAATATTATACAATCCAAAGCCTGTAAAATTACTAATGAGTGAAACTAAAAAACCTAAAGCCACAAACAACAACACAAATTTGACACTTTGAAGAGATTGACTCATCGTTTCGGGATATTGTATGCTTAATTGCCTTATTGCATTTATAATGGGTTGAATTGCCCCCGATATTATATATCCTGTTGAAAATAGAACTGCTGCGCCAACTATGCTAAATGCCAAATTATTGTTTGTTTCAACTCCACGCTTTTTAAACCAATATCGCATGAATGTTACTGTAAAATAAAGCACCAACACAACAATGAAAATAGATAATACCAATTGGATAATGGAAAGTGCAAATAATTCTGTTTTCATGAGTTAAATTTTTATGTTTTGCGAATAATAAATACCTATTTAGATGTAATAACGATATGCCAATTGTTCATATTGCTGCACTGTGGTGATAATTGCCCTAACATAAACCCCTTGGCAGTGGTTTCCCAAGTATAGTAGTTGCGCCCATTTGCTTGTAAACTAAATCCAGTTGTAGGTAGGTTTAAACCTAAAATAGCATGTGAATATGATTGGCTCACCATAATACAAGCATCGTAACCAAAATGAGATAGTACATAAAACAAAAGTAATGCTCTGGTATCACAATCTCCTTGCAAATTATACATAAAGCCACTTGGTGATTGAACACCAAATTTTACGCCATCTAAACAAGGTATATTTTGATACTGTGGGTTATTGGCTTTAAAAAACTCACATGCAATATCTATTACCAACACATAATCTATGTCTTGAACACAACTAACCACCATATTTGAAAAAGCATAAGCATTTAAATTCTTAGCCAACCTAATGCTGTCGAACATGTTTAAGATAAAAGGAAGTCCTTTTTCATCATATTGATAAAGGCTCTTATAAACATCGTGGAAACCGTCATAGTCTGAGGAACCCATTTCTATTTCTAGGGTTTGTTGCTTTTGTTTGGCAACAAAATATTGCTTTTGGCTTATTTTTAAAATACCACTATATTCATTGTTAAAATAATCGTTCCAATGCCGAAAATGCAGCACAAAAATAGAGTCGGCTAACGGCTTCATTTCCGTTTCAGTAGTGTCAATGGTTAATTCTGTTTTCTCCTCACTTTTATCTTCTTCTTCTGGATTAGGTTTTGGGTAGGGCATAGGTGCAGGGCGCGGGTTTGGGTCTGTTCTATGATTCTGATCAATAATTCCCAACAATGTTGTAATTAAAAACAACAATAACAAACCACAAATGAGTAATGAAATAATTTTTCCTAAAAACCGCAAAAGAAAATACCCCAAAACCAATAAAGCCAATGTAAGCAGAATAGCCATCCATTTATGAGGTAAAATACTCCATAAAAGCAGTAAGGTCAGTAGTAGTATAAGCCAATAAATTGCGCGCAAAAAAGCGCTTCCAAAGAACCCATTATTGTCTTTTTTGCCTAATTGGCTGATTGGCACATAAGGTTCAATACTATTTGGTTCGCTACTCACAGTATGGGAACCAGATTCTGAACCTGTTTTATTCGTTATTTCTTTGCGCAAAGTGGCATAAATGATTCCATTAATTTCGCCAGTAAGCTCAGACCTTTTTGCCAAATGAACCTCGCGTATGTAAACATTTGTAAGCTTGGTTTTAAAATACTGCCCTCCCCCAGAAACAATGACATCATTTAGCTCTTTAATATAAAAATAATCATCGCCAAGCACCATGTGTTTGGTTTGATAGGGCTCAATGGAAGCTGGCGAGAATACGATAGGATCAAAGATATTGGTAATAGTATTTAACCTAAACCCACCTTGATTGGTATGCGATTTACTTGAGCTGTAATTAGCTTTAAATTTACCCGTAATATGATATTCTTGGATAGGCAATTAGTGAGCGGTTTTAATAATATAAGTTACTGGTTTACCAACTTTAAAATCGGTCTTAAAAATAAGTGTTCCAGCTTGGTCATTTATTTCAATGGTTGGTGAACAATTTCTAATTTTTCCATTACTAACAGCTTCTAATTTTAGGTAATTATTACCCGGTTTTAGCTCCTCCATCCAAGAATAAACCCGCCCTTGCAAAATCAATTCTTTTACTCGCAACTCATCATTCATATAAACATTAATAATATCGTCGTCTGGAATGTCCCAATCATATAAAGAAATGGTAAGTTTACTGTTATACAAAGTAATGGTATCTGAAGGTATTTTAACCTCGGTAGAATCAATGACTGGTAATGGCTTTGGATGCGTATTGCAATCTTTAAATTGAAACAATAGCCAAAGCAGAAACAATAATACCAATAACCACCACAAATTACTTAAACAACCATCAAAAAGAGAACCCTTATTCCCCTCGTTTTTTCCATTTGCTAAATGAGTTTGTTCAGTAATAATATTACTATTATCAAATTGACTACTGTCAACTAAAGAAGGAGGTTGGGCATCCAAAATAGTAGCTACTAAAATGCCAGATACTTTACCCGTTTTTCCATAATCATGGTTTTGGTTGCTTGCTACCAAATGTTCAAATAAATAACACTCATATAAATTTTCTAATGCATTTAATGGCGCATTAATGGTGGTAGTTTTATAATAAACATGTACTGCCCTAATAATTGTAAAGGGGATGTGATCATTTGATAAAAGTGCTATCTTTTCTTCCTCAGTAATAATTGTGGCATTTGATAAAACCGCACCTGTATTAAAATTAGCCTCATGCAATTGATGAATAGAGAAATTATTTAAACCTACTCCGCTATATGAGCCAGTAAAATTTCCTTTAACCAACTCCATGTGGCGGCGGTAATTGGTTATTTAAACGAGCAGCCGAATTGTCATCAAATTGCTCTGGCTCAACAGTTGCTTGATCTAACATATCATAAAGTAAATTTACACCTGCTAATTGATACTTATTTGTCTTTGGAACCCTATTAAATGGGGCATCAGAATAGGCTTCATAGAAATTTGTTGTATGGCCAAATTTACTTTCTGTTATTTGAGTATAAAACTCTTTAAAATTAGCATATTCGTCCAAAACAATGGTTTTATGCAAATTGTTCAAAGCCTTTTGATAGGCCTCGTTTCCTCCGCTTCGTAAAAACAACCGCCATATCATTGGAATCATAAAAAAAAGAGTAATAAATATTGAAAACAACCAAGTGATTGGTAAATGCTTTTTAAGCATTGATAACCTAAAGAAAAGAGATGATTTTACATAAATTTCGTTTGAATGAAGATAAATAATTTTAAAAATTTGATACTCAAAAAAATACGTTTCAAAACATAAAGTTGTAATTAAAACCAATAAACTTATAGCCAATAATTTAAGAACAGAATAGCCTATACTTGGGGGATTTAATTTCCCGTTATTACTCATATTCCATATTGCACTGCTAATGATAAACCTCATCATATTAATATTAATAAAGGTAAATAAAAGAGAAACTAACAAAGAAATTATTTCTTGGCTGGCAATTAGGTTTAAACCATAATAAATTCCAAAAACAGAAAACGGAATATAAATCAAAATAATAAATCCACTAAATCCAAAATAATTCATTTTTTTTGGTTTAGGAGGCTCAATTAAATAGGTATCAAAAGCGCCAAATATTGAAAGAAAATTTGCACTCATTATTTAACTATAAAAATTGTTGGGATTGTCATCAATATCCTTTTCTTTTTGTATTGTCCATTTATCAATAATTTTCTTTGCTATTTTTTCTTGGGCATTTAATAATTCAATTTTTTCCTTTAATAAATGCTCAGCACCATGAAAAATCAAACTTTCTACTTCAACATTTTTTCCGTTAATATTTTGCAACTCGGTTCGCTTCTCAATAGCCATTTCGGCCAATCTAATTTCCTTAATATTCTTTTCTAAATAGTCGTATGGACTAAAAGCTATCATTAACTTAAAGAAAACGGGTGCGCACTCTACCAATAAAAAAAGTGCCTGAACCATGTGAACAGGAATTCCTGAATCGGGTATATCTCCTAATGTAAGAATACACTCTAAAAAACCAGGCTTGAGATTTAATTCTCTTTTAAAACTTAATTTTAAGGAATCCATCATGTAATAAATACCATTTCGCTCCAATTGCAACTTTGCAATAGCAGTGAATAATATAGAATCCCTTGGATAAAGATCTTGAGCAAGTTGCCTTTTAAATTCGATACATTTTGATTTGCAATCGCCATTTGAGGTTTCATATATAACCATGGACCGTGTTTTTTCAATCTCCAATAATAATCTATCTTTAATTGCTTGAATCTCTTTTATGTCGTCAATAATTTTGGTCAAATCTGATTTAAACTGAGCTTCAATTTTTTCGTTTTGAATTGCCAATTTATCATCATTTGTAGTTATAAATTGCTTTTGTATTTCTGGATAAAACAAATAAATCTCTAGTGGAGCAGAAATGGTTAAGCCAATAATTATTGCCATAATTATCCTAGGTAAAGCATTTAGAAATTCATTTCTTGAAATAGAATCTTTACCATCTCCTTTTCCAGTGCTTGAAACAATAAACCTATCTAAATTAAAAATAACATACCCCCAAAACAAACCAACAGCATAATGTACAAAATACATAGCAAAATTATGGTTAATTTTTGTGGCACCATTTTCAATAATTTCCTTATCAACTGGAAAAATAATAGACATGGCAAAGGTCATTGACAAAAAAGCAAACACACCTGTCCCTAAAACTATTCCACCCAAACAGGCATACTTTACAGCATCAGAATACGTACAATTTTGTAAAATTTCTCTGTCTGCTCCGGCACATTCCCAAAGCCATTTTGTTATTTTCCAATACTGGTGATGGTCCTTGTAAGGATAATGTTTAGATTGTTGTGTCATGTTGTTTTAATTAATTACCCAAAATAGAGGACCCTTCTTTTAACTTATCAATTTCAAGCTCTGCATTACCTAAAAGATTAAAAATCTTATTTTGAAGATCATTGGTATTAGACTTATTTTGAAGATTGTTTTCCAGTTTTTTAACCTGCGTTTTCTCTTCCAGATTCAATTGGGTAAAATTTTCTACGTTCTTTATTTCAAAAACAGGAGCAATCGTATTTAATTCAAAAGACCTTACTTTTGGAATCGATTGTGCCTGCAAAATTACATCTACTATCCTAAGTGAGATGGTTTTTGTATTTATACAATTTTTACCATATGCCCTTATGGTGTATTTTAGAATGTTTTTGCTAACAAAGAATTGGGTTCTTCCTTTTTTAAAGGTAACATCGCCAATTTGGGGGTAAATTTCAACCTTATACGCGTTTTCTACCACCCAGTAAAATATATTAGGAGTACCATCAATACAAATATTAAACTCGGCTTTAAATTGATGGATAATTGTACTACTATTTGAAGATAATTGAATCCTGATTTTCAAACCAATTTGCCTAACTTGATCAAAAAACTTTTTCATTTTCATACTTACAAATAAGGTATAATTTTTAATTTATTTTATTTTATTTAGGCAAACTTCCAGATAATTCAACCATTTGTCCAGAGCCAATAGCCGAATCCACTTTAATTAGCACATTGTTTTGGTACACTTTCAAAATTAACCAACCTGAAAGTTGATCCACGCTACGAACTTTAAAGTAATAGGGTGCTTTATGGTACCCTTTACTAGCCAAAATAGCACTCCATGGAACTTTTGAATTACCTCCGGTATTGCTTCCAGATAGCATTTGTGCCGACTTACCTTCCTCGGGTATTGTGGCGTAATCTACCCTAACATCGGCAATTCCATTAGTGGCATAGGCATAATATTTTACTGAATAATCAGTGTTAGCTACTTCATCCTTTTTACAATGGTTAAAAAAAGAAATAGCCAAAAGAAGAACAAAGAAGTTTATTTTTTTCATGGCACTTATTCAAAAGTATATTTTTTAATTAATACCTCCTCATAATTTTATTTGGCAAGTTAAATGGCTTCCAATAAATACATAATTTTAAACATTGGATTTGAGCCAATTGTGAATCAGGATAATTTTAAAAGATTTAATTTATTTTTCTTTGAATCTTGGATTCCTTTTAATTCTTGTTCGGTTGCCTTTTTTGTCTCAATCTTCCCTCACAATATTTAAATTGAATTGAGACAATATCCTCAGGTTTAGGATTACTATTCAAAGCGTAAGTTCTTGTGTTTTTCCCAGTTCTAAGTTCGCAATGATCTGTTGCAAAAGCTTCTTCTAACCCATCAATATCAAAAGCCCAAATAGGGGTATTCCCTGCAAAATGGTAAGGCGAATACCATTGATAAGAATTGGATAATGGATCAACACTCAAAAACTTACCCAATTGAGGATCATAAATTCTCATCCTATTATCATAACTTGCTCCTTGACACTTCACTTCATTATCCATTTCCTTACCATTAAACCCAAATCTGTAGCCGTTTCTATTTGGGTCATTAAAAGTTCTATCAGGCATGAGCATTCCAAAGGCATAATAATCCTGGGCACTTATAACATCGGCAACATAATTATCAACGCCAATGGTTCCATTTTCGAAAATTGTTACATCATCCAAATAAAAATCGTCATTACCACTGCTATAGGCGTGAGCAAGCACGTATCGAAACCTTTTATTAGCCATACTTTAAATGTCTTTTTTTTTAGTATTCCTTAGCCTTCGAGTTTGGCAATCTTTTGGATGGTGGGGAAGCTTATTAACATAGACAATTTAGGGTTTTTCGCAGGTGACTATCAATTAGCAAGCTACGCTAATTCTACTTAGACAAGTTAATAACTATGTCGTAAACTATTGGTATCAAAGGGTTTTCTTTGTGTTAGCAAAAAAAGATAGAAAAAATCACCGTTAATATATAGCCGATGTCAATAAGAAAATTGCCGACCAAGAACGGCTGTTTAAATATTTGTCTAGCTTTAAAAATGTTTTCAAAATAATTACTCATGACAAGTTGGAACATGCAGTAAAATATATCAAAGGATTGTTTCAATCTCGCAAACGAAACATTGAGCGAATGACCGAACAGGTTGTTGATAGTGATTATTACAATATACAACATTTTATAAGTGAATTGCCTTGGGATGCCCGAAAAGTATTTGATAAGGTTTCTGTGGATACTAGTAATTTATTAAATTCCTTTGATGGAGTAGGTTTATTAATTGATGAATCAGCTTTATCAAAGAAAGGTGAATATTCTGTTGGTATAAGCCGACAATATAATGGAAATGCAGGAAAAGTAGATAATTGTCAGGTTGCAGTTTACGCGACATTAACTGGTGAAAATCATTATGGTTTAATAGATACAGAGCTATTTCTGCCTGAAAGTTGGACAGATGATAAACATCGTTGTAAAAAAGCAGGTGTTCCCAATAAACGGCTTCAGTTTAAAAGCAAACTTGAACTAGCTCTTGACATCCTAAAACGCCAGCGAGCCTTAGGTACTAAATATGGCTGGATTGGAGCTGATGGATTTTATGGTAATAGCTCCTGGTTTTTGAAAAAATTAGATGAACTCAATGAATTATTTGTAATAGACATCCAAAAGGTCATTCAGAGATGCAAAACAGGAAGCGGGAATGTCTGAATATCAAGTGAGAGGTTGGTTAGCATGGCACCATCACATGGCTATGGTAATGATGGCAATGCATTTTATTTTAATTGAAAAAATCTATCTGAAAGAGGAACTATCTTTATTAATAGCTTATGACATCAGGGAAATTATGTTAAATGTTTACCCTAAAAAAGGAATGAGTGAAGAAGATGTTATGAATCAAATTAATATCAGACACAAGCAAAAGCTTGCTGACATTGAGAAAAACTATGTTACCTAACTTGTCAAAGTAGAACTAATTGCAACACAATAAAAGCTTATTATCTTGGGTTCAGTCACAAGCTAGGGAGCAAAAGGCCGATATCCCATCGGCCTTTTTTACGAATAAAATCAACAATTTTTATTAGGATTGTTAGGTTAAATAACAAATAACCTGTGACCACAAAATAACACTTTCAAATATTATTTAGTGTAAAACCTGCGTTTTACACACGTATATTTGCGAAGTAAATTATTACAACAACTCAAAATCTATGTCAGAAACAATTAAAATAGTATCATTATAACTTGAAAGTATTTCTGAAATGTTATCAGGTGTCTACGTAAATAGAAATTCTGAAATTGTTGAAATTAGAGAGGAATTTTTGAATGGATTGGATGAATCGGTCTTTGATGACAAAAAGAAACTTCAAAAGGATATGACAAATGTTGTTAAGGATTTCAAAAAGGCTTTAAATAGCCACATACTAGTTGACCAAAATGGCTAAAAGTCAAAAATCTCAACAACTCCACGCAAATAGGGGTGAGGTGCGAATTCAAAACACCCAGATTGATGATGATAATTTTTTGCCTCCTGCGGAGGAAATAGCAAAATACCATCTAATTGACCCAACGATTTTAGATTATATAACTAAAGTTTCGGGGTTAATAAGTATCTGCCAATCAATGCATTATATTGATAAGTAAAGTAGCAAAGTTGCATATAAGTTCCTAGGCTTGTGTTAGTTAAGACAGAAAAACAAAAACTAATACAACCTTGCTACAATTCAAATCTAATCATCGTTTCGGTAAATTGCAAGAAATTTGTTTGAGTGAAAATGATGATTATTCCAGATGCCAAGGTTTCAATTGCATGTTTCAAAATGATTTTAATATGCTCCAGTAACACTAGTCTTAGCAGTCGCTATTGGTTCAGCCCGAAACTATATTTTAATACGTTAACCCTTTAATTGGAATGGGGAAAATGAAGGATTCTAGCACGCTGTGATGCGACTTTGAAATGTGGTCTTTAAATGATTTCATGCTGCGGTGCATAACAATTGCGTAGTTTTTCCCAAGCTTTTTGAGGATGGTTTCCAGCTCTTCTAAGGCCAACTTTATGGCATCTTCTCTTTCTGCTTTTTTTTCTGGCAATTCCATGTCGAGCGTTGTAATGTTATCTTCAAAAACCTGATTGGCTTGCTGGTAAAAATTAAATAGCATTGGGTCGCATGAAAAGGTTTTGATGTGCGAGAATTTAATGGCTGCCGCCCTTCCTACTTCATCCAAACCTGTATCATTGTTTGAGGCCAGTAAGGAAATATAGGCAGGGAATTTTAACAGCTTTTCCCTATCTGTTTGGTTAAGTGTTTCTAAGTTTTTCATTTGATTTTTTATTGGTTTTTGTTTGCTAATAGTTGTTTAAGGAAATACCGATATGCAATAGGTAATAGGCTAAAAAATAGTTGGATAATGCCTGTTGTCTTTGGGCATTTACTGGGCACTAAATTATAAAAATGAAGCTTTCCAAAGAAAACATATTGTGTTCCCCGAAAATTAAAAAAGAAATTTTAACGCACTAATAAACAGATATTTCTGTATAAATATCTGCAGGTTGGGTTAAGCAATGGTATTATTCGTAAAGCTTGTCTTTGATATTCTTATTGCTTGCTGGATATACTAATCCGTAGTCGTTTTCTAATAATTTATCGTCTTTGCCTTTATAGTCAACTTGGTTGAGTAAGTGTGTAATTAAGGCAATGTGCACATCATCTTTGTCTTCTGCATTGGCTATGTACCAAGGCGAATTTTTGAAATGCGTTTTTTCAAGCATTTTATTCCGCGCCACCGAATATTCTTTCCAAAACTTCTGCGCTTTGTCGTCTATGGGACTAGATTTCCATTGCTTCAAAGGGTCGTGTTTCCTATCTTCCAAACGCTTTTCTTGCTCTTGCTTGCTTATATCTAGATAGTATTTTAAAATGATAAAGCCCGAGTCGACTAACATTTTTTCGAACAGCGCTACGTCTTGAATAAAAAGGTCATATTCCTTATCTGTACAAAAATTCATCACCTTTTCAACACCGGCACGGTTATACCAACTTCTGTTAAAAATAACAAACTCCCCACTTGCTGGTAACTGCCGGGTATATCGTTGAAAATACCACTCGTTATTTTCTCTGTCCGATGGTTTACCCAAGGCCACTAACCTTGTTTCGCGCGGACTTAAATGTTTAACAATTCTTTTTATTGTTCCGTCTTTCCCTGCGGCATCGCGCCCTTCGAGAATAACCAGTAATTTTAAGTCGGAGGATATAATTTCCTTCTGCAACTTAACCAGTTCAATATACAACTGGTGAAGCGTTTGTTTATTTTCTTTTTTCATTTTGTTATTGGTTCAAACCTTTATTCATTGCTTCATAACCCGATACCACATCAAACAACTCTTCATCTATGGAACTTTGTCGCAAGCGATGAAAATTGCGACTGAGGTTATCTTGTAATTCATCTATGTTTTTTTCTGCCCGCTGCATGGCCATTAACCTACTGGCATTTTCGCTTGCCAATGATTCGGTACATGCCTTAAAAAGTGAGATAAAAAGATACTCGTGAATGAGCGCCTTAATGCTTGCCTCTGCATCTCCTGCCAACTGCGGCATGTTTTGTGATGGCCATGGATGGTCAATAAATTCTTGTCGCCATTGTTCATCTAAGGGCAACAAGCGCTTAATAACCTGCGAATATCCAGCCAATTGATTGGGTTGATTGTGAAAAATATAAAACGCCCTGTGGCTTTCAATTTCATAACTTTCTTCACTCTTCACTAAAATTTCACTCACTAATGGGCTAATAGCTGCAACCGAATTTGGAACCAAAAAAGATTTGCCAATCTCATACCCTTCATCGGCCATAATCAATTGAACCCGCTCGCCTATTGCCCATATTTCCTTTTTACCTGCAAGTGCATTCAGCGATTGCTTAACAAAATTGGCAAGGGTATCATTAAATTGTCCAACAAGTCCTTGGTCTGAACCAAAAACAATGGCGTAAATGATGCGCTCCTCTTTCTTTTTTGCTGCTATCAAATTGCCTTTTGGTTCAGCCATATTGTTCCTAAAATATGCCACTAGTCCCAACGAAACCGTGCTATAATAATCGCCCAACGAATCTACTGCAGTCTCGTATTGACCTATATTTGAGGCGGCCATTGCTTTCATGGTGCGCACCACAGATTGAATGTCTCTGGCCCCATCAATTTTTCTACGCAATGTATCTAATGTATCCATTTTTATTCTTCTTCTTCATCCGACTTCATTTGAAAAATAAGCAAGGCCGAATTGGCTATCTTCAATATTGCTCCTCTATCTGTTTCACTTAAATTTTTACCCCCCAAAACTTGTTGCAAAATTGCAGGAGAAAGTTCTGAGCTATACTCAAGTAACGTTTTTTCTGCTTCTTGTATTTTATCTAAAGGAATAGAATCGAATGCGCCGCTGGTTAAGGCAAGCAGCAACAATATTTGTTGGGGTACCGACATTGGTTTAAGCTCTTGTTGTTTTAAACAAGCACGAATCCTTTTTCCACGTTCTATAATTTGTTGGGTATGTTGATCCAAACGGGTACCAAAACGCGCGAAGGTTTCCAGCTCTTCAAACTGGGCATAAGCAAGCTTCAAATTTCCAGTTATGGTGCTATAGGCGGGTAACTGCGCTTTGCCACCCACACGCGAAACAGACTTGCCCAAATCTACCGCTGGCAAAACACCCAATTCAAATAATTTTGGAGAGAGGTAAATTTGCCCATCTGTAATAGAAATTAGATTGGTGGGTATGTAGGCAGAAATATTTTGCGCCTCGGTTTCAATAATAGGCAAGGCCGTTATAGAACCCCCTTTTAAATGGGCACATAAATGCGTAACCCGTTCCAATAATTTTGAATGGATATAAAAAATATCGCCGGGAAAAGCTTCCCTGCCTGGCGGTCTTCTTAAGAGCAAAGAAAGCTCTCTATAGGCACGCGCATGGTGTGTAAGATCGTCGTAAACGATGAGCACATCGCGACCTTGTTCCATAAAATATTCGGCAATGCTTGTGGCGGCATAAGGTGCAATGTATTGCAGTCCGGGGGCATTGTTGCCTTCTGTTACAACCGCTATGGTATATTCCATTGCACCATTCTCTTTGAGATTGGCCAGCACTTTAGCCACAGACGAAGCACGCTGTCCAATGGCACAATAAATACAAATTACATCTTTATCGCGCTGATTTAGGATGGCATCTATGGCAATGGCTGTTTTACCTGTTTGCCTATCGCCTAGTATCAATTCGCGCTGACCACGACCAATGGGAATTAAAGCATCAATCACTTTTAATCCGGTTTGCAAAGGCACACTTACCAAAGCACGATCCATAATGGCAGGCGATGGTCGCTCTATAGGCCAACGCTCGGTATAAACAATCGGACCTTTTTCATCCATTGGTTCGCCCAAAGGATTAATTACCCTGCCAATTAAACCATCTCCAACAGGAATATCCATCACACGGTGCGTGCGTTCAACTTCATCGCCGGCATTCAATTGCGCATCTTCACCTAAGAGTACGGCACCAATTTCTGTCTGATCCAAATTAAAAGCGATGCCATATAAATTTCCGGGAAACATAAGCAGCTCCTCAAACCCGGCATTTGGCAGGCCAGAGATCCTTACAATTCCCGCCGAAACACTCATTACCGTTCCAATTTCGCGGGGCATAAAATTGAGTTCATGCGCATCAATTCCCGCCCTCAGTTGGGTAAAAGTATTTTCAACAATTGTATGCAGTTTACTCAATGCCATGTTATTTTTTATCAAGCCGTTTCTTCCTCTAAAATTGGTTCAGCCAGAATTTTTTTAAACGAATTAAGGTAGGCAGAAATGCTCCACGAAAGCTTATAACCATTGGTAGAAAGCTCTATGCCACTTATTAATTGAGGCGCGGTTTTAAATTCAATTTGCATGGATTTACCCAGCACTTCATCCAAGGTTTTTTGTATGTCTGTTTGCAAATTTGTTGGCAAATCAAAAGCGCTGCGCACAAAAACTGCATTATCAGCACTTTTAAAAGCGGTAGCAACCTCAACACCTTCCTCGTCTGATAATGCATTTAAACGCTCTATAAAGGCCTTTACAACCAATTCTTCCAGGCTCGCCGAGGCAAGAATAGCAAGTGTTTTTCTTGACACAGCAAAAACCTCTTCTTCAATTTTTTGCGCTATTTTTTGGTTCAGGGCTTCCTGGTCTTTTTGAGAAGCCGTTTCAAGTTTTGTTCTAAGCAAATTGGCATCAGTCCTTGCTTTATCAAGCAATTTATCGCGCAATTCATTGGTTTCAGCAAGCGTTTTGCTCATAAGTTCTTTCTTCTGTGCATCAAAATTTTCATTTTTCTGTCTAAACCCATCTTGCTCATTTTTGGCATCTGCCATTTTTGTTTCTGCATCCTTTAATTGGGCAGCAATCATTTCTTCACGCGTTTCGATTGCATTTAGAATAGGTTGGTACAAAAAACGTTTGAGCAACCAAACCAAAATTAGAAAATTAATGATTTGCGCTATTACCGTGAACCAGTTAATCTGCATAATAATTTCTTTACTTAATAATGAAAGTCCAGAACGGGTTGGCAAAGACCAAAATCATAGACAACACAAAACAGTATATGGCGGTTGATTCTATCATAGCCAAGCCCACAAAAAGCGTGCGGGTTATGGTGGGTGCTGCATCTGGCTGTTGCGCAATTGAACCAAGTGCTGCGGCCACCGATTTTCCTTCACTAATTGCTGGCAACATGCAACCTATTCCAGTGGTGAAACCGGCAGTAATAATTGACGTTACGGCAATGATTGTTATACTATCCATTTTTATCCTCCTTTAATTTTATTGTGCTTGATTGTTGAACTGCCGCAGCAATGTATACTGTGGCAAGAATGCTAAAAATATATGCCTGGACCATTCCAGTAAGTAGGCCCAACGCTTTCATTATAATTGGAAAAAAGAAAGGTGATATGCTTAATAAAACAGCTATAATCATTCCGCCGCTCATGATGTTGCCAAACAGCCTAATGGCCAGCGCAATTGTGCGCGAAATTTCGCTAATGAGGTTAAAAGGCAACATGATAAATGTTGGCTTTAAATACGATTTTAAATAGCCCATTAGTCCGCTCTTTTCTATGCCAAAAAAAGGCACTGCTAAGAATACGCTTAAGGCAAGCGCGGTGGTGGTAGAAAGCGAACCAGTGGGTGGCTCGTAAAAGGGAAAAATGATGCACAAATTGGCAATAGCAATAAACAAAAACAGGGTGCCAATAAAGCCAATATATTGTTGGGGTTTGTTTAAGCCCACTTCTTTTATTTGACTATTCATGCCGCTTACAATTATCTCAAGAATGCCTTGCCAGCGAGAGATACTAAAATCTGCTTTCAAGTTTCTTGTAATGAGCCTCGAACCAATTACCATAAGCAGCATTAAGGCCCAAGTAGTAACAAGGGTAAGGTTAATGGTGATAAAGCCATATTGCCAAAATACGGTATTGTCTGGACTAAGATTCACAATGGATCTCCTTTTTTAACGCTGCTGGTTTGGCGCCAAATCCCTTGGTGCGACTAATAACGATGTAGCGGGCGGCCACAAAACCAATTAAGCAAATGAGGAGCTGTTGTGAACTGCCGCGCGACACAAAATAAAAACCAATTAAGACCATAAGCACCCTAAAAATGAAGCTCACAGAAAACCATAAAGCAGGCATCTTAGCCGTTACAGCCTTTTTTACTGTTAAAAAAAGTCCGCCAAAAAACAATGTTCCCAATGCCAATCCCGTGGCAAAAGATAATATCCTGTATAAATTTTCAACCATTTTATTTATGTATTTTATAATTCATTTCTTTATCTTCTTTAGATATCCAAAACCAGGCTATAAGGCAGCCCATAAAAAGGCCCGATAACAACAAGGTTAAGGTCCAAGAAATTGGTTCGGCCAGATAGTTTTTGTCTAACCAAGCCCCTAAGATTGCTCCAAGTAAAGTTGGCACCACAACAGACCATCCTACCATGCCCATCATTCCTAAACCAAACCAAACACTGCGCTTGTTTTCGCTAATGGCTCTAAGTTTGAGTGTTTCCTTTTTGCCTACCTGTTTGCTAAACAGATTTTGATATTCGTTTTGTTCTGACATAATATTAATATTTGCTTAATTTTTCCATGCGCTGAATTAATCCACTTTCCAATTTTGCCATAACCGAACGGACATTTATTTCTTGCTCATCTATATTTAAAAACTCCTTTTCAACAGACTCTTGAAGCTCGCCAAGATCTTTACCACCTATGGCATTGCGAACCGATACCAAAACCTGTGTTCCTGTTTTTACCATCACCCCTTCATCTATGGCCAAGTAATGCATTTCATCGGTTTCATAACAAAATATTCCTGGCACCAAGGCTGCAACACAATCGAGTCGCTGAGGCAAAAAACCATAAGAACCCTCACTCGTTTCTGCCACAATGTTTTTTACATTCTTGATATCAAGAAAGCTCTTGAAAGGAAGAAGAATTTTTAGTTGCATTGAGTTCGTTTCCATATTTTATTGTTTACTTAATCTCTTTCGTTTTGATCCAACATATTCATTCTTTTGTTTGACTTCTTGGGCAGGCATTTTTGCCTCATCTATGCCGCCAATCATATAAAAAGCACTCTCCGGAAAATCCTTAAACTCGTCGTTAAGTATGCGTTCACAACCATGCAATGCATCTTCTAAAAGCACATTTTTGCCCTTTAGTCCGCTAAACTTTTCGGTGGTAAAAAAGGGTTGGGTCAGAAATCTTTCTAAGCGCCTTGCCCGGTTCACTGTATTTCGGTCGTTGGCCGACAATTGTTCTAAGCCCAACATGGCAATAATGTCTTTGAGGTCTTCATATTGTGCAAGTGTTTGCCTAACGTCGTGTGCAAGCTTATAATGCCGCTCGCCAATGATGGTTGGCGTGGCCATTTTTGAGTTAGATTGCAACAAATCAATGGCAGGGTAAAGTCCTTCGCTGGCACGCTTTCGCGAAAGCACAATGGATGCCGATAGGTGCGAAAAAGTATGAACTGCTGCTGGATCGGTTAAATCATCTGCTGGCACATATACCGCTTGAATGGAGGTGATGGCACCTGCCTTGGTATTGGCAATGCGCTCTTCCAATTTGGCCAATTCTGTTCCCATTGTGGGCTGATAACCTAAACGGGAAGGCATTTGCCCCATTAAACCAGAAACCTCCATACCAGCTTGTATAAAACGGAAAATATTGTCCATAAGTAAAAGCACATCTCGTTGCTCATCGTCTCTAAAGTATTCGGCCATGGTTAAGGCGGCGTGCCCAACACGAAAGCGTGCTCCAGGTGGTTCGTTCATTTGTCCAAACATCATCACCATATTCTTGAGTACGCCCGCTTCCTTCATTTCTTGATAAAGCTCTTGCCCTTCTCTACAACGCTCACCAATTCCGCAAAACATGCTAACGCCTTTATTTTGCCCCACCATATTGTGAATCATTTCTGTGAGCAGCACCGTTTTGCCAACGCCAGCTCCGCCAAACAAACCAGCTTTACCGCCGCGCTCTAAGGGCACCAAAACATCAATGGCCTTAATGCCTGTAACAAAAATTTCTGAACGCGTAGATTGATTGGCCAAAGGTGGCGGCAATTGATGCACATTGCGCCATTCCATATCACTTAATGCTTCTAGCTTGTCTATGGTATTTCCAAACACATCGAACATTCTGCCTAGTATCTTTTTTCCAACAGGCACACCCAGTTGTTTTTCGTTGTGACTCGCTTGCATGCCACGTGCCAAGCCTTGCGTAGGCGTTAAAGAAATTCCGCGCACCATGTGGTCATTGAGCTGAGCCAATACCTCAATTATTATTTCCTGATTTTTTCCGGCATGTAGCACGGTATAAATAGAAGGTAAATTGTTTTCGAACCATACATCCACTACAGTGCCCCTAACCGAAGCAATTTTACCGTGTTTTGAAACGGCGACTTTATGTTCAATAGCAGATTCCACAATTTATAGGGTTACTTTATTTAATTCATAAAACACGCACCATAAACCAATAATTGGTTCAGGAATATTTTGTATGATACCCATTTAACAAAATATATAGTCCAATATTCCACAAATATCTCACTGTACTATTATTTTGTTAAATGGGTATTCAACCTTGTAAAATTATCAAATAGCTTTGGGCTATTTAATTATTACAATTGGTATTACTTAACACCCAAAATAAATGCCTTGCCTTGCAAAGATGCGCCAAGCAGGCTTTCAAAGCCTTACATCCTTTCCTAATTTTTATACATCAATCACACTAAAAAAAACAGAAAGCATGCAGCATACAAACCCTTTAGCGATAAGAATTTAGCATAAAAAAAACCGGTTGTTGAACCGGTTTTTTTTAAAAATATATACATTTAAAATTGGATATAAGAGAGCTCATTTCCATAAATGCTCTTACTCCAAAGTCTCCAAATACTATTTAATTGAAATGAGGACCTTCCTAAAGTACGATGCATCAGAAATACTTAATTCAACTGCTACAATGGGTTCGGCCATCGCTATATTCATGCTACTAACAGGGATGTTTTGCTTTACGCTGTTACACCTTCTCTGTGCCAATTTTTTATTGTATTTCTCTGTGCCAACCCAGTCTGAATATCCAGTTAATTGAACTTTCTTGGCTTTGCGATTGGCAAAAAACTTGTCTAAAGTAACTATTTGAGCACTGGTTAAACTCGACCCATCAAATGGAAAATATAACTCCAATTGATTTTCATCTAGACGCTTTGCTCCTACTATTAAAATGTTTGAACCTTCGGATGCAAGTTGTTGTTGTTTAACATCAGAAATCACTTTCTCAATGCCTTGAATGCTCAATTTAAGCATCTCTAGCTCCACCTTTTGGTGGGCTATAATATTGGAAATTGAATCAATTACAGCTGATTTAACATCCGATTTTCCTCCCAAATCGTTGGTCAATAATTGATCAGACAAATACTTATTAAGAGTAGCTCTCATTTGAAGAGCCTCTTTCTGTATTTGGGCTTTGCTGCTATCGGTCTGAGCCAATGCGCTGCTGCCCGTTATGAGTAGGAGCGAAATACAGATAATGCGTAATCCTTTAATCATTGTACTTAGCTATTATTAATTCGATATTGGTTTGAAGTTCTTTGATTTTCTTTAATTGATCAATGTTTTCAATTTTGTATTTAGCCAAAATTCTTTCCAATTCCTTGTTAATTTTAGTCAATTCGTTTTTTACATTTAAGTAGCCCGGATTGGTTTTATCAAGGTTAATAATGCCATTCACTTTGCTGTTAATCTTATCTAATTGATCTTGAATAATTTGTTCATTAACAACCTCGCTTTTTCTCATCCTCTTTTCTGGACTAGCGAAGTTAAAACCAATAGCCACCTCATTTTGAGCAGGAGCCAAATTGCTTAAATTTCCAGTATGATAATAGTAATTATATGCCAACAATACGTTTTTAAAATTAAAGCCCAAACCCATCACTACAGCTCCATTGGTGCGATAACCTGTTGTTATATTGATGGTTTTATTCCAATTGGCTGTAAGTAAGATATCAACCATTTTAGGTGAGTTTATAAAGTTATAATAGTTAACGCTAGGCTTTAACTCATATTCACCGTTTTGATCCAAAACAAAATTATAATTGGCTCCGCCCACAAAAAAGCCATTTAACCCCAAATCACCTGTGGTTAACATAGGAGAAGAGGCATAAATCTCGGCCCTCTTTTTAAAGCGATACACCAAACCAGCACCGCTGGTGAAGCTAATTTTATTTTGGTTGGCCGTAAGCAGCGTAGGGTCATTTAAATTAACCGTGCTGCTTAATAAATCCATATTGATATTATTCTGCAAAAAGCCTAGGCTCAATCCAAAAGTAATGGTATGGTTCGATGTAAGCTTAATTAATTTGCTGTATGCTGCTTCTGCATTAACAGTTTGGTATGCGCCAACCCTATGTGTTATAACCTTTGCTCCAATGCCAGAAGTCTTATTGGCAAATGGCGAATGAATGCCAAAGTTTAAAGTGCGTGGTGAAGATGAAATGCCGCCTATTAGTGTCTTGGCATTAAAAACCGTGTGAATATTGTCAAAACTGCCTGCCATTGCAGGATTTACTAGGAACGGATTAAGCAAATTGGTATAATAACCTGAACGATCTTGAGCCGTTGATTGTAAGCTTACAAGAATTAAGCCAACCGTGAAAATTTTATTGATTAATGATTTCATAAATTTTAGCTTAATTATTTAGTAATGTTTAATGCACCCTTGAATTCGCCACCTGTTTTGTTGTTTTTGAAGACATAGAAATAAACCCCTGCTGAAATATTATTCCCTTCGTAAGTTCCATCCCAATCATTTTGATAGCTATTAGCTTTAAAATACACTTGCATGCCCATTTCGTTAAAGATGGTTAAGCTATAATCTACATATAATTCTACATTCTCCACCACAAAGTAGTCATTGATTCCGTCGTTGTTTGGCGACATATAATTATTTGCAGGCAATTCCTGTTTGGTTTCTATTTCATCTACAATGTTTACCGTAATAACAGCCGTGTCAAATTGTGCTTGCAATTGATTATCCTTTACAACAACTGTTAATTGATACTTTCTTCCCTTTTCATAATCGAGTATTGTTTTATTGCTTAGTTTTCCTGTAGCCGCCTCAATTGCAAAAAGATCGGTATTATATAAAATGCTATAAACCAAATTAGCACCCGCATCTGGACTGTTAGAAACAATGGTTCCTACTAAAGTACCAATTGCCGAATTTTCATTCATGCTAAAAGATTGGGTATCGATGCTTGGCTTTTCACCTACATCCACAATGTTTATCACAAATATTGCCTCATAAGAACTGGCGCCTTTGTCTGTGGTAGCAATGCGTAAACTGTACGAATTTTTAACCTCATAATTAGCGGTAAAATTGCTAAGCAGTTTATTGTCGGCAATAATAAATAAAGCATTGTCTGTAGAGCCTGTGCCGCTTACTAAACTGTAATTATGCAAATCATTTGCATCCACATCACTGGTGCTTAATGCACCAATTTCTGTAAGAATGGCCTTGTTCTCTGATAACTTATTGTTGCTCAATGCAACTTGAGTTGGCGCATCATTTGCATCCAAAATATTAATGGCAATAGCCTTTTCAAAACTTGCATTGGTTGCATCGGTAACCCTAACACGAATTGAGTATGATTTCTTGATTTCAAAATCGAAGCTAGATACCGTTAATACCGAATCATTTGAAATTTTGAAACTGTTATTATTAGTAGATCCAGCGCCCGAAACCAAAGTGTAAGTGAATCCAGAGAATTGATCGGCATCACTTGCATTTAAGGTTCCTACATAAGCATCGGTTGCCTCATTTTCGGCAACTGAATTATTGCTGATATCAAGTGCGGTTGGCGCATCTACGCTATCCTTAATATTAATTACAAATTGCTTGGTGTAGGTAGCGCCAGCAGCGTCTGTAGAATTTAAAACAATGATGTAGAAATTCTTGGTTTCAAAATCGAATATGGCATTGCTTCTCAACTCATTTCCTATAATGAGGAAGTTGCTGTTGCTATTTCCTTGAACATTTGCAAAGCTATATAAGAATGCATCATTTGTATCTTGGTCGATGGTGCTAATCTCACAAACCTTGCTTCCAATAGGCAAATTCTCTGCAATTATATTGGTGCTCAAAACAATATTACTTGGTGCATCATTGCTATCCATAACAAATATGGTGAAGGCCTTTTCATAAGAACCCCCATTGCCATCATTGGTTTGAATGCGAATATTAAAGCTCTTTTGTTGCTCATAATTAAATATTCTATTAGAACGCAATTCTCCAGCGGTAATAATAAATGCTGAATTATCTGTTGAACCTACCCCAGTAACCAAAGAATAACCAAAATTATTGGCTACATCTTGGTCGGCAGTTGATAGGCTGCCAATGAATGTTCTACTTATTTTGTTTTCGGTAATTTCATTCGAAGAAAGAGAAATGTCTGTTGGATTGTCATTGGCGTTATTCACTACAATTTCAAATTGCTTTTCAAATGAAAGCAACCCATTATCTGTGGTTCTAATCCTTATGCTATAAGCAGATTTGGCTTCAAAGTTAAATACCGCATTGCTATATAAGCTATCATTGCTAATTCTAAAATTAGCATTGTTGTTAGAACCAAGTCCAGCTACCAGGCTATAATTAAAGCTCTGCGCAGCGTCTACATCATCAGAATTTAAAGTAGAAATAAAAGTACTCGAAGCTAAATTTTCACTGATGGTATTGTTTGATAAACTTAAGCTGGTTGGTGCATCGTTGCTATCCAAAATTGTAATTAAGAACTGCTTGGTAACGCTTGCCAATCCATCCGAAGATTGAACATAGATATTGTAAATCTGCTTGGCTTCATAATTAAAAGCAAAGTTGCTACGAAGTTGATTTCCGTTTATATAAAAAGCATTGTTGTCGTTTCCTGTTACATTATCAAATGAATAAACAAATACGTCTGATAAATCTTGATCGGTTGTAGTAAACGTTCCTAAAATAGTATTTGCGGGTCTGTTTTCTTTAATGAGTGCATTACTCAATGCAATTTGAGTTGGCGCATCGTTTAGGTTCAGCACGTATATAGAAAAGGTATCTGCAAAAGTGCCTCCATTACCATCATTGGTCTGAATTCTTACTTTGTAAATGTTTTGTTGTTCAAAATCAAATACCGCATTGGCCTTAATTTGACCTCCTTGTATATAGAAAGAACTATTATGGGTCGACCCAAGGCCTCCAACCAATGAATAGGTGAAAGTTTGGCCAGCGTCTGCATCTGCAGTAGACAATGTTGCTATGGCAGTTCCTACCGATTGGTTTTCTTGTACCGCACTGGCACTTAAAAACAGCCCTGTAGGAACATCATTGCTATCACTTACCATGATAGAAAATACTTTGGAAAATTGTCCGGCTGCATTATCAGTGGTACGCACCCTAATAGAAAACGAATTTTGTACTTCAAAATTTAATACTGCCTGCGTATACAAACTGTCGTTGCTAATGCGGAAATAACTGTTATCGGTAGCACCAATTCCACTTGCCAAAGCATAGGTAAACGTGTTTCCTAAATCTGCATCTGTGCTGTAAAATGAGCCAATATATGAATTAATTGGCCTGTTTTCTTTAATGGTATTAAGGCTTAATGAAATGTCGGTTGGGGCATCATTTTGATTCCTAATAAATACCTGAATTAACTTGGTATAGGAAGCACTTCCTACCGAGGCAGTCACATAAACATTATAGGTGCTTTTAGTTTCATAATCGAACGATGCATTAGATTTTAACTGTGCGCCACTGATAATAAATGAAGCATTGTCGTTACCCGAAATAGAATTGTTAAAAGAGTAAACAAAGCTTGCTCCCACATCCTGCGTAACTCCGCCCAGATTTCCAATAAAAAAATTGGTAGTCAAATTCTCGCTGATACTATCATTTGAAATGGTAATATTAGTGGGCACATCAATGGCATCTGTAATTTGAATAGCAAACACCTTTTCAAAATACTGACCACCGTTGTCGGTTGTTCTAATGCGAATACTATAAGAACTTTTGGTCTCGTAATCGAATGAGGCCAAGCTGCGCAAGTTATTGCCAGAAATATTAAAGTTATTGTTATCGGTTGAACCAATACCACTCACCAAAGCATAAACAAAGGTGTTTGAAGCATCTTGATCTAAAGAAGAGAAACTTCCAATAACGGTATTTGCTGCGCTATTTTCCTGAATTTGATTAGAAGTTAAATCAATATTGGTAGGCACGTCATTGGCATCAATTACATTAATTGTGAAAACTTGTTGAAAGGTTCCACCAAATCCATCATTTACATTAAGCCTAATGCTATAGCTTAACTTAGTTTCATAATCAAAACTCATAGCGGTATATAAACTATCGTTGCTAATGCTGAAACTGCCATTTCCACTGCTACCTGTGCCACTCACCAAACTATATGCAAAATTGCTTGTTGCGTCTGGGTCTGTGCCAGATAATTTGCTAACAAAAGTTTTAGAGGCACTGTTTTCCTGAACCGAAGTATTGGTTAAATTAATGGCTGTTGGTGCATCATTGCTATCTGTAACAGTTAGCGACAATTGCTTGGTGAATATTCCACCCAGACCATCATTTGTTTGAACAAAGATGACATAGCTTTGTCTTGTTTCATAATCAAAAGCAGCATTGGTTCTAAGCTGATTTCCAATTATTGAGAATTCGTTGTTGTTATTGCCTGCAGTACTTATAAAAGTATATGAAAAAGTGTTGCTCGCATCCTCATCAATAGAAGAAAGCGTAGCAATTGCAGCCCCAACTGGCTTGTTCTCCATAAAGCTTGAACCAATGGTGTTGCCATTAATTAAAATATTAGTAGGAGCATCATTAACATCCTTTACTATAATGATAAACGTTCTTTCAAAAGTATTGTTAGCGCCATCTGTTACTTTTACCCTAATGCTATAGCTATTTTTAACCTCATAATTGTATTGAGCAGAAGACCTAAGACTTGTGCCATTGATATTAAATGAAGCATTGTCTGTGCTGCCAGTGCCACTTACTAAGGCAAAAGTATACGTATCTCCAAAGTCATTGTCAATTGCAGAAAAGCTGCCTATGCTGGTTAAAATTGGACTGTTTTCATTGATACTTGTATCACTTAATAAAATTTGCGTAGGAGGAGTATTTACATCTGTAACCAAAATATTAAATGTTTGCTCAACCGAACAACCTAAATTATCTACACTTCTGATGCGAATGCTGTGAGAATTTTGAACGCTAAAATTTAAGGCAACTGCCGTTTTTAACTGCCCACTTACAATACTAAATTTACTGTTGTCTGTGCTGCCAGTGCCACTAACCAAGGTATAGGTAAAGGTTTGACCCAAATCTGCGTCGGTAGTGGAAAAATTACCCACTGTTCCAGCAATAGCAATGCTCTCTGGAACCGAGTTGTTAGACAAACCAATGGCACTTGGGGCATTGTTATTTTTAATTATATAAGGACTTGTGGTTACCCCAAACGAAGCATTATCTTGAAATGAAACCGACACAACCGCGTCGTAAACCAAATCGCTTACAGAGTTATACACTTTAAAAACAACGGTATCTCCAGAGGTGGTATTGCTATAAACAACCATGGAAGCAATATACTTTCCACCAACTACAGTGCTCGTTAGAGCGGTTCCCCTACAAACGCCATTTACAAATGCAGCCACACGGTTACTGGGATTTTCCAAATCTGCACAGTTTACATTGGCAACTGCCGTAACCGTCATAGAATATGCAAAAGATGCCGGATTTACACTCCAGGTAGGAGCCGTTGCCAAGAGCAGTTTTTGGGCAAAAACTACCAATAGTAGTGTGAGTAAATTTTTAATTTTCATGTGTTTTTAGTTATATTTTGAAATACCTACCCCTAATTGGATTAGAAATCCAACAGGAGTAGGCTATTTTAAATGCGTTTAATATTTAATGATTTTGGTTCGAACCAATTCTTTGCTATTACTTACTTCAACAAAATAGAAACCAGACTCAAGCAATGTGCCTCTAGAAGCCGGATTCCAATCGATGTTGTTATTAGATGTGCCATTGGTAAAGCTTGTAAAACGATCTACCAATTTTCCGGTAACATCATAAATACTTACTTCTAGTTTTGGATCAGACATACCGCTAATACTTAATGTAATGCCATGAGTAAATGGATTAGGATAAGCAGTTAAGGATATTTTGCTTGTTGCACCTTTTACATAACCTTGGCAATTAAAATTATTGGTAGGAGCTAAAAACAAAGGCTGTTTTATTGAACCAACCACTAGATCTTGTTTGAAGTTTGCAGTACCATCCAATTCAATGCTATTTCCGGTTTGTTCATCCAATAACCTAAAATTTAATTCTTCGGAATAGTTAGCACCCATATTAAGGAAGTATAAACTTGAACCATTATCAAGCCTGCTAATTTTGGTTACACCACGAAGCTCGTTTCCTTTATAGGCAGCAACGCTAAACCTGCCCGAAGACAATGCTTCTTCACAAACACCTACTTGAATAACGGCATTCATATTAAATTCAAATTGACTTGGATTTAGCTTAAAGAAATTACTCATATACTCATTATCTGGCAAGTTTGTTTTGCCAAACATTGCCGATTTTGGATACGCAAAAGTGGCGTTTGAACCCGATCTAAACATATAACCTTTATTAGGGATCATGGTGGTTAAACTACCCACCCAACCAATAATAGGATCGTAAACGGCAAACTGAGTTTGGCTCTTAATTAAATCACCAGAACTTGCACTTAAGCTAGAGAAAGCCTCTGTTGTACTTAAATTTCGTTGCGAAATATAACCTATCCAATTCCAACCCGAATCAAGATTGATAGGGCGCGTAGTTGGGTCTATCTCAACTCCAGATATTGCTAGGGTATCAAAGTTTACCGACTTCAAGCTATACATAGATTGAGGTTTTAAACCCCATTTGGTATTGCTTAAACTGCCAACCCAACCGTTCAAATTAGAGTAATCTGCAAATTGAGTCTGGTTACGAATGATGTTGCCATTTGAACTATTTAAATCTTTAAATAAGGCATTAATATTATTTGAGTCCCTCATCAATAAATTAAATGAAAGCCAATTCCATCCGGTGTTTATTGGGATATACCTTGTTAACTTATCGCTGGCATTAAATACTTGAGGCGCAGAAACGCTTCCTACTTGCGAATTGCTAATGAAATTAATATCAGGCGTTACATCCGAATGGATTTTGCCCTCGCCGGCATTCCAAATTTTAAACTGCAATGTTTCACCAGAACTTACATTGCTATACACATTTAAAAATGCATAGTAGCGGTCAATTTGTGGAAAGTATTGCAGGGAAGCAATCCCTCTACAAACACCATTTACAAAAACAGAAATCTTATCATCTGGGTTTGTAGAAATTACATTGTTTATTCTTAATTGACCAATTATGCTCATAGAATTGCTATAAATCGCAGGGTTAACCACCCAACTTGACGGCAAATCTGCATATACCTTCATTTTTACCAGTAAACCATCTGGGAACCCAAAGTCGGTTAACAATTGAATCTCATTTTCATAGCTTCCGATGTTAACATTAGGATCAATTGTAAATATAATGGTCTTATAGCTATTAGGCGTAATGGTGCCTGAAGCCGGATTTGCAGAAATCCAAGAAGGCAAATTTTGAAGATTAAATTGCTTAATTGCGCCACCAGAATTTACAATGTTGGTATTAAAAATAAGCGCCTCCCCTTTCTTTTTGGTAAAGTTAAAATCTTGGTCCTGCCATTTTACTTGATTCTTATCAACGTAGGCAATCCAAGTTTTAGGCGATTGCATTTTATTGCCATTTAAATCGAATATATCTTTAACAGTAATGTCTAAAGTTACGTTTTCTATTAGCGCAGGCAAAGTAGTTGGCGTTAAAATAATCTTATCCTGGTTGATTGAATAACTGAAATTAATTGCTTGAACAGGGCGCTGTAATTTAATCTTAGGCGACTCACTAGATAAACCGCTTCCGAGCGCTGTGGTGCCATTTACGCCTCGAGTTGGACTCTTAATATCCGACAAATTACCAGTTAAGATAGGGACACCCAAGTTGAGGGTATACAACTCAAATGGCAAATAGAAGATTAAGTCAGATTCTGTTCCAGAAAGTCTGTTTACCCTATCACGGTTTATTTGTTCAACCTTACGTGCAGAATTCCAAATTCTAACCTCATCCATATAACCGTCAAACTTTCTGTCTACAACTTCGGCTGAGCCAGAAAGCTGATAGCCCCTACCGCCTAGCCAAATTTTACTGCCGCCAAATTGTTTAAAGTCACTTGGATAAACACTGTTCTGTTGGTTGCCATCCACGTATACAACCATGCTTGTGGCGCGCTGCATAACCAGAGCAAAGTGATGCCAATTTCCGTTGAAGTAATTGTTAGAAACAGCTTCAAAATTAAATCCTCTGTGCTTTACAAAAATCTTTCCATTGACATCCTTTTCAATAGACCACTTTATAAATGGATTAGAATCTGTAGAATCTCCTCGTCCGTTCGAAAATAAGGCAACTGGTGCTGCTGTATTGTTTCCTTTGAACCAAAATTCAATGGTGAAATCCTTTTCTTCTGTAAAGGCTAAATCGGCGGCACCAATCTCAATTGGTTCATTCACCATTCTATACGATTTTCCTTTAGGATTAATTTCCCAAACAGCATTAAATATAGTAGCATGTCTTGCCCTAACATAATCATTCACCACGCTACCATCTGCTTCATCCATTCTCCAATTGGCTAAAATGCCAGCCTCTGTTCCTCTAAGAGTGAGGTTTATTGAACTTAAGATTTCAGATGAAGTCCTAACTTTTGACCATAGCCTAAAATCGCGAAGGTTTCCTTTATAGAATAAATTATTGGTTTTAGATAATTTACCAATAATGGTTTTACCTCCACCCAAGTATTTATTATAAATATTGGTGTTTCCAGTATTGCTTATTACACCATCAATAAACAATTCGCATAAATCTGAATTGGAGTTATAAGAAACAGTGAAATGATGAAAAGATAGCGTATCCACTGTAGCTAAATTACTTCTTACAAAATTATTTCCAATTCTAAAGTTAAACTTATTGTCATCATCAAATCCAATCGACATAAACTGAACATTATCTATACCTTGAGAAAATACCACTTGTTCGCCTAAGCCTTGGCGCTTAGCCCAAAACTCTAATGAGAATGTCTTGCTATTTAAGTTTAACCCAGTTGGAATTTCTAAATAATCGTTGTCGCCATCAAAATAAAGACTTGCCGTATTTTGCAGAGCACTTCCATTTAATACGCCCCTAATATCAAAGTTTTGATAAGTTAAAGATGCATTATCTACTGGCTCATTAAACTGAATTTGAATTTCATCATTTGGAGATAAAATTCCATCTGCCGGACTTGGTGTTCCAAATGGACTAGGATTTACCCTATCCGATAAACCGGTGTATACATTTGATTCCTTTTTGGCATCTGCATAACCTGGTGCTGTACAAGTGCTTACTGCCCTAATGTCGTAAGGACCATCCACCAATTGCTTCATATTCCATTTGTACTCAATATAAGGCAGAATAGTTGGAATTATCTTATCGTCTGCACCAGCACTTACCTTTTTAAAGGTTTCTAAAATATTCCAAACGGCACTTGAAGAAGGCTTGTATTGGAAAGTTACATCTTTAAATCCTCCAAAATTGTAATCATACCCAGTAATAATTACGTTCATGGTATCCTGAAAACTATTGTTTAAGGTCCATTTGTCGCCAGGAGAATATATTACAGACGGCGTACAAGTTGGGATAAAATGAACCGTTACGTATGCAGAATCAACAATTTCATCGTTGCAAGGAGATTTAAACAAAATCAAGATGTTGTTATAATCATAATGCTCTACACCTCTAGTAATACGCAATGTTTTGAATACGCTGGTAGCATATGGAACCGTAAACTCTCTGTTAGGATCGAGACCGTCTATGGTTATAACTGCACCATTTGGATTAGATACTTCAACAATTTGAAGTTTATATGTTTGATCGTCCTCCGACTCACTCTCATTTCCTAATTGAAGTGTAAAGGTAGCTGGCTGATCGGCTGGTACATTATACTTCACCGGTTGCGGTATGCTAATTTTGGGCACATGGCGTTGCGCAGTACCGTTTGTGATTTTCACACTCTGTCCATCTTCAAATTTAGTGGTGGCACGAACTGAATCACCTGGCTTATAATAATGCGCCCACTCAATGCCTTCATAAGGACAAGAAGTTTGACCACCAATCATTTTGAACATGTGCCCATTTCCAGTTCCTGGATCGAGTACACTCACAGAAATCAAGTCGCCATCATCGCCATCATTTAAAGTATAACTAATGGTTACAGATGAATCTGCCGAACTGCCATTATCATGAACCTTGGTTTCGCCTAAAGTTAAACTACCGTCAAAAATAAGTCCACTACCTCCCGAAGTTGCATGGAAATTATATGCTTCATCGTGCGCTAAATATACCTCTTCATACGATGTTTCTTCCTTTGAACGTGTGGAAGTAAACTCCCTAGTAATTGATGCTTTTCCGATACTTAAATTAGAGCCAGAAGTCAGGTTTACACCTATGCCTAACTCAAAACCTAAGTATTTCTCACGCTCATTTCTGGCTAAAGCCTCTTTCCATAAACGAATTTGGCTGTTCATCATTCGAACCGAATCAATATCATATTGACGGTCTGGCTTAAAGGTATAACTTGGTCCTGTGCTATCAATAGGTTCTTCTGTTAAAGCATTGTTATTGTTTCTACTAGTTAGCCAAACAGGATCATCATTATTTGCGCCATATTTTTTCTCGTAATTGGGGTCATCCGTATCGGTAAAATTAATGCTATACCTATTTTGTCCATTCGATTTTTTACCTTGAGTAAGTATAAGATTTCTAACTTTCACTAAATTCGGAATTACAATGCCTTCTATTTCACCTGTGGTATAGGCAAAAATAGTTTGAATCTGATTTGGATTTACTGAAAGGCTTTGCTTAATACCAATTCTGTAACCATTATAACCAACACCACCACACACAGAATTTGGCATGGCACAAACTGCATCTGAAACGAGCATCAAGTTGTTTGCAAGTCCAATGGTATAATTGGTTGAATGGCCAAAAAAGATATCTGCATTCGCACCCACTTGGTCTGAACTAGATCCTGTAGAAATACTAATGGCGGAACTCATACTTTCAACTAACTCCCCATTTGTTCCTGCGGTAGTTTCTTTTGTTACCCCAAATCCGCCACTTCCTGCTATCTCAGATTCTATTGCAAATAATGCAATTGCGGCCACACCTGTTTCCCATTTTGCACCAACTTGAACAGTACCCATAAAGCTACCCCCTGTATTATTTAATGTTGAATACCGCTTAATGGAATTATATGAAGTGTTTTTAGCCCAAGTTGAACTACTTGCAGAACCTGGAGGATCCCTCAATATTAAGTCGACCTTCTCTGGACCTTTGGTTATAAAATTAGACCCTGTAGACCTGCCTCCAAAAACAATTCCCCTAAAAGGTGTGCTACCAGAATTAGGGAGCCAATTTACATTGCGATAACCTGTATTTCCTTGCGTAAAAAAGGTAGCCTGAATAGTGCGGGTAAAACTTAAAGTATCATTTGAAGGATTTCTAGACATCTCTGGGGATGCTGCCCTAAATGAATATACCGCCGATCCATTGGAAACTTGTGTAAACATGGTGTCTTGTTCTAAAGCGGCCAAGTCATTTATAACCTGTAAAACACCGTCTAAAGGAACTTTATATTTTACAACAGGTGACCTGTCATTATTTTGATATTCATCATACGCAAATACCCTAGCAGAATAATCCTTGTATTGCTTAAAAACTGGATAAACAAAAGGGTTTATTGGTGCAAGTGGTATGCTTGTTACAGAATCAATTGAAATGGCCAACTCACCAATAAACGAGGTGTCTGTGGCAGTTCTATTAAACATGCGAGAAAAACTCAATTGAGGATTCGTATAATAAATAAAGTCCTTCCTTACATGGAATGATACAGAATCAATTTTAGAAATTAAAGCGGTTCCACCTATATAAGTGGTGTCAAAAGCTTGCTGCAACTTAGTTGTATTGCTTAGGTCCAATACAGATTGGATACCAAAGCCAGCAACTGGGTTTGTTAATACCTTCATGGTATCAATGGTATATATCAAAGGCAATAGGTATGCAACATATTCTCCTGTTGTATCATTTGTGGTTACCGAAACCCTGCTACATCCTCCACCCAATTGCGACTTAAAATGCAACCTAGTTTTACCAATATTGTTTACAGACAAGCCTAATCCTGGTTTCTTACTTGCCTCAATTGCGCCACCCACAGCTCTACCAACCACTTTAATTAAGGTGCTATCCTTAAATTGAATATCTGCTACAACTCCCTGAAAATCATAAGCCCCAGATGAAGGAAATCTGCCTTTATTAAAGATGTGGCCCTCTTTCAATACAGTAATTACGTGATTGCCAACTGGTACTTGAATGTTAAAGGCTCCTAGGTTATTACTACTTGCAGCCACACCATTCTTAACAACCAATTCACCATCAATTTTAAAATTGGCACCCTCCATTGGGCATGAAGAATTATTATAAAATACAGTTCCAGATACTTCAAAAGACGATTGATCGATAAAATCTTGCTGACTAATTACAATTGAACCTTCTCCTATAAATACAGTTCTGTTAACAGGCGAAAACAAATGCGTTTCAAAAGACGGAGTAACGGTGAAAACTTGTCCGCTCGAGGTAAAACCAATATTGGTTACCACATAACTACCCGTTTCATCTGTGTAACTTGCAAACGCAAGTTGAGAAGTGCTAGGTGTAAAAGAGCTAAAACTTGCGCCAGTCATAGTTCCATGATTCTCATTATAGGCATTTCCATTCTTTGAATAATCAAAGAAACCATTATAGCCCAAAACATTCTCATCAAACATATAATAGGCTAATAGTCCCAAATCGTTTGGGTTAACTTTTCTTCCATAATCTGCAACAACATCTTCTTTGGTTTTATATGCATTATAAAACCTAATTTCATCTAGGTTACCATTAAATGAATTACCCATAAATATATTTGAGTTATTCAATGGGAGCAGCGTAAAGCCAGTTAACGAAATGCCCGCGGCCTTAATTCCATTTAGATAAATATAAAGAGAATCTGATCGCAAACTCGTTGTAACCTGATTAAAATTATTGGCCAAATAGGTGGATGTACTCGTTGCTGTTCTTGTAGTAGAGCCGTTGTTAGCAATAACCTGAATGGTATTATTAACCAAACTAACCTTATAAGATTTTGAGCCCGATCTAATATCAAGCATGGTTTGAGTGCCAGATAACAATGGCGTTTTGAACCAATTTTCAGTAGTAATACCACTCGTAAAACTAAGTGTAGTAGAAGTTGGAACCGTTAATTGTCCGGCTCCTGAAAACAAAATAGAGGCACCTAAATTAATTGAAGAAGATGGTGCTACCATTACCTTGGCATTGCGCAACGCAAATCCGCCTTGGTAGGTAATTCTACCACTTACAATTCCAGAAGCGCTTCTAAAACCAACATCTTCGGTGATATTTGAATAACGTACTGTTCCGGCACAAGAAAGTACACCTACAATAGTATATTTATACAATACACCAGATGCTACACTATAATCAACAAAAGTTCCTTCGCCAATTGCCGCAGTTCCAATAATCGTAGAATCGCTTGTACTTCCAAAAATCTTTCTAAAAATTCTATATTGGTTAATTACATCCACATTTACGGTAGACCATTCCAACTGAATCATGTTAGGGAAATATCCCTTTGAACACTTTAATTTATTGCTAGTGCCATTGAATGAATTAGCTAACTCTGGAAACATTCTATTAGTGGAGGCTATGGAAGCAGGCACACCACCTGGTTGACAATTGTTTCTTGCCCTAATATTGTACGTGTAGTTAACACACTTTGAAGCATCATAGTCTACATAAACTGTATCATTAGTAGGCACATTAAATAGTGTACTAGACCCCCCGCCTTGTAAACTTCTTTCAATAATAAAAGCATTTTCATCCGAAGAATTGTCGTTCCAACGAACCACAATTCCAGTGTTTGAGCCATTTACACTCGTTCTCACATTAGAAGGTGCGTTGGGCGTAGTTGGCGACATACCCGGGTAACTATTTGTTGAAAAGGTCTCTCCACAAATTCCAACTGTGCTAATTTTATAATAATAATTGGTATTTCTTGATGGTGCAGTTCTTTGAAATGTTCTATCTCCCCCATCTATGGTTCCAACTAAGGTTCCTGCGCCAGTTGAGGTGGTAGATTCATATACTTTAAAGTTCAAAGGATTTGCCAAATAATAACTCCAAGACACATTAATTGAACCTCCACAATCGTTGTCACTTACCGTTATAGCAGCGGGCGCACTCAATCCAAGCTTCTTAGATCCATTGGCCGAATTAGAAAAAATACTTTGGATAGAGCCTCCTGATGTTGGGCTATGAACCGCCTTAATCTTATATGAGTTTACTTCGTTTCCAACATTTGTATCATCATAATCAGTAAGATTGCCAGCCACAGTGGTATATAGTGAATTATTCCTAAAAACCTGATAGTTGTATGAACAAGGAAAGCTTCCTGGTAATTGCCAAGACAAGGCCACTTTACCGCAATGTACTTGATCTGATGCTTCAACAGGGCTTGGCGGAGAAAGAATTGGATAAGTTACAATGGAGCTGCTACTTGAGGTGGTATGAGCCCAAGTTGCAAAACCCGCAGTGCCACTACTAGCAAGGGTTATGATATTGTTTGCATAAGCATCTGCTGGCACGTTCCAATAAAAATCAAAATAATGAAGACTCCCCTCATTGGTTTTATAACCATTTGATAAGGTTGCTCCTGAAAGTGCTGTATAAGAATAGTTTCTTGAACTTCCAACCCAATTGTCTGACCATCCATTAGAATAACTCAGGTTATTATACAACTGCATAATCGAAACAAAGTTTCCAGAAGAATTTTTATAATAAAGTACAATAGATGAGGCTCCCCAATTACCCACGTCTTGATACAAAACTTTAATTTTTACCTTGCCAATGCAATTTTGATAAACACCTGTTATGTGCGATGATGGCACATAATATGTACCTTGCGCATAGGTGGCTATGGGCGTAAATGCTTGTAAAATCAGGCTAAGGCAAAGAAGATAAAAGACTTTAAATGAGAAAGTCGTTGGTAATTTTAGTGCCATAAATATGTAAATTTAAAGGCAATCTATGTAAATTACCTCTGAAAGCCAATAAAAAACATTTTAAAATAAAAAAACTGCTATAAAAATGATTTTATTCTTTTATAAATATTTTAAAAATCATAGTAATTTTCATTGTTAATATATATTTGTATCATGTCTATTCCAGTTTCTACATTATTTAGTTTCGATGAATTCCTGCTTTTGGTTTCGAGTGAATTGTTGTTAGCAGACAATAAAGTAAGCACTAACACCGTATTTAGGAAACTATTAGGATGGAGTTCCCTCAATGCTTTATTACTCATTTCAAAGTTGAATGAGCTTTTTGGCATATTTATATCGTCGGCAGATTTAGCAGAGATTACCACTCTTGGAGAATTTTATGATTTAATTTCAAAAAGAGTAAATGGCACTAAGTAAATTAGCCGGATTTGAGCTGTCTGGGTCAGTAATTGTGCATCCAGCTAATACTCAAGACAACAGCAATCTTGAGGAATTTTCGGAAACAGAAAAAGAGCAACTCATTCATCATACGGGCATAAAGTTTCGCAAAATTGTTGAGGCAAATACCCAGATTATAGATTATTTCGAGCATGGCATTAACCACCTACTAGACCAATTGAAGTGGGATGTCTCCGAGATCGACGTGCTAATTTGTGTTACACAAAATATTCAAACATCCATTCCTTCCCTTTCTTGCAAATTACATGGAGAACTCAATTTTTCACAAAATACCCTATGCTTTGATATAAATTCGGGTTGCAGTGGCTTTGTTTATGGAGTACATAATGCCATGAGCATCCTGCAAAGTTTGATGAAACAACATGCAAAAGCCATTCTTTGTTGCGGCGATTTTTCTTCCCAGCTTATAAACCAAAACGACAAAAGCACCATACCCGTTTTCTCAGATGCCATAAGCGTTACAGGCTTAACAAGCAACCAGAACGAATTAGCGTCTTTCTTCAATTTAGAAACAGATGGAAGTGGTAGAAAGGCAATTTATGTTGAAAACCAATTTATGCACCTCAATGGCATCGATGTTTTTAACTATTCCCTAAAGCTTGTTCCAAATCATTTAAAGGCCTTGCTAAACTTTGCCGAAATAGAAAATTTAGCGCAAGAAGTTTTTGTTTTTCATCAGGCCAATAAACTCATCAACGACGCGTTAGTTAAACGACTCTCACTTAATCCAGAAAAGGTTCCAAGCACCTTATACGAATATGGCAATACAGCATCGGCCAGTATCCCCTTAAGTTTAGGTATTTTTTCTCGGTCTGAACCAATCTCCAAAGTGGTGTTGTGTGGCTTTGGTGTGGGATTTTCTTTGGCAAGTGCCGTGGTTCATTTATCGCCTAATTTCTCCTTTAGCATCGTAGAATTATGATAAACTTAGACATCATTATTCCGGTTTACAATTCGGCTATAGGTACAGAAAAACTTATCTTAGGCCTAAACAACCTGGCAAAAAAAGACTACTTTAAACTTCATGCGATATTTGTAAACGATGGCAGTTTGGATCGAACCGAAATGGCTTTACAAACCGCTTTAAACAATGCTCAATTTAAAAACACCTATATAAAGTTGGCAAAAAACTATGGCCAACACACCGCAACTGCCATCGGTTTCTACCACTCTCAATCTAATTTGGTTGCCACAATTGACGATGATTCGCAGCACAATCCACTAGATTTGATAGCCATGTATGAATGCATGCAAAACCAAAATGCAGATTTAGTTTATGGGGAGTTTTACGATAAAAAACACCATCCATTAAGAAACAAAGGAACAAAAATTCTTCAAAGGATTTTAGGTGCAGAGTCAGAAAAATACAAAATGATCACCTCTTTTCGATTAATGAAAAACAATACATTAGGCGTATTTAAATCGAAACAAAGTAAACAATATTTTATAGATGATTATTTGTTATTAGCAGCTTCAAAAGTTAGTTCATGCCATGTGAATCACTACCCGCGAGACTTTGGTAAATCTGGCTACTCTGGCAGTAAGCTGCTTTCAATGGCCTTTTTAATTTTCTTCCTTCACTCTTCCTTTCCGCTTAAATTTATTAGCAGAATGGGAATGTCTCTTTCTTTGGTATTTTTTGTTTTAGGATGTTATTATATCTTTCAAAAGTTATTTTATGATGTTTCCATAGGGTTTACCTCATTAATTGTGGCCATATTTTTTTCAACCGGACTCATTATGTTTTCTTTGGGAGTAATAGGCGAGTATATTAGACAAATTTGGGTATCGAATCAAGAGTTAGATAAAGTTATTATTGCAGAAATTTGTACAAAATAAGTAAATACGGAATTACCTTAAAGCGGCTCGAAGCTAATGAAATTGAATTGGTTAGAACTTGGCGAAATTCTAGTTCAATTGCAGAACAAATGGAATTTAGGGAGTTCATCCATGCAGAACAACAAGTACTTTGGTTCAATCAATTAAAGGAAAGTAATGTTGCCTATTATTATGTGATTTATGTAACGGGAAAGCCCATTGGTTTAGTGCATTTAAATCTAATTGATTTTGGGGCTAAATCGGCTCATGCCGGATTGTTCATTGGGAATGTAGATTTTATTGGTACTGGCGCCGTTTTAGGTGCATCTTTGCTTATATTACAATTTGCGTTTTTTGAGTTGAACCTAGAAACCATTTTTGCAAAAGTACGAAATGTAAATACGCCTGCCATTGAGTATAATCAAATTTTAGGTTTCGCTTTATTGTTGAAACACAATGAACAGTTTAATATGTATGAGTTAAGCAAGGATAGGTTCATTGAAAAGCAATCCTATTTAGAGCATTTAGTATTAATGGTTACGCAATCATAATTATCTTTGGAGGAAGCGCCACCTCATTTCATTAAAAAAATGCTCGCTTTCTAAATGAAAATAATTGGCCGTAAATAAGCTTGGATTTAGGATCCATTTGAGCGCTCTTTGCGGCCATGGCAGCGCCGCATAAGGGAACTTATCTAGTTTAAAATGTGGCTTTAGCTTTGGGTAAATTTGCTTAAAAAACTCGTTTCTATTTTGCCAATAATAGGCTTTATTTCTACTTGGCATTACGTCCATTCCAAGATGAAATGTAAGGTGTGCATCAGCAATAAATAAGGGCTTATTTGCAAATGAAATAAGGTTATGCATTAGCGTAACTTCTAAAAAAGGCACACCAATACAAATATTACCTAGCACAAATTGGTTCAGCAAGTCTTTACTAAAAATAAAACAATCAAAACCCGGATGCGACCTGCCCAAATCTGAATACATTTGGTTCAGCGATGATTGGTTTAAATGCCTTTTGGAAATGCGCCTTCGGTTAATAACTATGGCATCAAATCCTTGCAAAATATGCTCGGAAATAGTTTCATAAAAATGGGGCATTAAGGCTATATCTGCATTGGTATAAATACAATAATCTGCCTGTGGAACTTCCTTTAATTTTGAGAGAATTTCTGCGATTAATGGCAGTTTCTTTCCACGTAAATCTTTATTTATATCAAAAATAGATTGTGTTAATTTGGAAAGCTGTGTAAACGCTGTTGGAATAATGGTTTTATCTGCTTCAAACTGGGTAACACATAATTGGATGTTGTCTTTATTAGAGAAGTTTTTTGCAGCAATCATAGAGGCAAATGTAATTTGTTGCGATTTGTAAAAATCGCTACCTAAATAAGCATCTACAGGGTTAATGATATGGGCAAAATGGGTCATGCGTGTAACTTTATGCAAAGGTATTTGCTATTCATTCAAGTATACAAAATAAATTAGTTTATCTTTCCATTCGAATAAATATATATAATTTTATAGCATGGATAAAATAAGAGTCATAAGTTCTGAACCCGATAGTTTTATTGAATATTTTAAGAAGATATGGGCGTTTAGATCTTTGATATGGGTATTTGCTAGGCGTGATTTAAAAGTAAAATATTCTCAAACATTATTGGGCATTAGCTGGACATTGTTACAACCACTTTTAGCCGTATTCATATATAGTTTCTTTTTTGGGTATATCCTTAATTGGAAGTCGGGCGAACTGCCTTTTCCTGTATATGTTTTGAGTGGCCTAATAGGTTGGAATTTCTTTTCTTATATTATTTTTCAAGGATCTACCAGCGTTCAGGATGCATCGCATACCATCAAAAAAATTTACTTCCCAAAAAGCATACTTCCATTATCAAAAACATTGATTGCATTAATTGAATTGATGTTGGGCATTTTGCTTTTTATTCCACTCCTCCTTTATTACCGCATATCCATTTCGTGGCACATTGTTTTTATCCCAATTGTTATTTTATTTAATGCTATATGTGGGCTACTTCCTGTATTTTGGATTGCTGCATTGGCGTATAAAAGACGCGATTTATTCCACCTGCTTCCGTATTTAGTAACCTTTGGCGTTTGGTTCACACCGATATTTTTCACAACCGACATATTGCCACAAAAATTAAACTATATGCTAGACTTTAACCCATTGGCCAATGTGATAGAAATATGGCGTTGGTTATTATTTAACTATGGGCATTTCAAGTTAATTTGGGTTGCAAACTTTTTTTTAGTACTATGTTTTTGCATAGTTGGAATGAGTTTTTATAATAAAAAAGAAAGTGAATTTGCTGATTATATATGAAAAGTGATGTAGCAATTAACGTGGAAGGACTTTCAAAAAAATACGTTTTAAAGAAAGTCACACAAAACAGGGAGGGTCAAGAAACAAGAGACTTTTGGGCTTTAAAAGATGTTTTCTTTGAAATTAAACAAGGAGATTCAATTGGCATAATCGGACCAAATGGGAGCGGGAAAAGCACCTTACTAAAAATTTTATCAGGTATTACAAAACCTACAACAGGTAACATTGAGATACGAGGTAAAGTTGCAAGTGTTTTAGACATTGGCGCTGGGTTTAATATAGAATTGAGCGGAAAAGAAAATATATTTCTAAATGGACAAATTCACGGATTTTCATATAAAGAAATAGAAAAAAAATACGCTGAAATTATTGACTTTAGTGGGATTGCATCATTTATTGAGGAGCCTGTTAAAACCTATTCAAATGGAATGTATTTAAGGCTAGCCTTTAGCATTTTGGCTCACCTCGATTTTGACATCTATCTATTTGATGAAGTGATGGGCGTGGGGGATACAAGTTTTCAAATAAAAGTTAAACAATTTTTGCAAAGGATGAATAAAATGCATCATGCAACTTTTATTTTTGTATCTCATAACCTTATTGAAATAAAGAGTTATTGTAATCACATTTATATGCTCAATCAAGGTTCAATATCAAAAGAAAATTCTAACGATATAATTGAAGAATATATTAATTTTTCCTTTGATATTGATGCAACCGATTTACCATTGAACAAGTGCGATTTTATTGCTGAAAAGGCAGTAATAAATGACTTTTTTGAGTTACAGGAGGTATATGTAAGAAATGCTGAAAGTGGCAATGTTTTGGAAAATGAATCGATCGATTTTTTTTTGGCTCTAACATTAAAAAGGAAATGTAAATTAGACATCTCTTATGGTGTGGAAAATATACTTGGTACTGAGCTATTTTATGTTTCTACCTTGCTAAATGAAATTGATGTTTCAAAAGCAGAGGAGGCGCCAACCAACCTTTTAATTATGTCGAGCGTAGAAGCTTTCACCTTAAAAAGAGGCAAATATATTCTCACTATTACAATAATGATAAATGGAAATACTATGATAAGTCAGCAAAAATTATTATATTTTGAAATTGTAAGCAATGGAAGATACATAAATAATCTGCTTGATAAAAGGCCAAATGTTGCCCTAATTAAAGGGAATTGGAAAGTATATAAAAACCTGATAGGAAATGAAGGAGAATAATTTACACTTCATTGAAAAAATGTATTCAAGGCTAGATAAGATGTTATTAGATAGCCAAGGTGATTGCTATTACTTAAACCTTGGGTATTGGAAGGATACCAATAATGCAAATTTAGCTTGTGAAGCCCTAATTGACTTAGTATTATCAAAAGCAGAGTTAAAGGATGGATTTAAGATCTTAGATGCAGGATTTGGATATGGACACCAAGATGTATACATCGCGAAAAAAAATCCTAATTTGCACATTTTTGGTGTAAATATAATGCCTCGGCAAGTAGAAATTGCCAAGCAGAAAGTTCAGAAAGAATTTCTAAGTAATAGGGTGTTTTTATTCGAAGGTTCTGCAACAAAGCTACCCTTCGAAAACGACACTTTTGATGCGGTAATCGCAATTGAATCGGCATTTCACTTCGACACCCGTGAATCTTTTTTTGAAGAATCATGGCGCGTTTTAAAAAAAGATGGTGTATTGTGTTTAACAGACTGTTTACCTTTATCAAATTTTACTAAAAATGAACAGTTTTTTTTAGCATCCCAGAAAATGGGAATACCAATTGAAAACCAATACCCTATTGATGAGTATGTATCAAAACTAAGTATAAATGGATTTGAAAAAATATCTTACCAAAACTTATCGGAATTTGTGTTACCCCATAGTGCTGCAGAGATGAAACAAAAAAATGGTTGGAGGTCCAAAAAAGAAGTTTACCTTCCCCAAAATATTGATTTAAACCAATATTTGAAGGGGTTTACAGAGGCAACTACGATTGGCAGCTATTACCTAATTAAAGCTCATAAAAAATAATGATGAAATTAAAGGTAGCTATTATAACTGGAGCAAATTCAAGTATAGGACACCAAATAATAAGGGTGTTTCTAGAAAATAACTGGCAGGTTCACGCAACACTTAGGTCAAAACGAAAAAACAAAAATCTAATTGTCCACAACAATCTTGTTTATCATGAAATGGATTTAGAATGTCCACGAACGGTATCAAAAACTATTGCTAAAATTGGCAGAAAAGAGGAGAAAATTGATGTAATTATAAACAATGCAGGATTTGTTTTATCTGGACCATTTGAATCTTACACTGAAAAACAAATAAGGCGTGAAATGAATGTCAATTTTATGGGGACATTGTTAACAATAAAGGCGGTTTTACCCTTCATGAAAAAACAGGGTTATGGGTGCATAGTAAATGTATCCTCAATTTGCGGGTTAACTAGCTTTCCACTATTTAGTTTATATCATGCTTCCAAATGGGCCTTAGAAGGATTTTCAGAGTCGATAAGGTATGAGCTTGAACCTCTTGGAATAAGGATTAAGCTAATAGAACCCGGGGGGGTAAAGGACAACGATACTTCTTCAAAGGTGGAGCTAGGTGAATTACCAAGTCTTGATTATGAAAACTTAATGAAAGCAGTACATCAAAACACCTCTTGGTTTCCTGGATTTTCCACCGCTGCACAGGTAGCAGAATTAATTTATATAGCATCAATTGACCAGAGTAATAAGCTCAGGTATATCATTGGCCAAGAAAGCAGCATATTCTTGAAAGAACGATTTGAAGGGTTTGCCAATGAATCGTTTATAGATAAAATGAAAAACAGAATTTTTAATCCCAAAAAATGAACACTACAGACGTCGATATTACCTCAACTACCTACACCGAAAATCCATATAAATGGACTAATTTATTGAGAGAAAAGGGGAATATACATTACCTAGATAAGAATCAATCGTGGTTAATAATTGGATTTTCAGAATGCGTGCATATTCTTAACCATCCTGAGCTATTTTCCTCTGAGGGGAAACACCAATTTGACCCAATTTTACTTAATTGCGATCCACCAAAACATACTTATCATAAAAGGATTTTAAGTGGAGATGGGTCAATGTTTTCAAATGATAGGATTGATTCACTTTTAGAAAGAAATAAGCAAATTTGCGAAGCGCAATTTAATCGGTTAAGCAATAATAATCGGTTTGATTTTTTAAATGATTTTGCACTTCCATATTCTTCCCTTGTGATACTTGCCATGTTAGGGATTGAAACCAGTAATAACAAAGATTTGCTTGAATGGTCTAAGGAAGCTGTTTCTACCAAATCAGTGCAAAACAGAGACCAAGCAATGTTGAATTGGATGAAGCTATTTCCATTAGTTAGCAGCTGGGTGGAAGAAGCCTACAATAATCCCCAAAAAAGAGGAATTCCTGAATTTATTTTTCATCCAAACGCCCAAAATTATTTTACAAAAGATCAAATAATTAACTTGGTTAAAATTCTATTATTAGGAGGAAATGAAACAACGCCAACCTTAGCATCTTCAGCCCTTTATCACCTAATTTGTAATAATGAACAAATGATTAAATTAAGGGCTGACCCAAACTTATTCGAATCATTCTTAAACGAAGTACTTCGCTATTATGCGCCAACACAAATTATTGCCAGAACAACCCTAATTGATACTTCAATTGAGGGACAATTCATCCCAAAAAACTCACTCATAAATGTAGCTATAGGTGCCGCAAACAGGGATCCCAAATATTTTGAACAACCAAATGATTTTAACCTAAATAGACCTAAGGGACGCATATTATCATTTGGACATGGGGCACATCATTGCATAGGTGCGAGCTTGGCTAAACAAGAAACTCGATTAATTTTTGAAGAACTATTTAGGCGGTTCAAAAATATAGGTTTGCCAGATGATTTTAAGCCAGAATATAGACATTCAACACATATAAGGGGGCTTGTTAGTTTACCAATAATTGTGAGCTAAGATGTTCATTAAAAACAAATTTGTTACCATAGTTTGTTCGGTCCTTATATTATTTGGATTTTCAAATTGCACTAATAGCAAAAACGAATCGATTTCTAGTAGCTTTATCGTAAGTATTAAGAAACCTATTAGTATTCAAAATTCTAGCAAATACGTTGCACAAATAAACATTTATTGGGATGGCTCTTTTTATACTATTGATAGCATTTTAAAAGAAATAGAAAGGATGCCAAATGAATATAAAGAGGAGCCGCTGGAGCGAAAGTCGTGGCGTTTTGTTATCAATCATATGGACTTTTACCGAAATCCACTAGAATCTTCAGATATCCATTACCCCTTAGTACAACTTAACTCATTGGGATATGGACAGTGCGACGACTTAGCCACACTCCTATACTTTATATGGAAAGCCCAAGGTTTTAATGCAAGAATTTGGGGGTTAGGAAAACACATTGTTCCAGAGGTAATGGCAAATGGTAAATGGCAAATGTACGACCCAGCCTTTCAGGCTTATTATTTAAATGATAAGGGTATACCTGCAAATGTTACCGAACTAACAGAAAACAACAGCCTTATTCTCACACCAATCAAAACCATAAGCTTAAAGGAATCCAACAATATCCAGAAAAGAGTAATTGATTCCTTGCGATATAGCATGTCTGTTTGCAGGCATTACCTTTCTCCAAAACCTCATTTTGTAAATAAATCCTATTATCAAACCTTTCAAATTAACGATTTTGCCTTTCAAATGCCTCCTCATAGCACAATTATATTACCCATATCTAAACCAGAACTTCTTCAAGAATTGGATTGGGAAAACAAAAATCGAGAAAATGGTAATTACCTTAAACTCATCTTAAATTCCAATTCTATTGGCCAATTAAAAATCCCGTTAATTCTGGTTGCTGTTGAGGGAGATGTAACCTTTCGAACAAGTTTAAGGAATAATCTAGAATATTCTTTTGTAGAAAAAAACGCCATTCCATTGGAGATAATTGACACATTGCTAACAATAGTTAAAGTAAAAACCACGGCAAGCTTATATTATAAACTTCCTGAAAGGTTTAAACAAAACACCACGATTCACGTTGACAATAAAGCATTTGACCACATTTCAGTTTCGCAAGAAATACCTAACGTCCTTGATATCCCCTAATTGCTGATAACACAATTGCGCAAGTATATTCAATGCTGCCACCCACCATTGCTCTGTCCTTTGTACAAAAATAAGGATAAGGCTTAGCAATTTCGCTTAAATTAGCTGCTAAAACTTCAGTCATTAAGCTCTCTTTTAAATTTGATTCTATTTTAAAATTTGCAAGTGTTACTATGGCTACAGCCTTATCTTGAATATTTAAAATGTCTTCAAAGCAATCTTTCCTAAAGTAATTTTCTATCTTTATTTTTATATTTTCCAATTGCTTTATTCCCAACTCAGAATAGACTCGAGAAATATGGTAATAAGTGTATAAAATACTTGGATAAAAATACAGGTTACAGCTATTGCCAAATAAAATATCTTCAACCAAGTGGTTGATTGCTTTTTTTGTTTGAGAATTTTCCCCTAAATACAAAATTGCATTTGCATTTACTGCATGTTCACTATCATAATAATTAATTAATGGTGCACTCGTTCTTCCTTTTAAGGCGAAAAATATTGGGAATGAATGTCTAAGATCGAATAGCAAGCGCAAAAAAACTAATGGAGTAAAAACAAACTTGAACCTTGGTAAAAACCAAATGTAAAAATTACCGCTCTTAGTAATTTGCTTATACAATAACTCTTTATTACAGGGAAATTTTATCTTTAATTTTTGTAGCAAATATGAAGCAAGACTGGTATCATCAACATCTAATGGCGTATTAAATTTAAACAAGCCATTATGTGGATAAAACCGCCATAGTCCTTTCTCCTCCATTTGCGACAAGACATATTGTGCGGCCCTATTGGTTATTTTACTAGCAATAATTTTACGTTCACTGATTAAGGTTATAGCAATAGATGAGGTAAGAAAAACAGATGGCCCAGCATAAATCCATCCATTATCTTCTTTACCTGGGAAAAATAGAAATGTTTTAAATTCACCATTTTCCATTTGGCCCAAATCAATAGTTTTTAAACAAAAATCTTCTACCTCTGCTAGCCGTTTTAACATGATTTAATCGAAAAAGAAAAAGCGTTTTAAATTGTGTAATTTCCTCATCCGCTTATAAAAAATTGATTCATCTATCACTGGCTTTTTAACAAAAGGTGTTTCAGCAATAATCTGATATTTTGCCGGAATTTTACCAGACAATACTTCAAAAATATGGTCTATATAAAAATCATTGTCAACCTTATATGACTCAATCACTGATTTTTCTTGGTTCCAATTTTGATAAATAAAATCCGCGTTTTCAGGGATAATACCACATGCTATCGCAATGCGATCTTTCGCACTTGAATTGTTTCCTGAACCATGAAACAAACTGTGTTTATATAAAATGGCATCGCCAGCATTTAAATCGAAGCTTGAAATAAAAGGCTCATATTTAGTGTCAAACTTTATTTCCAAGGGATCCAATGTGGCACTTCTGTAAAATAGCCCAGCTTTATCACTCTTTTCCATTAACATCAACGAACCAGACTCTTGGCTTGTGCCAACCAAAGGACACCATAAGTTGTAAGAAGTATGTTTAGATTCCTCCACTAAACTCCAGTCTTGATGAAAATCGACCTCCTTATGTTCACCAGGTTTTTTTACCATAAAAACGCCACCTAGTAAATTGGCAGTCTTAAATGCCTTATCAAAATCTTTTGCCAAATGGGATTTGATAGTTGCTGAAATCTCCTTGCTTAATGCCGGATTAGCATATAAATAATTAGGTTGGGTTTTTTCTGAATTAAGACCTATTTCTTGATAATAATTTAACAAACCATCAATAGCCTCTTTGTTTAAAAACGACTTTAAAACAATGTACCCTCGTTCCTCTAACTCTTTATCTAAACTAGCAGTATATAAATTTATCGTATTCATATTGAATGTGTCTTTATTTTTTGGTAAGGTAATATAATAGGAAATAAAAAAAAGATAAATAAATAGTTTGCGTTAACTAAAATTGTAACTTGCCTATTAATTATGAAGCTTAAAATCTTGAGTTCTTTTTTTATTTTTATAGGCATGCTTGAATTGACATTTAGGTTAGTGGGCATATATTTAACAAGTGAAGAAAGGCAGGGTTTTGACTATGTTTACAAATATTATAAAAAGGAAACAAATAGGTTTCATACCTGGACTCCTAATTCTAAAATCCATATTGATACAAAAGAATTTAATTATACAAACTCTTATAACGAGTGGGGACATAGAGAAAAACCTGTTTATAGTTTTAACAAAACAGATAAAATAATTAATACTATATGCATTGGAGATTCCTTTACAGAGGGAGATGGAACCTCATACGATAGTACTTGGGTTAAAAGGGTTGAACACCTGCTAAATAAGGACACCTTAAAATATGCTTTATATAATGCTGGAGTTTGCGGCAGCGACGTATTTTATGATTACCAGATTCTAAGTCAAAAACTTATTGAATTGCACCCTAAAATAGTTTTGGCAAGCATAAATTATTCTGACGTTTATGATGTTATTTATCAAGGCGGAGATAATCGATTTAACTCAGACAACACCGTATCTGGCAAAACTGGTCCAACTTGGGAATGGGCCTTTAAATACTCCCATGTATTTAGAGCTATAACCTTAACAGCATTAGGTTATAATAAGTACTTAATTAAAAAATCCGAACAAGAATCAAAAGAAATTGAGGCAGTGGAACTAATAAAGAAAAAAATCTATCAAACCCGTAATTTTTGCGTAAAACATGGAATTAATTATATTCTAATTATTCATCCTCATCCGTTAGAAATCAATTTTAATAAAAACAAACTAACGAATGCTTTAGGTAAAGAGCCCTATGTAATTGACCTTTTTCAAGACCAATACCTATATTACAAACAACATAATATTGCTTTTAATAGTTGGCCATTAAACCATCATTTTAATGGCAGAGGATATTTTGTTTTAGGAACTCAAATTGCCCAGCATTTAAAGCAACATGGTATGCTTATTACTTCATCGATCAATTAATATTCTATTTCAAAATATCACTAAATTTTATGCTTTTTAATTCTGTTAAACAAAAACTTGGGTTACAATTTAATGGGTACTTTGTAATTAAAGGGTTCATTACTAATGAGGTTCAGAAGGAAATATTGACATATTACCATAAACTCAACCTAACAGCCGATTCGCGAGTTAGCTCTTATGGAGTTTATACAAACAAACCAAAGGAAATAAGTGCTGATAAAAATCAAGAAATCGATGCTTATCTTACTCAAGCATGCAATCTTTCCTTAAACAAACATTTCAAGGATTTCAAAATTGGTGGCGGGATATTTTTGTTAAAAGGTATTGGCGAAAACAGTGTGTCCATGCACCAAGATTGGAATATTGTTGATGAAACCAAGCACATCTCCTTTTCTATTTGGAGCCCGCTAATCGACGTAGATGAAAGTAATGGGTGCCTCCATGTAATTCCAGGAAGCCACAAGTGGTTTAAAAACATCCGTTCCTCTAATATAGATTCCGTTTTCTTACCTTTAAATAAAGTAAAAGATTCATTAATATCCATACCACTAAAAAAAGGAGATGCTATTGTATTTTCTCATAATTTATTTCATGGATCCTTTCCCAATAAAAGCAATGAAACGAGACCTGCTTTTTGCATAAGCCTTTACCCAAGTAATGCAGATTATGTGCATTTTTTAAAGGAAGACAATAGCGTTAAAATATTAAATTCCGCATCAAATTATTTCCTAAAACCCCTAAGTGAAAATCAGAGTAACAAAGAGGATATCTTAAAGACAATACCTTACAAAGACGAGTATACTTTAACTGAAGGGCGCTTTTGGGATAAATACAAACAAATGGCTGGCACTAGAATGCTCAGAAAAATTCTGCATTTTGTGCTTAAATAGGATCATTCAAATTAACAAAATTGAAATCATTTTTAACTAGAACACGATCAAAAGATTGGAGGTTTAGCTTTATTCCTCAAATTTTTGGCACCCTATATTTATGGATTGCCTTGTTAACCATACCTTTCTCCATTCGCTCTTTCGTTTTACTTGTACTTTCTTTCACAACTGCATTAGGATTTGCTGCAATTGGATATTTTATAAATGAGTATTTTGACAAAGAGGATGATAAAATGGTGGGGAAAAAAAACAAACTCCAAGGCCTTGGTGTGGTTCAAACCTATAGCTTATTAATTGTCATAATAACTATAACTGCATTGCCTTGGATCATGTTGCCACTAAATAATATAACGCTTTGGCTTATTTTTTTTCAGCTTTCCTTGTTCTTGGCCTATGCCGCACACCCAATAAGATTAAAAAACAATGCCTTTCTTGCAGTACTTATCGACTCCCTTTATGCTTATGTTGTTCCTCTTGTTTTGTCGTTTCAAACTTTCTATTTATTTGTTGAAACTAACCAATCTTACAGATATTTAATTTTATGCCTTGCCGTCCTTTTTCTTTTTGCTGGCATTCGAAATATTCTTGTTCACTATTTAAGTGACCTGCATTTAGACCAAAAAATAAACAAAATAACTTTGCCTATTTTAATTGGAATTCCAGCAACCATAAGACTTTTGGTTAGGCTGGCCTATTGCGAATACTTAATCATTTTTCTATTACTATTTCTTTCCATTATGTTTCCCATTGGAAGTATTTGGCTAAGTTTTGGAATAGGAATTGGATTGACAACTCAATTCTTTTTCCTTTATAAAGTTAAAAATTGGCGTGCAATGCATTTTATAAAACAGCCAAATGCGTTTTATCAATTCTATTTTCCATTCTTATCCTTAATAAACCTAATTTTTATTAACTATAGATGGGCTTTTTGGCTGCCATTTCACCTTGTCTTTTTAATACCTCATCATAGGTACCAACCCCTTTTAGATTGGTGGCATAGAATCAACTTTAAAAAATTATTTATTGCCATAAAACAACTTCTGAGTTGGGGAATAAATTATCCAATCTTTTTCTTCTTTTTAATTTGCGGAGTAAACCTTAAAAAGAGAAAACTCTCTGCAATTGAGTTCCTATATTTAAAATTTTCTAGGTGGTTTAATTAATACTTATTTATGTGTGGAATACTTGGTGAAATAGAAATTAATAAAAGAATTAATGCAGCTTTATTTAACAACATGTTAAATACCCTTAATCACCGCGGACCAGATGATTCGGGCATTTTTATTAATGAAAAAGGAACCATTGCATTGGGGCACCGAAGGCTTTCTTTTCTAGATTTATCGGGCGCAGGAAAACAACCTCTATGCAATGCAAATAAAACCATTTGGATTACCTTTAATGGTGAAATATATAATTATTTAGAATTAAAAAAGGAACTTGAAAACCATTATTCTTTTAAAACCAAAACAGATACCGAAGTGCTGCTTGCAGCTTATGAAACTTGGGGCATCGATTTTATAACCCGACTAAAAGGCATGTTTGCATTTGGCTTATACGATGAGCCAAAAAATAAATTATACTTAATTAGAGACCGCTTTGGCATTAAACCACTCTACTATTTTAAACAAAACGATACCCTCATTTTTGGGTCAGAAATAAAGGCCATCATTGCTTCTGGTAAAGTGGCTAAAGAGATTGATTTTACTTCGTTTGCCGATTATTTTGTTTATAGATATATTCCATCGCCCAAGACTATTTGGCAGAATGTTTTTAAAGTAAAACCCGCTCATTATTTAGAAATTAATACCCATACCCTAAATATAAAGGAGCGCGAATACTGGCAATTAAACTCTTATTCAAATAAAATTGACGACAAAGATTTAATTAAAGAAATTGGCGAAATCTTATCCCAATCTGTAAAAGAACATACCCGGGCAGATGTAGAAATTGGTTCCTTCTTAAGTGGCGGTTACGATAGCAGTGCCTTGGTTTATTACATGAAAGATTTGGGTCAGAACCCAAAAACATTTTCCATTGGGTTTGCCAATTGGGAGAAAAGCGAAGACCAATTTGCCAAGATTGTTGCCCAATATTTAAGAGTAGAAAACGAATCCATTGTTGTTAATGAGAAGAGCCTCGAGTATGTAAATATTATGCCAGATGTGTATGATGAACCCATTGCAGATATCTCTATCGTTCCAACCTATATGGTTAGCCATTTGGCTCGAACCAAAGTAAAGGCTGTTTTAAGTGGCGAGGGGGCCGATGAGCTTTTTGGTGGCTATACATGGCAACAAGAGTTTATGCAAAAGCAACAAAAATTGAACTGGATAAAACAACTGTTTAAGAGACCAAATCCCAAAGATACTGTTGCGTTCTATGCCCAAGCAATGGCCATGGGCTGGTTTGATGGACCAGAGTTAAAGCGCATGCTAAACCCACGATTACATCAATTTATCAATGAAGATGTGCATTGGTTTTACAAACAACATTATAAGCCAAATTTATCGCCCCTAAAATCTATTCAGTACCTAGACATGAAATGCTTTATGGGCGAGCTCGTGCTCACTAAAATAGATAGGGCAAGCATGGCCAATTCGCTAGAAGTTCGCGTTCCGTTCTTAAATCATCAGCTATTCGAAAAGGTGTTTTCTGTTTCAGAATCGTGTTACTATTCGCCTACACAAACAAAATATCTATTGTTTCAAAATATTAAAAATGCACTGCCTGAACCAATATTGGCGCGCAAAAAGCAAGGATTTGTAGGGCCTGATAGCTATTATATGAACATCAATTTTTATAAGAAAGAATTAACGAATAGCTTATTGGTTCAGCACGAAATTATTAACCCAGAATATATTGACGAGTTGCTTAACGAAACCTACAATTGGAAACTCTGGAAAATTCTCATTATGGAAAAATGGTTTAAAAGATGGATTGAATAATGTTTAGCAATAGTATATTGCCGCATTAATTATATCGCAGGACATCATGGCATCTATATTAATCACAGGAGGAGCAGGCTTTATTGGCTTTCATTTGCAAAAGCAGTTACAACTTATGCATCATCAGGTGGTCTCGTTTGATTTATTGGCAAACAACCATATAGCTGGCCATTTTCGCCAAAGGTTTATGCCAAATATACTTCACGGAGATATTCAAAATGACTTTATACAAGAACTAAAGGTTCAACCCGAAATCATTGTTCACCTTGCGGCAGAAACAGGCATTTCTGGCTCCTTTCATGACCCCAAAAAGTATTACCACACCAATGTGAATGGCACATTTAATGTACTTGAACAATGCCGCAAAAATGGCGTCAAATATTTAATCTATGCCAGCAGCTCTAGTGTGTATGGTCCAAACCAAGCAATTATGCATGAGGATAGCGACACTTCACAGCAGCTCTCCTTTTATGGCACTACCAAGAAAATGTGTGAGGTAATGATTGAAAACTATTGCAAACAATTTGGCATAACAGCAATAGGTTTGAGGTTCTTTACAGTTTATGGTTCACTTACTCGTCCTGATATGGCTGCTTATAAATTTATGAAGGCTATAGATATTGGGGAAGAAATTAGCTTAAACAACCATGGAAATGTATTTAGAGATTTTACCCATGTTAGCGATGTAGTAAAAAGTATCGAACGCATCATAGATAAAATTCAACTGCAAGAGATTGGTTCAGCCCAAATATTTAATATTGGTTATGGCGAACCCATTAGCGTAAAAGAATTTGCTTTGAGCATTGCCAAGAACCTAAATAAGCCTTTGGCTTATAAGAGCCAAGACTTACCCGTTTTCGAACTAGAAAGCACTCATAGTTACACAGAAAAATTACAACAATTCATCCATTATAAACCCCATTGCGGGCTAGAGGAAGGCGTTAAAGAAATGACCACTTGGTTTAAATTGAACCGCTATGAATAATGAGGTTTTTGTATATGTGGTTTGTGGAACCAAGGAGCACCTAGACACTTTGCAGCTCTCTCTATCTTTCTTAAAGAAATACTCAAAAAACGACGTTTATGTGTTAACCGATTCGGCCAGAAATGAGTTTGCAATTTCGCATTCGCACATCATTGATATACAAACACCTGCACACCTAAACCACCACCAGGCCAGTATTTTTTTAAAAACAGGTATCCATAATTATTTGCCAAAGGGGAACACCTACTGCTATTTAGACACAGATGTGGTGGCAGTTTCAACGGATTGTGATGATATCTTTAGCGAGTTTATTGCGCCAATTAGGTTTGCTCCCGACCATTGCAAAGTAAGAAAGTTTAGTTCTTACGCCGTCAATTGTAATTGCCTGCTAAATAGAGAAATTGATAGAAATAAATTCCAACAATTTATGCAGGATATTAATGGCGTAACCATCACCGAACCTCATTTATTGGCTCATGCAAAAGAGCTTCAATACGAATTTGATCAACTAAAAAAATCATTTATAAAAAGAGCCATTACTGCCCTCAGGTTCTTATTGAGCTATCCAGTTTTTAAATTTAATAGCTCGTTTCAGTATCATAAAAAAACGAGAACCTGGCATATCCAATCTGGTGAGGTAATTATGTACGAAATGGACATCGCAAAAATGCAACATGCAACGGGTTTGACCTATAATAAATGGAACAAAAAGTGGTATAACAAACAAGGTGAAGATATCTGGCACGATGAGTGCGACCATCTAATTGGATATATTAAAAACACCTTCGACATAGAGGTTAAAGAGGAAAATTGGCAACATTGGAATGGGGGTGTATTTCTGTTCAACAACAAAAGTCATGAATTTTTAGATGCATGGCACCAGAAAACCATGCATATATTTACCCTAAAAGACTGGAAAACCCGCGACCAAGGCACGCTCATTGCCACGGCATGGGAGTTTGGGTTGGCCAATCACCCAACCTTATCTAAACGATTTAATTTTATTGCCGATTATTACAATAATGGTTTGCAAATAAACCCCACAACTTCGCAAATTACAGATGATGGTTTTGAGCACAGCTATTCACCTGCAATGGTGCATGTATATCATCATTGGGAAGATAAAACGTGGAATATATGGCAGTGGATTGAAACCAAAATTTAGGCCTATTCTGGCTTGCCTAAAACAATATTCTTATCAATATCTAGCAATAATGGCCTTAAGTTTTTACTTTGCGGATAATATTGTAAACCCAGCTCTGCCGCTTGTTTAGCCGCCACATATTCTTTGTCTATAAACAAGGTATAGGCAAGTATCTCATACATGTTTTCGTTTTGAGGAAACCTGCTCAAAAACATATTGGCATATCGCACCGTTTCACTTGTCAATTTTAAATCGAAACAAGTCTTAGCCAACTCCTCCAAAACAAACAAATTACTGCTATCGAGTTGGTAACAATTATCTAAATATTTTTTGGCTGAACCAAACTCATTTTTCTGGATATACAAACGGGCTAAATCGAAATTAGCATTAAAGTAAGATGGGTAGATATTGATGGATTTAATGAATGCCTCTTCGGCTTGGTTTAACAAGGCAAATTGCTCCTGCTGAGGTTTTGAGTGCGATTTGCTTAACTCGTTCATACAGGTAAGTGCATACATGTGGTTTGCATAAGCACTCTCGCTTAAATCTTCCATATCGTGTTCCATTAAAACCAACGGACTCTTCCAATTGGCGTTTCTAGCAATGGTTCGGGCAGAGAATACAAGCATCACCAACATTAAACCTAATTCCCAAAATCCAATCTTCTTAAAATTGAGACTGGGTTTATAGGGCATAATTGCAGCTACAACAAGCAAGCAAAAACCAGCAGAAGCCGTAAATGCTAGTCGTTCTCCAACCATACCAGCCACCAATTCTACCCAATTGCTAAATAAAAATAAACTAATGAGCAGCCACCAGAAACCAATAAGCAAAAACTTATTGCCACGCATATTAAATAAAACAAAAGCCAAAAGAAGGGCAAGAACAACAAGCCAAAACCAAAAGTTGGCATCAGAAAAACTGCTGGTTTTTACCTTGGCATAACCGTAGTAAAACAACAGTTCATGCGGAAAAGCGAGCACGCGCATATACTCCCCAAGTGTAGTAATACCAGTAGTAAATTTGGCCTCCATGGTTTGGTTTCCAATCAAAGTGTTCTCTACATAGCTTAAACTTCTTCCTTCGCTTAATTCGCCCTCATTTATATTAGATTGACTTATTTGAATGTGCTCACCCGCCACTACCCTGTCAATTTTTAATCCATCTACATAATTATTGAAAGCTGTTTTTTGGGTGTCAGCGAAAAAGGCAATTGGCACAAGAAACAACAACAATAACAACTCAGTGCGAAATTTACGACCCAAAAAGGCATCAAGTTTATACGCCCATATTAAGTGAAAAGTAGTGATTCCTATTACCAAATTAAAATAATTCAGGCGAAAAAAAGCAAATGAAACAAGCAGGTTAAATAACATTACACCTATGCAAATTAGCTTATTTTTTGTTGCAAAATAAACCACTATCGCCATGTTAAAAATAAGAAAAAGATTTCCCAGTTTAAACTTATAAATCAATATAAAACCCAATGTAAGAATGAAATTCAAAAATAGAATTGGTTCAAACTTTTTATTCTTTAGCAAAGGAATTATCGCAAGCGAACTGAGCAGAAATGCTATTTGCGATAATGCTTTTATATCGAGGGCATAGGCAACTGCCAAAAGCTGAGCTGAAAATAGGATTAAATAAATTGACTTGTAATTATGTTGAACAAATAAAATTGCCATAAAAATAGAAGCAAGCACAAAAAACAAATAATCCTCCAAGTAAATAGATGCTGCACTAAACAAAATAGACAGGCAAACCAAACTCAATTCCCAAATCTTTAATCCCACTGGGGTATTTAGGCTATTATAGATGAAGCTGCGCTTTTCATATAAAACCAAAAGCACCAAAAACAAAATAGGCGTAAACATGAGCAAAAGCATGCGTTGCCAAATAAAATCGGCTGCTAATAATCCTGCTACAATTGCCAATAAAAGGCCAATGATTACTGAAGTTTTAAGCTCCAGAGATTTTATATAAATCAACACCAAAGGCATCACAAAAACCATGGGATAGATAGATTTTTTAGACAATAAGCCAATGGCAAAAAACAAGGCAGCAAACAAAATATGGCGCCAATTATTATGTGAAACAAATTTATTTAACTGTATAAACGAAAGGATCAAAAAAACAAAGGCCAAAAGCTCATCCCTATTTTTTATGCTGGCAACCGCTTCCGAATGTATGGGATGAATACCAAAAATTAAGGCTGCCAAAAAGGCCCATAGCAATGCTTTTGGTTCGAACCAATTTGAGAGAATTTTAAAAAACCCAAAGACTCCAACCAAATAAATAAGGAGATTTATAAAATGACTAACCCCAGGCTTCTCACCAAATAGCTGATGCTCTATCGCAAAGCTTAGGTGCGTAATGGGCCGATACCCAAAATTTATATCGGCATTATTGGTATAATAAGAGCTGCTAAAAATACGCCAAATGGACTTTAAACCCTTTGAAGTAAGGGGGTGGTTATTAGTAACTAAGTTATCGTCGAAATTATATCCGTTAAACAAAGTATTCGCAAAAACAATAAAAATTAAGGTCACCAATAAAAGGCTATAATGCTTAAAATTCCAGATAGTAGGCTCAATTGCCATTTGTTTTTTACTCATTTACGAGGCTTTAAAATCACTCAAATAAACGAAGCAAGTTCCACTTTACATAATTTAAATAAGCAGCCCACTCGTACCACCTGCTTTTATTGCTATTTTGATTATACGATGGGTTAAATTTTTTAAGGTGCGTTACATACTTTTCATACTCTTCATGTAATGGATGTGCTAGGCGAGAAAAACGCGTTAAACTAATGTGTGCAAAATGAATAAAAACTAAGTCAAATTCATTAATCTTAACCATTCTATTAACAAGGTCTCTTTTTAGCTCGTAATTGCTTGCATTCCAACCAGCCAAATTATAGCCTTTATTTTTCAACACATAAACATCATCAAATTCGATGGGCATCAAATCCAAGTATTTTTGATCGTCGAACAAGCCCCTTTGATAGGCCTTTTTTAGGTTGTACAAACAACAATTTGCCCACCATTCTAGTGCCTCAGCGCCACTCCTATTTACGCCCATAAAACCTGCATTATACAGGCCAACACGGTAACTTGCCTCAAGCCAATTTTGCTCTTTTTCTGAACTAGCAAGATAAAAATGAGGTGTTAAAACTACCGCATGCTTATCTAATAATTCGCTCACAAAAACAGGGTCACCATAGAAATAAATATCATTGTCTACATATACAATCTTTTCAAAATCATTTAATAAATGCAACAAAAAAACAGACTTTAATCCCCACCTTAATTTGTCTGATTTATGCTTGTATTTAGCAAGCATTTTTGCCCCCAATTCGGTCTCTACCAATTCTTGCAATGGGTAAAGTTTGACATTGTGTGGCTTGGCAGCAAAATTAAACGAATCTATCACCAAAACATGCAAGGAAAACCCAAATACCGCTAAACTCTCGGCTAAGGCATAAGTTTTATAAAGATGAGATGAGCTAGTTATACTGCAAAATTGTAACACAATTTTTTTTAAAGCGAATATAAATTATTTTTGGTGTAATATGAGAATCCTTGGCATTTCATCGTTTTACCACGATTCGGCCGCCGCTTTAATCAACGATGGCGTGGTGGTTGCTGCTGCCCAAGAAGAACGTTTTACAGAGATAAAAAACGATTCTAACTTCCCCAATCAAGCTATTTCATTTTGCTTAACAAAGGCACAAATTAATGCCTCCGATTTAGATGCCATTGTTTTCTACGACAAACCTTTTTTAAAGTTTGAACGAATCCTAGAATCCTATATCAACACGGCCCCAACATCCTGGATTTCCTTTATCAAAAGCATGCCAATTTGGTTAACACAAAAAGTGTTTCAAAAATCACTTATCAAAAAGGCAATAAAAAAATTAGACCCAAGCATCAATTGGAAAAAGACCCAGTTGCTTTTTTCCAACCACCATTTATCACATGCTGCTAGTGCATATTACGCTTCTCCTTTTACAGATGCAGCCATCTTAACCATTGATGGCGTAGGCGAGTGGGCCACAGCATCCATCTCTCATGGAAGCTCCAATAAAATCTTATCCCTCAAAGAAATGCATTACCCTCATTCCTTGGGTTTACTATATTCGGCTTTCACCTATTACCTTGGTTTTGAAGTCAATTCGGGCGAATATAAGGTAATGGGATTGGCTCCCTATGCCAGCGTAAACGACGACTTGGTTCAGCAATACTTGGCACTTATTAAGGCAAACTTAGTTAACTTATTTAACGACGGATCCATTGGTCTGAACCAAACATATTTTAAGTATAATACATCCTTGCGCATGACCAATGACTTGCGTTTTGAAAAATTGTTTGGATTCAAGCGAAGAGAAAAAAACGAGGAATTAAATCGCCAACATTGGGCATTGGCTCAAGCCTTGCAACTAATGCTAGAAGAATGTGTTCTTAAAATGGCCGCTTACGCCAAAGAAATTACAGGAGCAAAAAACCTCTGCCTAGCAGGAGGCGTTGCGTTAAACGGAGTGGCAAATGGCAAAATACAAGAAGCCAACTTGTTTGAGCAAATATACATTCAACCTGCTGCTGGAGATGCTGGCGCAGCCTTAGGGGCGGCATGGGCGGCCTACTATTTGCACTTTAACAAAAACAGAAAAATATGCTTGCCAGATGCCATGCATGGCGCTTTGCTAGGACCCAATTATTCTGCATTAGAAATTACCATTGCCCTAGAGGAAGCAAAACTAAATTACCAACTACTAACCGCCCAATTACTTGAAGAGGCTGTTGTAAAAAGATTGTTAGATGGCAAAGTTATAGGTTGGTTCGAAGGACGCATGGAATTTGGACCTCGCGCACTGGGCGCTAGAAGCATTATTGCCAATCCATTGTTGCCAGAAATGCAATCTAAGCTGAACCAAAAGGTTAAAAAAAGAGAAAGCTTTAGGCCTTTTGCACCCATATTGCTTATAGAGGAATTTGAAAAACTCTTTGGTCAAAAACACCATTCCCCATATATGCTAATGGTGCATAAAATATTAACGGCCTACCGCATAAACCAAGATTCAAAAGAGACCGCCATCCTTGAAATCATTAACCAGAAACGCTCCCTTTTACCTGCTATTACCCATGTAGATTATTCCTCCCGCATTCAAACTATTAACGAAAACAGCAATCCAGGTATTCGCAATATTTTGTATGCTTTCAAGAAAGCAACAGGCTATGGTGTGCTTATAAACACAAGTTTTAATGTAAATAATATGCCCATCGTTTGTAACCCAAAACAGGCCATTGATTGTTTTAAAAATACTGACATAGATTGCCTAGTTTTGGATGGTCATTTAATTGATAAATAAATGGAATTTTTATCTGACTTGTTTGCCTTTTTAAAACACCAAAAAAAATGGTGGCTGATTCCAATAATATTGGCCCTATTGTTGGCTGGTGCACTCATTGTTTCGGTTGAAGGAACTGCTGTTGCAACCTTTATATATCCCTTGTTTTAATGAGCAAAAGGCAGGTACATATTCAGATTCTTATCATAAGTTTAGGCTTTTGCTTCTTAGGATATTGGCTACATATTTCGAGTTTATACTTAGTTTCGTTTTTAATTTTAGGGAGCCTTTTAAACTTTAAATTGGCAAATATCCTCGTAAAAACATGGCTTCTAATTGGTAAAAAATTAGGCGCTGTCAATAGCGTTATTTGGCTAAGTCTCTTGTATTTTTTTCTGTTATGGCCACTCGCCATTATTAAAAAAATATTTAGTTCAAAACAAGCTAAAAACACCCATAGCAATTGGCAAGACACGCCCCCTATCTCCCATTTTAAAAGGCCCTTTTAGTGCAAATCCTTGCAGGCATATTTATATACTAAATCGCCCAATTTCTGGTATCCCAACGAGTTAAAATGGCCATTTTCCTGCCAACTATATTGCAAATAATTATGGCTGTTTATGCCCAGTTGAAATTCATCACTAATGTCTGTTACAAAATCTAGTTTTGCTAATTCCACAAATAATTGATTGCTCACCTTATTTTGAAGCTTTAACTCGTGCGGACAAAGTTGCAACACAACAGTATATACAATGCCATTGGCCTTGCACCATTCATTCGTTTTAATCAATTCGTCTTTAATCAAACCAATGGCAAACACCTCATTTCCTGTCATTACAAGATTACTGTTATAGCCCAAAACTTTATGAACAAATGCCCTAACGATGTGAAAATATTTATAATAAATCTCCCAACGAGGGCCAATTTTTCCGCTTGTAGTTCCATCCATATTAAACCTTTCGCTTCCGCCAAACCAAAGCACATCTTCTACATCGCTGGCATTAACGCATTCAATTACTTTAACTGGTTTCATCTTCATCAAACCAGAGCTAAGCCACTGGTGATTAAAAAACACGTCGCTGCCACAAGCACCAGCATTATAAAACCTATACTTGCTTTTACCATTGAGCTTACTCAGATATCCAATTCGCTTAACCCAAGAACTGTCGAAAGGAGCGCCATCGCCCTCGGTAAAAGAATCTCCCAAACAAAGAACTTTTAGGGTGCTTGTATCAGCAACAAAACTATCTAAAGCCATTTCTCGTAAACCAAACTCGTTATACGCATTTTGATACCTAAACTCAGGCTGGGTATAGTCTACTGTTTTGTTGGGTTTCCAATGATGCAACCAAGTTCCTCTGCTCTGGTGATACCGATAATAATACTCCCCAACAACTCGCTCATTGGATGTTTTAAACTTGCCACTGATGCGAATTAAAATTTCTGCAATGGCAAAAAATAGCACAATTGAAAATAAGACTTTTTTAACCATATTGGTGCATAGATATTAAATAACATTCTCAAATTTAACTTTTATCAAAATTTAAACAAAGTTATATGCTAAACCAAACGCTAGCTCCTTAGAATCAGTGAAACTTATAAGTTATTGCACTTTAAACGCAATTCATTTAGCAGGGCTTAATTTTACTTTTGCTTAGTAATTATACAAAATTAAAACAAGCAAGTATGTTAAACAATTTACAAAATAAATTTTCCAAATATGCCAGTTCTGGCAATTTGAAGCGATATTTATTTGTACTCCTTCTTCCTTTGATCGTTTTCAATGTAAATGGTCAAACCAAAGAGCGCAAATGGAATGTGGGCGTGTCTGGCGGATTCAATATCTATGCGGGCGACTTAGGTAATAGCATTACCGATTTTACCTATGATGTGTTTAGACAAAACCCTACTTTTGGATTAGACTTTTCAAGGTACCTTAATAAGTCTTTTGATCTTTCTTTAATGGGCAGTTTGGGTTCATTTGGGTATTACTATCCAAAATCTAACACAGTATTTAAAGGAACAATGGCCCATGGCAACCTAAACTTACGGTATAAATTTAATAATGGTTATTTATTAGCCGAGGACAGTCGCCTTTCACCATACATCTTTGCTGGTTATGGCGCTAGTCAGTTTACAGGAAGCAAAATTAATAACAACATGGATTATCCAGTTGTTGGTGGTGCTGGATTAAACTTAAGATTCACAGAGGCAATCAGTTTCTTTTATCAATTTACTTATGGCTATATGAGTACTGCGCATAATAACCCGGAGGTAGTGCCTTACGTTGCACCAACTGGCAACGACCAATTTTTTCTTAACATGTTTGGCTTAAGATTTAACTTAGGTGCAGGTAAAGATGAAGACAAAGATGGAATAGCAGATAAAAAAGATTTGTGCGCTAATACACCTGCCAATACAAAGGTAGATGCTAACGGCTGCCCACTAGATTCTGATAAAGACGGTGTAGTAGACAGTGAAGATCATTGTCCCGATATTTTTGGTTCAACGCTTACTTTTGGCTGCCCAGACATGGACAAAGATGGCATTGCAGATAAAGATGATCAGTGTCCTAATGAGCCTGGTGTGCTAGAGTTTAATGGTTGCCCAGATACCGATGGCGATGGCATCATTGATAGCAAAGACAAATGTCCAAATGTAAAAGGAATACTTGCCTTAGATGGTTGCCCAGATTCGGATGGCGATGGTATTAAAGACGAGGATGATATGTGTCCTAATGTATTTGGAGTTATCTTGTTTAAAGGTTGTCCAGACACCGATGGTGATGGCATAGAAGATTCAAAAGACATGTGCCCTACTTTAAAAGGTCCTGCAAGCACAAATGGTTGCCCAGATACAGATAACGATGGTGTTAACGATGGCATAGACAAGTGTCCCAAATTAGCTGGTAGTCCGGCCCACAGTGGTTGCCCAGATACAGATGCTGATGGCATATTCGACGATATTGACCGTTGCATCACCATTCCAGGTACCATGGCAAACGATGGTTGCCCTGAGATTAAATTGGAAACAAAGAAACTATTTGAAAAGGCCTTACAAGGCATACAATTTGAGACTGGAAAAGATGTAATTAAGCCAGTTTCTTTCCCAATCTTGGATGCCATTGTGAAGGTAATGAAAGATAATCCTAGTTATAAATTGGTAATCGACGGACATACAGATGATGTTGGTGAAGATGCTATGAACTTAACCCTATCTGAGAACCGTGCCGCTTCGGTAGTTAAATACTTAATTGGTCGCGGAGTTAATCCAATGCGCTTAACCTCTAACGGTTACGGCGAATCAAAGCCAGTTGATACCAACTTAACAGATAAAGGAAGAACACGCAATAGAAGAGTAGAATTTAAGGTAGAATTTATGCAATAAGCATAACTATAGGTTAGATTAGTTTGGTAAAAAGAGCTTGTTCTTCATTGAACAGGCTCTTTTTTTGCACTAAAATAAGCGTGTAAAAAAGCTTTTAAATACAAAACCAACCTTCAACCTTTTACTTTAGTTTAACCATTAATAATCTTTAGCAACTTTAACCCAACTAAATCAAATCGTTCGGTTTTTCAAACCTCCTATTGATTAATTTGGGTTAAATTAGATTAATCCAATGGCAATTTGATTTAAGTGTGGTGGTTGTTGCCCAAATAAAAATAAGCAAGGCCCTAAAGCGCTTACAAGAGGCCTATAAAAAAGAAAATCCCAATAAAAATATGGGATTCCTTAAGACAAATATTTATACTGCTAGAAGACATCCTGAAAGGATATCATGCAAGGTGAATTAATCTAGGCCTTGTTCTTCCTTTTTAGCTTTTTTGAGCCTCTTATTGAGCAGGTATTCCGATACGTTTTCGGCCAATATGGAGTAGATAAATCCTTTAATGCTCTTGTTTTTTCCAAGTACTTTGTCTATTACAAAGTTTGCACCAGTTTTTATGCCAAATGATTTAACGTCCTGAACCAATTCTTTATCGCTAAATAAATCGTGCAATGAATCTTTAATTAAAGCCAATGGGTTCAATGTTTTTACCACCACCTTAAAAGAGGCAAAGGCTATTTTTTCTTCAATACCAACTCTGTCTCGTGTTTCGGCTATGAGCATTAACAAATCGTCATGATTTTGGATATCTTTTGCTTTCATGAAATGGTTATTATGCAGAGAAAATGGAACGAATAATTTTGTTTCTTATTGGATTTTGGAGCATGGTTCTTTTACCCATAAAAAGCACCATCGACAATACTAGATAGAATGCTCCCACAATAGCTGAACCTAAAGTATAATCATTGAAATAAATGGATATATAAATGAAAGCAGCAACACTTCCAAAAAGCATAAAAAAAAGAAAGCTAATTCCTATGATAAAATTGCTGAGTACTGAGGTGCTAATAATTGAAAATCTTTCGATCAATTCGAGTTTATTCAATTCTAGGTTCGATTTAACCAAATTGCCTACATCTTCAGAAAAATCTTCAAGTGAATTATTGTTGTTTATCATAACCATAATATTTGGTAAATAAAAAAATGGGGTGGCTATTGTTACCATTTAGCCACCCCAATTCGATTCGGTTATTTAGCTCAACTTCCCGTCCAATTTAGCCTTGGCACTTGTTGCAATTTCTTGAAAAGTTCCTTCGGCCAATTCCTCTAACTCTTCTGCTTTGTGCATTAAGCTATTTGCTTGCTCTCTTAGTTTAGCTTGAAGATCTGAAGCAAGGTCTTTTGCGCCATTGGCTATTTTCCTTCTAGTTTTGCTGCCTTTGTATGGGGCAAATAATACACCCATTGTTCCGCCTAAAATTGCACCAACTAATAATGCTGCAACTACTTTTCCGTTTGAATTTTCCATTTTTTTTTATTTTTATAATATATCTCTACCTCGAATGATTCTAAGTAATATTGCTATAACAGCAATAACCAATAAAACATGAATGATGTTTCCAGCATGAAATGCATAGATTCCTGTTGCCCATGCTATGATCAAAATCACAGCTATTACATATAATAGGTTATTCATTTTTGTTTATTCTTTTATTTAATTTTGGGGTGCAAATTCAAAATCTAACTCCACCCGTCTGTTAATCCTACTTTCGTAATTGCTACACTGGCGTTCCTTTACACAATAATTTAAAAGGTTCGTTAAGCCGTATGCTGTTGCTTTCATTCTGCTTTTACTTATTCCTTTGCCACTTAAGTATTTTAAGACAGATTGGTTTCTTTGATTGGATAGGTTCATATTGTAAGCTGGGGTTCCTTTACTATCGGTATATCCGCCAATTATCAATTTTAAACTCGGTGATGATTTCATGTAATTTACCACACTGTCTAGATAAGCATATTCAGATTTTCTAATATTAGATTTGTCAAAATCGAAGAACACCATCAGCCCATGTGGTTTTGGTGTTGCGTTGTTAATAACCAATACTGGTTTTGGCACCAAAGGCGCTATTACTTGGGCAAGTGGTTCTGCTGGTGTTGCAATAACCTTAACTGGCTTTGGCTTATACCCCATGGTATAAATTGAGGTTACAAGCGTGCTATCAATTGCATCTTTACTAAGGTCAAAATATAAAATATCATCGTCGCCAAATCCACCTGGAATTCTATTAGATGAGATGTATCCTGCCTTACCGGTTTTGGTAAAAGTGATGCCAAAATCATCTGCTGTTGAGTTAAAAGGGAACTTCATTGGAATGGCTTTCTCTAATTTATTATTCTTATTTAAAGCCACACAAATATCTGCTCCACCAAATCCTTGATATCCATCCGAAGAGAAATAAAGGTTACCAAATTCATCTA
>JAWXAZ010000078.1:0-41676 GCA_034439755.1 bacterium
AACTAAGTAACCCACTTAATTTTACCACGATTAAGTAGACGATAGTAGAAAAAAATAAACTAAGTAACCCACTTAATTTTAATACAATTAAGTAGACGATAGTAGAAAAAACTAAACTAAGTAACCCACTTAATTTTAACACGATTAAGTAGACGATAGTAAAAAAAAATAAACTAAGTAACCCACTTAATTTTAATACAATTAAGTAGACGATAATAGAAAAAACTAAACTAAATAACCCACTTAATTTTAACACGATTAAGTAGACGCTAGTAGAAAAAACTAAACTAAGTAACCCACTTAATTTTAACACGATTAAGTAGACGATAGTAGAAAAAAATAAACTAAGTAACCCACTTAATTTTAACACGATTAAGTAGACGATAGTAGAAAAAAATAAACTAAGTAACCCACTTAATTTTAACACGATTAAGTAAATGATAGAATAAAAACCAAACAATATAACCTCAATTAACAATTATAATAAACCAAAAACTATGTTAAATCAAATTCTATTAATGGCGCCGCCTGCGGCCGGACAAACCGGAAATCCAATTATGCAATTTTTGCCTTTAATCCTTATTTTTGTCGTGTTTTATTTCTTTATGATTTATCCTCAAATCAAGAAAAATAAAAACCAGAAGAAATTTCGCGAAGCAATTGGCAAAGGCGACAAAATTATTACCATTGGAGGCGTTCATGCCAAAATTTTGGAAGCAACCGAACATACTTTCTTAATTGAAAGCGAAGGAACTAAATTGCGCATAGACCGCACTGCTGTTTCAATGGAGGCTTCTCAAGCCCTGAACCAACCAGCCAAGGAAGCTAAATAATAACTTTAGTAATGGGTTGCGATGTGCATGTATAGATAAATCTTTATTTTTCTAAATGCCTCTCGCAACCCTTTATGAATTATGCTAAAAGTAGGCATCACAGGAAATATAGGAAGCGGCAAGTCTACTCTTGTGCGCATCTTTGCACAATTGGGCGTGCCTGTTTACGATGCCGATTCACGCGCCAAAGGCGTGATGGTGGAAAATAAAAAATTAGTAAGCGATATTACCCAACTCCTGGGTACCAATTCCTACTTCCCCAATGGCGATTTAAATAGGGGCGAGATTTCGCAAAAGGTCTTTAATAATCCAGCATTATTAAAGCAATTAAATGCCTTGGTTCACCCAGCCCTTTTTCTTGATTTCGACCATTGGGTGCTGAACCAAAATGCGCCTTATGTATTAAAAGAAGCAGCGCTATTAATCGAAAGTGGCTCCAACAAAAAACTCGATCAGCTAATTGTGGTTTTGGCCGATGAGGGGGTGAGATTGCAGCGCAGCATGGATAGAGACAAGGTAGATGAGGCCGCAATTCTTGCGCGCATGCGTAATCAAATGCCTCAGGAGGAAAAGGCTAATCATGCCCAATTTATTATTCACAACAATTCGGAATTATTGATTCCTCAAGTGTTAAAAATTCATCAAAGCCTGCTTTTTTTGGCGAAGAATGATGAGATTTGAAGTATGAAGTATGAGATTTGAAGTGTGAAGTATGAAGTATGAGTTTTTTGTTTGAGGCATTGGTTTTTGTACAATGATTTTGGTCGATGGTCCATAGACAATGGTCCATGGGCCTTTTCGGTGCTTTTGTACTTTGGGGTTATTGGCTAAACTTCTTTTAAAATTTAATTTGCCTGAAGCAAAAATAGTGTGGCTTCTGGCTCCACTACTTTTTTACAGACCTCGAATTCACTTAACAGAATACTTTAACCTTTAACAGAATATTTCGCAATAGACATAAGTACTAAAAACCACAAACAGCTATGAACAATGAACCATGTTCTATGGACCAAAAATTATCCGCTACTCAAACTATAAACTTAGAACTTAGAACTAAAAACTAAAAACTAAAGACTAAAAACTTAGAACTAAAAACTAAAGACTAAAGACTAAAAACTAAAGACTAAAAACTAAAAACTAAAGACTAAAAACTAAAAACTAAAGACTAAAAACTAAAGACTAAAGACTAAAGACTAAAGACTAAGAGTACTCAGAACAAAAAACTAAGAAAACTAAAAACTTATATCTAAATACCCCTATAAAAATTAATCACCAAATCCTGAAAATCTCCCTGGTTTTGGTAATTGGTGCGAATATTATAATTGAAGCCGCATTCTTCAAAATAACTCAAAAACGAACATAACCTCGATTCCTCCCCATTAATTCTGTGGTGGTATTCTAATATTACCTGCTTAACTTGCGAAAGCTTTTGCGTGTTGGCCTTAAGGTCGTTTAAAATAAGCCATTCTGCACCTTCCACATCAATTTTTAAGAGATCAACGGGCCTATCCAAATAACTGCTGAGCAAACAAGTCTCAATTTTTATTTGGGTGTTTCCTCCTCGGTCGTTGCGAACCGAAGAAAGTAGTGATCCTTTATCCTCATTAACATAGAAAAAAATAGGATCTTCATTTTCTGAAACCGCTTTTTGTATCAAGCTTACTTGGTTCAAACCGTTGCTTTTTACATTAAGTGCCAAAAGCTCAAAAGCACTAGGGTTGGGTTCAAAGGCTACTACTTCTGCATTGGGGTGAAAATACTTGTGAAAGAACAAGGAAAACCCAATATTGGCGCCACAATCAATGATTCTTGGTGTGGCACTCTCGCTGGTAAAATAATAATCCTTCGTTAAAAATATCTCCCTAAACAAAAACAGTAGGGTGGTATAATCATACGCATGAATTTGAAAACCAAAAATCTGCTCGCTGATTATGGTGTTTTTTTTCTCCCCAATTTCTTTAAACCTAAGCCGCAAAAGTACCTTAAAAATATGCCATTTGTCTGGGCTAGAAAAGGAAGTCTCATTGGCCTCAAACCAAAGTCTCACAGCCGTGAGTGGCAATTTTAAGTAGCTAATTAGCTTCATTTTTTAATTTTATTACCCACACAAATACTTATTTTATTTTCAATTTAGCAAACTTAAGTACCAAGACCTTTTTGCCTAATCCTTCAAAATCGATGGTGGCTTTTCTATTGTCTCCATTTCCTTCCATTTGTGTAACCGTACCCATGCCAAAGCGCTGATGTTCTACCTTCATGCCACTTTGCAAATTGCTGGTATCGTCTGGTTCAAAATTGGGGTCGCCTTGCGGCGCTTGTTGAACCACTGTTCTAGGCTGCGGCCTATTAATTGTTAAGGCCTTTTTAGATATGCCACTCATGGTGCCATGTCCAGTGCTAGATCCTCCTGTTTCTTTAAATTGCCCCTTCGCACTAAACATGTTCTCAAAGTGAAGAAACTGTGGGTCTAGCTCAGATAAAAACCTGCTGGGTTCAGAATTGGTAATGTTGCCAAACTTAAACCTGCTGCTGGCAAAACTTATCGTTAGCTTTTTCATGGCCCTAGTTAATGCCACGTAAAATAAGCGTCTTTCTTCTTCTAATTCTTGGCGACTGTTTAATGAAAGCTGACTGGGAAAAAGATTCTCTTCCAAACCCACCACATGAACGTATTTATACTCCAAGCCTTTGGCAGAGTGAATGGTCATAAGACTTACATGATCTTGGTCTTGGTCCTTGTCTTTATCGTCGTTGGTAAGCAAAGCCACATCGGCCATAAAATCTGCCAAGGTTCTCGATTTTAATACCCCATCATCGTCGGCTGTTTCTTCAATACTAAATTCCTTTATACCGTTTAACAAGGCCTCGGTATTCTCATAGCGCGCTATGCCCTCCACCGTTTTATCTTCATACAAAGATTTTAAAACGCCACTCTGCTTGGCAATGTGCATGGCCACTTCATATGCATTCTTATCTAACATTACCCTAAAGCTCTTAATCATGGTCACAAATTCTTCAACCGGACCCATATTTTTAAAGCCAATTTGATTCACTTGTTCCATCACTTGCCATAGGCTCACCTTATGTTGATCGGCCACCACAGCCAATTTTTCCATGCTGGTTTTGCCAATGCCGCGTGTTGGGTAATTAATTACACGCTTAAGCGCTTCCTCATCATTAGGGTTCAGCACAATTCTATAATAACCCAATAAATCCTTTACTTCCTTGCGTTGGTAAAAAGATAAACCTCCATAAATTTTATACGGAATATTGAGCTTGCGCAGCGCTTCTTCCATAGACCTGCTTTGCGCATTGGTTCGGTATAAAATGGCAAAATCTTTGTTCATGGCCCTACTATTCATCTTATCTTGAAAGATAGCCGATGCCACCATTTTGCCTTCTTCGTTATCCGTTAAAGCTTTTAAAACCCGTATGCGCTCACCCAATTCATTGTCTGTCCAAACGCGTTTCTTAATTTGATCTTTGTTCTTTTCAATAATGCTGCTGGCCGCATTCACAATGGTTTGCGTACTCCTATAGTTTTGCTCTAATTTAAAAGTTTTTACATCGGGAAAATCTTTTTGAAAGCCCAAAATGTTTTTAATATTGGCTCCCCTAAAAGCATAAATACTCTGCGCATCATCGCCTACCACCGCTATGTTTTCATTCACCGCAGCCAACTTTTTAATAATCATGTACTGCGCATGGTTGGTGTCTTGAAACTCATCCACCATAATATACCTAAACTGATGCTGGTACTTATGCAAAACATCCAAATGATTGGCAAAAAGCTTGTGCGTATTCACCAACAAATCATCAAAATCCATTGCCCCAGCCCTAAAACACCTGTCTTGATAAGCCTTAAACAAATGCCCAAATTTTGGCCTCCCACTGCTATTGTCATTTTCAAAATACTCGCTATTGCCCATGTATTCCTCGGCATTAATAAGCACGTTTTTGGCCGCAGAAATTCTGCTCAACATATTAGACGGCTTATACAATTTATCGTCTAATTTCATCTCGCCCAAAATGGTTTTAATAAGGCTCTTACTATCGTCAGAATCGTAAATGGTAAAGTTTCTTGGGTAGCCAATTCTATCACTTTCAGAACGCAATATCCTGGAAAAAATACCGTGGAAAGTGCCCATCCAAAGGTTTCTTGCCTCGGTGCCCACAGCTTCATAAATGCGGTGCCTCATTTCCTTGGCAGCCTTGTTGGTAAAAGTGAGTGATAAAATTTGAAATGGGTCTACATCATGGCGCAACATGTGCACAATGCGGTAGGTAAGCACGCGCGTTTTCCCAGAACCAGCCCCAGCAATAATCATTACTGGTCCATCTATTTGCTCCACTGCCGCCCTTTGCGACGGGTTTAATGTCTCTAAATAATCCACCCTACGAAGATAAGCCTAAAATGAAATTAAGCCTCCCCAAGATTTCAACATTTCGGTTTGAACCAATTATGCTTGATTTTAAGTAATATTAAATCAAAATAGTCTATGACGTGGCACCCCGTTTATACATGAATTTAAGTATTATTGAGTCAAAATGGATTATCATAAGGCGCCCCCCTTGTGTATGAATTTAACTATTATTGAATAAAAACAAATTAATATGAGTCTCCCCGTTTATTCTTGTCTTTGGTTTGAGGGCAAGGCAAAAGAAGCCGCCAATTTTTATTGTGGCCTATTTAAAGAAAGTAAAATCCTTTCCGAAAACCCTTTTGTACTCGTGATTGAGTTAAATGGGGCAAAATTAATGTGTCTAAATGGCTAACCAGAATACAAGTTTTCCCCAGCAAGTTCTTACGTTATTGAATGCGATACACAAGCCGAAATTGATCATTATTAGGAGAAATTAGGTGAGGGTGGCAGGCATAACAAATGCGGTTGGTTCGACGATAAATTTGGGGTTTCATGGCAAGTGGTGCCTAAGGTTTTAGGCAAATTAATGGCTGATCCAGAGAAGGCCCCAAAAGTAATGTATGCTTTTATGCAGATGACCAAATTTGATATCGAAACATTACTTAACGCCTAGTTTTGCCAAACTAACTGGGTTTAAAGCCAATTACAGAAAACCAGATTTAATTTTTTGATGAGTTAAACAAAATCCCAATAACCAGATTTGATTTTTTTGATGAGCTCAAAACTAAGTGCAGGAAACCAGATTTATTTTTTAATGAGCTTAAAACAAAATCCCAATAACCAGATTTATTTTTTTTGATGAGCTTAAAACTAAGTGCAGGAAACCAGATTTAATTTTGAGCTAAAAAAGAAATCCTGATTATTGGATTTAATTGCTTGTTGAGCTTAAAACAAAATCCCAATAACCAGATTTAATTTTTTTGTTGAGCTTAAAACAAAATCCCAATAACCAGATTTAATTTTTTTGATGAGCTTAAAAAAAATCCCAATAACCAGATTTATTTTTATTGTTGAGTTAAAAAAATCCCAATAACCAGATTTAAATTTCTGTTGAGTTTTAAATTATGGTCCTATTTTAAACATAGTGGGGTAAAAAATCTCAATAACCGGATTTAATTTCTTTTTGGGTCGCAAAATTGGTTCAGACCGAAAGAAAAGAAAATAGGGTTAAATAATTGGATGCATACCATTGGTGCTTTTTATATGAGAAGTTGTTTAGAAAATAGGGCTAAATCATTGACTGCATATAATTACAGCTTTTTATATGAGAAGTTGTGTAGAAAATTAAGTAAATTAAGGTAATATCGAATTCGTAAATTTTTGGAGCATGGATAGTGATGAATCTAAACCGCAAAGGCGTGTAAGATATAAGGGTACGCACCCCAAAACTTTTAAGGAAAAGTATAAAGAACTGCAACCCGAGCGCTACGCAGAGGACATAGAAAAAGTGATGCTAAAGGGCAAAACGCCCGCTGGCATGCACCGCTCTATTTGTGTAAATGAAATCATAGATTTCCTTCAAATTGCACCCGGACAAACAGGGCTAGATGCCACCTTGGGTTATGGCGGACATTCGCTCGAAATGCTGAATTGTTTGCAGGGCGAAGGGCATTTATTTGCAACCGATGTGGATCCTTTTGAATTGCCAAGAACCAAGGATAGGCTGGCTAATTTGGGTTTTGGAGAGGAGATTTTGTCTATTCGCAAAATGAACTTTTCGCAAATAGATTTGCTTGCAGAAGAATCTGGTCCACTCAATTTTGTACTGGCCGATTTAGGCGTTTCTTCTATGCAAATTGATAACCCAGAAAGGGGATTTTCTTTGAAAATTGATGGTCCGCTCGACCTTAGGCTAAACCCCAAAAGTGGCCAATCTGCTGCGGCTTTGCTTAAAACCCTAAGCCTAGAAGAGCTATACCAAATCTTGGTAGTTAATTCAGACGAGGTCTATGCCGAACCCATTGCCGTGGCAATTAACAATGCGATGGAAAGGGGTGAAACAATAGAAACCACGGGTGCTTTAAGAGAAATTATTAAAAATGCCCTTGAGTTTATTCCTAAAAACGAAAGAATAGAAACCGTTAAGAAGGCTTGTACGCGCTGTTTTCAGGCTTTGCGCATAGAGGTAAATGATGAGTTTGGGGTCTTAAATTCTTTTTTAGAAAAATTACCTTATGTGCTGGCACCCAATGCCCGTGTGGCCATTTTATCTTTTCATTCGGGTGAAGATAGGCGGGTAAAAAAGGCCTTCCAAGCTTTATATAGGGCAGGTGTGTACAAAGAAATTGCCCCCGATCCCATTAGACCTACCAAGGAGGAGATTTTTCACAATCCCCGCGCACGCTCTGCAAAATTGCGCTGGGCAATAATGGCTTAATTAAAGTTTGTCGAGGTCAACAAAACTTATGGATGGGGCAAACGGCGCAATTAATTGGTTCAGAACAAGAATAACTGAAATGGGTGCTAGTAAAATAAAATAAACTAGGTATACCACAAAAGGTATTTTTTTCGTTTCGGAAGAATTGCGGTTGAACATAGTAATTCAAATGTAGATTTATTTTTGAGGATTGATTGCTTGAATGTCTGTTTTTTATGCACACCAGTTTTTGGAGAAATAAAAAAGTGGACAGGCAATTTCCTTAAATTATGTACTTTTGATTATAAAAAATATTTAGGATCATGACGGATACAACATACTTAAACAACAACAAACAAAGATTTTTAGACGAGCTTTTTGAATTATTGCGCATTCCATCTATTAGCGCAGATATTGCCTACAAGGGCGATATTATTGCCGCCGCTAATTATATCAAAGACAAATTGATATTGGCGGGTGCCGATAAGGTTGAACTATGCGAAACTGCCGGCAATCCCATTGTTTATGGAGAGAAAATTATTGATGCCAAGCTGCCTACCGTTTTGGTTTATGGTCATTACGATGTACAACCTGCCGTTCCTTTAGAATTATGGGATACTCCTCCGTTTGAACCAAATATTCGCAAGACTTCGGTTCACCCAGAGGGTGCCATTTTTGCCCGCGGTGCATGCGATGATAAAGGTCAGGTTTACATGCATGTGAAGGCTTTTGAAATGATGATGGCCAACAAGAATTTGCCTTGCAACATTAAGTTTATGATTGAGGGCGAAGAGGAGGTAGGTTCAAGCAATTTAGGACCATTTTGCATAGCCAACAAGGAGCGTTTAAAGGCAGATGTGGTGCTTATTTCTGATACTTCCATTATTGCCAACGATACGCCTAGCATAGATTGTGGCTTAAGGGGATTAAGCTATATTGAAGTAGAAGTAACGGGTTCGAACCGCGATTTACACAGCGGTGTTTATGGCGGTGCAGTAGCAAACCCCATTAACATTCTGGCCAAAATGATTGCCAGCATGCACGATGAAAATAACCACATAACCATTCCCGGATTTTATGATAAAGTGGTTGAATTATCGGCAGCAGAAAGAGCCGAATTAAACAAGGCTCCTTTCGATTTAGAAGCCTACAAAAAAGACTTGGCCATAGAGGATATTTGGGGAGAAAAAGGGTATAATGTATTAGAGCGCACTGGCATTAGGCCAACCTTAGATTGCAATGGCATTTGGGGTGGCTATATTGGCGAAGGGGCCAAAACAGTTTTGCCTGCTAAAGCGTTTGCTAAAATAAGCATGCGTTTAGTTCCCAACCAAACTTCGAACGAAATTACCAATTTGTTCCAAAAACATTTTGAATCTATTGCGCCAAAAGGAGTGAAGGTAGCAGTGAAACCGCATCATGGGGGCGAGCCTGTTGTAACACCAATTGATTCGCCTGCTTACTTAGCTGCAGAAAAGGCCATGACGAAAACGTATGGCAAGAAACCCATTCCTACCCGTGGTGGAGGCAGCATTCCAATTGTAGCTTTGTTTGAACGCGAACTCCAACTTAAATCTGTGCTAATGGGATTTGGATTAGACAGCGATGCCCTGCACTCGCCAAACGAACATTATGGTTTGGTTAATTATTATAAAGGCATAGAAACCATTCCATATTTTTATCAATATTTCGCCCAATTAAAAGGATGATTTTTAAAAGACCACTCTTACATATTGTATTATTAGCCTCGTTTTTTGTGCTTAACGCCACTGGGGTTAAGGCACAAAAAACTTATGGCTTTGAGTGGATCAAACCGTATCAACCTTATTATAAATTTAAGGCCGTAGAAAAAGGTTTATACCGCATTCAAGCAAGTAATTTGCCAGCATGGTTTGGCAAGAATGCACGCAAAATTCAGTTGTTTAAAAATGGCTTAGAACAGCCCATTTATGTGGCAGGAGATGTAGACGGCAGCCTCGATGTGGGCGATTTTATCGAATTTTATGGGGAGCCCAATGATGGTTCGCTCGATGCGGCTATGTTTAGAACCAGTGCCGAGCAAGCGCAATCTTTTCGCAGCATTTTTTCTGATACGGCTGTTTATTTTTTAACCGTTTTGCCAGATACTTCATCTGCCGTGCCTCTTCGATTTCAAAATTTTGCCGACAATGATTATAACAATTATCTGGCTGAACCAAGGTATAACGTGAAGCAGATTTTGGTGCCGCAAGAGGACTACTATTATGGCAGCTTTATTCCGGCAGATCAAAAATATTACCTGTCGGAATATGGCGATGCTGAAGGCATGATGAGTGCTTTAATTGGTCAGGGTCAAACACGAAACTTTAACTTTCAAACGCCCTCTGCCGCGCCCGCTCAGCAAGCCCAGGTAGAAATAAAAATCATTGGCGCATCCGATTTCTTTGTGCCCAATGGCGGTTTGCCCAACCACCATGTGAGGATTTATATTTTGCCCAATGGTAGCAACGCAACATTATTAGTGGATACCACCTTTAGGGGTTATGGTGAGCAAAAGTTTGTAAGAAGCATGAGCAATGCTTTGCTGGGAGAATTCACCACTTTTAGGTTTGAGATAATTAACGATATTTCTGTGGGCAGCGATTTTATTGGCGTTTCTTATATTCAATTAAGTTATGATAAGCTGCCGGTGCTTCCAAATTTAAGCGAGTCTTTTCAGCTTATGTCGGTTCAAACCGGAACCAAAACTTTGCTTCAATTTTCTGCTTATCCGGGCAATAAAGCCATCTTATTCGACCTTAACAACAGGCGGCGTGTGGTAGGAAATTTGAATGCGGGAACCGTGCAATTTTTATCGCCAAACACTACGGGGTTAAAGCAATTTTGCTTGCGAGATAGCAGCCAATTTTTGAGTCCATTGGCATTGGTTCAGACCGTATTTTCTTTGCCTAATTTGGCCTTAAATTATGAGTTTTTAATTGTATCGAATAAGGGTTTAAAAACGGCTGCCGAAGATTATGCGGCGTATAGAAGTGGCAGGTATAAAACGCATTTAGTTTATGTAGATGAACTGGCCGATTATTATACCTATGGGCAGTATCATCCTTTGGCCATTAGAAGGTATTGCATGCATTTGTACGACAAACAAAACGCAGCGCCTCAGTTTTTGCTGCTATTAGGAAGGGGTTATCAAAATAATTTGCTTAAGTTAAACCCCGAAACCAATGCGCTTAATTTAGTGCCGGCCATTGGTGTGCCTTCGTCTGACAATATGTTTACCAATGATTTTTCTGTACCTAGTGGTGCGCCTGCGATTGCCACTGGGCGCATTCCAGCTAGCAATGAATTGGAGGCCAAAAATTATTTAGATAAACTCAAGTTTTTAGAGACAAATTTTGATTCTATTCTGCCTTGGCGCAAGGAATATTTGCACTTAAGTGGTGGTTCAGATCCTGGGCAACAAGAGGGTTTTAGGTTGCAATTGCAATCTTTGGCTAACCTCACCAAACTGCCACCTGTGGGGAGTTTAACCTATCCTTATTTTAAGAAAACGTCTTCGCCAACCGATGGGGGCTTAAAGGATGTTTTGGTGGGCCATTTAAACAAAGGAATTGGCATGATGACTTTTTATGGGCATGGGTCTTTAACGGTGCTCGACATGGATTTTGGGGGTATCAATGATTTGGTTAAAAATGATAAGCCAAGCTTTTATTATTTTAATGGGTGCAATATTGGCAATGCCAATGATGTTGATCCGCTTGGAACGGGATTGGTTTATGGCAAGGATTATATCTGTGCAAATGGCAAGGGTGCTATTGGTTGGTTGGCGCATACCAATTTAACTTTTACCAACCAACTGGAATATCAAATGAGTCTGTTTTATAACCAATTTGCCAATACAAATTATGGTTTGCCAGTAGGCACGCAATTGAAAAAGGCATTGGAAATTTCTGCGCTTAGCAATGATGCTTTTTCGCGGTCGCACGCCTTGCAATTGTTGTTGCAAGGCGATCCTGCAGTTCATTTATACGCGCCCGCTAAGCCAGATTATAAAATTGCGGAATCTGATTTATTTGTCACGCCTGGAAATGTAACGGTGCAGAATGATTCGTTGGGCATTGGCATTATTTTGCATAATTATGGCAAGGCGCAAAATGATAGCCTTTCTATTGCAGTTAAGCGCATTTTGCCTAGCGGTGGCATCATTGATAATGCTTCTTTGAAAATTACGGGTCCTTATAATACCGATACGTTTTATGTGTGGATTAAGCCCTTAAATAAAAGCGAAATTGGCGAAAATACGTTTGTGGTAAATGTGAATGCTGCCAAGCTGGTTGATGAGCTAAATTTTAACAACAATGAGGCCAGTTTAAAGTATTATTTACCGGGTAGTGGCATTCAGGCTGTTTACCCTCAAAATTATGCGGTGGTAAACAAAGATACCGCCACACTTTTGGTTCAGAACAACAATATTTTTGCCACTCAAGCGGCTTATATTTTTGAGCTAGATACCAGTATAAATTTTTCTCCTGCCAGTCCGTTTTATCAAAAAAGTAACACCATCATTTCTACTCATTTGGCCAAATGGGCCGTTTCTGTGAAGGCGCCCGACTCTTTGGTTTATTATTGGCGGGCCAAATTAGATTTGCCCGAGAATGAAGGCGGCGTGTGGGTTACAAGGAGTTTTACTTATATAGGTAATGGTCCAGAAGCCTGGCACCAGCAGCGATACGAGCAGGTTAGAAATGCCAGCAGCAAGACTTTTACGCAATTTAACGACAGTGCCAAAGCCATCGAATTTAGCGATAATGCCCTTGTATTGGGAATGGAAAATAGGCGTTGGGACCATGGTCGCATGGGGGTTATAACGCCTTATTTGTTAAATGCGCAAGTAGGCCAATGTATTTCGCAAGGAACCGTGGTTTTGGTGTTTGAACCATTTCAAGTCGACTTTCCATACGAGTTGCCAAATTATCCTTTTAATTGTGCTTACGTGCAAGCCAATAAAGGCAAGCAAAGTGTGCGGTATTATAGCTTTAATACCAATACGCTTAGTGGCGAGCAGGAGTTGGCAAGGCTAATAGATTCTGTGCCTACAGGGTATTATGTGGCCATGTTTTCTAGGTACAGTGCCAATGTTCCCAATTGGGATGCAAGCACCAAAACCCTGTTTGCAAAAATTGGTTCAGCCATGGTTGCCCAAGTTAAAAGTCCCAACACCGCATGGGCCATTATTGGTTTAAAAGGTGAGTCGCTAGGTGCCGCCGTTGAGGATACCATAATTAACAATGATTTGCAGTATGCGCCCAATTTACCGCCCCTGCCAAGCGATCCTCAAGATGAAATTTATTTGCGCATCAGAAGAGAAATAATCTTAAAATGGTATAATGGTAATTTTCTGTCCGAACCAATTGGGCCCGCTCAAAAATACCACAAACTAAGTTTGTCGTTGCGCGATGAAGATGCGTTGCCTAAAGGGCGCTGGTGGCTCAATATTTGGGGCGTAAATAGGCTAGGGCTGGATACTTTAATGTATAGCAACATTACCGCTAATGCCTTTGATTTAACTTCAATTGCTGCAACTAAGTACCCATTTTTAAAGCTTCAATTAAACTTTGTCGACAGCTTTTATCGCACGCCACATCAAATAAATTTTTGGCAAGTTTCCTTTGATGGGGTGCCAGAATTAAGCGTGGATATCAATCCTTCTTATAGCTTTTTAAGTGCGGTTATAAACCGAGGTGATAGCCTGGTATTAAAATTGCCCATTCAAAATTTGAGTGCGCATTTAATGGATTCTACCTTGGCATTAATAGAGGTGGTAGATGAAAGTAGAAACGTGCCTTATTCGCAAAAAATTATGCTGCCGCCTATTCCAGCGGGCTCTGGCGAACTAATGATTGCGAAAATTTCTACTACCAATTTGCAAAGAAACAATGTGCTTCAGGTTACCGTTAATTCAGATAAGAAGGTGTTTGAACTGAGCTATTTAAACAATTTTTATAAACAGAATTTTAATGTTTTAAGCGATAACAGCAACCCGTTTTTGGAAGTTACTTTTGATGGGGTTCGTATCTTTAACCGCGATATTGTTTCGCCAAATCCCATCATTAGAATAAGCTCTACCGATAAAAATACCTATTTGTTGCAAAAGGATACACAGACCTTCGAATTGTATTTAAAAATGCCTGGACAGTTCGATTTTGAGCGGGTGTTTTTAAATAACCCTCAGGTTCAATTTATTCCGGCCAACGATAAAAATGAGGCGCAATTGTTGTTTCAACCCACCCAATTAAAAGATGGGGTTTATGCACTAAAAGTGCAGGCTAGAGATGCCAGCGGAAACCTTGCGGGGGGCAAAGAATTTGAGCTCGAGTTTACGGTTGTAAACAAAAGCACCATCACCCATTTTTATCCGTATCCCAATCCATTTACCACCCAAATGCGTTTTGTTTTTACCCTTACCGGCTCAAAGGTGCCAGACCAATTATTGGTTCGCATCATGACCATCAATGGCAAAGTAATAAGAGAAGTGAGCAAGGAGGAGTTTGGATCAATCCATATTGGCAACAATGTAAGTGAATTTGCTTGGGATGGAACCGATCAATATGGCGATAAGTTGGCCAATGGCATTTATTTGTATCAGGTGTACACGCGCATTGGAGGCAGTGAAATTGAGCATACCGCCACCAAATCGAAGGAGGAGAGTAGCTTCTTTGTAAACGGTACCGGAAAAATTTACCTCATGAGGTGATTTTTGACGTTTTGGAATTCTGCTTTTTGAAATGTGCCACTAAAAATACTTTTAAAAAGTGATTTTTGACGTTTTAGAATTCTGCTTTTTGAAATGTGCCACTAAAAATACTTTTAAAAAGTGATTTTTGACGTTTTAGAATTTGGAATAAAAAGGTATTATTGTTTTTTAAAATTAACCAAAATGACAGCACCAAAAGTTGGGGATGTATTTACCCACGACATTACTTTTACACAGGAACAAGTAGACCTTTACGCAAAAATTAGTGGCGATACCAACCCGCTTCATATAGACCCCGAAGTAGGTAAGGCCAGTATGTTTGGCAAAAACATCATTCATGGCCATTTTAGCGCCAGTGTTTTTACCAAGATATTTGGGGTATTATATTTTGCAGATGGCCATATTTACATGAAGCAAAACAATACCTTTTTAAAGCCCATGTTTGTTGATACACCTTACCAAGCTGTAATTACCGTAAAAGAAGTATTTCCTGAAAAAAATAGGGTACTATACGAAACCAAAGTGGTAGATGTAGCCACCGGCGCAGACACCATCGTTGGCGAAGCCCTGCTAATGAATAAAAAGCAATACATCTGGTAATTCATTAACCATTATTAAAAAAAACTGCCCCTAAATTATTTAGGGCAGTTTTTTTTATTCCCATTTGTTCCATGAGCCGTAGCGATGCCGAAACCTTCAATAAAACAGGATGCTGCGGCAATTACATCTTAGCCAATATTGCATTCACTTTCTTCTTGCGTTTGTTGTTTCCAAGGTACCCACAATGGCGTATTTTGCAATACCTCAAATTTTCCACAGGACATTTAAGGCAACTATGCCACCAAATAAATGTATGCCTATTAAAATGGGTGAAATGTGAAAAGGGACTATACAAAATAAAACCTTTACATTGGCTAAGAGCGAAATTCAAAACAAATCCATCACTTTTCCCTCACTGGCAATTGGTAAATCCATGATGTTTAAATATATTCGTGATGAAACTAGAAGATTCGTATGTCTCGCACGTGCGGAATCAAGTTGAAAATCCTGCCTGTGCGGGGTGCGGTTCCCCCGCTCTGGCGGGGCAAGCTATGGCGGGGCAAGCTTTGGGAACGTAAGGGTGAAACGCCATTGCGTGTCGCATTTGCACAAACCAGCCTACAAGCCAAATGTGTTAAGCCTTGCATTATTTTTGCTTTATTTTCACGTTTTTTTTTAATCTATTTTAAACAATCCATTTCCAATTAAATAAAAAAAAATCACGCTAATAAAATGACTTTAAAAAAATTGCCAACAAAAAGCATTTTATTTTACTTTATTACCATGAATTTATTCTTTAATTCCTGTAAAAAATGCGAGGAAATAAAAGATGTTTATGTTTATTTAACAGATTCCGATAAAGCAAGAATACCTTATACCGGAGATGAAACCCTGGTGTTTTATAGAGAGCCACAAAACGATACCCTAACTTTTTATGGGCAAGGAATTCAGCCATATACTATTTATTTAACTAATAACCCCGGTGGCGATTGTGCAGAAGATAATTATGTAAAGGAGGGTCGTGCTTTCTTTTTCAGGAATGCTTTTGGCTTAGATGGGATAATTGTAAAACAGGAATTATCAACATCGACTTTAACTTCAAATTGGAGCTGGGTGGAAATATTATTTGATAAATATATATATAGAGAAGATTCAGACTTAATTGGTAGCCAAATTGCCAAAGATAGCATAACTTTCAATTCCAAAGTATATAAGGAATTAGCAGTTTTTGGATATAAAAATAATATTAAGAATATAAAGGTTCCAATCAACAATAGATGTTATATAAATAAAACAGATGGTATTGTAAGAATAGTAATGCCTAATGGAATAACTTTAACCTTAATTGAAAAAAAATAATATGAAACCAAAAAATCTCCTATTTCAATTTACTTTGCAGTCTCCTTAGCGTAATCCAATCACGGATTTTTTTGCTTATTCTTTTTCTGCATTTTTACAATATGATGCCTTTCTAAACAAATTCATTGAATTAGCGCAATTGGTAATTTCTATGGCTTTTATTAATTTCATTTTTTGGCCCCAGCAATCCTCTAACAATAATTAAGGTCACCGAATTAAATTTATAAAACGTTAAAGGAGGCTCGAGAAAAAATGCTGGCAAGACTTTTGACTAGCGATTTTTTTGAAGAAAATTGAAAAATTGTGCCTAAAAACTTATAAAATTACGCTAAGCGCAATAAAAAAAAATCGAAAACGCCCAATATTCAATAAATTTCTTCCCTACATAGTGGCTCAAGTAGGTCAAGTTAACCAAAAAATAATGCTAAGTGACTTGAAAATTAAGAATTTGTCTTAATTTTGCGCCCGATTTGACGACCCAACTAATTACGCCAATCAAAAACAATAATATTATAAAATAATATGGAAAACAAGAACATGTTCGAATCTTTTTCAGAAATGCAAAAACAAGCAACAGAATCTTTTACAAATGCTGCCGAAACTATGCAAAAAGCTATGATGAATGGCAATGTGGACTTTAATTCAGACTTCTTTAAAAAATGGTACGATGGCCAAATGGCTTGGTTCAACCAAAACCAAGGGGAGAACAAGAATACCCAAGCATTCGAATTCTTTAACAACTGGATGTCGAACCAAATGAACACCTCTAAAAATTGGCAAGATATGAGTCAGGGTATGTTCAAGGGAATGCCTCAAATGAACAACATGACCGCCGATTACAGCAACATGATGAATATGTTTAACTCTTGGAAAGACTCTATGGGCGGAACTTATTCTCAAATGATGGATCAGTTTAACAATGGTACTGCCAAGAATTCTTTCTCTGGTTATTTCAACAATGCAGAAATGTATATGAAGTTGTTCGAAATGATGATGCCAATGATGAAGAGCTTAAACGACAAAACTTTTACGCCTGATATGTTTAAAAGCATGTTCAACGCCGAAATGTATAAAGGTATGATGGACAAAATGTTCAACATGCAACCAGATTTCATGAAAACTATGATGGATAACATGGGTGGTGGAATGAAAGATGGTATGGGTAAAATGATGGACATGGGCAAAAACATGTTCGATTCTATGAAGTCTAATATGAGTGGCCAATTCAATAACATGATGCCTAACGATATGTTTGGTTCTATGTTGAATAACTACAATTCTATGTTCTCTCAAATGAATAGCGCTTTTGCTCCGTTTAGCAAATTGATGCCGCAAAATGAGCAAATTGCTATGATGGAAACCATGAAAGAAATGGGAAACATGGCCAGCGTATACAACATGAAAAATTCTCAAATGCAATACATGATGTATACCACCGGCTTAAAAGCAATGGATGAGTTCTCTGAAAATTTATATGCTAAAATGCGCAATGGCGAAGAAGTTAAAAACTTCATGGATGTTTATAAAGAATACTTAAATGTTCATGATAAGCATTTCGTTACTTTGTTCGAAACCGACGAATATTCAAAGTTAATGGGTGAAGTTAGCGCCATGCAATTAACCTTGAAGAAGAAAATTGAAAAGCAAATGGAAAAATCATTGAGCAAATTGCCTTTGATTAACCGCACAGAAATGGATGAATTGTACAAAACCATCCACGAATTAAAAAAACGCATCAATATGTTAGAAAAACAAATTGATAACGAAGTAGTCGTTGCCGAAGAACCAAAAGCGGCAAAGAAAACTGCTAAAAACGCATAAGTTTAGGGTTTGTTTATACTAAAGGCCGCAGCTTTTGATTCAAATCAAATGTCTGTGGCTTTTTTTTTCGGTACATTTTCTTTAAATCGCCTCTTTAATTTCACAAAAAAATATGATGAATACAACAAATTTCTCCGATATGATGGATGAACTCCACGTCGCAAGTAAAAAAATGGTTTCTGGCTACGAAATTCTTTCTAAAATTGAGGAGGTAGAAATTGCCACAACCCCCAAAGAATTGGTATGGCAAAACGACTTAGTAAAACTTTACCACTATAAGCGCGATACCCCTGCTAAATCTAAAATTCCGGTTTTGGTTTCTTTCGCTATCATGAACAGACACGATGTATTAGACCTACAACCCGATCGCTCTTTGATGAAAAAATTATTGGATGAAGGCCTAGATATCTATATCATGGATTGGGGATACCCCCAACAACAGCATAAGTATTTAACCATGGAAGATTATATCCTTGGTTTTATGAACGATGCAGTTGACTTTGTGCGCAAATCAACCAAGAGTCCTAAAATTCACAAAATGGGTATCTGTCAGGGTGGTACTTTTAGCGCCATTTACGCTTCTTTATTCCCAGAGAAATTGCAATCGCTTACCGTATATGTTACGCCTTTCGACTTTGGTGGAAATGAGTGCATGTTATACAAATGGACCAAAGACATCGATGTAGATGTAATGGTAGATAGCCTTGGAATTATCCCCGCAGAAATGTTAAATGCAGGCTTTAGTTCCCTTAAGCCTAGCGCAGATATTAGCAAGTACTTTGGCATGATAGACATGATGCAAGATGAAGCTAAATTGAGTAACTTCTTGCGCATGGAAAAATGGAAAAATGATACCCCAGATTTGGCTGGCGAAATGTTCCGTAAATACATCAAAGATCTTTGGCGCGATAATTTGCTTATAAAAGGTGAATTTACCTTAGGCGGACAAAAAGTAAATTTAAAGAATATAACCATGCCTTTCCTTAATATTTACGCCACAGAAGACAATATTATTCCTAACAACTCTTCCAGAACGGTGATGAAATTAATTGGGTCAAAAGACAAGGAAGAATATGCTTTCCCAGGCGGACATATAGGCGTGTTTGTGGGGGCCAAATCTCAAAAAGAATTAGGTCCTAAAGTAGCGCAATGGGTTATCGAAAGAAGCTAGTTCTTAGTTCGCTTTGCTTATAATCTTAAAAGGGTTGGTTCGGTCTGAACCAACCCTTTTTTCGTTCGTTTTTTTGCATATTTTATCCCCGCTTCTTCTCAAAATGCTTGCTCACAAAATCGAGACTCTGTGCGTTAAAACACATTTCTTTGGTTAAGCCGCCTTTGCGCGCCACCTCTATACCAAAGAACATATCCGCAAATCCTTCCACTTCGTGCGCATCGGGATTAACGCTAATCATAACGCCTTTACTTAACGCATAATCTATATAGCGCCAATCCATATCCAACCTATACGGATTGGCATTAAGCTCCATTATAACGCCATTTGCCGCACAGGCATCTATTATTTTATGGTGGTTTATAGGATACCCTTCGCGCATCAATAACAACCTGCCAGTTGGGTGACCTAAGATAGTGGTATACGGATTTTCAATGGCCTTTATAAGCCTGCTCATGGCTTTTTCTTCGGTCATCTTTAAAACACTGTGAACAGAGGCAACCACGTAATCAAAGCTCTTTAAAATGCCTGGTTCATAATCCAAACTTCCATCATACAAAATATCCGATTCAATGCCCGTAAATACCTTAAACTTATTACCGAATTTTTTATTGATTTCGGCAATTTCCTTGTGCTGCAAAAGTACCCGTTCCTCCGATAATCCGCTGGCATAAAAGGCACTCTTGCTGTGGTCTGCCATACCCAAATATTCATAGCCTTGGTTAAAACAGTAATCTGCCATGGTAACTATCGTATGCAAACCATCACTCCAAACCGAATGGTTATGCAATGGCCCCTTTAGTTGATCAAACGTAATTAAGTTGGGGAGATTTTTATGCAAAGCCAAAGCTATTTCGCCCCGGTCCTCACGCATCTCGGGATACACAAAATCCATTCCCGCTTGTGCATAAATTTCGCTCTCATTGTTAAACGAAACGGTAGTATCTTTAAGCTTTTCTAGTACTTTGCTAACATGAGTTTCTATGCCGCTCGACTTAAATAAGCTAAGAGCAAAATCTTTTGGTGAACAGAGTTCTATCCTAAAATTATACGAATCAATTTTAAAAGTTTCTTCTCCCAATTCTACCTCAAAATATGAATTGAATTCATCTAAAAAAGACGACATATCATAGGTGCTTACTAGCAGATTTACGCAAGTTAATATTTCACTTTTCCTTCTAAAATCACCTGTAAATTCTGCTTCTTCAATGGTCTCCAAAGCCCTAACCCTGTTCATAAAATCGATGGCAATTGGGTAAACCTTGGCGTAATGAAATTTATGGGCACTGGCAAACATAAACTCTATTTGTTTAATCACCGCTGATTGGGTTTTTAAGCCAAATCCTTTGTATTGCGCCAACCTATTTTCTTTGCAGGCATACAACAATTCGCCAATGGAATTTACTTCCATTTCTTTCCAAATTACTGCTACTTTTTTAGGGCCAATTCCTTTCATGCGCATAATGTCTCGTACCCCATCTGGCGTGGCTTCTAACATTTCTGTGAGCTCAGAAAATGATTCGGTTTCAAATATCTGAACTAATTTTTGTGCAATGCTCTTTCCGATGCCTTCTATGGCTTCTAACTCCACCAAGCTTTTGCCAAATAAGGGCTCACTTATTTTATCTATGCGAAAGGATGCGGCTGCAAACGACTTTATTTTAAAGGGATTGCCGCCATGTAACTCGCTTAAGTCGGCATACAATTTTAGCATATCTGCTATATCGGAATTGGTCATGTGGAGATTTTTTGTGAAACTACGAAAAATTTGCGAAAAGCTATTTTGGTTCAGCCCTAACCCTAAAAATTATTTCTCAAACCAACACTATTACGCCAATAAAAGAGATGAAAACGGCCACATAGGATTGGCTTGCTTGGAGGCGCGTGTTAAGGCAAATGTGCCAATGGGCCAGCCTACTAAAGTTACAGAAGCCGAAAGGTATCCTAAGCCTGCATCCATTGTTAATTCAATACAAAATCTTGATCCATATCTGGTATAATGGCCTCGGTAAAACCTTGCTCATCCACCGATTTTTTCATGGCCAACAGCTGAGGTTCTTCGCCATGAACCAAGAATACAGCCTTGAGTTTTTTGCCTACTGCTGCGGTGTTTTTGGCCGTTTTTTCTATGTATGAAAATACCTCGTTGTGGTCGGGATGCGAGCTATACACATCGGTGCGCGCCACTTGGGCAAACACGCGTTTTTCTTGACCTTTAATATGAATGCTTGGCTGACCCAATAAAAGCCGATGGCCCAAGGTTCCTTCTGCGCAAAACCCGGCAATTAAAATGGTTGAGTAGGGGTTTTCGATGTTGTTCATTACGTGTTCTTGTATCCTGCCACCTTCTACCATGCCCGCCGCAGAGATGATGATGCATGGGTCGAAATAGTTCATAAGCTCATCATGCTCGTCCATTCCTTCCAAATATTCTAAGCCTTCAAAGTGAAACAAACTGCCATGTTGGTGCATAAAATTATGCGCTTCATCGTTCAATAAATAAGCATGTCTTTCGTAAACAGGGGTGCTTTTAATGGCAAGCGGACTATCAACAAAAACCTTAAGCCAATCGGGTATGAGGCCCTTTTTCTTTAGTTGATTAATGGTGAAAACGATGGCTTGTGTTCGGCCCACACTAAAAGCTGGAATCACCAACCTACCCCTAAAATCGATGCAGGTTTTTTGAATAAACGGCATTAACTCATCCTCTGCAATATTAACCGAGGTATGTTTTCTGCCGCCATAGGTAGACTCGGTAATGAGGTAATCTACATCCTTAAAAATCTCGCCGTTTTTCACCAATTTACTGTTGCTTCTGCCCAAATCGCCCGAGAAGCCAATTTTCTTTTCCTCGCCATTTTCAATGACCACTACTTCAATACTTGCCGCACCCAATAAATGTCCGGCTTCAATAAAAGTGATGCGCAATTGTTCATTCACCACAAAAGGTTTGTTGAGTGGAACGGTTAAAAATTGATCCACCGTTTGCTTCACATTTTTATCTGTAAACAAAGGTTTAGCTACCTGATCTCGACGGGTTTTCTTGGCCCTTCCCAAGCTCCTTTTATAATCGTTTAGTTGAATATTGGCCGAATCGAATAACAGGTATTCTGTTAATTCTGCCGTGGCTGGTGTACATAAAATATGTCCCCTAAACCCATGATTCACTAGGGCTGGCAAGTTTCCAGAATGGTCTATGTGCGCATGAGTAAGCAAAACCAAATCCACCTCAATTGGTTCAAACGAAAATAGGTTGGCCTGCGCCACTGGATTCTTTTTCACCTCATAATCCATCCCACAATCCACCAAAATTTTATACCCATTATTTAGGGTTAACATATACATGCTGCCCGTAACTTGCTTTGCAGCACCTAAAAAACTTAATTTCATGCTCTTATTATAATTTCACGCCAATATTTTTGCTAATTTCCTGCAAACATTTCCTTCTTCCCCAATCCTTTCTATCTTCCTCCGCACTGTTTCTTTCCTCTTTCTGCCGAACTCGCAAAAAATATTAGGCCGCAAAGAAAGTAACTTTCCTTAACTTTGTTCACCAATCCAATATTATGCTCACAATTTTGACGCAAAATTCATCCATTGCAGATGATTTTTTAGCAGAACTTCGAGATGTAGAAATCCAAAAAGACCGCCAACGATTTAGAAAAAATGTTGAAAGGGTGGGGGAGATTTTGGCCTACGAAGTGAGCAAGCACCTGCCACGCGCTAGCAAAGAAGTACAAACTCCCTTGGCTAAAAAAACAGTTTCTGTTTTAGATGGCCAACCTGTTCTAGCCACTGTGTTAAGAGCGGGATTGGCCCTTCACCAGGGCTTTTTAAATTACTTTAACCATGCAGATAATGCCTACGTTTCGGCCTTTAGAAAACATACCTCCAACCACGAGTTTGAAATTGTAATAGAATACCTGGCAAGTCCTGTCATTGAAGGCCGCACCCTCATACTAATTGACCCCATGTTGGCCACTGGAAGAAGCATGTTTTTAACCTATAAAGCATTGCTTACCAAAGGAAAACCAGCGCGCGTTTTTGTGGTAAGCTTAATTGGCAGCCAACAGGGCATTGCCTACATTCAAAAGCACATGCCCGATGCCCATATTTTTATTGGCACTGTTGACCCCGCTTTGGATGCCCACAGCTATATTATGCCAGGCTTGGGCGATGCCGGCGATTTAAGCTACGGAGAAAAAATATGAGGTATTTAGGCTTATTCGTATTTTTTTTCGGTCTGAACCAAAGCGTTTTTTCGCAAGAAATAACCCGCATTTCGTATGCAGATTTGGCCAAATGGAAGAAAGATAAATCCGACACGGTTTATGTCATTAATTTTTGGGCAACCTGGTGCAAACCCTGTTTAAAAGAGCTGCCATCCTTCGAAAGTTTAGGCGAGCGATTTGCCACCCAAAAAGTAAAAGTGCTCCTAGTAAGTTTGGATCAAAAAGTACAAATAGAAAGTCAACTCAAACCGTATGTTCGCAATCAATATTTGCGCAATAAAATTTACCATTTTTACGACCCAAAAGTTGTCAAATGGCAACAAAAAATTGATAAAAACTGGACAGGCACACTCCCCGCAACCCTTATTCACCAAGGTCGATCTGGCTATACCAAAATGTTTGTTGGCCCGCTAACTTACCAAGAACTTTACCAAACGGTAAACGACTTAAAGCCTTAGCATAAGTTGGCAAAAATAAATATTTTTTGCCAAACACAATTGTTGATTTTTATTAATATCCTAACTTACAACTATTGCTAATATTCATAGTTAAAAAATTAACAACCTCTTTCTAATTATCTTGTTTTATATATAAGTATTTAGGTTTATCCTGGCTATACTGCTATGAAAAATAAATATATATATCCATACAATCGAGTGAATTGCTCTCTTATTTTAATAGACAGAATAGTGCTTGTTTTTAATATGCTGAAGCCTTTACAGCATTTACTAATTCGAAAGATAATGGTGTAAAGGAACTATTGAGCGAAATGATTAGGCCCTTCAAATTCATAACCTAAATTACTCAGCCATCGTTAAAAGAACAAATTGTTGTTACAAAGCAAATGAGCCCTTCAACAATAAAAATAAAAACGTTTCATTCCAATTTATTTATCCTAATGAAAGCCGTTTTTTTGGTGCAAAAAAAATGTGGATAGATAGCTTTAATAAAGTACAGTGTTGGGATCTTGATTTTATTTTATTGAAAAAGGAAGTTACCAATGAACTACTTTTTGAATGGTTTAATGGAGTCTTCGAATATGTTTTAGAAGAGGCTATTATGCATTTGTAAATTGTTGAAAACAATGAACATCACGATGGAGGAATTTATTTTTATATAAGTTATGTTGATCCTTTAGGAGGTGTGGGTAATAATAAAAAAGTATGGGTTGATATTTCAAGAAGTGAAAAACTTGAATTTACGCCTTTATTGAAAAACGTATTTATTGTATACTCAGATCCTGCTGAACATCAACTTTTATGTTATACTTTAGAAGAAGTATTAGCTGAGAAATTGCATGCGGTTTTGCAACGTATGCAAGCAAGGGATTTTTATGATATCTGGTATTTGTTGGAAGTTCAAAATATGGATGCAAATTTTTACGTTAAAGAGTTCATTCATAAATGCACCTATAAGAATTTTAACACTGCGGAGTTTCATAAAAAATTAGCAGAGCGTTTGCCACAAGAGCAAGGCCGCTGGCAAAGTTCTTTGAACGAGCAAATACAAAATTTACCAAACTTTTATAAGGTGGGAAAGGAGGTTATGAGGCATTTAAAGAAGTTGAAAGTATAACTTATATTTAGAATGTTTAATGAAACTAAAAAATGTTCTCAAGGAGCCAGGATTTTTTTGGATCAGACCAAATCTAATACCGCATAAGTGGCGCAACATTTGGCAATGAGCGTTTCTGTGCCATCGTTGTTCACATAAATTTCGGCCTCAGCAAAATGAATTTTTTGTCCGGCTTTAATCACATAACCTCTGCACGTGGCCATATTGCCCACACCCGGATTTAAGTAAGAAACTTTCATTTCTATGGTTACCAAGCCCTGGTTAGGCTTAACCAACGTAAAGCTGGCAAAGCCCGCCACCACATCGGCCAAGGTAGCAGTAACCCCGCCATGCAAGAAGCCAATTTGTTGCCGGTGGTGCTTCTCAATTTCAAGTGTTCCCTCCACCATGCCGGGTTCTATCTTGTGAATTTTGAGTCCAACATGGTGCATAAAATGGTTCTCTTTTATTTTTTCTTCTGTTACCTGCTGGTAATCGGGGTTTTGTGGGATAAAGCTACTCACTTATTTATTTTTTGAAAGGGTTTTAGTACTTTGCGAAGGTAAGAACAAAGCGCGTGCAATCCATAACAGTAAAAACCTATTCAGATAATTTGTATCAACCCTCCAATTCGGAGCGGTACCAACACTATTTATTATTTGAACCCAACCACATTAGTTCGGTGATTGCCGATGGCAGCAACAAGCAAATTATGCAGTTGGAAATTTATACTGCCCAAGATGTAAATTTTTTCAATTTATCCTACGACGACCTAAAATCCATTCAGCCTTTAATGGATACCCTAATACCCAAATACAAAGAACGCAAAGTGCTTATCAGTTCTAATTTGGTAACCTTGGTGCCAGAGTCTTTGTTAAATGTAGTAGAAACAGAAACCTATTATTGCCTCAACCAAAAGCTATTGCCAAACTCACAAGTAATGTATTGTAAAATGCATGTGCAACAGACGGCTGCTATTTTTAATGTGCGCAACGACATGTTAAAACTCATTCGTTTTAACATGCCTTTGGTAGATGTGTTCCACTCGTCTTTGTTATTTATTAAGGCTGTTGAATCACAAGGTTTCGAGAATGCTTCGTCTAAATTACACATTCATTTGCACCCAGGTTATTTCGAAATCCTTAACCTCAACCAACAAATAAAGTTTTATAACAACTTTACTTTTGAAACCGAAACAGAAATAGTGTATTACCTGCTTGCCGCAGCAGAGCAATTGCAAATTTCGCATGGTTGCGATGTGGTTTTATACGGCAACTCAACCCATATGAGCGAATTACACCAACTACTTTCCAAGTATGTGCGCTCGGTTCAATACGGCATCAAGCCTAAAGCTTTTACCTATCCTTTAAGCTTTAAACAATTTGGCGAACACCAGTTTTTCACCGAAGCGGCCGTACCATTTTGCGAATAATAGGTGGAAATAAAAAGGGCATAATCTTGCATGCCCCGCCCAATTTGCCAGTTCGCCCAACCACCGATAGGGCCAAAGAAAGCCTGTTTAATATTTTAGAAAATCATTTCAACCTAGATGAATTAAGTGTGCTCGATTTGTTTGCAGGCACCGGTAATATCTCCTATGAATTTGCCAGCAGAGAGGCTCAAGCCGTGCTTAGTGTAGATCAAGATGCAGGCTGCGTAAAATACATGAAAGAGGTTTCTAGCAAGCTCAAATTTCAATCGATGGAAGTGCGCAAACAAGATGTATTTACCTACTTAAAACAGTGTGATGAAAGCTTCGATATTATCTTTGGCGATGCGCCTTACGCCCTGTCTCGCATAGTGGAAATTCCGGTCCTAATATTCCAACGCAATTTGCTAAAACCAGGCGGATGGCTTATACTAGAACATGCCACGCAACTCTCCCTTAACCACCTGTCGCATTTTTCGCAAGAAAGAAAATATGGACAGTCAACCTTTACATTTTTTAAGCAATAATTCAGCTAAAATCATTACCATTTAGTTTCGGTCTGAACCAATCCTGATTTTTGTTTTGTTATAATTACCCTAATAAAATTACCAAATAGCTTTGGGGTATTTAATAATTACAATTGGTATTATTGCTTTGGTTCAGCCCGAAAAAATGAATTTACATATTTTTAAATTCTTATATTTGATAATTATACCATGATTTTTTTGTGATACATGACTACCCCAAAAACAAGGATCTTAAAAAAGCAAAAGAACCCAAATCAGTATAAGCAACTAAAAAAAAGAGGCCTAAACAAATGAAATATAACCCAAAGATCCATAAACGCAAATCCATCCGGCTAAAAGGATACGATTATTCACAAGCAGGATTGTATTTTATAACAATTTGTTTGCAGGACAGGAAATGTTTGTTTGGGAATATTGAAAATGGCGAAATGATATTGAATGATGCAGGCCATATGGTTAATAAATGGTATTACGAATTGGAAAATAAATTTCCAAAAATAAAATGCCATGAAATGGTTGTTATGCCCAATCATTTTCATTGCATCATCGAAAACGTCGGTGCGGTAGGGGCTGACCTAAGTGTCAGCCCCAATATTCAAGTCAGCATAAAAATAAAATTACCGGTCGAACAAATAACAGGCGAACAAATAACAGGCGAACAAATACCGGTCGAACAAATACCAGGCGAACAAATACCGGTCGAACAAATACCGGTCGAACAAATAACAGGCGAACAAATACCGGTCGAACAAATAACAGGCGAACAAATAACAGGCGAACAAATAACAGGCGAACAAATACCGGTCGAACAAATACCGGTCGAACAAATACCAGGCGAACAAATAACAGGCGAACAAATAACAGGCGAACAAATACATTCGCCCCTGCATCGCGTGGTGCAATGGTTTAAAACCATGACTACAAATGAATATATCCGTGGAGTGAAACAAATGGGTTGGCAACCATTCGACCGCAAATTGTGGCAACGCAATTATTGGGAAATTATCATCCGTAACCAACAATCCTATCAACGTATTTCCAATTACATCATCAACAATCCGAAAAATTAGGAATTTATAAATTAAAAGATCACTATATAATCAAAAAAGAAGGCTCTATATTGTTTATAGTGGGTAAAATTAAGACTAATACTCCTTCGGGCCATTAGCCAACCTAATTAAGGTAAGCAACCAATTTTTACGAGGCTTATCCTCATTTCGGCAATCATAATTGATGTTTTCCAATAAAATAAAACGATTGAAGGTCAGACATATATTAAAATTCAAATTATTCCCTTTTCCATTAGCCGTGTACCAACTTTAAAATTTACCCACTACAAATTACATAGAGCCAAAAAGAAAAATGATAAATAAACTTTAGTACGTCTTATTCTCATGCCATTATAAAGAATTCTCTTTCAACAAAGAATTCTTGAAGCAACACCCTTTAATTGACCACAATCACAGATGAAAATTCATAGATATACCACCCAAGGAAAAGACAGATTGGCCAAAGTGAAAACTAGGATGGGTACAACAATAATTACGGGTAAATCATAGGAATAGTCTAAATTTTCATACTTTTGGTTCATAATTCAATTATGAAAAAAATTGCTTTGTTCCCCGGAACCTTTGATCCAATTACCATTGGTCATGTTAATATCCTTGAGCGCGCGCTTCCATTATTCGATGAAATTATAGTGGGTGTTGGACATAATAGCAGCAAATCAACTTTGTTTCCGGTAGAGACCAGAATTTCTTGGATCAAGGAAATTTATAAAAATGAGCCCAAAGTAAGGGTCGATTTTTACGAAGGACTAACCGTAAATTACTGCAATGAAATTGGTGCACAATACATCATTCGTGGCCTAAGAAATATGGCCGATTTTGACTACGAAAAGAACATCGCACAAATGAATAAAATCGTATATCCCATGGCCGAAACAGTTTTCTTAATGTGCGATCCAATTTACACGCCCATAAGCTCTTCTGTGGTGCGCGATTTAATAAGAAACGGTGGCGATGCAAAAGGATTCATACCCAAGGAAGTTGTTTTTTAATTTCATAATTAAAAAATCACCCCTTCACCACCTTTAAAATAGAACGTATAGATTCATACGTATCCAAGGTTTCCAAATTAACCTCCGCTAAATTTATCCATTTTACCTCAGTAATACTTTCTTCCAATTGCGGCACCAAAACCCCCTCAAACGTGCTATCCATCAAATACCAATGGGTTAATTTTAAAAAACGATGTCCCTGCAATTTATACGTGTGATAGCTGTTTTGAAAAAACGACCGTATTTTCAATTTATTGATGCCACATTCCTCCTCAACCTCACGCAAAGCGCCTTCCTCAACCGTTTCGCCCGGGTCAATTTTGCCCTTTGGCAAATCCCATTTCCCCAAACGCTTCATCATCAATAATTGTCCAACTTCATTATACACAATGCCACCACCAGCATGAATCACCGTAAAATGCGATTTAAGCTCCTGCATCACCTCGGTAGGGTTGGCACAAATAAGCTGAATGCCATGCGAACCAATGTCCTCCACCTGTCGCACAAAATCCATAAGCTTGGTATCAGAAGTGTAATCAATGCTAGGAATATGGAGAAACTGTGGGGAATTATCCTTGGCTAGGGCTAGCAAAAGTGGTTTATCGTTTATAAAAAATGTGTACATTTGTGCGATGCAAATTAGTGAACCAATCGCAACAAAGATAGCAGAATATTTACTGCAGATAAAAGCCATTAAACTTCAGCCCAATGATCCCTTCACTTGGGCATCCGGAATTAAATCTCCTATTTATAGCGACAACCGCCTATCCCTTTCGCACCCTGCCATTCGCACATTTATAAAAGACGCTTTGGCTCAGGCCATTAAAATAAATTACCCAGAAGTAGAAGCCATCATTGGCGTAGCAACCGCCGGTATTGCCCCTGGTGCCCTAGTTGCAGATGCCTTAAACTTGCCTTTTGGTTACGTTCGGTCTGAACCAAAAAAACATGGAATGGGCAAGCAGGTAGAGGGAGATATTTTGCCCACACAAAAAGTAGTGGTCATTGAAGACCTTGTATCTACCGGAAAAAGCAGCCTTCAAGCCATTGAAGTACTCAGAGATTTTGGTTCAGACGTATTGGGCTTAGCCAGTATTTTTACGTACGGACTAAACTCGGCCGAGGCCAATTTTAACAACGCAAATTGCAAACTTTTTTCTCTTTGTAATTACGATGTCCTTATAGAAGCTGCCGTGGCCAAAGGATATGTGAGTGCTGCAGATAGAGAAGCATTGAGTGCTTGGAAAAGTAACCCAGAATCTTGGGGTAAGTAAACCATGGCGCTAAGATTAACCAAACATCCGCTTAAAGCTGCCTTTGCCATTTATTTTGGCTTATTAACCATCTTTTGGTTCCTATTGCTGTATCCTTTAATTTGGTTCGGATTAAGCAATCCAAAGCGGTATCATTTTGCTCATTTGATGCGAAAAATATGGGGTAAAATGCTTTTGGTTTTTGGCTTTATGCGTGTGAAAACTGAGTTTGAAGTGCCGCTTAATACCAAGCAATCTTATATGATTGTGCCTAACCATACCTCGCAACTCGATATTGTTACGCTTACGGTAAAATTGCCGCTATTCTTCAATTTTATGGCCAAAGCTGAGTTGGAACGGGTGCCACTTTTTGGTATTTGGTTCAGAACCATAGACATTGCGGTTGATAGGAAAGATGCACGTAAGGCGGCATTGGCATACCGCAAAGCCCTTAATTGGATAGAGCAAGGAAATAGCATGGTTATTTTTCCAGAGGGAACCATCCCTAACCAAGTGCCTAAATTGATAAAATTTAAAGATGGCCCGTTTAGAATGGCCATTGAAAAGCAAATTCCGCTTTTGCCTATCACCATTATGGGTAATTGGGATTTGTTGCCAGACCAAGGCATATTTGAAGGCAGACCCGGATTTGCTTACCAATATGTGCACAAGCCAATAGAAACAAGTGGTTTGACCCTAGCCGATATAGAAAAATTAAAAGAACAGGTTTTTGAGGTAATTAGTAATAAATTGCAAGCATATGGACATAAACAATGAGATGATTGATCGACTTTGCGATTTGGCAAAATTAGAATTTAACGAAAGCGAAAAGGAAAATATCAAAAAGGATATGAGTCGCGTTTTGTCGTATTGCCAAAAGTTAAATGAAGTGAATACCGATGGCGTTGAGCCTTTAATTTTTATGAGCGATAACGTGAATTTATTGAGAGATGATGTGCCAGAAACTTTGTATACCAAAGCAGATGCTTTGCGCAATGCGCCAGCCAAAGACAGTGATTTTTTTAGGGTGCCTAAATTTATGGATAAGTAATGGATAATTTGGTGATCAATATTCAAGGCATAGGTAAAACCTATCGCATTGGTGATGTGGTGGTAGAAGCCTTGCGTGAAGTTGATTTGCAGATTAACAAGGGCGAATACGTTGCTTTAATGGGTCCCTCTGGCTCTGGCAAATCTACGCTCATGAATATTTTGGGTTGTCTCGATACTCCCTCGCGGGGTAGCTACTTCTTAAATGGCACCAATGTAAGTAAGATGTCCGACAATGAATTGGCCGAAATTCGCAACAAGGAAATTGGCTTTATTTTTCAAACTTTTAATTTATTGGCCAGAAACACTTCTTTAGACAATGTTGGTTTGCCATTGGTGTATGCTGGTTTCTCTAAAAAAGATAGAATTGAGCGGGCCCAAAATGCACTGAAGAGCGTGGGCTTGGGCGATAGAATGGATCACAAGCCTAATGAATTAAGCGGCGGACAAAGGCAGCGTGTGGCCATAGCCCGTGCTTTGGTGAACAATCCTTCTATTATTTTGGCCGATGAACCAACGGGTAATTTGGATTCGAAAACTTCGTATGAAATTATGGAGTTAATAGAGAAAATTCACGAGGCTGGTAATACGGTTATTATTGTAACACACGAGGAGGATATTGCCAAAAGAGCCAAGCGCATTGTGCGTTTGCGTGATGGTTTAATTGAATCGGATGGACCTAACTTGGGCTAATTGGTTGAGCGTATAATCATTTTCGAAGTGGAAAAATAACAAAGAAAAATTTTGGCATCTATGTTTTGTGAAATCATTTTAAATAGACCTACTTAATCTCAAAGCCACCAGACTTCTTTAAGATCTTGCTGATTTGAAACTAATTTCTATTAAAGAAACAAAAAAGCAAGATTTTTTAGCAATTGTTTCAAAACTTCGTAAAAAAGCATCTTCAAATATTATCACACTTGAAGAAATTTCAAAAGAAGTTGAAACTGTCAGGGATGAGAGATATGCTAAAAAAAGATAGAATTATAATTGATACTATTTTTTATTATCATTATGCCAAGATGAAATGCTACCCATCTAATCACTGGTTACAAAGATTTATTAGAAATAAACATGTTTAAAAAAACTAAAATCCTAACAATTGCTGAATATTTAGAAAGTAAATAATATCACTTGCGCTGCCTTGTTTTGATAAACATTTCTTTGAAAGCGTTGTTAATATTGAGTTCGCAGTTTTTTTTTACCTAAGACGAATAGGCTTTATTTATAGATTATCCTTTTTAACCAACGTTTCCTAGTCTAATTTGCTCTCAAAATAAAACAAGTTTGGAAAAGTGTTTTTTAAATTAGCTTGAACCTTAAATAAACCAAATATGGTAGAGCCGCTGCCGCTCATGGCTGCGTAAATGGCGCCTTTTTGATACAAGGATTCTTTTATTTGAGAAAGTATGAGGTGGTTTGGAAAAATGCTGGCTTCAAAGTCGTTTACCAAGATATTTTTCCAGTTTTCTATGGGTATATTTGGCAAATCTTTTAAAGAGAAATTTTGCTGAAGGTCCCAAGTATTGCGTGGTTTTATTTGGGCAAATGCCTCGGCTGTTCCAATGTGAATATTGGGTTTTACCAAGACCATCCAAAGGCCTTTTAGACTTAATGAAATGGGTTCAAGAATTTCGCCTCTACCTGTTCCAATGCATGGCGTATTTTGTATAAAAAATGAACAGTCGCTGCCTAATTTTGCGGCATATTTTTCTTGTTTTTCTATTGAAATTTCGAGTTTAAAAAGCTTGTTAAGCAATTTAATGGCAAAGGCGCCATCGCTAGAGCCACCTCCTAATCCGGCTCCCATGGGTATGTTTTTGAGTAAGCAAAACTCAACCGCACCAAGGGAGTAGTCTTCTTTTAATAAGGCGTAGGCTTTAAAGACCAAATTGTTTTCTGGATTGCCTGCAACAGGTATGCCCTCCATGATTATTTTTGCGCCTAAAATTGGCTCGCTTTGCCTGCTTATTTCTGAGCTATTTTGTGTGTTATTTTCCAGGCCATTTTGTGTGCTATCTAGCACCTCATTTTTTAGCGCAATTACTTCCAATGCATCGCATAATGGAACAGGGTAAAACAAGGTCTCGAGGTTGTGATAGCCATCTAACCTCCTGTTTATAATATGTAGCCCTAAATTTATTTTACAATTGGGAAAAAGAATCATGCTTATGCAAATAATCTGTTGTCAAAGAAAATGGTTTTGTAGGGAATACCATGCTAATATTTATAATATGTAAAAATTTAGACATGATTTTTTAAGGGTATGTGTCTAAATAACAGATGTTTAGTTCAAATATTTTTGTACTATTACAAATTGCGCATTGGTATTAACTAAGCTTTCAGCATAATTAAGGTTGATAACTTAGCGCACATGCTAAATAGAGTTTGTAATAAATTACGAAAGCCAACCTAATAAATTATGTTTGTTATTAACTACGAAATCCATTGGATAATTGGTTGCAAATAATTTTCAAGATTTGTGCGTGTGTATTGGGCTAAAAAACTTTCATTTATTTCCTTTTGCTTTTGGTTCAGCACAATTGCAACTGTGGCCGTAACGGTTGGTAATATTGGTATTTCCTGACCAGTTATGGTAGAAATTTCGTATTTAATAGGCTCCTCATTATTCTGGTTGATCCTAATAATATGCGCGTTTGAACCTTGTAACAAATCGGCTAATCCACCCTTGGCAAAGCCTATAACTTGGGTGCCAACCAACATGCTTTCATGGGCCACTCTGTTCCAACCTTCTCTAATAGCCGGCATGGCAAGGGTATATTCTGAGGCCGCCATTTCTTTTAAATAGTTGGCAAAATTTTCGAAATACTTCACCTCATAAACAGCGTGGGTATGGAGTTTTTTTGGATCGTTTGTGCTCAAGTAACATTGGTATCCGTTTAACTTAAGTTGCTCTGCTATTAAGACAATTTCTGTGCTGTTTTTAAAAGAAACCTGCCCCAAATGAACTTGCTTTTTCTTGTCAGTGTTTTTATAGGAACTGTATGTTGTTGGGTCAAAAAAATTGGGGAAAAGAAATACCTGCTTCAGGTGAAATTGTTCGGTGAAATATTTTTTCCAGAAAGGCGCGACTGCCACAAACGACAATTTTTCTTTGGAAAAGAAAAGCGAAAATTGAATGAGTAGGTGATACCAGTTTTTCAAGAATTTAGATTTGCCATCATTCTCATCAAAGTAATGCCAAACCACCAGTACCTTTTTTTTATTAAATAGATTGCGCAATAAAACGGGAAATGCCAACCTGGCCACACATATATTTACATCTGCGGTTCCTTGCTTAAAAGCCCAATAAAATAGCTTGAGATGAGCCATTTTATTTTCAAAATATTGCCATTGCCTCAATTCTTTATAGGTGGCTTGTGGATAGTTATGAGCCAACTCTTCGGCTAGAAATTTTTCATGAAAATAGCCGCCAGTTGCTTGTTCACCGTGACTCAAATAATAGATGCTTGTAACTTTTTCCACCGTTTTTCTTTAGGTCGGCAAATTACGCAAGCCATATTAATAAACAGCATAAATAAACAGCATATTTATTCAAGATTCCAATTCTGGCGTTATCAGTTTTATGTATTGAACGGCTACTTACACATACTTATACCATTAATTATTTAACCCAAATTAATCGATAGGAGGTTTGAAAAACCGAACGATTAGATTTAGTTGGGTTTACCCCGAGCTAATGATTGTTTCAATACCGTGCATACGGGATTGAAACAATCATTTATTCGATTCAGCATTTTTTAATGCTGAATTTGGGTTTAAAGTAGTCCAAAAGGGAAATTTAATTTTAGTATGGTAAATGCCGAAACATATTGATTATCGGTATTAGTTTCTCATCGGCATTTTAGGCATGATAACTATACTTGCAATAACAGTTTTATAAATTTAACCGACTAAATAACTTTTAATTGGTTCAGACCGAAAAAGCCATGCAAAAATATGCGAACTTACTAGATTATAATGGTGGTATAAATTGGCGTTTTCATGGATTAATTAGGTTAACTTTGCAATTATTGGGGCTAAAGTAATCCCAAATTTATATGATGCCAAGCAACGAAGAAATGATTCGCCATACCAAGAAATGGGTAACAGATGTGGTAATTGGTGCCAATTTTTGTCCATTTGCGGCCAAAGAAGTGCGCAACAATACCCTTCATTATGAAGTGGCTCCAAGTGGCCACATGAAAGATTGTTTGGCTATTTTGTTAAATGAGTTTATTCGGCTAGATGAGCACCCCGAAATTGAAACAACCTTATTGTTAATTCCGCATGGATATTTAGATTTCCTCGATTACCTCGATTTAGTTGATGAAGCAGAGAAGTTGTTGGCTAATAATGGTTATGAGGGCGTGTATCAATTGGCCAGTTTCCATCCCGAATATTGTTTTGCAGGGTCAGATGAACATGATGCGGCCAATTATACCAACCGCAGCATTTATCCTATGTTGCATTTGTTGCGCGAATCGAGCATAGAGGAGGCCATCGACAAATATCCCAATACCGATGATATTCCAGAACGCAACGTCCAATTTGCCCATAACAAAGGTCTCGCTTACATGAAATTATTAAGGCAGCAATGTTTAGGAAATTAGATTTTGGTAAAACGTAGTCTATGCCTTAGTAATCTAGGCTACCCTAATTCAACCTAATTTAACCTAATTTAACCAAACTTATCCTATTCTAACATTGGTTTGGCATAAAATCCGGTGCCATTATAAACGCGCTTCCCAGGTGCTTTCCTGCAATCTTCAGAACAACAACCTTCCATTTCGTCTGAACACGATTGGCACATGGTAAACTGCTCGTTGCATTCAACATTGGCACAATTTAAACTTCTGGCAACTGGTATTTCGCATTTTTTGCAGGTTGAAATCACAGTTGGATTAACCTCATTAATAGGAACCGTTACCCTGCCGTCAAACACATACAAAACGCCATCAAAGTCTTTGCCGCCAGTTTCCTTGGCATAACCAATAATGCCATCGTATAATTGATATACATCTTTAAATCCTTGCTCTAACAAATAGGCAGAGGCCTTTTCGCATTTTATACCACCCGTACAATAGGTAATTACCTTTTTGTCTTTGTATTGTTCTAACTCCTTTGCCTTTTCAGGGAATTCTCTAAAAGTTTCGATGTCGAAAGTGAGTGCGTTTTTAAATTTGCCCAAACGTGTTTCATAATTCGATCTTACGTCTACCACCACCACATCATCTCTTTTCTGCATTTCTTGAAACTCTTTGCCATGCAAATGCTTGCCAGTTCTGCGGATCGGACTAACGTTTTTTAGTCCCGAATGAACAATCTCATTCTTCAATCTCACATGCAACCTATTAAAAGCATTGTGGTCAAACTCGTCAATCTTAAAACTAATACCCTCAAAGCGAGGGTCAGATTTTAAGTCGTCCATATAAATTTTAATCCTTTGCGGAGTGCCACTTATAGTGCCATTTATGCCCTCTCTAGCAATATAAATTCTACCCAAAATGCCTAATTGTTTGCAGTAGCTTAAGTGCTGAACCACAAATTCATTGGCATCAAAAATAGGGGTATAATAATAATAGGCCGCTACCCAGAATGTTGATTTTTTATTCATTTTACGCTGCAAATTTAAGGATATTAAATTTTGAGCAAACTATAAATGTCAAAATTGTTGGAATTATTATTTGGTTCAGACCGAAATAGAGCCCCGCTTTTCTTGCCTTTTTTTCTTACCTTTGCCAACGGATGATAAAAGAAGTAAAACCAGATTTTAGCCTCAATACCAGTAAGAAAGAGCAAGTTGAGGATATGTTTAACAGCATTGCCCCCAAATACGATTTCCTCAATCGTTTCCTATCTTTGGGCATCGATAGGGGTTGGCGTAAAAAGGCCATTTCTTACCTTAAACCGTTAGCGCCCAAAATGATTCTGGATGTGGCTACTGGAACGGGCGATTTAGCCATTGAAGCCATGAATCTCAATCCAGATAAGATTGTAGGCCTTGATATTGCCGAGCAAATGTTGGTGTACGGCAGAGAAAAAATTGCCGCAAAGGGATGGTCCCAAAAAATTGAAATGATTAGGGGCGATAGCGAACAATTGCCCTTCCCCGACAATAATTTTGATGCCATAACCGTTGCTTTTGGTGTGCGTAATTTTCAAAATTTGGTTAAAGGATTGGCAGAAATGAATAGGGTTTTAAAACCAGGTGGTAGGTTGGTGGTATTGGAGTTTTCTAAGCCTTCGGCCTTTCCTTTCAAACAAGTCTACAATTTTTATTTCACCTATATCTTACCCGTAATGGGAAATTTGTTAAGCAACAGCAAAAATGCGTATACCTATTTGCCAGAAAGTGTGAAGCATTTTCCGGAAGGTGCAGATTTTATTGCATTTTTAAAGGATGCTGGCTACAAAAACATGATTGTAAAACCTCTAACTTTTGGCACTTGTTCCTTATATATTGCCGACAAATAACTTGCCTTAGTCTCTTTATTGGCATGGGTTTGGGGGCGTTTGCGCAACCCAACTTGGAGCAGTATGATCTTAAACCAATCCATTTTGGTTTTACGTTGGCCGCCAATTCTGGTCGCATGCTTATAGACATGAAGCCCACTTTTCCATACGATACCCTCATGAACGTGAGTTCAAAAAGCTTCCCCGGCATAGGATTGGGCGCAATCACCAATTTAAGGTTGGGCAATTATTGGGACGTGCGGTTAATGGCCCCTGTGATATCTTTTGTACAAAGAAATTTGATTTATACCTTTCCCAATTCCTCCAAAGAAGTGAAAATTGAATCGGCTTATTGCGATGCCAGTTTGTTGGTAAAATATAAATCTATGCGTAGAAAAAATACCCGCGTTTATGTGATTGGTGGGCTGCGTGGAAGTTACGATTTTGCCTCAACCATCAACAAAAATAGAGGCATACAAAACCCTGTGGTTTCCCTCAATCCTGTGAGCTATGGCTGGGAAGCAGGCGCTGGATTAGACATGTATTTTGAGTATTTTAAATTCTCTCCAGAAATTAAAGTGTACAATACTTTTGGAAATGCCATGTTTAGAGATGGCTATATTTTCACCAACTACATTCAAAATCTCTCTCCTCAATTGATTCAAATTTCCTTACATTTTGAATAAAGTTTCGGGCTGAACCAACATGAAATTTAACTTATTAAGAACAGATACAATATCAAAGGCCAGGGCCGGAACCATTAGCACCGGAAGGGGTGAAATACAAACGCCTATTTTTATGCCAGTAGGCACCCAAGGCACCGTAAAATCTGTGCCTCAAAAAGACCTGGCCGAAAGGGTAAAAGCGCAAATTATTTTGGCCAATACTTACCATGTTTTTTTACGCCCCGGACTAGAAGTTGTTAACCGCGCAGGGGGCATTCACCAGTATATTAATTGGGATAAACCCATGCTAACCGATAGTGGCGGCTATCAAGTTTTTAGCCTAAGCGATATCAGAAAAATTAAAGAAGAAGGGGTTTCGTTTCGATCCCATTTAGATGGTTCAAAAATATTCTTCTCGCCAGAAATTGCCACCGATATTCAACGCACCATTGGCGCAGATATCTTCATGGCTTTTGATGAATGTCCGCCTTACCCATGCGATTATAAATACGCCAAAGACTCCATGAATCTTACCCACCGTTGGTTACAACGGTGTATTACCAGGTTCAATGAAACCGAGCCAATGTATGGCGTAGAGCAAAGCTTCTTCCCCATAGTGCAAGGTTCTGTGTTTAAAGATTTGCGTGCAGATTCGGCTAAGTTTATTGCCGATCAAGATATGCCTGGCAATGCCATAGGCGGATTAAGTGTGGGTGAGCCTGCCGAGCAAATGTATGAAATGACCGATTTGGTATGTTCTATTTTGCCGCCAGAAAAGCCGAGGTATTTAATGGGCGTAGGTACACCAGAAAATATCTTAGAATGCATTGCCTTGGGCATCGATATGTTCGATTGTGTTTTGCCAACGAGGAATGCCCGACATGGTTATTTGTTTACTTCTAAAGGCATCATTAACATTAAGAACGAAAAATGGAAGTTCGATTATACGCCATTGGATGATGCATTTACGCCCGAGTATTCTAAGGCCTATGTAAAGCATTTGATTAAGTGCAATGAAATGTTGGGTGCCACCATTGCCAGCATTCAAAACCTTAGCTTTTATATGTGGTTGGTTCAGACCGCCAGAGAACACATACTTACTGGCGATTTTATGGCCTGGAAAAAGGAAATTTTACCGGTAGTGATGAAAAAACTATAATTGGCGCCATAATTGAGTAGCAATAAAGCATGAAATTTTTAGATAAAATAGGCATTGGAATTTATGACAGGTACATCATTGGGAAGTACTTGCAAACTTTTTTTTATTCTGTTTTGCTGTTTACTTTTATTGCCATTTTTATTGATATTAGTGAGAAAATGGACGATTTTATTAAACGCAAGCCTCCCTTGTCTGTGCTAATTTTTGATTATTATATTTGGTTTATTCCTTATTTCATGGGCTTGTTTAGCTCGGTATTTATCTTTCTTTCTACCTTGTTTTTTAACAGTAAATTGGCTCAGAATACAGAGATAATTGCTATCTTAAATAGCGGACTAACCTACAAAAGATTCCTGAAACCTTACCTCATTGGTGCCACCATTTTGTTTGTTACTTTCTTGATTTTAAACACCCAATTTTTGCCTATTTGCGATCGGTATAGGTTGGAGTTTGAAGAGAATTGGATAAGGGAAAATAAGGTTACACAAAACAATAATATTTATAACATGCTTAACGATTCTAACCTCATTCACATGGAGTCGTTTAACTATATTGATAGCTCTGGTTTTAATGTAAATTTAGAGAGTTTTGCCAACGGAAAATTGGTGGATAGAATTTATGCCAATAGGCTTTCTTGGAACAGGCAAAAACAATGCTGGACATTAGAGGGATACACCCGCCGCGTGTTTAATGGCGTTGGGGAAAGCATCTACAAAGGCGATAAAATGGATACGGTTTTGAGCCTAAAACCCGATGAGTTTTTCGAGAAAACCAAAGTGGTTTCGTCTATGACCAATCCCGAGTTAAACAGTTATATTAGAAAAGAAACCGAAAAGGGAAATGCCAAAGTGAGCATTTTTAAAGTGGAGCTCTATAAACGCACCGTTATACCCATTGCATTTTTTGTTTTAACCCTTTTGGCAGTGGCTGTTTCGAGCGGAAAAAGTAGGGGAGGTGTTGGCTTTCATTTGGGCATTGGCATTGCATTAACATTTGCTTATTTATTGCTGATCCAAATCTTTAATACGGCTGGAAATACTGGTGTTTTGACACCTTGGATAGCGGTTTGGATTCCACCCGTTTTGTTCTTTTTTATTGCCATGATCCTCCTAAAACGTGCGCCAAAATAACCATGGGTTCTAACCTAAAAATTAACAAATTCTTGCTCCTTCATGTCATTATTTTGTTATGGGGATTTACGCCCGTTTTGGGCAAACTCATTTCCTTGCAAGCGCTCGATTTGGTTTTTTGGCGCTTGGTTTTTTCTTTAATTAGCTTATGGATTTATTTGCGTTATAAAGGTGCATCTTTAAAAATTACATGGAAAGATTTAGGGCATTTATTGGGATGGGGCGCCATTGTGGGTATTCATTGGTATTGTTTTTACCATGCCATTAAGGTGTCTAATGTTTCTATTGCCTTGGCCGGATTTAGTACCATTACTTTGTTTGCAAGTGTGTTGCAGCCCATTATGCTTAAAAAGAAATTCTTCTGGGGAGATGCACTTTATGGGGTAATTATTGTAGCCGGATTGCTGGTAATTTTACAGTTTGAAAAGTTTTATGGGGCAGGCATAATCTTTGGTATTTTAGCTGCCCTCACCGCTGCTATGTTTGGTATTTATAATGGTAAGCTGATCCAAAAACATGAGTCGGGTAAAATAACTTTTTATGAATTCTTGGGCGCTTTAATCACCATAACCATCTTTCAGGCTATTGCGGGTGAGCTGGTAAATATTCGTTTTCCTGAACCAAGCGATTTTGGTTATTTGCTTATCTTGAGTGTTTTTTGTACCACCTTGGCCTTTACTTTAAGCGTGGAGATTTTAAAGAAAATTGATCCACTTACTGTTATTATTTCCAATAACTTGGAACCAATTTACGGGGTGGTATTTTCTCTTTTAATTTTTGGCCGAAGCGAAATGATGAGTCAGGGGTTTTATTTAGGCGCCAGCGTATTGCTCTTTGCTGTATTTACCTATCCGTTTTTTAAGAAGTATTTTTCTAAAAATCTTCCCAACTAACATAAAGTTTGCAATGCCAGTCTAGTTTGGAT
>JAWXAZ010000079.1:0-35373 GCA_034439755.1 bacterium
AGCAACCAAGCAACCAAGCAACCAAGCAACCAAGCAACCAAGCAACCAAGCAACCAAGCAACCAATTTTTACTTGCTAAAAGTTGTATTTTTCTTCTGATAATGCTTTGTTCTTTTTTTGCAAAATCTCAAACAGGTGTAATAAACTATTTTACGCCAAATGTTAATGGCCATCATTATGCTTTTTTAAACTCAAAAGCAATTATTTGGGAGGCTCAAATTGGGGAAGTATGGACAGCAGATGCTAATTATACTGGGCTGCCATATTTAAAGGTTTCGTTTTCTGGTGACAATTTCAACGATTATTTTTCAATTAAAATTATTGTAGAATCTCCACAAAATCCTTGGGCTTTTTATAATCCGATTATGGATGAAATTAATATTCCTGATCAAACAATACCCGCAAGAGGAATTCCTTATGCTTCAAAGGCAGGAAATTATGCGAAAATTCGAATTAGGGCTTCCAGAAAGCCAACAGCACCTGATGATGCCTTTTCGTGTAAATTAATTACTGTTCATCTTGAATGTTTCAAAAAGTATGGAAATACTGTTTTGAGCATTAGCCCAGCTCGTGCAATTGATTTGTGGGTGAGTAATTATTCGCCAATACTTAACAAAGTAGATTTTGAAGACAATACCAAACAAAATTTAGCAAGTTCCATTTGGAATACCCCTGATTTATTCATAAAAGATAACGATAATGATAATGGGATTGAACCTTTTGATCCTATTAAATGGAATAATGACTTTAGAAATATTTCTGGGCAAGAGCTATCGGTTTCTCAAAAGCCTTCTATTTGGAACAGATATGCCCTGGATTATCAGCAAAATCATCTTGAACCTATGCATAGTATTCAAAATCCACCAACAGCAAATTATATGTGGGCAGCAATAGAAAATAGGTCCTGCCTAGCAACACCACAAGAAGCCTCATTAAAAATGTTTTGGACAATTGCCCGTGTATGGGAACCTTGGACATCAGATTGGAATAATTACTTTTCGGCACCTAACTCATCTTCAAATAATTTCGTAATTTTTCCTACTGGCAGCTTGGATCCAGATGATAAAAGGCCAGCAGGTAATGAAATTACCATTACAAATAGGTTTAATTATGCAAGCGTTTCTGATCCTATAACAGTTCCGGTTTTATCTGCCTCAATGCCTGCAATTATTACAGGTAAGCGATGGATAGTACCTAACCCGGTTTGGTATGAAAATCAATCAAAATTCTCCTTTTTCTTTAATGCAAATAAAACTAAACCGGCCATTTGCTTATTGGCTGTGTTAGAGGAGCCTTGGAAAAATGATAATGGACTTTATTTTGCACCTGCTCCTTTCGATTATAATGTTAATATTATAGATTTTGTTTCCAAAAATAATAATGTAGCTACCCGCAATACTTTTGCCTTGAATAGCATTGGTGGTTATTTAACAAGAAGTTTATTAAATCAAAACCCAGTTACAAAAAGTGGTATGCTATTAATTGATAACCCGCACGATCATCCTAGTTTTGGCTTGGTTTTTAGAAATGCGTGTGAAACAGATTCTTGCAATAATTTTTTAGAGAATGGGCAAATTAATATTCATTTAGACATGCTTATTTGGCAAAGGTGGATGGCCGCTGGCGCCCATGGACAGAATGTTTCCATTGTATCTGAACAGATTATAAGTATTACCAATAATAATTTCGCCACATTAGATAGCATTAAAATTTTTCCTGGAGAGCGCTCCTATATTGCTTTAGAGGCAGAGTTTTATGAAAACAGCAAACCAATAACTAATTACCAATATAATTTTGGTATATCTGCATACACACAACATCCAGATTCTATTGGAGGGGTAGCAACAACTTTTCAAACTTTTGTATTGGCTGATCCAAATATTGAACAAAAAACCAGCATTCCAATAATTACCAAACAACAAGTTCAACTATTTCCTAATCCTTCAAATGGTAACTTTACTTTAAGTTCAGACAAGGAGAATATTAAGAAGGTGATTATTTATGATATAGCAGGAAAAATTGTTGAAGAAATTGAATTTGCTTTACCTGCTGCAAAGCAAGAAGTAAGTGCAACATTAAAGTTAAATGGAATTTACTTTATAGATGTTGTGCTTTCTAAGCAAATATGGAGAAGTAAATTGGTTTTTGTATATTAATTTTTATTGTTGCCATGTTTTTACGTATTTGTTTAACAGTATGTATCAGTAGTTATTGTTTTTTTGTAAATGCGCAAAACAACTTGATAAAAAATCCTGGTTTTGAGGACATGATTTTATGCCCGACTGATTCAGTTAGATGGAGGGTGGTTAACGAAAATCCAACCATCTCACAATATACCTCTAATTGGGAAAGTGTTTTTATATATTGGTGGATTGCAGGTGGTATTCCATATTATCATGAATGTGCAAATGAGGATGCACATGATTTTTTTGGAACAAAGTCTATTTTGTTAGGAAATCCAATTAAATATTCTGGAAAAGCTTTTGTATGTATTTCTGTTACAATTTCACATGGAAGGCTTAATTATAGTGCTAGTAGTTCTCATCGTTCATTTTTGGGAACAAATTTGAAAAAAAAATTAATTCCATTACATAAATATAAACTAAGTTACAAAATATATGCTGCTGATAGTAATTATATGGCCTTAAGTGGATTTGGAGCTTGTTTCTTTAATCAAAAGACGTTTATTGATCCAATAGGTGGTAAAAAGGATTCTTTGAATAGATCTTTGTGGGATTTTTCAAGTTATGTTCCTAAGGTTTTTTCCGATTCGGTAATTACTACTAATGAGTGGAATTTGGTTTCAGGTGAGTTTATTGCGGATAGTTCATACTCATATCTGGCTATAGGCAATTTTGAGAACTATGCTAGCATGCAACAAATTATAATTAAACCACCTCCATATGATTTTAGAGGTAACTACGCTAATTTTTTTATAGATGATGTTGAATTATATGATATCACCAAGCAAATTGGAAACAAAAAAAGCAGCTTATGTATTGGAGATAGCCTTAAGTTATGGCCCGAGAATTTAACTAACAATCATTATTGGTCTATAAGTAATAATGGTATTGATACATTTTCATTGGTTGATACTATCCTGTTATTTCCTCAAAATAAAATGGTTGTTTATTTATTTGAAAAAGGAACTGGACTTATTGATTCTTGTGAAATTAAGGTAATAGAGACAAATATTAGTCTATTGCCAAATGACACCTTTTTTTGTAAAGAAAAAAGCATTTTTTTAGAATCAGCAATAGCTGGAAATTCATATTTATGGTCTAATGGCAGCACTTTAAAATCAATTGAGGTTAGCGAAAGTGGGGTATTCCTATTGATAGTTGATTTGGATGGCTGTGCAATTTTTGATTCCATTACGGTTAATACTTGTTTAAGCAATGTGTTTTTCCCTAATTCATTTACTCCAAATGGGGATGGGTTAAATGATGTATTTAAGCCAGTTTATCAGCAAATTAAAGATTATAATTTGGATATTTTTGATAGGTGGGGAAGTAATATTTTTACCAGCAATAATATCGACGTTGGTTGGGATGGTATTTCTTTATCTGGAAATATAAATGAGGCCGGCGTTTATTTTTATATTTCTAGTTATTTAATAGAAAATGAATTGAAAATTACAAAAGGTACAGTTACACTTTTAAGATAACGTAATTTAAAAATTCATTAAATTGTGGTCCTAAAATTGCGATTGTGAGCGGAATCTGTATAAAACTTTCACTTTTATCAGTAAACTTGCAGACCTAAATATGGACAAAGAAATTCTTTTAGAGGCTTATGCGCACATGTGTGCAGCCAGGGCCATGGCCAATATATATGATGCTAATCGCCCCATTACTAAGTATGTGCATTCTACTAGTAGGGGACATGAGGCCATACAATTGGCTATGGGTATGCAGCTTACCGACTATGATTATGCGGCACCTTATTACCGCGATGAGAGTATGCTTTTGGGAATGGGAATGAGTCCGTACGAATTGATGCTGCAATTGCTGGCCAAGGCGGAGGATCCTTTTTCTGGCGGAAGAACGTATTATGGTCACCCAAATTTAAAGCGCGAGGGTTTTGTGCGCATGTTGCATTCGAGCAGTGCCACGGGCATGCAGGCTATTCCGGCAACGGGCATGGCGCATGGCATAGCTTATTTGGAAAGTCAGGGCTTAATTGCTGAGAGCGATAGGCCGGTTGTGGTTTGTAGCTTGGGCGATGGTTCTGTAACAGAAGGTGAAGTGGCGGAAGCCTGGCAGATGGCTGTATTGAAGAAGTTACCAATCATATATTTGGTTCAGGACAATGATTGGGGAATTAGCGCCAACGGAGCAGAAATGCGGGCCATGGATGCGTATGAATATGCGGGTGGATTTAAGGGAATGCAGCGGATGCGTGTGGATGGCAGTGATTTTCTTAAATCTTGGAATGCTGTTTTGCAGTGTATTGATTATGTGCGCGAGCATCGCATGCCAATTTTGTTGCATGCAAAAGTGCCTTTATTGGGACATCATACTTCTGGTGTACGCAAGGAATGGTATCGCACAGAGGAGGATATGGCCAAGCATTTAAAGGATGAGCCTTTGCCTAAATTGCAAGCTTATTTGTTGAGCATTGGCATTGGTGAGGCAGAGTTGAGGGAGATTGATGAGATTGAAACGGATAAGGTTGCGCAGCAATTTAAATTGGCTGTTTCTTCGCCAGATCCAGATCCTGCTACGGCAGAAGATTTTGTGTATGCACCAAGTGGTGCCATGCACGAAGTGGGTGTTCGTGTGCCTGAGGGCAAGGAGCCTGTGGTGATGGTGGATGCGGCTTTACATGCGGTTGATGAGTTATTGGCCAAACACCCCGAGTGTTTATTTTATGGGCAGGATGTGGGTGCTAGGTTAGGTGGTGTGTTTAGAGAGGCCGCAACTTTGGCGGTAAAATATGGTGAGGATAGGGTTTTTAACACGCCCATTCAGGAGGCATACATTGTTGGGTCAACTGCGGGAATGAGTGCCGTGGGCGCTAAACCAATTGTGGAGATTCAGTTTGCAGATTATGTATGGAGCGGTATGAACCAATTGGTTTGCGAAATTACTAAATCTTCCTATTTAACGATGGGTAAATACCCGGTGAGTGCGGTTATTAGGATACCGATTGGCGCGTATGGTGGTGGTGGCCCGTATCACAGTGGTAGCATAGAATCTACCTTGTTAACTTTAAAGGGAATAAAAATTGCTTACCCAAGCAATGCGGCAGATATGAAGGGCTTGATGAAGGCTGCTTATTATGATGGCAATCCTTGCATTATGCTTGAACACAAAGGCCTTTATTGGAGTAAAAATCCGGGTACTGAATTGGCGCGTTGTGTAGAGCCCGATGAAGATTATATATTGCCATTTGGGAAGGCCAATGTGGTGTTAACGGCTTCGGAAGATGCCATAGCTAATGGAGAATCTTGTGTGGTGGTAACTTACGGCATGGGGGTTTATTGGGCACTTGCCGCTGCCAAGAATTTTGAGGGCCAAGTGGAAGTTTTGGACCTAAGAAGTTTGTTGCCTTTGGATGAGGATGCAGTAATGGCGTCTGTGCGCAAACATGGCAAATGCTTGGTATTAACAGAAGAGTCTTTGAACAACTCTTTTGCAGAATCGCTTGCTGCTAGAATTATGCAACAATGTTTTACTTCCTTGGATGGACCTGTGGCTACTTTGGGTGCTAAAAATGTGCCTGCTGTTCCAATGAATGTTAAACTAGAAGCAGAGATATTGCCTAATGCAAATAAAGTAACAGAGAAGCTAAAGCAGTTATTGTTTTCTTAAATTTTTTTATCCCAAATTGTGCATTAGAAAATGCTTCCTTGAGTTAATGCCTCTAGTTTTTTTTGGCATTGTTTCCATTTGGCAAATTTATCATTTTTCTTTCTGAACCAAATAGCGTTTTTAAAAATGAATCCGTTTTGTAGTTAAAGACGAATCGGTTCAAGCGCTATTAATGCAATTCTCTGTTAACTAGGAAGCTATTTAAAAGCAAAGTCTCATTTTTTTTAAAGATTTTTTTTGCTAATATTATTATTTGGCGAGTCTGTTTTCCTGGTAAATTTCAGTAAATCAACTTATTGTGTATAATTTTTATTATAGCATTTAACCTATATAGGCTAAATGCTGTTGGATGAGGTTGTTTAATACATTTATATAGCGGCCAAATAGATTCAAAATAAATTTTAATTATATGAAAATAAATTGTTTACTACAAAAATTAGCAATTAAAAGTCGGAGTGCATTTTTAACTCAAATTTTCTTTACCGTATCACTTGTATTAGCCTGTAACATCCATGTTTTTGGCCAATCAGTTAACATAGCCCCTTTAGCAACTGCAACGGCTCTTTGCAGTCCGGCAGCAACGGCTCCATTTGGTTGGAATACGATTAATGACCAGGCTTATGGAACTTGCGGAACGCAAACTGCATTTGTATGGACTGCCACGCCGCCAGATCAAACTGAGTGGATGGAATGGTCTTGGCCTACGCCACAAAAATTCGATAAAATAACCATCTTTCATGGTCAACAAAATGGAAGGTATCTTTCGGGGGGCACTGTTCAAATTTGGAATGGCAGTGCTTTTGTTGACTATTTTGCTTTTTCTGGGTTAAATCAAGGTAATTGTGACAATACATTAAATTTTCCTGGAATTACTACGAGCAGAATGAGAATTGCAAAATTTTCCACTGGACCTCTTGGTCAACTTTCTAACCTAAATTTTAGAGAAATTGAAATTTGGTCGGCACCAAGTGGATATAATGATGCTGGTGTTGTATCTATTGATTCGCCATCAGTTTTTGTGGCAGGAACTAGAAATGTTAGGGCTACCATTAAGAACTTTGGTGTAAATATTATTAATCCTGTAACGGTAAATTGGTCGGTAAACGGTGCCTTGCAATTGCCTGTATTATATTCTTCACCCTTAGATACATTTGGTGGTTCTGGTACTACCACAGCGCAAGTTGTTTTAGGTAGTTACACTTTTGCCAGTAATATACTTTATGATATTAAGGCATGGACAAGCGACCCTAATAATACGGCAGATACGACCAATTTAAATGATTCAGCTTTTAAATCCATCAGATCTCCGCTTAGTGGCAATTACACGATAGGTGTTACTGGAGATTTCCATACCATAACTTCAGCTGCCAATTCTTTGAGTTCGGCAGGAATAACTGGACCAGTAAATTTTCAGTTTATAGACAACGCATACAATAGAAGCACGGGAGAGAATTTTCCAATAACTATTTCATCATATTTAGGCATGTTGGCAAATAGGCCTGTTACATTTAGACCCGCAGTGGGTATTAACCCGGTAATATCAGATAGTAATAGTTCTTCTATATTTATATTAGATGGAGCAAAATACATTACCATAAGTGGAAGTAATTTAAGCAGCAGTACCAATAGAGAAATGCTTATTCAGAACCGCTCAATAAATACAAGTTCTAATGTAATTATTTTAAGAAATGAGGCTATTGGTAATTCAATTAGCAATATCAATTTCAGGTCGGGAAATAATAGCATTACAGGAGGGGCAGCACCTGCAATGGTGTTTATAGGCGGTACCAACAATATATTGGGAATAGGAAATGATAGCAATGCGATTCGCCACAATACTTTTTCTCCAGTATATAATGGAACTACTGGGTTTAAATATGGTAAAGGAATTGTTGTTAGCGGTCAGAGTGCGGTAATACAAAACGATCATATTACCATTGATTCAAACTACTTTTATGGGTATACCCATGCAGCTATTTATGTAACCGAAACAAATAGTGGTAATGGTACAAACTTTAATATTAGCGGCAATAGCATTTATGATACTGCCTTAGCAACCATTAGTTCTAATAATATCTATGGTATTTGGTTTAATCCAAGCAATGTGAATTCGGTTAATAATAATATTTCTGGAAACTTTTTGGGAGGAACTTCACCTTTTAATGGAGGAACAGGCGCTGGATTGCCAAAGCAAAGCATTACCCATACGGGATTTTGGTATTATTACGGCATATTTTCAAATGCCAGTGTGCAAGGTTTAACTGCTATCTCTAATAATACCATTAGGAACATACAGTTTAATTTAGGTTCTACTGGTTACTTCCAAGGAATTTATACAGGCTCGGGCATGGTTAATATTTTGAATAATACAATTGGCCATCCTGGTGATACCAATAATATTTTATTTAATGGTGGCGGAAGTAATATTTGTACTGGTTTTAGTGGTATTTATTCTTTCTCAACTGGAATTAGTAACATAAAAAATAATATTATATCTAGTCTTACCGCAACAGAGGTGATTACAAATACCATATTTGGAATTTATACCTCAGGTAATAACTCTGCCAATATTAATATAGATAGCAATGTGGTATCAAGGATTAATACGAGATCTACCAATACAAATACCACAACTTGTGCAGCTTTTATTGGTTTATTTTCAGGAAATGCCTCGCCTAATGTACAAATACGCGGTAATATTATTGGGGGTATAGATGCCGCAGATTCTATTAGCTTAATATCTCCTACACCAAGTGGCACAAGGGCAATGGGCATGTATATTACAGGAGGTATCAATACCATTATAAATAACCGTGTACAAAATATGTACACAAATAGCAATGCGCAATTTGGTTTAACCCAAGCTGCATTGGGCGGTATTTATTTGCAATCGATCTTCAATGGTCAAATAATGAATAACAATTATATTGGCGACTTTAGAAATTATGGAATTAATACCACAACTAATGCCGTATTTGGTTTGGCTTCATTTTATGGTTTGGCCTCAGTAAGTGGCGCTGCTACTATTAATAATAATACGATACGCGATTTTTATGTAACCAGTACCAATGCCAATACTTTAACCAATGCCAACATAAATGGAATAGTTTTAAGTACTTCCAATATTCATACGGTAAGTAATAATACCATTGCCAATTTAATTAATATGCCTACGGCTATTACGGTGGCGGGTACCCAAGTTAATGGAATATTTGCATCAGTAAATAACCAAGCAACCCTTACGAATAATAATATAAGCAGGCTAATTTTTAGCGGCCCTGGCGCTGGATCGGTATTTGGGATAAATTCTTCTTCTGGAGCAGCTAACCAAGCAATAGATGGAAATGTGATTAGCAGATTGATTTCTTCTGATACAAGTAATAATGGCCAAACACTGGTAGGTATAAACTATCAAGCATCCAATGCTTTGGTTGGAAATAATTCATCTGTTAGTAGAAATAATATAAACAGTTTTGGGATGGATTTTCCATCAAGTTTTTTCCCAACAAATAGTGTTCAATATGGTATTCAAATAGCAAGTGGAACTGCTACAATAGCTAATAATTTAATAAGAATAGGAAGAGATACCTTAGGCAATCAACTAGCTAAAGCAGGAAATTATAAAGGAATATATTCTACTAATACAGGTGGTCAATTGAGAATTTACCACAACAATATTTTAGTAGATTGTCAGCCAAGTTATGGGGCAATTAATACGGGCGTATTAGAGGTTCCTTTTACTCCTACTGCCTCTGTATTTGCCTTTACAGATATTAGAAATAATATTTTTGTTAATAATTCGAACAATGCAGGAGCGGCAAGTGGTAATCATTATAACGTAATGTATCCGGCCACTTTATTCCAATTGTTTAATGGCGTAAGCGTATATACTGTAACTTCCGATTTCAATTTACATTCGAATGCGATAGGTACCAATAATTTTGTAGGTAGGTTTGCAGGATTAAATTTTGTAGATATTAATTCATTAAGACGTGCTGGCCCAGCAACAAATTTATTTGTGCAAGAGAGTTCATCGGGATATGCAAATCCAAGTTTTCTGAATGCTACTGGCGATGCTGCATCCGTTAATTTGAGAATAGCCACAAGCAACCCAACAGAAAGCATGGGAGACACTACTATAGGTGGTTTTGTAAGCAATGATTTTGACGGTGTAACCAGAACAGGCAGGCCAGATATTGGCGCAACAACGGGTACATATACCTTATTGAGCGATGTTATCAATCCTGCTATATATTACAGTAATTTAGCCAATGCAGGCAATACCAGCAATAGAACTTTCCAAGCTACAATTTATGATGCTGGAATAATTGGTTCAGGCCTAAACACACCTAGGGTTTACTTTAGCAAGAATCAAGGAACCTGGAGTTCGGCAGCAGGTACATTTGTATCTGGTTCAACTTCAAATGCAGTGTATGATTTTACCATAGATCATTCGGTATTAGGTGGAATAAACTTAGGCGATTCTGTATATTATTATGTGATAGCGCAGGATGTTTCGGCCGGAAATATAAACTCAAGAGCGCCTTATGCACTTGCTACTAACGTAAATACAGTTAGTGCTCCACCCGTAACGGCGGCATCTTATATGTATACCGATCCTATTGCAAATACCGTTTATGTTGGTACAGGAACTGGTACCCCAAGTTACCCATCTTTTACAGGTGCCAATGGTTTGTTTGCAGCCATTAACAACAGCACTTTAACTGGAAATACTACCGTATTGATTCAAAATAATGTAACAGAAAATGGAACAGTAGCCTTGAATAAATGGTTAGAAAGCGGAACTGGTAATTATACATTAACTATTAGACCCGCAAATGGGGCGGGACAAGTGTTGGTATCGGGAACAAGTACCACTACCTTAGGAATGTTAAGATTAGTAGGTGCCGATAGGGTAAATATTTGGGGCTGGTCGCCAAGCGGTACCTCGGCAGATACCAATTTGTTAATCCGTTGTACTTCTACTGGCACGCCAGTATTATCTTTCTTAAATGGTGGTTCAAATGATACCATTAGTGGGGTAATATTTGCGAGTAGAAATAACTTAACAGCAGGCGTAAATGCTGGAACTATTAACTTAAGTCCAACCACCACCACAAGAGGTTTAAGTAACTTAACTTTTAGTAATAACTTTATTAGAATGGATGTTACTGGATCTATATATCCAGCAGTAGGAATTTATGGACAAGGAACAATTCCTAGGTTAAATACAAACATTGCAGTTACGGGTAACCACTTTATTAATTTTACCTCCAATGGCGTTCAATTTACCACTGGAACAGGAAATGGTATGTTGGTAATGGGCAATCATTTTTACTTCAATTATGTGCCAATATTTACTTCAACTGCAACCTTAATTCCAATCTTGATTAATGCAGGAACTACGACGGATAATAATGTAATTGCGAATAATTGGATTGGAGGAAGTGGGCCATTTGCAGTAGGTAATAATTGGACAATGAGTGGCACTTTGTCTTTCACTGGAATAAGTTTAATAACAGGACTTACCACAGGAACAATTGTTAATAGAAATGTTATTCAAAAAATAGCATTGACAAGTACAACCAATACCGCTCAAGCAACAGGAATTTTGATTCAAGGAACGGGTGCAATTTATAATGTAACTAACAATAGAATTGGAAGTTTAACACAAGCAGATGGAATGTCTTCATTGGCAAATCAGCGATTTATTGGAATACAATCCTTTGCTACGGGAAACATAACGGTAACAGGCGACACCATATCCAATATATCTGTAACAAATGCAGGTACAATAGCGGGTATTTTTGGAATCAGTGTGGGTTCTGGTGGATCCAATATTACCAATATTTCAAACAATATAGTCAATAGGTTAATTACCACTTCTGGTAATACAGGAACCACCACAACAGCAGCATTGGTAGGTATTGTACTGTCGTCAACAAGTTTAAATCAAACCATTGCAAACAACAGAATTACCACCTTGGTGAACCAAAATACTGCTAATTATAGCATGTATGGTATTTTGGTATCCAGTGGATCCAATGTGATAAACAACAATTTTGTTTATGGGTTAAATTCACGTTCAACTTATACTGGAACAACAACCGTTATGGCCTTGTCTGGCATTCATTCTTTTGCATCGGTTACAGGTGCGCAAACGATTACCAATAATACAGTAGACAGTGTTTGGATGTGGACTGCTACACCCTTATCAACTCAAACTTCTGGAATATCGGTTTTTAATACTTTTGGGGCATTAACCTTAACAGGTAATACCGTTAAAAATATTAATTCAAACACAATCAATATTAATACATTAACTACATCTGGTTTAACTGGAATATTAATTAGCTGTCCAAATTCGGTTAATAGTTTAATTAGCAGAAATACGGTAAGTGTCATAAACCATACCCATACATTGGGTTCAACCTCAGTTATAGGAATGTTGGTTAGTACAAGTGCAAGTTTAGTTGGAAATACTACCAGTGTAACTAGAAACTTTATCCATAGTTTAAGAAGTAATTCAACGGCTTCGCCCATATTAACAGGCTTATCAAATGCAAATGGATTTGCAACTTACGCCAACAATATGGTAAGAATGGGTATAGATTCTAATGCAACTTTGTTTAGCAACGCCAATACCCAAAGAGGTATTTGGCACCAACATAGTACGCAAAGTGATTATTACCACAATACTGTTTTAGTTTCGGGTGCTCCAGCAGTTGGCGCATTAAACACAAGTGCATTTGAAACACAATTTCAGATTATTGCAGGTCATACCTTGAATCTACGTAATAATATTTTTGCCAACACAACAAGTAATACAGGAGCCGCTCTTGGTTTTCATTTTGGATTACGTTTACAAGATTCATTAAGAATTGTGAGTGATAACAATATTATTCATACACCTGGAACTAATGGTATAGCAGCTGGCGTAATTTTCAGCAACTCTCGTTATGCTTTATTGGGAGGGGATTCTAACAGTTGGAAGTCTCGCGTGAGGTTAGATTTAACTTCGTCGTCAATTGATCCTAGTTTTGATGCTAATGCCTTAGCGCCGGCAGACTTGGCAACTTTGGCCTTAAATGCGAATAATCCAGCAGAGAAAAGTGGTTTTGGCGGTATTGTAAATGTATTGGATGATTATTATGGAAACATACGGGCCAATAATTCGCCATCCGACATTGGCGCACATGCGGGTAATTTTACCCAAACACCAGATGCTTTTCCGCCAACCATTAGCTTTACCCCTTTTACCAATGCAGGATCGGTATCTGGTACAAGAACTTTAACTGGCGTAGTATTTACAGATAATAATGGAATTGTAAATTCGGGCTTAAATAGGCTTAAATAGGCCTAAAATTTACTATACCAAAGACAGGTTAACTTGGTATAGCAGTGGTGCTGTAAACATGAGTGGAACAGCAACCAATGCCACCGCAGATTTTGTAATAGATTACTTGCAGTTTACGCCTTCTTTAACCATAAGTGATAGTGTAATTTACTTTGTGGTAGCCCAAGACAATGCAGGCAACGTTCAATCGTCGGCCCCGTTGGCAATAGGAACAAGTGTAAACAGCATTACACAATACCCATTGGTAGCCAATCAATATAAGTTTTTGCCAACCATACCAGCCAATACGGTTTTAAATGTTGGCGTTGGACAAACTTATCCATCTTTAAGTGGCGTAGGCGGATTATTTGAATTTATCAATAGCCGCACTTTAGGAGGAAATATCTCGGCAGAAATTACCTCAGATTTAATTGAAACTGGCGTTGTAGGTCTGAACCAATTTGCCGAAGATGGCGCAGGAGCTGGTACTTATACCTTAACTATTAGACCAAATGCAGCAACTGTGGCGCCTCGATTAATAGAAGGTGCTGGCACAAGAATAATTATTTTAAATGGCGCAAATAGGGTTAAACTTACAGGAATCCCAACTGGAGGAAATGCTACCCAACGCATGATAAGAATTAGAAATACCAATGCATCTGGTGTTAACATTTTGGTAAATAGCGCAACAGGCGTTTTATTGTCTAATTTAATTGTAGAAAATGGAAATACTGCAGCAGCAGGAGGTGGCATAGAATTTAGGGTTGGAACGGTTTCTATGGCTTTAACTCCGTGTGCATTTGATACCGTAAATAATAATGTGATTACCAATAATACCACCGCAACTTTACCAGTTGGAATTCCGCAAAATGGTATTTATATGATAGGAACTCCAAACGTTTACCACAATAATATAGTGGTAACTAACAATGAGGTATCAAACTTTATGTTGAATGGATTCTTTATGGCAGGAAATGGTGGCGATGGGTATAACATTACCAATAATCAATTCTTCTATGGTTTGCCAATCTATACCAATATAAGTGGTATCCAAACAGCCATTAACTTATCGGCTGGTTCGTTTTCGAATGGCAATATGATTACCGGAAATGTAATTGGCGGATCGGCCATCAATGCAGGAGGTTTGCCTTGGACAGTTAATCAAACAGTAGGGTTTAATGGAATAAGCACTACAGTAGGAAATAATGCTACTACTTTCATTCAAAACAATACCATCCAAAACATCAATTTCACCAATCAAACAGGTTTCAACCAGTTCTTAGGAATAAGAGCAACAGCTGGAAATACAATAATTGGAGGATCGTTATTAACAGGTAATTTAATTGGCCATCCAACCATTACCAATAGCATCAGATTTAGTCAGCAAACCGTGCACAGTGGTATATTGTATTTTGGAACCAATAATATAACCATAATAGGCAATAGTGTTCAAGGATTTTTTATCAATGCACCAGCCTTATCAACTACGTTTTATGGAATCGATATTCAGGGTGGAACAATACTCGGAGTTAACAACAATACCATAGGAAGTGCTACCGTGGCTAACAGTGTAGTGAACACAGGCACAAACCAAACAGTTGGCATTATAATCAGGGTAAATGCAGTGGCATCGCCAAGCTTTTTAGTAGATGGTAATACCATTGCCAACTTAGTTGGAAGTGGATCTCAGCCTACGATAGTTACCTATGGATTGTTTTTAACATCCACTATCGGCGGTAATCCAACTGTAACCAATAACATGATCAATAATATTAGTAGCAATGGAACTAACTTATCAACCTTAGGTGGAGTAGCAGTAGGTTTGGTGTGTAATGTTGCAGCAAGTTCAATACCTACTATTAGAAACAATACCATTTTTGCAATTAGGGCTTTAAATAATGGAACTGCAGCCACTATGGCAACAGGCTTAACGGTATCAACAGGGCAAAATGCCAATATTAATGGCAATAGAATCTATGATATTACCAATGCCTCAACCAGCACCAGCACTTTGTCGCCCGTACCTGTGGTTAACGGTATACAAATAGCAGGAGGAAACATAAACAACACCATTGTAAACAATCAAATTACGATAGGAACTGGGCAAACAACCAATACCCAGTTTAATGGCATCATGATCTTTACTTCCAATTCTGGTATAACCATGAATGTGTTTAACAATTCGGTTTTAGTAGAAGGAACAACAAGCACTGGCAACCAAAATAGTTATGCATTTGTAAGAGGAGCAAACAGTGGATTAGAATTAGTAACCTGGTTAAACTTGCGTAACAATGTATTTGCGAATAGAAGAACTGGAGGTACAGGATCGCATTATGCCATAGCTAACCAAACAGGTTCGCCAACCAATAACTTTTGGAATTCGAGTTCGAGTAGCCATAACTTATTTATAACAGCCAATTCGGGTACATTAGGACAATGGGGTTTTAGTAATAATACGATTGCACAGTGGCGGATAAATGCAACATCAGATGAATTGAGCTATGCAATCCAATCAGGATTGGCAGCAGGCCAATTAAATTTAGATAATTTATTCACTAATCCTTCCATTGGCAACTTAGCCATACAAACTTTAAATACAGAAGCATGGTATGTATTTGGCAAAGGATTAGCAGGCTCAGCAGTCAATAATCTAAACACAGATTTTGCATCGGGCGTTAGAGGAACTACCTTAGGATTTGGAAATACTTTAGGTTCAATCCAAATTAATACTGCACCAAGTTCATTGCCACCAGTTGCAATATCAAGCTCATTGCCGGCAGCAAATACAACCACTAATTATAGCTTTGCCAACAGAAATGTTGCTAGTATTACATGGGGTAGCAGTGCACCAACCAGTGCAACTTTATTAAACTATACGGGGGTAAATGCAATTGGTGTTGCGCCTAGTGGAAATAATTTAAATCAATACTTGCGCTTAAATGTAAGTGGAGGAACAGCTCCATATAATTATGGTGCCATTATTAATTATGACCCAGCCTTATTGGGAAATGTTTCCTCGGTGAATAATTTAAAATTATCGATCAATAATGGAGGAACATTGACAGCACCAACTTGGTTAACTCAAGTAACAAACGCGGTAAATAGCAGTGCAAGAACGGTTGGTTCAAACAGTATGACCTCTGTGAGTGGTATTTCTGCAGTTTACTTAACTGGAACAGAAAATGCGGCAGCACCAACGGTATTATCTTTTAACCCGCCTGCAGCAGCAGAAGGAGCAACAATTACCATAAGAGGTACATTGTTTACTGGAGCCACTGCTATTAGCTTTAATGGAACATCACAAACTACCTTTACCGTTAACAGTGATACCTTAATTACCGTGGCTGTGCCAATAGGTGCAACTACTGGTCCTGTATCGGTAACTAATTTTTATGGAACGGGTGTAAGTGCTACAAACTTTACTGTTATTCCAGTAGCTACAATCACTTCAATTAGTCCAAATACTGGAACTAGGGGAAGTATGGTAACTATAATTGGAACTGGCTTTACATGGGCTACTCAGGTGCAGTTTAATGGTGTTAATGCATTGTTTACGGTTGTGAACAATACAAGTATTACCGCCACTGTTTCTGCAACAGCCACATCGGGTTTTGTAACGGTTATTACACCTGCTGGAACGGCAACGAGCAGTGGTGTTTATACAGTAGTTTTAGCGCCAACTGTTGCATCGTTCTCGCCAGGCAGTGGCGCAGCAGGATCGGCTGTGGTAATTAGTGGTACCAATTTCCAATTTATAACCAATGTAAGGTTTAATGGATTAGATGCAGTTTACACTGTAAATAATACAACGCAGATTACAGCAATTGTACCAAATGGTGCAACAACAGGTGCCATAACGGTGGTAAATGGATCTGGAACTGGCACAAGTGCTACAAACTTTATTGTATTACAGTTGCCAACGATAACAGGTTTTTCACCAAGCTCGGGAGGCGTAGGAACATTGGTTTCAATTACTGGAACTAACTTCACTGGAACAACTGCAGTTAGGTTTAACAATGTGTTGGCTTCGGGCTTTACGGTGGTTAATTCAGGCTTAATTACTGCATCAGTGGCAGTGGGCACAACAAGCGGCATCGTAAAAGTTACAACACCTGTTGGTTCAGACAGTACCTCTAATAATTTTACTGTTATTGGCGATTTAATTGTAAGTACCACACAACTTGTATCTGGAACATATAATAATGTAACTGTAACATCAACTGGAAATGCCATATTGTCTAGTACTTTAACTGTATTAGGAACGGCAACGGTTCAAACAGGCGGACAAATGAATTTTGCAGAAGAAGTGGTTAATGGGGCAGGTAATTTTGTAACCCAAGCAGGTAGTAAGTTGTTAATTGGTTCGCCAAATGGAATATCTTTTACAGGAGGATTTACAGGAAATGTTCAGGTAGGGGGCACAAGGAACTTTAACAGTGGTGCGGTTTATAACTATAATGGTTTGTTGTTTCAAGAAACTGGAACAGGATTGCCAATAAATGCAGATAGTTTAACCATTAGCAATGTAACTGGGGTTGGTTTAACCCAATCCACTGTTGTTAACGGCTCGTTGTTATTGGGTAATGGGAATTTACTTATTGGAAATAATAACTTAACGGTTAATGGCACAATAATAGGAGCCAATGGTTCTGGGTATGTTGTAACTACTAATTCTGCTACCACAGGAGGTTCTTTAAGAAGAACTGTTGCAAATAATAATGTTGCATTTAGCTTCCCTGTTGGAAACATGATAAGCTATACGCCAGCGCAAGTAAGCTTGACTGTGGGATCTACTTCGGATATTATATCAGTAAGGGTATTTCAGGGAGTCTTATCAAACGGTAATTCTGGGTTTGCCATCGCCAATAATGTGGTAAATAGAACATGGTTAATTACAGAAGCAGCAGCAGGAGGAAGTAGTGCAACCATTAACTTAACATGGAATGATTCATTGCAAGCGGTTGGATTTAACAGGTTGTTATGTGGTGTTGCTCGCCACAATGGTTTAAGCTGGATGGCACCGGCAAGTTATGGTGCTGCAACAGGTACAAATCCATATTCAAGAAGTTTGTCTGGAATAACTACCTTGGGTGTATTCTCGGTTGGAGATGTATCTGGTACACTTCCTGTGGAGTTAATTAATTTTAGCGCTATTGCTCGTGGAACTGACGCCATTGTGAGTTGGAGTACGGTTTCAGAACTTAACAACAGTCACTTTGAACTTGAGCGTTCTGTTGATGGTCACGATTTTGAATATGTTGGAAAAGTAAAAGGAGCTGGTAACAGCAATACGTTAAAAGCTTATCGTCTTATTGATGCAGAGGTAGCCAATATATCTACAACAATTTACTACAGGTTAAAGCAAATTGATTTTGACGGTGTAATCAGTTATTTTGGTCCCGTACAGGTTAATTTCAACGAGAGAGAGACAGTTGCTTTGCAGGTAGAGGCTTATCCTAATCCATTTAATGGTAGCTTAAATGTATCGTTAGTAGGTGCGGTGAGTGGCAAGGTAGAATTGGTGTTGATGGATTTACAAGGAAAAATTGTTAAAACGTATAACAAAGAATTAATGGATCAATCTGGCATAATAAGCTTGGAAGAAACCAGTGATTTAAAGGATGGCGTTTACGTTTTAGAAGCCAAGGTAAATGGAAGTTTTGTTCATATAAAAGTTGTAAAATCAGTTAACTAGTTTCGCTAAATTCATTAATATAGAATTAAAAAAAAACTCCTTCAAAAATAAGTCTTGAAGGAGTTTTTTTTTAATTCTATATTTGCCATATAAACAATTAAAAATTATGGAATTAGCAAGAAGAATTAAACTTATTAGAAAGGCTGCAAATTTAACTCAAGCCCAAGTTGCCGACTCAATTGGGGTAACACAACCTACCTATAGTGAGTATGAAAAAATGGCCGGTAATTGTGCTTTTTATACCCTTCAAAAAATTGCTAGGGGATTAAATGTATCTATTCCATTTTTGGTGGATATAAAAAACGAGTTTTATAAGGAGCCAGTTATTTTAAATGAATCGGAAGAAGTTTTAGGATAAATATTTTCTTGTTGAATTGGTTATTCGTTAACTCAAGAATTATAGGAAGAATCACCATAAAAATGAAGTATATTTTTTATGTAAATGTTAACCCAAGTTGCAGCTATTAGGTTAAAGATTGGCTGTAAACAAGGGTTTCTTTTGTTTTGAGTTCATAATTGTGTACTACAGATTTTCTTATGACAAATGGTTGCGATTTATAGTTTAGCATTTTGAGGCTAAGTCAAATTAGTCTGTATTGTTATTGTTTTAGGTCGAAAAGCGTTACATGTTTCCTATAATAGAACAATCGACTGCAACTTGCGTTAGAGGCTGTTTCCACAAAGGATTCAGCCTCTTTTTTTTTCGGTCTGAACCAATCCTTTTTTCTACATGCGCTGTTCGAAAATTTGCTATATTTTTTCACAACCCCCCGCATTGGTATGCTTCATTTTTTTTTCTACTTTGCAGTAAATAAAATGAGGCATGAAAAACCTAATAGAACACCAAGCAGAGGATGTTTTTTTACACCATTATAGGCAGTTTGATGCCGAAGGTATTAAGCTAACAATTTTGGCTATGGAGCGACTCTTATCCATACATGATTTAGCGCAAAAACACATTCAGCAAATACATGATGCTTTGCTTTTTTTACTGGCTTACCCGGCAAATGAGCAAGGGTTTCAACTGGCAAATTCCTGCATGCAATTGTTGGTTCAAACCGTAACAAAAATTGTGAAAAACAAACCAGATGTATTCTATAATTCTGGCATCACTGGCTCGCATGTTTGCGCCCAATTTGGTTTGATCCTAAATAAAATTCTATTAGATGAAAAGCTCGAAACACATGAATTAAATGGCGTTGATGGCGATAACTCCGATTTAATGGGTAAACTGGCGTATACGTTGGATGATGTGGAACAAGAGCTCATGCCCAATGAAACAAATACGTTTAACAAGTGGAAAAAACGGTATTTGCCCAATATAAAAGACCCTAGAACTTTGCTCGATTATTATGTAAATGCAACGTTAAAAACAACAGGTAGCATCGCTTATCAAGAATCGTTATTCGCCCAATTTCAATTGTTTACGCGCTTTAGTCTTGACCCAAATTTATTGGGATTAAGTTTGGGAAGAGCGCCAATAAAATCGCCCTATTTTCATAATAATGGCATTCAAAAAAAATCAAGCTTAGAGGAAGTTTTTGCCTTGGGCAAGCCCATAAAAATTACCTTAAATGACAAGGCAAAGGCGCATTTGGTTAAGGTGGCACGGGGTTCTATGGCATCGCTCTTAAGAGAAACAGATACCTTTACCTATGCCAATGAAAATGAAACCGAGTTGTATAACATGGGTGAGGGCATTCAAATTGCCTTGTATTACATGATTCCAGAACAGAAGTTTTCTTTGCAATCTTATATTGGTTATCTCTTGTTTAAAAACGGTTTACCTATGGCTTATGGGGGATGCTGGTTGTTTGCCCATCAAGCGGCCTTTGGCGTAAATGTATTGCCGCCATACCGCGGTGGAGAGTCGGCTAAAGTGGTGGCGCAATTGCTGCGTGTTTATCATTATCGTTTTAATATTAGTCAGTTTACGGTAGATCCTTACCAAATTGGAAAGGGCAATTCAGATGGCATTCAAAGTGGTGCTTTTTGGTTTTATTACAAACTTGGCTTTAGGCCAATGCAAAACGAGCTGGCAGAGTTGGCTCGAACCGAAAACGAAAAAATGTTAACAGATAGGAGCTACCGCAGCAGCAGCAAAATCTTATTGAAGCTTGCCAACTCCGATATTTATTGGCAAACCGCAGGCAATACCAAGGCCTTTATTCCCTTGCTCCCTCTATCCGATTCCATAGGACAATATGTAGCAAAAAGTTTTTCAGGTAACAGACAAACGGCATTGGAATTTGTGCGTAAGAAGGCACAGAAAAGCGCCGGAATCAAAATTGGTTCAAACAGTTTTTTAAATAGGATGCTACTTTTTTTAGAAGCAGCGGGTGCTTTTGAGAAGTTAAAGACCACAGATCTACAAAAAGTTTGCGCCGCCTATTCCCAAAAAGACCAACAAGAAGCAGAAGCATATTTGGCTCTACAAAAAGTTAAAGATTTTTGGATAATACTGATATAAATTTGGAAATTTAGGAGCTTTAAATATCTTTGATATTCGTTGTTTAATTTAAACATCATGCTGTGTGCCTACCACAGTCAAAAAAAAATTGGGGAGTAGCCGAAAATCCATAAGAGTAAGAAAACCCCAAATTAAAAACAATTGCAATGGATGCACAGAAAGTAGACTTATTTATTATTACCAATGGAAAATTTTTTGATGATTTTCAAGTTCAAATTATCAGAGATAAACTTCTTGAAATTGACGACTCAAAATGGGTGGCTATTTCTACCTTGCAATTTAAAGACCCTACCACCAGCTTAATTGTTTCTATTTTGGCAGGGTCATTGGGCATCGACCGTTTTATTATTGGGGATACCGGTTTGGGAATTGGAAAATTGCTTACTTGTGGTGGCCTGGGAATTTGGACAATTGTAGATTGGTTCATGATAAAGGGTATTACTAAAGAAAAAAACCTAACTAAATTACAGCAAATAATTTATTAATGTTTGAACCTCCAAACAAAGCGAAGCGCATCTTTATTTTGTTGATTCTTGCAGCTTATGTTTGGTTGTTTTTTAATCTTTGGTTTCCGCCAACTGCAGAAATAATGGGTGGCATACCTAGTGTTTGTTTTATAAAACAAATTACTGGGTATCCTTGTCCGTCTTGTGGCACCACGCGCGCTGTTTTAGCCATTTTACATGGCGAATGGTTAAATGGATTATTGTTAAATCCATTTGCCTACATCGTGCTGCCATTTATGGCGATTATTCCGCTTTGGATTGCTTTTGACCACTTAAATAAATCAAATACCCTTGAGGTAATTTATAGGCAAACAGAAAGGTGTATTTCAAAAACAAAAACAGCAATTGTGCTATTACTTTTGCTACTGGCAAATTGGGTATGGAATTTTTATAAAGGTTATTGATGGAAAATCAAACACAGGCTTGGATAGTAAAGGAAGATGAAGCCGAAAAGGCTTCCAATGCATACCTCATGTCGCTTATAGCCATCATTGCAGGTTTGCCATTGCCAATTATTAATTTAATTGCCACCCTAATTTTTTACCTGGGAAACAGAAAGGGCACCTATTTTATTCGTTGGCATTGTTTACAGGCCCTCCTCTCCCAATTGTCTTTGTTGTTTGCCAATAGCTATGGGTTTTGGTGGACCATTTATATCATATTTGGTTCAGACCATTTAAGTAGTAATTATTTTGCCTATATCTTTACACTGATAATTTTTAATGTGGTTGAGTTTATTGCCACCATTTACACCGCTATTCAAACCAGAAAAGGCAAACATGTGAGGTGGTTTTTATATGCAGATATCTGCGATCTATTATGTAAGAAATAAGTCATGAAAATATTAAGTCAAATTTTTTTAATGCTTGTTCTATTTTTTGGATGTATTTTTTTGCTCCAAAAAGTAGATTGGATGTCGCTGTTAAATATAAACCAAGTGAGCAAAAGTAGTGAAGAAAAACTAGGTGATACTATTTGGGAGTATATCAAAAATGACGCCAAGGAAATAGAAAACAAAGGACTGTCTGAACCAATCGATAGCCTGATCCAAAAGATTTGTGGCGCCAATGACATAGATGCAAATCAATTAAAAGTACACCTCATTTACAACAATGAGGTAAATGCCTTTGCCTTGCCAAATAACCACCTGGTTGTATATACAGGACTGATTTTAGCGGCAGAAAATGAAGGCGAAATTTGTGGCGTTTTAGGACATGAAATAGCCCATATTGAATTGAAACACGTGATGAAAAAACTAGTTAAAGAAATGGGATTGTCCATCCTATTATCTTTGGCTTCTGGCTCGGGTAATGGAGATAAATTAAAGGAAGCTATCAAATACCTATCGTCTTCTGCTTATGATAGAACCTTAGAACGTGAGGCAGATTTAAAATCGGTTAAATATATGCAAAAGGCCAAAATTGATGTAGAGCAATACGCTGCCTTTTTGTACCGTTTGGGCAGCGATGAGCCAGAGGCCATGAAGTATTTATCTTGGGTAAGCACGCATCCAGATTCTAGAGAAAGGGCTAACTATATTTTGGCGCAAAGAGGAATGGGCAAAATTAAATGTCAGGCTGTTTTAGGCCCACAAAGTCTTCAACAAATGAAGGACTTAATTGAAGGTATTAACAACTAATTTTTTAATAATTGCTGATCCAATAAATCCTCATTCCATTTATTTCTCCCCAAATTTTGGCTTTCCCCCAACTATTGCGCAAATTTGCGCTTTCGGAAAATCAACATGAGTGATACACAACCCATAGGCATTTTAGCCACACTTGAACAAGCCAAACAACTTGGCTTACGCGAAGAAGAGTTTGAGAAGATAAAAGAGATTTTGGGCAGAACCCCAAATTTTACAGAACTAAGCATTTACAGCGTGATGTGGAGCGAGCATTGTTCCTATAAAAATTCCATTGTTTGGCTAAAAACCTTGCCCAAAGAGGGCGACAAAATGCTTGCCAAAGCAGGGGAAGAAAATGCTGGATTAATTGATATTGGCGGTGGTTTAGCTTGCTGCTTTAAAATTGAAAGTCACAACCACCCAAGTGCCATTGAGCCCTACCAAGGTGCTGCAACGGGCGTTGGCGGCATTAACCGCGATATCTTTTCTATGGGCGCACGCCCTATTGCCCAATTAAACTCCCTTCGTTTTGGTAACATAGAAAACGAGCGTACCAAATGGTTGGTGCGTGGCGTAGTAAAAGGAATTGGCAATTATGGAAATGCCTTTGGCATCCCAACAGTGGGTGGTGAGGTATATTTCGACGATTGTTATCAGATTAATCCCCTGGTAAATGCCATGAGCGTAGGCATTGCAAAAGTTGGTAAAACCGTTTCTGCCATTTCAGAAGGCCTAGGAAATCCCGTATATATTTTTGGTTCAGCCACCGGAAAAGATGGCATACATGGTGCGGCCTTTGCCTCTAAAGACATCACAGAAGATTCGGCCAAAGACTTACCCTCGGTGCAAGTGGGCGACCCTTTCTGGGAGAAATTAATCTTAGAAGCCAGCATGGAATTGTTGGAGCAAACAGATGCGGTAGTGGGCATGCAAGACATGGGCGCCGCTGGCATTACTTGCTCTACCAGCGAAATGAGCGCCAAAAGCAAAACAGGCATGAAGGTGTGGCTCGATAAGGTTCCTATGCGCCAAGCAGGCATGAAAGATTGGGAAATCTTATTGTCTGAAAGCCAGGAACGCATGCTCGTTATTGTGCACAAAGGCAAAGAAGCCGAGGTTGAAGCTATCTTTAAAAAATGGGATTTAACCTACGCCATCATTGGGGAGGTTACCGATACAGCACGCGTGCAATACTATATGAATGGCGAGCTTAGAGCCGATATTCCAAGCGAAAGCCTTGTATTGGGTGGTGGCGCACCGGTATACCACCGCGAGTATACCGAGCCTAAATATTTTAAAGAAATAGAAAAATTTAACCTGAACCAAATAGCCGATATTCAATTAAATGAAGCGCCTGCTATTGCCAAATATTTAATGGGTCACCCCAATATTGCCAGCAAACGTTGGGTGTACAACCAATACGATAGCATGGTGGGTACTATAAACCAAACCACCAATGCACCCAGCGATGCGGCCGTAGTTAAGGTAAAAGGCACAGATAAATCTATTGCCATGACCGTAGATTGTAACAGCAGATATGTGTATGCCAACCCGTTTGTGGGTGGTATGATAGCCGTTTCGGAAGCCGCACGTAACCTGGTTTGCTCTGGCGCAGAGCCTGCTGCAATTACCAATTGCTTAAATTTTGGCAACCCATACAACCCAGAAGTATACTATCAATTTGTGTATGCCATCAAAGGCTTAGGCGAGGCGTGCAAGAAATTTGATACCCCTGTTACAGGAGGCAACGTGAGCTTTTACAACCAAAGCAGCGATGATAACGCAGTGATTCCAACGCCAACAATTGGCATGGTGGGATTAATTGGTTCAGACCAAAAACACATGACCTTAAACTTTAAACAAGCGGGTGATTTAATTTACCAAATGGGCTTGTCTAAAAACGATTTAGGCTGCTCGCATTACTTAGCGCATTTCAAAAATGTAGCCCAATCGCCTGCACCATATTTTAATTTAGACGAGGAGCATCAATTGCACCAAGCGGTACTAAAAGCCATCAAATCTGGTTTAATCCAAAGCGCCCATGATGTGAGCGAAGGCGGCCTGTTAACTTGTTTGTTAGAGAGCGCAATGCCCCAAAAATTATCTTTTGAAATTAATCAAACTGCGGCCATTAGAACAGATGCTTTCTTGTTTGGCGAAGCACAAGGCAGGGTAGTGGTAAGTGTTGATCCTAAAAACCAAACAGCCTTTGAATCGTTATTAATTGGGCTGAACCAAGGTTTTGAACAATTGGGAACGGTAACAACTGGCGAAGTTTTGGTAAACGCACATTCCTTTGGTGCCCTTAGCCATTACGCCACGATATTCGAAAATTCTTTAGAGGAAAAATTAAGTTAGGATAAACATATAAATGGCACTCGACCAAATAGAAGAAAGTACCCTAGGAGGGAAGGAAATGGGTTTCTTTGACCACATTGATGAGTTAAGGAAACACATAATTAGGGCAGCAGTTGCTATTTTGGTCTGTGCAGTAGTTATTTTTTTTAACAAAAGCCTGCTATTCGATACCATTTTATTTGGGCCCATGCACATTGATTTCTGGACCTACAAACAAATGTGCGATTTCTCCTATTGGCTCACTGGCACAGATGTGTATTGCGTAAAAGAAATGGGCTTTGTGCTCTCTAATATTGATATTACGGGTCAGTTTACACAGCATTTATTTATCTCATTTGTAGGCGGCTTTGTGGTGGCCTTTCCCTTTGTGTTGTGGCAAGTGTGGGCATTTATAAGGCCAGCTCTTAGCAGCAAAGAAATTAACTATGCCAAGGGCTTTGTTTTCTTTAGCTCGGCCTTGTTTTTTATGGGCATTTTGTTTGGGTATTTTTTACTTGCGCCTTTGTCTATTAATTTCTTGGGCTCGTACAAAGTGAGCGAAATTGTAAGCAATGAAATTAACTTAGAGTCGTATATTTCGTTTTTAGCTACCTTAACATTTGCTTGCGGACTCATTTTTGAGATGCCGATGTTGGTATATTTTTTGGCAAAAATTGGCATATTAACAAGTGCGCTTATGGGCAAATACAGGCGCTATGCTTTGGTGGTTATTTTAATTTTATCGGGAATTCTTACCCCGTCGCCAGACATGGCTAGCCAAGTAATGATGGCCTTGCCGTTATATGGTTTGTTCGAAATAAGTATCTTGGTGGCAAAGCGCGTAGAGAAAAACAAACTCAAGTAAAAAAAAAGACTTGCATTATTTTTTAAATTTCCTTTATATTCGTAGATAATAAAATTAACCCAATATGAAATTTAACAAATTCTTAGCCATAGCTTTGGCTATCTCTGCACTTGCTTTTAGTGCTTGTACAAAAGATAAAAAAACAGATGATCCAACACCAGCAAATCCATCTGCAAATTTAGTGGGTAAGGATTGGAGAGTTACAAGTTTGCTTTTGGTTTCTCCAGGTGGTACTATTGATATGTATCTAGCCATGGATCCTTGCGAAAAGGATGACTTAATAGAGTTTTTAGCCGCAGGTACAGTTACCAACAAAGCAGGTGCAACTAAGTGCGATCCATCAGATCCAAATACCGAGCCAGGTGGTAGTTGGGCTTTATTGAACAATGGTGCGCAAATTCGTTTAATAGATGGCGATACTACTATTGCAGATGTAAAAGAGTTAAGTGCTACAACATTTAAGTTAGAAATGACCGAAAATGATATGGGTATTGTTTATACTACCAAAATTACCTTTACAAAAAACTAAGTTTCAATAAACTTTTAAAAGAAAAGCCACCCATTTTTGAGGTGGCTTTTTTTATTTGGCTCAAGCCATTAATTTTGAACAATGAAAATAGCAATAGGCTGCGATCACGCAGGATTCGATTATAAAGAAGCCATAAAGGCCACCTTAACAAGCCAAGGCCATGAGGTAACAGATTTTGGCACCCACAGCACCGCGTCTATGGATTATCCAGATACGTCGCACCCTGTGGCTTTTTCGGTAGAGAATAAAGAATGCCAATTGGGCATCTTAATTTGTGGTAGCGCCAATGGGGTAGCAATGGCCGCCAATAAGCACCAGGGCATACGCGCAGCAATCTGCTGGGAAAATGAATTGAGTTCATTAGCGCGCACGCACAACGATGCCAATATTGTGTGTTTGCCCGCTAGGTTTATCGATTTAAGCACCGCACAACAAATTGTTGCCACTTTTATTTCTACTTCTTTCGAAGGTGGCCGACATGCCAACCGTGTCAACAAAATTTCCTGCTAACAGCCATGCAAAACATCGCAGCGTTGGTTCAAACCGGAGATAGAAGGGCACTTGCACGCTTTATTTCTTGGGTGGAAAACGAGGTAATGGGTTACGAAGATTTGTTGGCTTCGCTGCAAATTGCCAAAACCCCTTTAATTGGCATTACTGGTCCGCCAGGCGCTGGCAAAAGCACACTCATAAACGGCTTAGCAAGTTTCTGGCTGAACCAAGGCAAGAAGGTAGCCATAGTTGCGGTAGACCCAAGCTCGCCGTTTAACCAGGGCGCTTTAATGGGCGATAGGTTGCGCATGAGCGAGCATTTCTTAAACCCCAATTTGTTTATAAGAAGCATGGCCAGCCGAGGCAGTTTGGGCGGCTTGGCACCTAAAATATTTGAGGTATGTGATGTGTTGCGCGCGGCTGCATTCGATTATGTGATTATAGAAACCGTAGGCGTGGGCCAGAGTGAGGTGGAGATTGCGGCCTTGGCAGACACCACAGTATTGGTACTAGTACCAGAGGCTGGCGACGAAATTCAGACCATCAAAAGTGGGATCATGGAAATTGCCGATGTGTTTGTGTTAAACAAATCGGATAGGGCAGGGGCGGCTATTTTTGAGAAAAATTTATTGTCATTGGCCCATCAATATGCGCAAGAAAATTGGGAAACGCCGGTGGTAAAAACGGTTGCTTCTCAAAATGTGGGCATGGAAACTTTGGCAGAGGCTATTTTAAAACATACCCAATTGCCAGTAAAGGGTAGCAAACGTGTGCATTTATTGGCGCAAAAGGCCTTGGTGTTAATTAAAGCTTTGCGAACCCGCGATATTAAATTGCCTTTGTTAGAGAGCGAGTTAGCAGAAGCCATGAACAATTCTAGCTTTAATTTGTATCGTTTTATAAGAAAGTATCAAAACTCAAATTAAATCATGCGCATTGCAATTATTTCGGGCTCGGCAAGGGCAAACAACAATAGCCTTAGGGTGGCTAAGGCTTTACAAAAAGAATTTGAAGCTGCGGCGCATGAGGTAAATCTCATTGATTTTGTGGGATTCGATATTCCCTTAATGGCGCAAGGTGGCTTAAAGGCCAATGAACTTACGGTTTTTCAGAGTCATCTTATTGGGGCTTTTGATGCAGCGCAAGTGGTCATAATTATTTCGCCAGAGTACAATTGGAGCACCACGCCAGAGATATTAAACATGCTGCATTACTTGCCTGCTAGGCCTTTTGAGCATTTATTTCAAAACAAGGTATTCTCTTTTGTGGGCGTTTCAACGGGAAAGGGTGGCAAGGCGCCGGCCATTCATTTGATGCAAATTGTGAATAAATTAATCAGTTTTGGCAACCACGATTCGCTCGTTTCTTCGCGCATTTTTGAGTCGCATTTTACCAAAGAAGCACTAGATGAAAATGGAGATAGCCTCGGAAATGAGCTTTTCAATAAGGGTTTGCAAGATTATTGTCAATACACCTTGCGCATCGCTCAGCGTTGGTTCAGACCGTAATTAGGGCTAACTTTTACTGGGTATTTTTTGGGCTGAACCAATTATTTTTGGGCTTAAATTATACCGGTTAAAAATAGTATAAGTCCAGTTTCGACAAATATCTTATTTTACCATTATTTTGTTAATTTGGCATTTACCCAATTAAAATTATTGAATAGCTTTGGGCTATTTAATAATTTTAATTGGTTTTATTGCTTATTGGCAAGGGCAAAATCTTCTATGCGCATGCCTGCCGAGTAAACTGGTTGAAGGGTATCTTCGCGCATATTTTGCTCCAATTCGAAATGATAAATTCCCTTTTCTTTAAAGCGCATTTGCGGATAAATGGGTACTTGATAATCGTATAAATCGCCCAAACCTTTCCCCAACCAATTGCCAGCATCATCTATAAGCGTAAGCTCTTTGCGCTCTTTGCTCTCTATTTTTGAGGGCGAAGTTTGGTTCACCATTACAAAGAAATTGCTGTACTTATAATTGGCGCCAACGCGTAAATTCACGTAAACATTATAGGTCTTGTTGGTATCGTCTATGTTCACATCAAAGTCGAGCTTGTTCTTATAATACCAAGCCTGGTCTGGGATGTCTTTGTTTTCATCGATAAGCTTGGCTGAATCGCACGCCACCAAAAGCAGAAGCAGGCTTGCCACCAAAGTGAATGTAAATGAGCGCCTAATCATTTATGGGTTGCTGTTGTTGTTGGTGTTTGGGTTGTTGTTGTTTCCCTGGTTGTTGTTATTTGGATTGTTTCCTTGGTTGTTATTGTTTTCGGAATTTGGGTTGTTGTTGTTTCCCTGGTTGTTGTTATTTGGATTGTTTCCTTGGTTGTTATTGTTTTCGGAATTTGAATTGTTGTTGTTTTCTGAGTTGTTTTTGTTTTCGGAATCTGGATTGTTTCCTTGGTTGTTGTTCCTATTTCTATTTTGGTTGTTAGGGCCTCTTGGTGGCCTGTTATTTGGATTGGGTGCTCCGCCTTCTGGCTTTGGTGCCTGTTTGGTATTTTGGTTAGGATTTGAGTTTGGGTTAGGATTGTTTGGGCGCGGACCTTGATTGGGTCTTGGGCCATTGTTTCTCGGACCTTGATTACCACCACGAGTGTTGTTGCCTTGCGAAGGGTTGTTGCCTTGGTTATTTGTTCCTACTGGTTTATTGTCGGCGCTATTATTATTTCCTTGTGAAGTATTGTTACCCGAGTTGTTTGGATCGGCAGGCCTGTTGTTTGGATTGTTACCCGCATTGTTTGGCCTAGGAGGTCTGTTATTTGGGTTATTGTTACCCGCGTTGTTTGGCCCACTTGGTCTGTTGTTTGGATTATTGCCTTGCGAATTACTGCTGCCTGCGTTACTTGGCCCGCTTGGTCTGTTATTAGGGTTGTTATTGCCTTGTGGGTTGTTGCCTTGCAAATTACTACTTCCCGTGTTGCTTGGTTCGCCCGGTTTATTGTTTCTATTATTCTTGTTGCGACTTTGGTTTTTCTTATTTCTTTCGCGCTCATCGAGGCGACTTAAGCTGCCCACGCCCATATCGTTCTTAAATTCCAGCTCTACTTTTTCTGGTTTTAAAGACTTCTTTTCTTGAATTTCGAGCACCGGTTTTTCACCGCGTTTATTCATGTCTTGATATTCTGTAACCTTCTTTACTGGCAGACTTAACCACTCGCCACCCAATTCGGTTTGGGGTGCAAACCACATGAGTTTTTTAAGGATATCTGTTTTTACCGAGCGGTACAATTTATCTTCAGCAAAATGTAAGGTCACCACATTCTCATGAGGGAAATCTTTGAGCGCTTCGGTGTAGGATTCGAGCTCATAATTTAGGCAGCATTTTAATTTACCGCATTGTCCACTTAATTTTAATGGGTTCAGCGATAAGTTTTGATACCTTGCCGCACTGGTGCTAACCAATTTAAAATCGGTGAGCCAAGTGCTACAACACAATTCCCTGCCGCAAGAACCAATAGCTCCTAGTCGGCCAGCCTCTTGCCTATAACCAATTTGGCGCATTTCAATTCTAACCTTAAAACTTTCGGCTAAACGCTTAATAAGCTCGCGAAAATCTACCCGTTCATCTGCCGTATAAAAGAAAGTTGCCTTCCTTCTATCGCCTTGATATTCCACATCACTTAACTTCATGCTAAGGCCCAATTCCATGGCAATGCTTCTTGCCTTATACATGGTTGGAACCTCAAGCTCTTGGTTTTCTTTTATTCTAATTACATCGGCTTCGGTAGCCTTGCGCATTATTTTCCTAAAGTCGGTATCGTGCTCATTGCGGTTATACTTCTTAAGTTGCAACTTAACCAGTTCACCCTTTAAACTCACCTTGCCAATATCGTAGCCATTTTCGGCCTCAACCACCACATATTCGTTTACAAAAAAATCGATGTGTGTACTTTTGTAAAATTCTTTGCGCGTGCCCTTAAATCTTACTTCCACAATATCAAACGGCTTCATATGTGGCGGCAATTCCATTTCTGCCAACCAATCAAATGTGTTTAATTTATTACATCCACCTGTACTACAACCACCAGAGCTACATCCTCCAGTACTACAACCACCCGATCCACATCCCATATATCTATCTCAATAATAATAGTTTAACAATACACCATTGTGCAAAAGCACATGGTAAAAAAAATCAATAATCGATTATGCAACCTTGTGCACACCTTTCAATTGCCTGCCAATATACAAAGAAAGATTTAAAAATAGGATTTTCAGATTTGCGTTGCGTTCAGCCGAAATAACAGCCTCATCTAAGCTTTTCAGAATCTCCCCTAAATTTTGGCCATTTAAAAAGCCAGAAAACTTCACCAAAAATTGCAACTCTTGCTCGTTTACACGAATCAATTTTGGATCGCCAAATTTATATAAAAATGCCGCCCTAATCATTTGGGTGGTATAGGCCAAAAAATTCTTTACATATTCTCTGCCAGAGCCCGCCATTTCATCCACCCACTTTTGCAATTCATCTAACTTGCCACTAAAACAAAAGCGCATCCAACTGCTAAAAGTTTCAAAATACCCATCGTGTTCCACCTTCAATAAAGACAAAGCCAAGTTATAATCGCCATCGGCCAAACGCGCAATGTCAATGGCCTTTTGCGGCGTACATTGATGATGTGCTTGCAAGGCATCCTCAATATCTTTGTCGCTCAGTTTTGGTATTTTAATCGTTTGCGCCCTCGATAAAATAGTGGCCAAAACCTTTTCCGTATTGTGTGCCACCAAAATAATGAGCGTTCCAACAGGCGGTTCCTCCAACAATTTAAGCAAGATATTTCCACTTAAATCTAGGTATTCTGCCTGCCAAATTATCTGCGTTTTAAACTTGGCTTCATAGCTGGTTAGGCTCAAACGGTTAATAATATCGCGGCATTCATCATGCGTAATATTGCCCTGCTTGTTGGCATGGTTATCAATGGTCTGAAGCCAATCGTAGTTATTAAGGTAGGGATTTTCTGTAAGCGCTTTGCGCCATTCTTCGGCCAATTCTTTGCTTTGCTTCAAAGGCGTAATGGTAGGAAAAGTAAAATGCAAATCGGGGTGAACCAATTTTTCAAATTTAATACAACTGCTACAAACACCACAACTATCCGTTTCTTGAGGTTTTAAGCAATTAACATACTGCCCAAAGGCAATTGCCAAGGCTAAATTGCCAGAACCCTCTGGCCCCACAAACAATTGCGTGTGACTAATTCGGCCAGAATTGGCCATAGAAATGAGCTTTTCTTTGATATAATCCTGACCTATAATTTGTTTGAACAACACAATTTGTAATATTTAGTCATTGCAATGTAAACGAATTCATAATAATCTCTAAATTTTTATAAAAACGAAAAACAATTTAACAATATGGACCGTTTAATTTATCTTTGAAGAGCCAAAATTGCCCTGCAGTTGAAAGATCAAATATTTAAATATAAACTTGGAGCCCACTGTCCCAACTGCGGCTCTTGGGATTTAGAAAGAGTTTCTCGCCCATTTTGGGCCCGTTTTTTTTTATTCTTTCTCAATTTAAAATCATTCTGGTGCCGCAAGTGTTTTAACGTCATCACCTGCGTTCATAAGAAAGGAGAATAGCGCTTTATTTTTTATTAACTTAGAAGTTGTAACGAAATAACCTATACGTATATTGGGCTAATAACATAGTTCCATTCACCATGAAATTTATCTCTTTTTATTTTTATGCTTTCTAATTCTTCATCAGATATTTTTTGTCCTTTCTCATGCAAATTACTATCTAATTTCGATCTGACTTTTAATCCTTTGGTTGTGGTTGTTGACGCTATTAAGTCCAGAACAAATTGAATACTTATTAGCGGCTTTGCTTTCCAATTCATACTTATGTACGAGAAAAGCCTATGCTCAATTTTATTCCATTTACTTGTACTTGGAGGGTAATGACTTACAGTTATTTCAAGCCCGGTTTCATTGGCGAATAGTTGTAATTCCTTCTTCCACAGTCTGCTTCTTGAACTGTTGCTACCTCCACCGTCAGCCGGTATAAATAGCTTGTCCGTTTCAAAATGATTTGCACCCATTTCATTCCACCAACTTCTAATAGTCGATACAGCGAAACTGGCAGTATCATGATCAATTCCCACACTTACCCAGCCTTCATTATTTGCAATATCATAAACCCCGTAGGGAATCGCTTTTCCTAATTCCTTATCGACAAAATCATATACCTTTACTTTGGTAGGTTCTTTTGATGGAATCCATTCCTGCTCAGGATTTTTTATATTACCCAGCACTTCTTTTTTCTTACAATCAACTGAGATTACTGGCTGTTTACAATTTAAAAATGACGTTGCAACTTTATTAATATGTTCAAATTGAGCATCCCAATCCTCATGGGTTCCTCCTTCATCTGTTTTTCGGTTGCTTTGTAAACTATAGCCTAAACTTTTCAATAACTCTCCCACTAGTTTATGGCTAACATTATATCCCTTTTCCTTTGCTAAATTTGATATTTTTCTCAAGCTTTTACTTGTCCATTGAAGAGTTTTCATTAGGTCTCCCATTGTGTGGGGACTTACAATGTTTTCAATTACTTGCAATAAACTTTTATCTAAGTCTTTCGCTTTCTTTCTTCCACCCCCTACTTTTCTGCTTCGTTTGACTGATGAATCCGCATCTGAATTCCTGCTTAAATCTATCAATCCGGCGTTTAAAGTAACTCTAGACCTGCCAGAAAGTTTAGAAACTTTACTTAGACCACCACGACCCATACTTCTAGCATCAGCTGCTAAAACTAATCGAACCTCTTTTTCATTTAAATGGGGCAATAAAGTTGCATATTTCGCTTTTAATAAATCATCGGTTTGCATAAATTTATATTTTAAACAAATGGACACATTCTTTCGTTACAATTCCTTAGATTCAAGAGACAAATGCAACTTTAGGGGTATCAATAAAATCAAAGCTGATTTATTTTCATTATTTGTAAGGTGGAATTTCTGTTTATAATAAACTCAGACAACCAAGCGTATCGTAAATTAGCCTGCCACGGTTTGGTAAATTAATCGTAGGTCGAAAAGCATCACATGTATACTGTAATATGACAATCGGCTGCAACTTGGGTTAAAATGGGCAATGGTGAGATTGACAGAGAAGCTTATAATACTTTTGATGAGTGTATTGCCATCTTAATGCCTCCAACAGAAAGAACTATCTCCAATAAATGCTATATGGGTAAGAGAAATTTAAACAACTTTTTTGAACAAAATGCACTAATTAAACCCATGTCAGTTTTTAATTTATATCCAAACCCAGCAACCAGTCAGTTAAACATCGCTTTTAAAGCATCAGGTTTTGGCAATTTCACTGTTGAACTATTTGATATTTTAGGAAACAGGGAAATACTAATTAATAAGGATTCAGAAAAGGATAATCATTTTGCAGTTGAAATTGATAAACTTTCCGCCGGTTCCTATTTTTTTAAAACTAGTGTTGACGGATTGACAAGAATGGATAGATTTATTATTGCAAAGTAGGTTTTCATATTATTTGCTTTACATTATAAATACCTTCAACCTATAATCATACAGAAACTAATACCCATCCCGTTTTATCGGGATAATTGGGCCTTTGCTGGGCCAATGCCCAGCAAAGGAAACAGCAAAGGAAACAGCAAAGGAAACAGCAAAGGAAACAGCAAAGGAAACAGCAAAGGAAACAGCAAAGGAAACAG
>JAWXAZ010000080.1:0-4927 GCA_034439755.1 bacterium
AAATTAACGGCACCAATTTTCTTAAAGAAAGCTGGTTTGGCTTTTGAGGAGTTAAAAGAATATAGCGATGCGGTAGGTGCATACGAAAAAATCAAAAACGATTATAGCGAATCAACAGAAGCGCAAGACATCGATAAATATATTGCTCGCGCAACAGCGGCTAAAGGCAATTAATTTATTTTTTCCTTTTAAAAAAGCGGATTCAAACAGTAGTTTGAATCCGCTTTTTTGTTTAAAATTGAGTTGGTAGGAGGAGTTTTGAATTATGAATTATGAATTATGAATTATGAATTTAAAATTATAAAGTAGGAGTTAAGGATTATTGGGCGGTTGATGAAGGTTTTTTGTTTCATAATTCATAATTCAAAATTCATAATTAATTCCACAATTAGGCTAAAGTAGGAATTATGAATTTTGAATTATGAATTATGAATTTAAAAATATAAAGTAGGAGTTAAGGATTATTGGGTGGTTGATGACGGTTTTTTGTTTCATAATTCATAATTCATAATTCATAATTATGAAGTAGGAGTTAAGGATTATTGGGTGGTTGATGAAGGTTTTTTGTTTCATAATTCATAATTCAAAATTCATAATTATAAAGTAGGAGTTAAGGAACATTGGGTGGTTGATGAAGGTTTTTTGTTTCATAATTCATAATTCAAAATTCATAATTATGAAGTAGGAGTTAAGGAACATTGGGTGGTTGATGACGGTTTTTTGTTTCATAATTCATAATTCATAATTAATTCCACAATTAGGCTAAAGTAGGAATTATGAATTGCGTAAAATCCGAAGTTTAAACAATGAAAGCGAAGCATAATAAACCACAAATTGCTATGGTCTTTGGACTATCGGCAAAAAACTTGGAATTACGTACAAAGCACCTTAAATCGATTTACTATTATAGGTGGACCAAATTATAGCCGACACCCTTAAATATGGATAGCACTTTTTATGATGTTAAGGAGTCTACTTTGAGCAATGTTGCACACCGTTGGTGGAATACAAAAGATTTTCATGATACCTCGCGAGTTGGATTAAACACAGCGGGAGGTTGTGCCGGAGCTCTATTTTCAACCTCCTCGGAAATGGTGCAATGGTACAATGCATTGTTTGATGGCAAGGTGATAAGTAGGGTCTCGATGAATGAATTAACAAACTTTGCTGGCTACAATAACGCTAGCGCGCAGTATGGTTTAGGGTTAGGCAGAGATATTACCCAAGGTTACAAGTATTGGGGTCGTGGTGGTAGCACTTGGGGTTACCGCAGCAAAATGATTTACGATTCTTGTTTAAAAGTGGTGGTTTGTGGCTTAACCAATTCTTATCCGTCGGGTATGGAAAGTGTAACCTTTTTGTTATACCGTGCTGTGGTGAACCACATTCTGGGTTGTAGCGGAAACATTAATGGTACAACTAGTGTTTGTGCGGGTACCAAATCTGTAACCTATACGGTTCCTCCTATTCCCAAGGCAAGTTCGTATGTATGGGCATTGCCGCTGGGTGCCACGGGAACAAGCGCAACAAATTCCATTGTAGTTGATTTTGGCAGCAATGCGGTTTCGGGCGAAATTTTGGTGAGTGGCGTAAATAGTTTTGGACCAGGTGGCAGCACAAAAATAATGATTACGGTTAAACCTAATCCTTCTAAACCTATTATTACTCAAAATTTAAACACCTTAAGTTCGTCGGCAAGCAGCGGTAATCAATGGCATAATGCTCTGGGGCCTATCAATGGCGCAACCAATGCTAGCTATGTTATTACAGCAAGTGGCGATTATTATACCTTGGTGAATGTGCAAGGTTGTAGCTCCGATACCTCAAACATTTTGCACCCATTATACACGGGCCTTTCTCATTCATTCTTGAACCAAGAAAACCAAGAAATAGCAATGTATCCCAACCCTGCAAACAATGTGCTTCAGATAAAAACGAATCTGTTATATAAAGGCAAAGCAAGTTTAAATTTCTACGATGTTTTGGGTGCTTTGGTTAAATCGGTTATTTTGGAAGAAACGCAAAAGCAAGTTGACATTCGCGATTTAAAAGATGGCTTTTATTTGATAGAAATTAGTGCAGAAAACTACCAAGGAAGGCAGAAACTGAGGGTACAGAGTGATTGACGTTATTACATACTTGCCGTTTAATATGGAAGGCGAAAATTATCAAATCAAAAAATCATAGTAGCGTTTCTCAAGACGATATTATAAAATTCTGTTAAGTTTGCATTTTTGTTAAAACTACAAATTCTCCTAATAGATTTGTAAATTGTTCCTATGAAAATTTCGGTTTTAACAATTTCTGTTTTCTTTTTGAACCTAAGTTTCCTATTTGCGCAATACAATGAAACCATCCGAACTGGTAGGCCCGGGCAAGCGATTGGGGCCTTTACGGTAGGCAAAAACATATTACAATTTCAGCAAGGAGTTGATTATAATTCTTATTTAACCAGCCAAAACAAAACCAATATATATGTATCAAATAATGTGATAAGGTATGGCATAATGGAAACGGTGGAATTAAGTGCGCTGATAGATTATCAAAACCTTCGCAACAAATCAGATTCGGTTCAAACCGAACTAAAAGGATTAAGCAATTTACACCTTGGTTTCCGTGTACATGTTAACAACAAAAATGGGTGGGTGCCCACAACGGGATTTCAAATGCGGGTAAAAATGCCCAATGTTTCCAGAGACTTTGGCGCCAGCAAACCAGCTACAGTTATGGTTTTTGTGGCCAATTGGTCGCTTCCTAAAAGCATGAGTCTGGCTTCCAATTGGATTTTATCATATAATGGCAATAACCCTAACGCAACAGGAAAATATGTAATAAACTTAGGCTTTCCAATTCATAAAAAACTTAGCGGTTTTATCGAAAATTATGGTCAACTTAGTGGGGGCGAATTTCAGCAAAGATTTGATGGTGGTTTTGCCTATTTATTAAACAACAATGTTCAACTAGATTTGAGTGCAGGTTATGGAAACAATAAAGGCATACAAGATTATTTTGTGAGTACGGGCATTTCTTGAAGAATATTAAACAATAGAAGTAAATGAAAACGTTCACCTTAATCATACTATTCATAGGCACTTTGGCAGGCTCAATGGTGCAGGGCCAAAATGATTCTATTAAGCAAAAGGATTCAATAAACACCGAATTGCTTAAAAATTACAACCTCAATTTAAAGGAAATAGATCAAGAAAGTTCCTTTGATGCTAAAAAAAAAGCAGAACTAGAAAAGCAACTGAGCACGGTAAAAGAATCAGATAACTTAAAGAAAGAAGCACTGCTCTTGCAGCTTCAGGCATTAAATGATAAGGAAGCCAACAGGATTGCAGATAAAAAATTGCGCATAGATTCTTTAAGGAGCAATGCAAAATCGTACCCTATTTTAGGCTTTTTTGACGATACCCTGTTTTTAATTTACAGCAGTCGGGGAAGCTTTTCGGCATTTGAAAGAGCAAATGCTGTAAACACAAGACTGCGTAAGCTTGGCGACGATTTTACTTTTAATGAAAACACCCTTAAAATTGTTGAAAACGAATCGGCCTACGACATTATTTATGGCGAGAATATTCTTATTAGTATCTCGGAAAACGATGCTATTTGGAGCAATGAAAACACCAAAGAATTAGCCAAATTAATTAAAAACACCCTCACTAAAGAAATATTAAGGTATAAAGATGAAACGAGTTTAATGACTTTAGCCAAAGAAATTGGTCTGGCCCTTTTGGTCATTAGCTTCTTAGTATTGTTGCTAATTTATTGTGTAAAATTATTTAAATGGACAGCAAAAAAAATCGCACTAGAAGAGGGTAAAAAGATCAAAGAGTTTAAAATAAAAGACTATACCCTATTCGATGCAAAACGTTTGGTGTCGGTCATTACAGTCATGAACACCCTAATAAAATGGCTGGTAATTTTATTGCTTACCTATATTGCCTTGCCCATTATTTTTGGATTTTTTCCTTGGACAGAGAACTTTGCAGAAACATTATTTGGCTATATATTTAATCCCCTCAAAAAAATTGGTTCAGGCCTTTTGCATTATTTGCCAAACCTATTTACCGTTACAGTTATTTTTATGGTTTTTAAATATGCGATTAAAGGCATTGAGTTTTTAAAATCTGAGATCGAAAATGGCAATTTACACATAAAAGGATTTTACCCAGATTGGGCAAACCCTACTTTTCAACTTGTAAAAGTTGTGCTGTTTGCTTTTATGTTTGTGCTTATATTCCCCTATTTACCGGGCAGCGATTCGCCTGTTTTTAGAGGCGTCTCCGTCTTTCTTGGTTTCTTATTAACTTTTGGTTCGGCCGGACCCTTATCTAATATTGTTGCTGGAATTGTACTTACCTATATGCGCTTATTTAAGAACGGCGATCGCGTAAAAATTGGCGAAGTAGTAGGCGATGTGATAGAAAAATCTTTGTTGGTTACACGCATCAGGACCATCAAAAACGAAATTATCTCCATTCCAAATTCGAATGTAATGAGTAGCCATACCATAAATTATAGCAATGAGGCAGATTTTGGCAATGGCTTAATTATGCATACCACCGTTACCATTGGCTATGATGTGCCTTGGCAAAACATGCATAAAGCACTCATTGAAGCGGCCAATAGAACCAATTTGTTTTTAAAAAATCCGGCCCCATTTGTATTGCAAACGAGCCTCGACGATTTTTATGTTTCGTATCAAATCAATGCCTACACCAAACATCCCAACCAACAGGCAAATATTTATTCTGAGCTGCACCAAAACATCCAAGATAGTTGTAATGAAGCTGGCATCGAAATTCTTTCACCACATTATAGATCGGCCAGAGATGGCAACGCCACCACCATTCCCAGCAATTATTTAGACAAAAATTACCAGCCACCCAGTTTTCAATTCATCATAAAGCAAGAAGGAAAATGA
>JAWXAZ010000081.1:0-14814 GCA_034439755.1 bacterium
GATTCAAATGGTTTGTTTGGAAATGCGCCGAATTCAAATGGTTTGAATGAAATCATGCCGGATTCAAATGGTTTGTTTGGAAATGGGTTGAATATGGATGGTTTAATTTATTATGCCCCAGATTCAAATGGTTCCCCAAAAAATGTATCAATTGTTGTGAATGATTATGGGGCGAAAAATTTTTCGCCCCTGCGGTCACCGTCCAAAACGATTGGGTCGGTGGTTCGGGGGTTTAAAATTGGTGTAACAAAATGGATGCGACAAAACACACGTGTTATCGATGTTTGGCAACGCAATTACCACGAACACATTATCCGCAATGATCACGCTTATCAAAACATTTCAAATTATATAAAAAATAATCCCGCAAAATGGAATGAGGATAGGTTTTATTTAAAATAGGCGATAAAACCTTGCAGGGTTTGCGCCATACCATATTAAAATCTACCAAGACCATTTTATCGTTTGTTACCGCTTTTTGGTAATCTTCCATGCTCATGCCACAGGCGAACTAGAAAACTTTATTTTTTTATAAATTCATGATTTTTCTTTTAAGTGGTTGGTTACTGCTGATAAGTGGTATTTTTTTTTAAATTTAATTTTTTAAATTTGTGAACATTTATATTTTAGTTATGCAGAACAACACAACACAACACAAAATTTAGTATGTTTTTTTCCTTGTTAAGGATTACATTTAAAATTGTATTTGTTATTTTTACTTTTTTAAGAACATCAGTCGCCCAAAATCTGAATTCAATTTCTGAGCACAATCCAAATTCGAATGTAGTTCATGCAATTGAAGCCAACGGATATTTATTCTCTATTTTGCCGTTTATGGATGAAAATACGGCTACTAGTGGATTTAAAATATACAAATCAAACATCGCTAACATGATTGTAGATAGCCTTGTTGTAAATAGCAATTTATATCAGACTTATGTTACCAACTTTGTTAAGGTTAGTGAAACTGAGTACAAATTTGCTGTATCCATTGGATTCAAAGTAAATGGAATTAGAATATATAAGGTGAATAGTCTATTGAAATTAATGGATAGTGTTGACATTATAGATAATAATTTTCTTTTGAACAGTTTTTCTTATGCCAATTTAATTCAAGGTCCTGAGAAAGAAATTTTGTTGAATACGTTATTTTATAATGAAGATTTTCCTTACAATGTATATTACCAAATAGATAATTCTTTTCATTTAAAAAATCAATACATAGATTCTACCACTTTCAATTTGCAATTAGGCTCGTACAGCGAAATCACATCGAATATCCTTTATTTTAAAAATTCGTATGTAATGATGAGTTTGGCCGACCCACTTTCTAGATTTTTAAGTCATACAATAAAGCGATTTTCTAGGGACTTAGAATTAGTTACTAGTGCAAAAGTTGCTGGAAGCTACCTGTTTAATATTTACCATTCTCCATTGGAAATTAATCATAGGTGGTATATCGGAAATGTTTTTTATAAGGAATTTGAAGGCAATTTAGGTTTGATGCCAAACTTTATTGAAATTAGAAATGATGATTCTGTAATAAATAAATCAAACTATTTTAAAAAAGACGAACCTTTTGCTGGAGGTACTAATATTAGAAATTTTAATGCTTTATTTGACAGCATTGAACAGCGGGTATACCTTACAGTTAACTATAGTTATTCTGGCGAAATAGGGCAATTTTGTTATGACACATCATTTAATCTTTTATGGAATAAAAACTATTCATACCCTGTAAACAAAATAGATACAATTTATACAAAAATGCAATCAAATGGGGTTCTATTGTATAATAGCCAATTTTATTTGTATGGTGTTAAACAAGAGTTGTTGAAATGGAATCAGCTTCATGGCCCTAATAAACCATTTATTATTCCTATTAGAATGTTAGATGAACGAATACTCCTTGGGGAAAAGGAGTCAACTCCAATTTTAAATGCTCTGATTTTATTCCCAAACCCATGTAAAGATAAAATTTACTTGCGTGATACAAGAAGAGACTATTCAATTTCTATTTATAATCAAATAGGGCAATTGGTTTTAATTGCAAGCTTTGATATTGACAAAAAAGTTGATGTAGATAAATTAACGGCGGGTTTGTATTTTTATACTGTATTCAATAAAAATGAATTTGTACATAGTGGTAAGCTTGTCAAGGAATAAACCCAAGGCTCTATGTAAATAAAAGAGCTTGTTTTAGAGGTAAAAATGACCTTGTTTAGATTTGGTTCAACAAGCGTAAATCAGGAAAACCTTTGCGCGTAAAAAAGAGGCTGTATCGATATATGAAACAGCCTCTTTTTTGGCACCCATTAAAGGAAAAACCCTTGTATTATAATCCGGTTTCTTTAAGCAAATCGGTTTCGCTTATCATGCCCTTGTGCATCCAAATCATTTTGCCATCTTTGTACAATTCTAAGTAAGGTATGCCGTCAATTCCTTTTTGCTGAACCAAGGCCTCGTTTTCGTCGGCATCCACTTTTAGGATAATCAATTTTTCTTTTTTGTCTGAACCAATTTTATCCAAAATAGGCGATAAAACCTTGCAGGGTTTGCACCAAACCGCATTAAAATCTACCAAGACCATTTTATCGTTTGTTACCGCTTTTTGGTAATCTTCCATGCTCATGCCACCTTCCTTAACGGGCGCTGCTTCGCCTGTTACCACTGGTTTTCCAGCATTGAGCCAAGCCATCATGCCAGGCATTTCGTATATTACATCAAAGCCACTGCTGCGCATGGCAGATACAGCACTCGAACTTCTTCCACCCGATTTGCAATACACAAAAACTGGCTTTGTTTTATCTAATCCTTGTATGCCACTCTCAAAATTGGAGCCGTTAATGTCTATGTTTACTGCACCTGCCACATGTCCGCTTTCGAATTCACCGGGGGTGCGCACATCTATAATTTGTGCGCCAGGTGTTTTGGCCACCAATTGCTCAAATTCATCGGGAGATACCTTGCCACCTTTTCCGGCTGGCGTTTGGGTGCATGCTGCAAAACTTAAGGCAAATGCCAGTACAATTAAACTTACTATTCTATTCATAATTATTTTTATTCAATGTTGTTTTAACCATTAGTTTAATTGGCCCAAAAGGCTATTCTATGTAAATTCATTATTCGCCTCATTTACCGTTATTGCAACAGTATCAAACCACAACGATATTTACTTAACCTCTGTAAAGGTAATGTCTTCTGTATTTTTATCATCCTTTTTGTTAACGGGTACCGCGCAACCTTGTGGCCCGCAGCAACCAATATTAAGCAAGGCCTGACCCAAAAACAGGCCGCCAAAAGAGCCTAAAAGCACGTCTTTGGCCTCCACAGCTTGAAAAATAACTGTTAAGGCCAAAGTAATTTTAAGTACCTTAATGAGGTTCCAATTGCTTTTTAAATTTGCTAAGCTAAGGGTGCTCATTAGTTGTGCATGTCGTTATTAACCTGTAACCAAGACCCGCCATTATCGCAATTAACGCCATGCCCACGTAAAAAGCCAGTTGCTTGCATGCTTCTACCACCCGATGCACAACACAAAATCACCTTCTTCATGCTTTTAAATTCTTCTACTCTCTCTGGTACTTCATTCAAAGGAATATTGATACTTCCCACTACGTGTCCGCCCATAAACTCACCCGGTGTTCTTACGTCTACAATTTTAACCTCACCCAATTGCACTTGATTTGCTAAATTCTCCATTTTGTTTTTTTATTTGTTGCCACAAAGGTAAGACCACCTAAAAACATACTGTGTAATAATTGTTACACGACATTATTTCTTGGCCCTTTTCATCTTGTTCTCATCGTCGAATTGGCCCCTTTGCAAGACCTTGGTTTTATATAAATCAAAGTGGGTTGGTTGGGCCTTAGATGGCCAGCTATTGTTGTCTTCGTCTATATCTGCTGTTTCTTTAAAGGGGTCAATTTGTATAGAAAGTATCGGCTTACTTTTCTCAAAAGTCTTAATCACTTTCGATTCGTTTTTGCGCCAGATATAAGCACTTATGCGGTCTATTTCAATGCTGCCATCTTCGTAATTCCACTGAATAATCAATGGCATAACCAAGCCACCCACATTGCTAAAATGCAGTTCGTAATAGTATTTACCTTTGTATTTCTCCACCTCTGTTTCACTTAATGGTATAATGTTTTCGTAGCGGTTAATCATTTTAGGTTCTGCGGTATCAACTGGCTCATCGGTCTCTTTATAGTAGTAATAAAAATCGCGCAAACTAGTATCTTGGTTCACCAAAAACTGCATGCCAGAAGCCAAATTGCGCTGCCTCGAAACATGTATAAAATCATTGTCGCCCTTAGTACGCTTGCCTCGCACGCGTTCCTTTTCTTCCTTAACCAAAGGCTTGGCCGGCGCATCTACTACAAAACAAAGTACACTGTCTAATGAAATATCTACGGGGTCAATATCATAAAACCAACCACGCCAATACCAGTCTAAATCAACGCCAGAGGCATCTTCCATGCTGCGAAAGAAATCGGCCGGAGCTGGATGTTTAAAGGCCCAACGTCTGCAATATTCTTTAAAAGCATAATCAAATAACTCCCTACCCATCACCGTTTCACGCAAAATATTTAAAGCCGTTGCGGGTTTTCCATAAGCGTTTGAACCAAAATTATTGATGTTTTCGCTGTTGGTCATAATGGGTTCAAGCTGATTTTTTGGCAGCTTCATATAATCCACAATTTTATGTGCCGGACCTCTATTAGAAGGATAGTTGTTGTCGAATTCTTGTTCTGTTAAAAATTGAACAAAAGTATTCAAACCCTCATCCATCCAGCTCCAGTTGCGTTCATCAGAATTAATAATCATGGGAAAGAAATTATGTCCCACCTCATGAATAATTACACCCAGCATGCCATGTTTAGTGCGCGAAGTATAGGTGCCATCTTCATCGGTTCGGCCAAAATTAAAACAGATCATTGGGTACTCCATGCCATTTGCTGCCTCCACACTAATAGCCACAGGGTATGGATACGCAATGGTATGTTTAGAATACACGCGCAAGGTATGCGCAACCGTCTTGGTAGAATAGCGGTGGTACAAGGCATACGCCTCTTTTGGATAATAGCTCATGGCCATTATTTTTTTACCCTCAATGTTTACCGCAACGGCATCCCAAACAAATTTACGCGAACTGCCCCAAGCAAAATCGCGCACGTTTTGTGCCTTGTATTTCCAAGTTTTATAGGCAAGGGTATCGGGCTTATTTTCGCGCTGTTTTGCCTCATCCAAAGTCACTATTTCAATAGGTTCTTCGGCCACGTTATTGCCATTGGTTTTCTGCGCTTGGTTCCAACGTGCCAATTGCGCCGTACTCAAAACCTCGGCATAATTGCTACACGTACCCGTTGCAGATACTACATGATCTGCTGGCACACGCATGTTCACCTCAAAATTTCCAAACACCAAAGAGAACTCGCCCCTGCCCGTAAATTGCTTGTTGTTCCAGCCTTGATAGTCGCTGTAAACACACATACGCGGGTACCATTGCGTAATGGTAAAAGTGCTATTACTGTCTGAACCAAAGCGCTCATATCCGCCTCTTCCGCCAATCTTCATCCGTTCTGGCAATTTATAATTCCACTTAATTCTAAAGCTCATTTTTTGTTTCGACTTCAAAGGCTTCACTAATTCTATGCGCATCATGGTATAGATGATGGTATATTTTAATGGCTTCCCCGTTGTATCGCTTACCGATAAAATATTAACCCCATAGCCCGTTAAATTCTTTTTTAGATCTAAGCCATCAAGCTGATTGGTGGTAAGTGGATGTGATTTTTCGCTGCCATCAAACAAGATGGATTCTGCATTGGGATTATGCTGATTTTCGTCGAGCTGCAACCAAAGATAGGTAAGCACATCGGGCGAATTGTTATAATAAGTAATTACCTCATCGCCATGCAAACGCAGCTCTTTTTCGTTGAGTGTAGCATTAATTTTATAATCGGCTTGTTGCTGCCAATAGCTTGCTCCAGGTGCGCCAGATGCCGTTCTATAGGTGTTTGCATCGGGCAAAATGGTGCCCAATTGTTCAAACTTATTGCCGTGGTTAGATTGTGGGTTGTTCTTAAGGTTTTGTGCCTGAACCAAATTTAGGCTCAGGGCAATCACAGCTAATAATGGGAGAATTTTATACATATTTTAGGTGGTTTTTAATTGTGGGAACCGATCAATAAGCATGGCAAGAGACAAAACCAATGCCAATAAAGAGAAGGATAGGTTGCGAAATTTATCTGGCCAATGAAGCAAGTTTGTCCAAAGCATGCCAAAGGCCAAAATAGCTGCAAGAATCATAATTTGCCCAAACTCCAAGCCTAGGTTAAACGAAAAAAGTGGCATGGCCAGCGACTCCGTTTTGCCCAACATGGCCCGCAAAAGGGTAGAGAACCCTAGGCCGTGAATGAGTCCGAATAGCGTGGTAAGGCCATATTGAAAAGATTTGCTAGCGCCTTGGTTCAGACCGAACCGCAGGATATTTTGTAAGGCTAAAATAAGAATGCTTAGGGCAATGAGCCATTCTACCGCGTTAGAATTTACCTTTACAATGCCCAAAACACTAAGGGCAAGTGAAAGGCTGTGACCTATGGTAAACGCGGTAATGAGCCAAAGTAACTGCTTGCCATTTTGCCAAGAATAGGGCACACAAAGCACCATCAAAAACAGAATATGATCGTTTCCTGTGAGGTCTGTAATGTGCGTAATGCCGGTTGTAAACCAAAGCCAAAAATCTTGCATTCTTTTCTATCTTTGAAGGGATGCAAACTAAAAAAAATAATTTGAAAGTCTTGCTACTATTGTTGCTGTCGCTGGTGAGTTTATCATCTTATAAGTCCGCTCATCCTTTTTATATGAGCGCAACCGAGATAAAGGTAGACAGCAAGAAGAAAATGATAGAGATAAGTTGTAAGATTTTTGCCGACGATTTGCAGCAGGCTTTGGCTAAGGAATTGCATCAAAAAGTTGATTTGTATAGCAAAGATATGGGCAACAAAAATTTGGTTTGTAATTATGTTAAAAAGCATTTGGAAATTCTATTAGGCAATCAAAAAATGTCTTTAATTTGCATTGGATATGAAATAGAGGAGGAGGCGGTTTGGTGTTATTTGGAATTGCCATTAAAGCGCATGCCGCAAGAGTTTGTGGTAAGCAACACCATTTTGTGCGCTCAAAAAGAAGGGCAAACTAACCTGGTTCATGTGGTATATGATGGCTTGCGAACCAGTACAAAATTGAACTGCCCAGATGCCAGTTTTATCTATAAAAAATAAGTACATGACAGATCAAAAAAACAATCCTTTACACGGTATAACTTTAGAGCAAATGCTTACGTTTTTGGTAGAAACGATGGGCTGGCCTTATTTGGGAGAAGCCGTAAAAATTAATTGTTTTCAAACCAATCCCACCATTAAATCTAGTTTAACATTTTTGCGCAAGACTCCCTGGGCGCGGGCTAAGGTAGAGAGTTTGTATTTATATGTATTGCGCGATTTAAAACGTGCAGAGCGCTTTGGGGGCGAAAATAAACAATAATTTTTTTTGCTATATTCGAACTAAATTTACAATTTATGAACTTACTTTTTGCATTTTTTATCTCCTTTTTTCTGTCTGAACCAATTGCTGTTTTAAAGGAATTTTCTACCCATAAAATTGATACGGTTAAAACAGTATCTGCTGTTAAAACGCAATACCTGGCCATAGATGCCAAAAGGAAAATATTCTCGCAATACAGTGCACCTGCTAAAGAGTCTGGGAGTGCCTATTTTGGATATTATGAGGGCACAAAATTAAGAATGATTAATGCCAATTTTTATACAGATTCGAGCAAGGTTGAAGCCGATGAATATTTAAACGAAATGGGTTCTATAATTTTGGTTTATGCCAAGAATTCCAATTATGAAACCAAGCTTTCTATTAACCCCAGAACCAAAATAAATTCGATGACAGAAAACTGGTTTTATTTTAACAACGAGGTTTTAATAAAATGGGTGCGTGGTGGCAAGGTTGTGCCCAGTGGCTTGGCAGAGTTTAAGCAAATGGGGGCAGCCCTTAGGGCCGATTTTCCTAAACACAAAAAGCAGTTTGTTGATTTTGCAAGCTTGCAAAAAATTAGATAGAGTTTAAGTTTATTTTTCGATTTTTATGTGTAGCTTTGGTTGTTAATTAAATTCACCTCCCCCATCAAAAAATTTATTTTTAGCCTCTTTTTTAGCTTGTTTTTTTTAATAAATATTCAGGCACAAGACACCATTTATAGAAACAATGGAAAGATCATTCCAGCCCAAATTACAGAGGTAACACCTAACTTGGTTAAATACAAAAATCCTATAGGGCAGGGCGGACCAGTTTTCGTTCTTAGCAAAAGTGAGATTCGCAAGATTGTTTTTGCCACGGGTGTGGTAGATGTAATGAATTATGATGCCTCTAGCACGCCACCTGCAGATGTTTGGAAAGACAATCCCCGCGAAGATCCTTTGAGGGAGAATTTTAACCGGCGCATGATTCAATTGAATGTGCCCGATTATTTTGCAGGTGCCATTACCTTATCGTATGAATATTTTACCAAGAGTGGCGATTATAGTTTGCGGGTGCCTGTTTCCATAGGCTTGCAAGCTATTGGGCTCAATAAGTTTGCTGTAATGGAACAAATTGATGGTCGCCAATCGTATTACCGCGAGCACAAAAAATTTAGCACAGGTTTCGATTGCAATTACTTTCCTAGTGGACAAGGAAAGGTAAGGTATTATATTGGTCCGTCTTTGGAATTTGGTTGGTTCGATTACAACGATAGAAGTCAGGTAGGCCTCTATCCTAATGGGCAAGTTAGCAAAATTATGTCGGGTAGTTTTCAGTCGCTTCTCTTGCAAAATGGATTTCTTTTTCAACCCGCACCCAATTTTAATTTTTCGCTGAACCTAGGCATGGGTTATAGCAGGTCGAGGTTTTTACACGACGATGTAAAAGATTTGTACCAGGGAGACAAATACGCAGAAAATAGACACGATTTTGCCGTTAGGTGGGGCATGAATGTAGGTTATAGGTTTTAATTTTCTAACCGCAACGTATGAGAATTAGGTCGGGTTTGTTTCTTTTTATAATGCCTTTGGTGGTGGTCTTTTTTGAAGGATGTTATTATTTTAAAATAGCGGCTACCACCAATGATGGTCGGCAGGTTGATGGGGCCATAAATAGAGATAAATACATCATTGTGCACAACCAAGATGGTGAGGTATGGCATTTAACTTATCCTGAATTTAATAGACAAAAAGCCCAGTTAACAGGCCGATTTGCCTATGTGGGCGATAAACATCAGTTTTACAAATTGGCTCAGAAAATGAGGTCAAATAGGTATACCAAGGAAATGGGCGACCCAAGTAACGAAGTGCATTTGTATATTGGCGAATATGCCATAGATAGCCTTAACCAAGTTATTATTCCTTTTGATGCCATTGAGCGCATGGATGTTTATGATACTGAAAAGGGTAAAATATTTGTGCTTAAAGTGCTAAAATTTACTGGCATTTTTATTGGAACTTATATCCTTATTGGGCTGCTTTTTAGTTTTATTTTATAATTGATTTGGGTGAAGTAATAAGTAAATAAAATTGTTTTTTCCACTAATTTAAGTAATGGAATTAACTGCAAAAAAATGGACAAAAACGCATGACCAATTATTTAAACTTTATACATGGTAAGATAACTTTTAAGGTAAGATTCTTGTTTTTTTTGATGCCCCTATTCACGTTATTTGGATCTTGTCAGTATTATAAAATTGAGCGCACGCTTAATGATGGATCGCGGGTAGAATCTGGACTAAAACAAGATAAATACATCATCCTACATTTTGAAAATTTTGCTTGGCATTTGTTGTATCCTAAACTCAACAAATCAAAGAATGTTTTAACAGGTAAATTAGGTGAGCTGGGAGAGAAGCACCTGTATTATAAAAGAGCAAACACCCGCAAAACCAAGGGAATTCGCTATAAAATAGAAGAAGGATACCCCAGTGAAGAATTACATCTGTATGTAAATGAGTTGGTCATAGATAGCTTAGAAAATGTGGAACTTCCCTTAGATGCTGTTACAAGAATTGATGTTTATTCTGACGACAAACGCGCAAGGACCTTGTCTGTTGCATATGGAACACTTTTGATTGGAGGCGGTGCTTTTGTTGTTACCCTTATGACGTTATTTGTCTTCGTCCTTATTTATTAATAGCGGTTGCATCGTTGTGCATTTCAATTGATGCATGCACATCAAATATCAGATATAAATTTGTTGTAGCCAATGGTAGGACGACCGTTCCAACGACATCGACCGACCTAAAAATTAAACATTAAAACAAAGACAAACCATTTTGACAAGTGACCAAAAACATACAGACCATATTACAACGGGGCAGCGAGTAATCCTGCACTCAAGCCTACCCGATGTTTTGTATTTTTTCCCCCACCGCACTTTTTTAAAAACAATTTTAGCCAGCCGCACAATAGGCACATTTGGTTTTGCCCCGACACACAAAGCCAGCCCTTCGGCAAAACCAAAAGAGCCACTTTTTAGCCCCCGCACTTTAAACGGCATCGTCCTATGAGTAATAAAACCAACATAGGCAAGGCAGTATCTATGGGACAATTACTTGAATTTGAAGTTGCCTTTCCAGAGGAGAAGAGGTTAGCTATCGAACAGTATTTGGCAGGTAGTAGCAGAGAAATGATTCTAAATGCGGCAGCTTTCTTTTTAGGCTTCAAAAATCACAAATCAAAGTTTGATGATAACAAGGAGTTTTTAGGAATGTTCTTTCGTAAAGAAAACAACAACTTTGCAAACCAAATTTATGAGAGAATAAAAGAGTTTGAAAAAAAAGGTGTTCGTATAGGAATAATTAATCCTTATTCAAGTTTAAAGCTTTTTGAATACTTCTTTGCTAAACCTGAAGAACCAGAAACCCAATCACAAGCAGAATTAGAAGTCAATTTATTTAAAGCTTACCTGGTGTTAAATTCTGAATTTACCCAAAAGCAAAGTATTGCTTTTCCTTCGGCACAAGAAAGTGATGAGGAATTGAAAATTCCAATGGCGATATTTTGTTCGCATTATCCTGTTGCGGATAAATCGAATTACGACATCAATCAGATTTGGGTAACCCAGATGATAAAATCTATTTATCTCTTCCAGTTTCTTGAATCACATGAAAAGACTCAACATTTATTGGCGGCATTTCTAGCATACTTCAATTGTCCAACATGGCAAGAGTATTTAAAGAGCCTTTTGCCGTCAACAACAACAGCAATAAAGAATGAAAGAGAAGCCCATACTGACATTGTTGTAGAGTCAGGAGCAAAATTTGAACAAGGTTGTGCTTTTATTGAAAAGCTTATAATTCAAGATAATGATGAGCTTGACAAAAACGATTTTCTTTCTGTTAGAGCAAAACCTTTCTACAAAGTAAAAGATGGTGTTTATAGAATAATCTTCAATCTGTTTGTTGTCGAAAAGATTTTCAAAGGTGTTTATTTCCTTTTGAGAGACGTAAATAAAACCTTGCCAACGGCCAGTAGAATAAAAGAAATTAGAAGCTTTTACGGTGACGAATTTTCAGAGAAGGTATTTTGCTATAAGGTTATGGAGAGTATTTATCCTGATAAATGCATTCGTTTTTCAGGTAAGGAAATGGCGGAAATATAAATTGACGCTGCCCCAGATTACTATGTTAGAAAAGGCAAAAACATTTTATTGGTTGAGTCAAAAGACTTCCTGATTACAGCAGATAAAAAAATGTCTTTCGATTTCAAGGTATATGAACAAGAGTTTGGAAGAGTTTTGGATTATGAAGATTTGCCTAATGGAAAGAGAAAAGCCAAAGCCGTTACACAATTGATAAACAGCATACGAAGAATTCTGAAAAATGAATTTTCTGCTGATACAGATTATTACTATAAAGATGTTTTCATTTATCCCGTTATACTTACACACGACCTGCAATACGATACTCCTGGATTTAATGAACTTATTGATTTTTGGTTTCAAGATGCACTGTCGGAATTAGCGGAAGAAGGGCTGTTCATTCATCATGTTAAACCTTTATCAGTTGTAAACATTGATTCGCTTATTTACAATCAGGTAGGCTTAGCTAATGGCACTCCGCTAAACGAAATGCTGAATCATTATCACGAAAACAAAAAGATTGAGAAACAGAAAAACTTTAAAACACAAGACGAATATGACAGATATTTTGAAGAGTACAAGCAAATGAGAATGTCAAAACTCATTCCTTTTGCTTTGTTTATTGATAAGTATTTTCATAAACAAAACTTGGGGAAACTACCTCCATTGCTGGAGTTGGTAGCACATGCACTTTTCAAAGAGGAATATGAAGGACATGAGGTTGTAAAATCTTAACTTAGACGACTAAAATAATACAAAAGATAAGAGAATTAATGGCAATCAAAAAATCAGAATTATACAGTTCCCTTTGGGCGGGTTGTGACGAGTTAAGAGATGGAATGGACCCTAGCCAGTACAAGGATTATATTCTTGTGTTGTTGTTTGTAAAATATGTTTCCGACAAATATGCTGGTGATGCAGATGCAATTATTGAAATACCCGAAGGTGGTAGTTTCAAAGATATGCAAGCGCTGAAAGGCAATAAAGACATTGGCAATCAAATCAACATCATTATTGGGGTGTTAGCTGGTGGCGATGATATTCTGGGCGATGCTTTTGAATACCTGATGAAAAACTTTGCCACCGTAAGCGGAAAAAGCAAAGGACAATTTTATACGCCAAGCGAAGTAAGCCGCGTAATGGCAAAAGTGTTGAATATTCACGATGCTACCAACAAAACTACTTTTTATGATCCTACCTGCGGTTCGGGTTCGTTGCTACTCAAATCCCTAGACGAAGCCGATGGTTCGACAGCCTTATCACGGGGCACCGAAGACGGCTTTTTTGCCGATTTAGACAAAGTAAATAAAGCCAATGTGCAAAAGCGATTGAAAGAATTGCTGGCAAGCATAGAACGCAGTGTAAAAACCGAAATGGAACGTATTAGCCAACGCCTTACCCAACGAATCAAAGAACTGGCAGAACGCTACGAAATGCCATTGCCAAGGCAAACGATAGAAGTTACCGAGTTTGAAGAAAAAGTAAATGCTCACCTTCAAAAAATGGGATTCGTATGGAGTTAACAAAACTACATAATATTGAGTCTCGGATTGTAACGGTTAGAGGTGTGCAAGTGATGGTTGATTCAGACCTAGCTGTGCTGTTTCAGGTGGAAACCAAAGTATTGAATCAAGCTGTAAAATGGAATATTGACCGATTCCCAGAATCTTTCAGGTTTCAATTAACTGGTGATGAATTTTATCGTCTAAGGTCACAATCTGTGACCTTAGACGATAAACGTGGAAAACATAGAAAATACCTGCCTTATGTTTTCACCGAGCAAGGCGTGGCTATGCTTTCAGCTATTTTGCGTAGTGATGTGGCTGTGCAAGTTAGCATTCAAATAATGCAGGCTTTTGTAACAATGCGTAAGTTCTTAGTAAACAATGCTTCCGTTTTTCAACGATTTGATGCTATTGAATTAAAACAACTTAAAACAGATGAAAAGCTAGAACATATTTTCAAGGCACTTGAAGCAGGACAGCCCAAACCCGATAAAGGAATCTTCTTTGAAGGGCAAATATTTGATGCCTATGTATTTGTGGCAGATTTGATTAAAAATGCCCAGAAGGAAATTGTATTGGTTGATAACTACGTAGATGAAACAGTTTTGAATTTACTAACCAAAAGGGCAAAAAATGGTTTGCTTTCTCTCAAATGGATACTTTAACCGCACAAATATTGTCAAAACTAAAATAATGGAATTAAAATTAGGCGTTGCCCAAAACTTGGCAAAGGAGTATAAACAAACCGAAATTGGTTTGATTCCAAGCGATTGGAATATGTTAGAATTTCAAGAAGTGATGGATGGTTTTTCGAGTGGTCAAACACCTTATAGAGCTAAACCTGAATTTTACACTGGAAATATTCCTTGGATTACAAGCGGAGAATTGAACTATAATGTAATTACTGACACAAAAGAAAAAATCACAATCGAAGGTGTTCAAGATGCTTTATTAAAAACAATTCCAGTTGGAACATTTCTTTTTGCAATTACAGGATTGGAAGCAGCAGGAACAAGAGGAAGCTGTGCGATTATAGGTATCGCAGCAACAACGAATCAATCTTGTATGGCTTTATATCCTAAAAAGGGTATATTAATTACGCCATACTTGTATCACTTTTATGTCCGTTATGGAAATGAATTAGCTTTTAAATATTGTCAAGGAACGAAGCAACAAAGTTTTACTGGCGGTATTGCCAAGAAACTCCCAATAATAGTTCCACCAACAATTGAAGAACAAACTCTTATAGCCACCGCCCTATCCGATTCCTTGATAAGTAGTTTAGAAAAACTCATTGCCAAAAAACGCAACATCAAACAAGGGGCAATGCAGAAATTGCTACAACCTAAAGAGGGTTGGGAAGTGAAGAAGTTGGGGGAGTTATTTGAAATCACTTCTAGTAAACGTGTATTTCAAAGTGATTGGACAAGTGACGGTGTTCCTTTTTACCGCGCCAGAGAGTTAGCAGTTTTAGGAGAAAAAGGCTTTGTTGACAATGAATTATTCATTACTAGTGAAATGTATGTTAATAGCTAAAGTTTTATGAAAAAAATATTTATGATAATAGGAATGTTAATTACGTTCCAATTTTTTAGTGCTTGCAATAAATGTCCTGAACTTAAAGACA
>JAWXAZ010000082.1:0-25222 GCA_034439755.1 bacterium
AAGCCCAACGTCCAAAGACCCAACGCCCAAAGGCCAACGCCCGAAGACCAACGCCCAACGCCCGAAGACCCAAACGCCCAAACCCCAGCAGCTATCTATTCCCTCCTCCATGCTCAATCTCCTCGTCTCCTTTTTGCCAAGGCAAATAGGTTACAATTAATTGAAACATCTCATCGGTGGTTTTCATACTGCCGTTTCTTTCGGCAATTTGTCTGGGCGGACTAAATGGATTATTTGGGTTTTCGGCCCTATTGTCATACATGCCCTCCACATAAATTATAGATCCCCTTGGAATTTTTAATAATGTTTTGGGCTGATAAAAATATTGCCACCTAAAATCCCAATTGTTTATCCTAATTAAACGGATGGTATCGCCGCTTGGTTTTACGGCATAAGCCCAAAAGCTTTTCCCAATTAAATGCATGTGCGGTACCAGACTTAAAATAGAAATATCTTGAGGCACAGGAAACGTAATGTGAAAGGTTTTAACTTCATTGGGTTTAAGCACCAATTGTGGTTCAACTGGAGCCAATCCCAAGGTGCCTATTTGAAATTCAGAAACGGGTCGTTTTGGTGCCTTTTCGGCAAAATAAATTTTGAAATATGATGAGTCAATTTCGTCTATCGGACTTGGTCCAAAATGCAAGTCGTTTAGATAGAACGCATTTTTTTTGCCAATTTTGTATCCCCCAATTTCTTCGGGGTAAAAGCTAAACATAGAACCAGGAAGGTAGTTGCAAACGCTTGGTGTCATTGGTGCGTAGGAGCCATCATCATTTAACAAATTTAATTCTTTGTGTATGCTTGTGCTCTTAGTTTGATCTTGATTTACATAAAATGTCCCGGCCCATAAATTGCGTTTTTTATTCGGTTCAAACTGTATGATGTGCGCATTCAAGTGGTGCACCAAGCGCTTGTTGCCAGGTACAAATTCAATGGCCCTAATGAAGGTATCGTGAGGCAATTCAAACGGTATTTTAACCACAGTAAATAAATCGGTATTATTGCCCGGCACCTTAATGTTTTTTTGCATCCGAACAATTAAATCGGGCGCTCTTTCTTGCCAGTTTTTTTCAATTATTTCGGGCTGAACCAAATGGGCTGTGTCACCAGGTAAACAGCCTTGTGCTACCCATTTTTGAATCAACTCAATTTGTTCATCCCTCAAGTAAGTTTCGTTGGCAAAATGCGTATACTCTGGGTCGGCAGGCCATGGTGGCATAATTCTATTTTTAGTAACATAAGCAACCAGTTTAGACTTAGACGACAATTCTTTAAATTGAACCAAAGAAAATGGAGCTGGTCCTTCCTGGTGGTGACATTTAACGCAATTTTGTTGAATGATAGGTGCAATGTGCTCGGCATATAAAACAGGTTCATTCTCTGTTCGAATTTTGTTGTGTGTTGCCTCCCCACAAGCAAATAAAAAGGCACAAAATATAGCGATGTAAATTAGTTTATGTAGCATCCTACGGCCTTTGTTTTATAGGGTTTAAAACGCTGATTGCTGTTCATCATACTAAGCACATTTTGCAAATCATGTTCCGTAATTACGGCTCGTTTTCTGGCCAATTCATAGGCCCAATTGTCTATTCTTCCTTGGTATACTTTCTCGCCAGTTGGCTTATATACCACTACTTCTGGCGTAATGTTTGCTTGGCAATATTTTGATAAGTTTAGGTTTGGATCGAACCAAAATGGCAATGCATTTAGTTTATAATGAGTTTTATATTTTATTACATCTGCTGACGTAAAATCTTTTCCAGGTATAATGCCTATAAATTGAAATCCTTGCGAGCCAAATGTTTTCTGCAATTGGTTTATGGTAAGCGAATAGCTCTGGCATAGCGGACACTCAGGTGAAAGGAAAAAAAGTACAGTAGCTTTCTGCCCTTGTTTCAATTGTATAAAACCTTCTTTTCCTTTTAAACTCTTTAACGAAATAGTTTCTAGGCTTTGGGTTTTACTCGGCAGTATAAAATGTAATAGAAGCAATAGCAAATACATAGAACAAAAATAACATGAATTCCTTAACTTCGTTATGAAATTAGTTAGCAATGAAAATTCTTTCCATCAAAATAGGTGTACTTTTATTTTCTCTGACACCATTTTTTGTATTGGCTCAGGTTACCATAAACCTTAAAGGTGTACCTGCCAATACCCCAGGTTCAGAGGATATTTATGTAGCCGGTAATTTTAATAATTGGAATCCAGGTGATATAAACTATAAGCTAAAGAAAGTTGGGTCGACCTATAGCATAATTTTGCCAGCTAAAACAGGTGATGCTCAATTTAAGTTTACACGAGCCACTTGGGGTAAAGTAGAATGTACGAGCACTGGAGCAAACATTGCCAACAGGAGCTTTACCTATAGTCCCAATTTAACATTAAACCTTAGCATCGCTGGGTGGTTAGATTTACTTGGTTCGGGGCCCGATACTGCCTCTACAGCCTTGCCTAATGTAAAGCTACTTTCTCGCGAATTTTTTGTACCACCTTCAAATAGAAAGGCAAAGATTTGGGTTTATTTGCCCAATAATTATGAAACGGATGGAGCCACCCGATATCCTGTTTTGTATTTGCAAGATGGCCAAAATATTTTTGATAAAATTACTTCTTTCGCTGGCGAATGGGGTGTTGATGAAACTTTGAGCCTGAACGAAAAGTTGGGCTTAGAAGCGTGTATTGTTGTGGCCATAGAAAATGGGGGAGGAGAAAGAATTAATGAGTACAGTGCCTATGTTAATTCTGGGTATGGTGGTGGAAATGGAGAGGCATATAGTCAGTTTTTGGTTCAATCTTTAAAGCCTGTTATCGATTCTACTTTTAGGACAGAATCGGATAGAAATAATACCTATATTGGTGGTAGTTCAATGGGTGCTTTTTTGGCTTTATACGTGGCAGTTGAGAGGCAAGAAACTTTTGGTGGTGCTTTGATTTTTTCGCCTTCACTTTGGTTTAGCGATTCTATTTTTGATTTCATTAAATCTAAACCAATTGGGGTATTTGGTCAAACTACTTTTTATGTAATGTCTGGTTTAAATGAAAGTGAAACCATGGCACCTTTAATTGATAAATTGGATTTGCTTTGCCAAACAAAGGGGACAAACAATATCGTTTTTAGGAAAGAAATTAAAGCAGATGGGGCACATTCTGAATGGTTTTGGAAGCGAGAGTTTTTGCAGGGCCATCAATGGTTATTGGCACAAAATTCAAAAACACAAAATTTGGGTCGAACCAAACGTTTTGAAAATGCTACCAAAATATCGCCTAATCCTGCCAATGCTGTTTTGGAAATTAAATCTTTTATGATGGAAAAAATTGAGCTGTATAACCAAGAAGGAATTGCTCTATTTAATGAGGTTATTTGGCCGGCCAGCAATCAATATTCCTTAGACGTAAGTATGCTTAAAAATGGAACGTATTATGTGGCTATTTATGTAGGTGGGACAAAATTGACGAAGATGTTTTTGGTTCAACATTGATGATGCTCCAATAAGCAAAATTGTTTATAAAGAATTAGACGAACTATTTTGACTTTAAACATACCTTAAAATAGTTATGGAATGGTACCGAAAGCACAAAATTCATAGTCCTATATCGATAAATTTCTCATTGTAGCACTATTTTTTGTTATTGGCATTTACCCTTTTAGACCTATCAAATAGGCTTATGCAATTTGATAAGTCCAATTGGTATTATTTGCATAAATAGGGGCATAAAAAAAACCGATTCATTTGAACCGGTTTTTTTATATAAAATTACTTGTTGATATCGAATGTATTCATAAAGGCAGTTGTGAAGTTGCCACTTTTGAAATCTTCGTTTTGCATCAATTTTATTTGCAAAGGAATGGTTGTTTTTAAACCCGGACCTTCAATGATAAATTCGCTAAGGGCTCTTTCCATTTTGATAATTGCCTCTTCACGTGTTTGGGCTGTTACAATCATTTTGGCAATCATGCTATCATAATTGCTAGGAATGGTATAACCGGCATAGATATGTGTATCTACACGTACACCGTGGCCACCTGGCTTATGTAAATAATCTATTCTACCTGGCGTTGGTCTAAAGTTGTTGAAAGGATCTTCTGCATTAATACGCACCTCAATTGAATGGCGAGAAGGGTAGTAGTTTCTACCGCTAATTGGAACACCTGCTGCAATCAAAATTTGTTCTTTTACTAAATCGAAGTTGATTACTTCTTCTGTTACAGGATGCTCTACTTGAATACGCGTATTCATTTCCATGAAATAGAAATTTCTGTGTTTGTCGACCAAGAATTCGATGGTACCTAAACCTTCATATCCAATGGCAGAAGCACCAGCAACAGCGGCATTCCCCATTAGTTCGCGCAGTTCATCTGTCATAAATGGAGACGGACTTTCTTCTACTAATTTTTGGTGGCGACGTTGTATTGAGCAATCTCTTTCGGAAAGGTGACATACTTTGCCGTATTGATCGCCTGCAAGTTGAATTTCGATGTGACGAGGATCTTCTACATATTTTTCCAAGTACATTCCATCATTACCAAAAGCTGCTGCCGATTCTTGGCGAGCACTGTCCCATGCCTTATCAAATTCTTCGTCGGCCCAAATAATGCGCATACCTCTACCACCACCGCCGGCAGTAGCCTTAATAATTACGGGATACCCAATGCCTTTGGCCAATTCTTTTCCTTCATCGGCATCTTTTAATAGCCCTTCAGAACCAGGAATAACGGGTACACCTGCTTTTTTCATGGTTGCTTTGGCATTGGACTTATCGCCCATGGAGTTAATCATTTCTGGGCTGGCACCAATAAACTTGATACCATGTTCGCGACAAACTTGTGAAAATTTGGCGTTTTCTGAAAGGAAACCGTAACCAGGGTGAATTGCATCTGCATTGGTAATTTCTGCCGCTGCAATAATGCTTGGGATGTTTAAATAAGATTGAGCCGAAGGAGGCGGCCCAATGCACACAGCTTCATCTGCGAATCTTACATGCAAGCTATCACGGTCTGCTGTTGAATAAACCGCAACCGTTTTGATGCCCATTTCACGGGCGGTGCGGATAATTCTTAAGGCAATTTCTCCTCTATTGGCAATGAGTATTTTTTTGAACATAAGAAATTTTGGTTAGAATAATCTTTAATTGAAACAAATTTGTTAATCGAACAAATTATTTAGGTTCAACCAAAAATAAAGGTTGATCGTATTCAACTGGCCTAGCATTATCCACTAGAATTTTAACGATTTTTCCTGAAACTTCAGATTCAATTTCATTGAATAATTTCATTGCTTCAACAACGCATAAAACGTGGCCAGGCTCTATCTCGTCTCCAATTTGAACAAATGCTGGTTTCTCTGGCGAGGCAGATTTGTAGTATGTTCCAATCATGGGAGATTTGATGGTAATAAGATTGCTAACAACCTCAGCCTTTTGAGCGGGTGTTTCGGCCGTTGGAGCCGTGTGTGTAGCAACATGTGAAGATTGAGTATGTACCATCATTGGCTGTGTTTGTTGCACGACCATTGTTTTTTCCTCGGTTTTTTTGATGGCAATTTTAAAATCACCACGCTCTACTTCAACTTCAGAAACACCCGATTCTGAAACCAACTTAATAAGTTCTTTTATTTCTTTTAATTCCATAACAATATCAATTTAATTAAATCAAATTTATTCAAAAAAATGGTTTGGCAAGATATATTGTGGAAAAATGTCAAATTACTTGACAGCATCTCCATCGTAGGCCCATTTTAGGTAAATTGCACCCCATGTAAATCCGCCTCCAAAGGCGGCTAAAACGAGGTTATCACCTTTTTTCAATTGCGGTTCCCATTCCCATAAACAAAGTGGTAGCGTACCATTAGTGGTATTGCCAAAATGATCTATGTTGATCATTACTTTGTCTTTGTCTAAGCCCATTCTTTGGGCAGTAGCATCTATAATTCTCAAGTTTGCTTGATGAGGTACCAACCATGAAATATCATCGGCGGTAAGGTTATTGCGCTCCATAATTTGCGCCGAAACATCGGCCATGCCGGTTACTGCAAATTTGAAAACCTGTTTGCCATCTTGGTAAACGTAATGTTCTCTGGCAGCAATAGTTTCGTGTGTGGGTGGTTTTAGTGAGCCACCGGCTTTTTGATGCAAGAAATGACGACCTGAACCATCTGATTTTAAAACGGCATCGATGATTCCATTTCCTTCGTAATTTGGTTCAATCAAAACTGCACCGCACCCATCTCCAAAAATGATGCACGTATTTCTATCTGTATAATCAATGATAGACGACATTTTATCTGCCCCTACAACCAATACATTTTTATATTTGCCCGATTCGATATAAGCAGATGCGGTTTGCAGGGAAAAAAGGAAACCTGAACAGGCTGCCATGAGGTCGAATGCAAAAGCGTTTTTAGCGCCAATTTTATCTGCTAAAATACAGGCAGAGGAGGGAAAAATTAGGTCTGGTGTAACTGTTGCAAATATGATTAATTCAAGTTCATCTGCACCAATTCCTCTTTTTTTTAATAAACCATTTACTGCTTCAACTGCCATATCAGATGTGGCTAATGCAGGGTCTTTTAAAATATGACGCTCCTTAATTCCAGTTCTGGAAGTTATCCATTCATCTGTTGTATCAACTAATAGTTCTAGGTCTTTGTTTGTAAGCAAATCTTTAGGAACATACCCGTTAATTGCTGTAATTGCCGCAGTAATTTTTGTCATTATTGTGAAGGTGGTACAAGATTTTGAAAGGAATCGTGTATAATCTGAACAAGATTTGAATCAATAACATCGCGGGCAGAAAGTAGCATGTTTTTGAAGGCTTTGTCGTTGGATATTCCATGCCCAATGATGACTGGCGCATTTACCCCCAAAATGGGTGTACCGCCGAAGTTTTCATAATTAAAACTTTCTAAATAATCGTCGTGAATACCCCGTTTTCTGAGCGCGTAATACATAGATTCGAGTGCTTTTAGCACTACATTACCAGTAAAACCATCACACACAATTACATCAACCTTGTCAGATATAATATCTCTTCCTTCTACATTGCCAATGAAATGAAAATCGCTTGAATCTTCCATGAGGTGATGAGCCGAAATGGTAACTAGATTACCCTTTTCTTTCTCTTCTCCAATACTTAGTAAGCCTACTTTTGGGTTGGATACTTTATAAACATGCTCTAACAACATGGAACCTAATATGGCAAATTGGTATAAAACATCTGGTTTACAATCTGCGTTTGCCCCAACATCGAGTAAAAGTCCTACTCCACCATTCGACTTAGGCACTAATGCTGTTACACACGGTCTAATAACTCCTTCAATAGGTTTGACAGAAAACATAGATCCCACCAACATGGCACCTGTGTTACCAGCACTTACGAAGGCATTAATTTGTTTATGAGCCAATAGACCAAAGCCCACAGAAATACTTGAGTTTTTCTTTTGGGAAATAGCTTTTGTAGGATGCTCACTCATACCTATTACCTCGGTAGTGTGTTGATAGTCAAAGTCTTCAATATTGCCACCTTCGTTAGTAACGTGGTGCATAGCTAATTCCTTGTCGCCGATAAGGACTATTCTGGCTATACCAGCTAATTCCTTTTGGGCAACAACGGCGCCCGCTATTGCTTCTTTTGGGGCAAAATCCCCCCCCATAATGTCAAAACCAATCTTCATTCGAGCTAGATTTTCTGCAGGAACGCAGGTGTTTAAATATCTTTTTGCATCTCAGGGAATGCTAATTTTCCCTTGTAGTATCCATTAGGAGTTACACGGTGGCGTAAATGAGTTTCGCCAGATGTAGGGTCTACAGATATTGTTGGATTAGCGCCTTTGTAATGCGTTCTACGTTTATCGCGTCTTGCATTTGAGATTTTGCGTTTTGGATTAGGCATGATATATTTCTCCTTATTATTAGTTTAGTAAATCTTTTAATTTATTCCAACGGGGATCGCCTTCATTGTTATTAGGGTTTTCTCCGTTTTCATCTTCTTCATTGTTTTCAATATGGGCCAATCTATCCAAAACTAATTGGTTACAAGGTTTTGGTTCAGCCAAACCATCACAATTCTTTTTAACTGGGAGCGCCAAAAGCAAGCTCTCATATAAGTACTGTTTTAGGTCGAACTCAATTTCTGTGCGGGCAATGTAGATAATTTCGCTATCATCAAAATTATTTTCTTCGCTCAATCTCATTACCAAGCCAAATTTTTGTGAAATTGGCAAATTAATGTCCTCTGCACAGGTATCGCAAGGTACTTTAGCGTATCCTTTGAAATCAAACTTTAAGTCGTACATCGACTCGGTTTTGATTAATTTCAAATCTACCTCGATTTGGCAATTTTCAAGCGGCGCAAATTCAAGCTCCGATAAAAATTGATTATCCAAGATAAAATCAAATTCATTGGGCCCCATTACAAGCTTATTGAATTCAATTAGGTATGCTTTAGACCTAGTTCCCATTATTATAGCCGGCAAAGATATGGTTTAGTGATAAAATTCTCAATTTTTTTTGAAAGTTAACTGAAAATCAGCGTGCTAAAAACCAGTATAATCTGCCTTTTACTCTCATTTTCAGTGTTTTAAGTAAATTTAGAAATCGATTCTAAAACGTTCCCTTTTGCCCGGGTTTAGGGGTAAGGGGTTCGAATTGATTTCGTCGAAATAATTTCTCCTAGCCCAAATGTCTATGGCCATAAAAAGAGCGTTGCGCATAGATTGTTCGCTGGCTTGGTTCTTTCCAGCAATGGCATAAGCCGTTCCATGGTCGGGCGAGGTGCGCACAAAAGGCAATCCAGCCGTTACATTTACCCCAGAATCAAAAGAGGCATATTTAAAAGGAATCAGCCCTTGGTCGTGGTACATAGCCAAAATGCCATCAAATTGCTGGTGTTGGTTCGAACCAAAGAATCCATCTGCAGGGTAGGGCCCCATCACAAAAATCTGGTTTTCGTTTTTGGCTTTATCTACTGCCGGGATGATTAAATCTTTTTCTTCGCTTCCCAAAAGCCCGTTGTCGCCAGCGTGTGGGTTCAGACCGAGAACGGCTATTTTTGGTTTTACCACCCCAAAATCTTTTTGAAGGCTTTCGTTTAAAAGTTTAATTTTTTTGTGAATTCCTTCAATGCTAAGGCTGCTCGATACGTCTTTTACGGGCACGTGTCCTGTTGCAAGGGCAACTTTTAGCTCATCGGAACTGAGCACCATTAAAAAACTGCTGGAAGCTTGTTCTGCCAGGTATTCTGTGTGGCCTTTGAATGGACGTTCGGGGGTATTTACGGTATTTTTATTGAGTGGGGCGGTTACAATTGCTTGTATTTTGCCACTTACTGCGTCTTGCGTTGCAGCCTCCAATGATTTAAAAGCATAATTGCCAGCAAGGGCGGTTGCTTCGCCCGGTTTAATTTCGGTTTCTTCGTCCCAAACCACCAATATATTAGATCTTTTATGGTTAATCTGATCCAAACTTTTGATGATGTTTAATTGGAAATCGTTGAAGCCAAGTAGCTTTTTCCAATAGCTAATTACTTTTGGTGAGCCATAGACTACAGGCACACAATACTCATTGATGCGGTGATCTAGGAGTGTTTTTATAATTACCTCTGTGGCGATGCTGTTGATATCGCCCATGGTAATTCCGATGATGGGTAATTTGCTCATTATTTGCTTAATTGTTTAACAAATTCAAAAACTAAACGCACGCCAACTCCTGTTCCTTGCTTGCCTTTGTAGGTGTCTTGGCTACTCAAAAATGCTGGTCCGGCTATATCAAAATGCATCCAAGGATAATCTGTGAATTTCTCCAAGAATTTTCCGGCGGTAATGGCACCCCCAACCGCACCCCCAATATTTTTCATATCGGCTAAGTCGCTTTTTATCAGGTTGGCATAATCGTCCCAAAAAGGAAATTCTACCAATCTCTCGTGCACGTTAGCGCCACAATCTTTTAGCAGTGATTTTGTTTTTTCATCGGCCGTTCCCATGCAAACGGTTCCAAAAGAACCAATGGCTGCTGCGGCTGCACCTGTTAATGTGGCAAAATCTAATACCAAAGAAGGTTTATATTTTTTAGCATAAGCCAAGGCATCGCCCAAGAGCATTCTGCCTTCTGCATCTGTGTTTAGTACCTCAACCGTTTGCCCATCAAACATGGTCACCACATCACCTGGTGTATAGGCGTTTTCGCCCGGACGGTTATCGGTAGAAGGGATAAGGCCAATAACATGATAAGGTAATTTTGCCAAGGAAATGGCATTTAGGGCCGCGGCAACCGCAGCAGCACCAGCCATATCACATTTCATGGTATCCATTGAATTGGGCGTTGGTTTAAGGCTTAAGCCTCCGGTATCGTACACCACGCCTTTGCCTACTAAAACCAAAGGATTTTTGTTCTTGGAATTTTTTGGTTTATGTTCTAAAATTGTAAAGGTTGGCGGCGTTTTACTTCCTAAGTTTACGGCAAGCAATCCACCCATTTTTAAGGCTTCAATTTGCTTTTTGTTAAGCACTTCACAATTCAATCCACTTTTAGTGGCCATGGCTTTTATTTCTTTTGCAAAGCTTACCGAAGTAAGGTAAGATTGCGGCTCGTTTACCCATGTTCTGGCTAGGTAAACCGAATCAACTAAAATTTGAAGTTCTACGATGGTTTTTTCATCTTTTGCTTCAATGCCAATTGTTTGGAGCGTATTTGTTGACTTTTTATCGGATTTGTATTTTAAGAATTGGTAATTGCTTAAGGCAATACCTTCTGCAACAGCTAAAATTTGCGTTGGGTTTTCTGTTGCATGCAAATAAACATGCGTGTATTGATGCGCATTAATGGCCACACAAATTTTATTGCCCAATAACCTATGTTGTTCCAATTGCTCGGCTGTTGATTTTTTATCCCAATCGGCGGTAAACTGAATAAAAACAAGGTGCGTAAAGCGGTTTAACAAAATATAGGATTCTTTTGCGGTTTGCTTTTTCTTGATGTAAGCGAGTTCTTCCTTGCTCAAGTTCCAGTTTTGCAGCTTGTCATTTTTTTTAGCAAGAATCAAAAAGGATTGGTCTTTTTGAACTTTACCTTGAGATTTTATTTGTATGTTCATGATTTCTGAGATTAAATTTAAGCATTATTGGGCCCAAATTAGCTGGGCAATATTAGGCATTAATATCAATTTTTTTGAACCCAATTGAAGCTTGGTTCAAAAGAGATTCTCCTTGTTTTTTGTCTAAAATTCAACTTGCGAAAGCGAATGGGGTAGCAAAATTTGATTTATTATTCAACAACTCTAACTGGTTTTAATTATTCCAATTAGCAAAGGTTAATTATTTTTTTTGTAATGCTCAACACTCGAAAGTTTAAAAATATTCAAATGAAATTGGGTTAGTTAAACCTTATTAATTGTTTGGATTTGTTTTTATCAGTTAAAATCTTGCGGACACTGTTTAAACCAAATGTGATAAAGAAAGAAATATAAAAGAGACTTTCTTAAAGGGCGAAACAGCCTTTTTATATGTATGGAAAATTAGCTAATACCGATATGCAAAATGTAATGATCCAAAAATACTTATACTAAACAAGAATATGCGAATCTATACAACTTCATTTTTACTTTTGATACAAACTCTTTTTAAAGTAAAGGAAACTTTTTATTTAGATTTACTTGGAGTCGATTTTTTTTCTTCTGGTTTAATGGCATATGCCTTGCAGCTTTTACAAGGTTCGAAGCCTTTCTATTTGGCCTCGGAAAGCGCTATGCCTTTTTTACCGGTTTTAACTATGCTACAATTTTTTGCATGGAACTTTTTACCGTTATCGGTTGCATAAACAGTTTGTGCAAAGCTTCTGGCTGAACCAATTTAATAAGAATAGCGCAATAACAAGGACGAAGCGAAATGTTTTTTTTATGATTTGGTTTTAATCAAAGCGTTAATTTAAAGAAGGATTTTTGAAAAATTTGTCACTTAAACAAGGTTTTACTTCAATTTCTGATACAAAACCATTCTATTTGCAGATTATGACACAGTTAGTGAGGGCCAAGAAACATCTGGGTCAACATTTTTTAAAGGATTTAACAATAGCCGCTAATATAGTAGCCGCATTAACGGATGTTTTTCCGCAAGGGGATGTCCTAGAAGTGGGTCCGGGAATGGGGGTATTAACCCAATATTTGTTACCAAAGAGCAATATTGTTACTTGGGCGGCAGAGGTAGATTCTGAATCTGTTACTTATTTAATGGCCACTTATCCAAAAATAAGTGAGCATTTAATTAGCAAGAGTTATTTGGAGTTAGACCTTGGCAAACTTTTTCCGCAAGGCGTTGCTGTTATAGGCAACTTTCCATATAATATTTCTTCTCAGATTATCTTCCATATTTTGGATCATAGAGCCTATGTTCCGTTTATGGTTGGCATGTTTCAGAAGGAGGTTGCCGAGCGCATAGGCGCTAAAAATGGTGGAAAAGAGTATGGCATTATTTCGGTGATTACCCAGGCTTTTTATGAGGTGGAGTATTTGTTTACGGTGCCAGAACACGTATTTATTCCGCCACCTAAGGTAAAATCTGGGGTAATAAGGATGACACGCAAGGCAACTACATTGGAATGCGATGAAGTACTTTTTAGAAAGGTAGTGAAAACAGCCTTTAACCAACGGAGGAAAAAACTTCGGAATGCCATATCCAGCTTTGGCATGACTGATGAGGCCTTAGGCGCTTTTGCCTCTAAGCGTGCAGAGGAATTAAGCGTGGCCGATTTTGTAAGCCTAACTCAGTTAATTGCAGCCAATTAATCATGGAAAAACTACAAGTCGACAATGCCTTAATTAAACAATTCCGCCATTGGTTTTCGGAGGAGTCGATTACCAAATTAAAGGATCAATTAGAGAGCATGTATTCGCAAGATATTGCCTCTGTAATTAATCGTTTAGAAAAGGGTGAAGCGCGTTTGGTGATGAATGCTTTGCAAAAGGAAGTGGTGGTTGAAGTATTGGTAGAAATGGAAGAACATGCCCGCGAGTCTTTTCTTGCCGCCTATTCGCCGCGTGAGATTGCGATTGAGTTTGTAGAGAAAATGGACAGTGATGATGCCGCTTATATCTTAAATCACTTTTCTAATTCGGCCAAAGAAGAAATTATTTCGCAATTGCAGGACATTGAGTTTGCCAGTAGTTTATTGAACCTAATAAAGTATGAAGACGAGACTGCGGGGAGTTTGATGGCGGTTGAGTTGGTGAAGGTTTATGAAGATTGGACGGTTAAGCAATGTATAGATGAAATTCGCTTACAAGCAGAAAATGTAGAGATATTACTGGTTGTTTTTGTAGTTGATAATTTGGAGCGTTTGGTGGGCATCATTACCTTAAAAAATTTGATTTTGGCTCAGCCCGAATCTTTTATTTCTAAGGTATTAAACAAAGAGTTTATTTCGGTTTCTGCCACTGCCAAAGTAGAAGAGGTTGCTCGCATTACCAAAAAATACGATTTAGTTTCATTACCAGTGGTGGATACTTTGGGCCGTTTGGTGGGCAGAATTACCGTAGATGATGTGGTGGATTTGATTACCGAGGAGGCCGATGAAGATTACCAGTTAATGAGTGGTATTACAGAGGATGTGGATGCCACCGATAAGGTATGGATTTTGGCCCGTGCTAGGTTGCCTTGGTTGGTCATAGGTTTGATGGGAGGAATTGCGAGTTCTCGATTTTTGGGCTTGTATGAGGACCAGATAATGATACACCCAGAGATGGCATTTTTTATTCCTTTGATTGCCGCAATGGGCGGAAATGTTGGCGTGCAATCGTCGGCCATAGTGGTGCAAGGGTTAGCAAATGATACCTTGGGCACTAGAAATATTGGTCAGCGTATTTTAAAAGAATTAAGGGTTGCTTTGATCAATGGACTTATTTGTTCATTATTGATTTTGGCGTATAATTTGGCCTTTCATGATTCGTATGAATTGGCCGTAACGGTGAGCATTGCTTTAATTACGGTGATTATTTTTGCTTCGGTATTTGGCACCTTTATTCCCATGTTTTTAAATAGCCTAAAAATAGACCCAGCCATCGCAACCGGACCTTTTATAACCACCAGCAACGACCTCTTGGGGATTGTTATTTATTTCTCTATTGGAAGGATGTTGTACCATTCGGTTTAGCAGGATGCAACCTTCTGTTAAAAAATTATTACTAATAAGATGAAAGGAAACTTGGAGCCTGCAAATAATAGCCTAAATGTTCTCATTGTAGATGATGTTCATGAGCTGTTAATACTGGGCTTGCGAGAAGTTGGACATAATGTTCTTTATTTACCAAAAGCAAATCGAACAGAAGTTTTGAGCAAGATAGTTGACCAAGACATTTTGGTGGTTCGAACCAAAACGCCCATTGATGCGGAGGTATTGGGAGCTGCCAAGAAATTGAGGTTAATTGCCCGTGCAGGAGCGGGGTTAGACAATATTGATTTAACTCTGGCAACAGAATTGGGCATTACGTGTACCAATGCAGGCGAGGCCAATTCTGATGCGGTGGGAGAGCATACCTTGGGTATGTTGTTGATGCTGCTTAATAATTTGGGAAGAGCCCATGCAGAAGTGAAAAGGGGATTGTGGTTACGGGCGGCAAATAGGGGCATTGAACTGGCAGGGAAAACGGTGGCAATTATTGGTTATGGAAATACCGGTAAGGCTGTTGCAGAAAAACTAAGTGGGTTCAATGTAAAGGTGCTTGTTTACGATAAGTATCTTAAAGATTTTGGAAGCAAAAATGTGGTAGAAAGTACATGGGCGCAAATAGTACAAGAAGCCGATATTTTAAGTTTCCATGTTCCTTTAACCAACGAAACAAAATTCTATTTGAACCAAGCTTTAATAGACCAAATGGAAAAGCCATTTTTTCTCTTGAATTTGAGTCGGGGAAAAGTGGTCAATACGAAAGATTTATTGCAAGGATTGGATCAGGGAAAAATTTTGGGTTGCGCGTTAGATGTTTTAGAAAATGAGCATTTAGAATGGCACAATTTGGAGGAGAAAAAATGGTTTGAGCGACTAATTAACCGCGAAAATGTGGTTTTGACACCCCATATTGGAGGTTGGACGAAAGAAAGTTATGCCAAAATTTCCCAGGTTCTATTAACTAAGTTGCTCACTTTTAGATAAAAAATAGGTTTCGGTATGCATTTATGGTAAATAGATTTTGTTATTTTCAATTTAACTACTTTATTTTACCGCTCTTAAAAAATTGTTTTGAAATAGTAAATTCTACGTCAGATGAAGAAAATATACATTTTACTTGCCATTTTATTTGGCTTTCAGGTAGCGCTTCAAGCCCAATCAGGAATGGGAACATTAAGGGGCACCGTGAAGGACGGTAAAACCAAAAAACCAATGGATTTTGTAAGTATCACCATTAAGTTAAATGGGGTTACCAAAGCAACTGCCATGACCGATGATGATGGGGGTTATGTAATAAAGACCCTTCAACCCGGCTCATACGATTTATTTGCTGCCTATGTGGGGTATAAAAACGTAACTATTCAGACCATTAATGTGGAGCCAGAAGGAGATCGATTTGTTAATTTTAGCATGGATCCATCTGATGGAACAACGCTTAAAGATGTAGTTATTACCTACAGAAAACAATTGGTAGATCCAGGTGGGGTAAAGGGCGATGTAAAAACCAACAAAGAGATTTTGGCTTTGGGAACACGTAACGTAGACAAGATTGCCGGAACGGCTCTGGGTGTAGAATCTAGGTCGGGCGGCACGCCAATTTTCCGTGGTTCTCGTGCAGATGGTACAGCGTATTATATTGATGGTGTGCGTGTACAGAGTGGATCAACCAATATTCCGGCCAATGCAATTGATCAAATTCAAGTAATTACAGGTGGAACGCCAGCACAATATGGTGACTTTGTGGGAGGAGCAATTTCCATAACAACCAAGGCGCCAACAAAAAATTTAGTTGGGGGTATTGAAATAACCACTGCTTCTCCTTTTACCGGATATTTAGACAACAGCCAGTACAACAATGTTCAAGGATTTGTATCTGGTCCAATTAAGACAATCAATAAAGGCAGGGGATCTGAGGAGCGAGTTATTTTGGGCTTTTTGGTTTCGGGAGCTTTCACCTATTCAAAGAGTTTATCTGCTGTAGATTTATATAAAGTGAAGGATGCTAAATTAAAGGAAATTCAAAATACGCCTTTGGTTGCGGGAGCTGCCAATTCATTATTCCCTGCAGCAGAATATTTAACAAAGGCAGATTTAGAAAAGGTGAATGTTCGTCAGAATGTGAATTCATATAGTGCCGATTTAAATGGTAACTTTAACTTTCAGCCAAGCAATAATATTAATGTAAGGTTAGGATATTTTGGTAATTTTAGTCAGGGAGTAAATTGGAACTCGTTCCATTCTTTGTTGAATCCAGCTAACAATGCATTACAGAAAAATTATACTGCAAGAACTTATGTTCAATTTACGCAAACCTTTAAGAATGATAACAAAGATGAGGATGCAAAGAAAAAGACCTCAAATATTAGCAATGCTTACTACAGTGTTCGTTTATCATATGAAAGAGGTTATGGCGAATCAATGGATGCCGAGCACCAAAGAGATTTCTTTAATTATGGTTATTTGGGCAAGTTCACTACTTATTCTGCACCAAACTATGCTAGGATCATTAAAGGTTTGGGTGCACCAGCTGATACTTTTAGAACAGATAATGGCGATTTATTATACTTAACAGATTATTATCGCCATGTAGGATATAGAGATACATTATACACTTATGATCAGGATAAAAATTACAATGAAATTAGGGGTAATTATACCAGATCGGTATATGATTTTTTTGGAGCAAATAGTTTAAGGTCGCCAGGTGCTGTGCGTCAGTTTGGTGGTTTAATCAATGGAGACGGACCTAATGGTGTTTATTCTAATATGTTTGGTAATGTAGGCGCTCAGCAGGCTGGTTATGGAAAGAGCATGAGTGAAGCCTTTAATTTATATATTCAAAGCGAGTTTAGTATAGCTCCACGTAGCAATCCAAAGGCAAAGCATGAGATTCAGATTGGTTTAAATGTAGAGCAACAATTCAGAAGAAGTTATTCATTGGGAACTACAGGTTTATGGACTATGGCTAGGTTATATGCCAATAGGCAGTTCTCTGGTTTAGATTCTGGATTATATTCTGTTGGTTTGGATCAGAACGGTGTATTTAATGATACCGTTAATTTTAAAAGAAAGATTGTTGCATCTGAGCAAACAAATTTTGACAAAAATTTCCGCAACAATTTAATTGCAAATGGTGCTCTTGATGCTTACGGTAAGCCAATTGATGCCTATTCGTCCATTGATGTGAATTCATATAAGCCATCTGATTATTCATTGGATATGTTTTCTGCCAATGAGTTGTTGAACAATGGTAATAGCGTAGTAAGTTATTCTGGTTATGACCATTTAGGTAGGATAGTAAGGAAGCGTCCGAGCATCAATGATTTCTTAACAGATTCAAATGCACGTTTATTGCCATCTTACCAACCAACCTATTTTGCTGCTTGGGTTCAGGACAAATTTGTATTTAAAGATTTAATTGTAAGGGTGGGTGTGCGCATGGAGCGTTTTGATGCCAACCAATCTGTGTTAAAAGATCCATATTCTATAGTTCCATTGTACACGGTAGGTGAGGCTAAGAAACTAGGCATTTTAGATGCTGGGAATATTCCAACCACCATTGGCGATAATTTTATTCCTTATGTAGATAAAGATCCAGATCAACAAGCTTCGAGTGCTGGTGTAACCAATGCCAAGTTTATGGGATACCGCGATGGAAACAAATGGTACGATAAAAATGGTAATCCAATAACAGATCCTCAGCAAATTGCTAGGGAGGCAAAAACAAACAGGAATATGCCATTATTGGTTGATCCAAAAAATCCTCAATTACCAACAGTCGCTTCATTTACAGATTATGTACCCGATATTAAATTATTACCTCGTATATGGTTTTCATTCCCTATATCAACCACTTCTCAGTTTTTTGGAACCTATGATATCTTAACCCAAAGACCGAATGCAAATGTGGGACAAATTGATGATTATTTCTATTTGCAGAATCGTTTGAGTGGTGGTGCCATTGCAAATCCTGATTTGAAAATGACCCAAGTAACCGATTATGAAATTGGATTCCGTCAACAAATTGGAACGGATGCTGCTTTGGGAATTATTGCTTCTTATCGTGAATACAGGAATTTGATTCAATTGTATCGGTATGTGCAGGCTTGGCCAAACGATTATACAACGTATGGCAACTTAGACTTTTCAACAGTAAAGAGTATTGGTTTAGAGTATAATGTAAGGGATTTAGGTAATATTACCATTACCGCCAATTACCAATTACAGTTTGCTGATGGAACGGGTTCAAATGCGAATTCGAGTAGTGCTTTGATTCAAGTTGGTTTACCTACTTTACGTACCTTGGTGCCAATGGATTTTGATACACGCCATACCTTTAAGTTTATTTTGGATTACCATTATAAGGAAGGTCCTAAAGAGTATAATGGTCCAATTGTAAATGGAAAAAGAATATTTGAAAATGCTGGATTTAACATCAGTTTCAATTCATATTCTGGAAGACCCTATACCCAAGATTTGAATCCTACCCCAGGTGGTGTTCAGTCTGGAGTTGTTGTAAGAAGTCCGGTTAAAGGTACCATCAATGGCGCTAACTTGCCACCACAATTCAACATTGACTTAAACATAGATAAATCGTTTATGTTCAAGAATAAGAAAATTGATGGGTCTACATCGGTATACAGATTGCGTGCTTTCATTATGGTTCAGAACCTATTGAATACCGCTAATGTTACAGGAGTTTACCGTTATACAGGTTCTGCATATAATGATGGGTTCTTGGCATCACCAGCTTCAAAAGAGCAAAAGGAAACTGCAACCAATCAACAGTCTTATGTTGACTTATATAATATTAGGATGGTGAATCCAGACCGTTTTGCATTACCTCGTTTAACTCGTTTGGGATTGGCCTTATATTTTTAGGAGTCATAATTTAATTAAGAAAAAGTATCTATTATGAAAACAAATATATCACGATTCATGAAATCTTTTGTTTTGGCCACCTCTTTGCTATTTGTAGTTCAGGCAGGTATGGCAAAAGAAAATATTGGTCAGTTAAAGAAGGCCGCTAAGCCATCCTTGTTAAAAATGGGTGCGGGTTGTGCTGCAGCTACCCAACAAAAGGATTTGGATTTAAATAACGTGCGTACTACCATCTTAAATGGTGGAGACGTATGGTGGAATTTACAAAATGCACGATATGAAGTTCCAAAGGTACAATCTGGCCAAACCTCTAAGCACTCTTTGTTTTCTGGTGCCTTATGGATTGGGGGTATTACCCAAGGTAACCTAAGGATTGCCGCTCAAACATATCGCCAGAGTGGAAATGATTATTATCCAGGTGCACTTCAAATTGATGGGTCTGCTTCTATCTCTGCTTCCCGTTGCAAGTTTTACGATAAAATTTGGAAAGTTACCTTAGCAGAAATTGAAGAGTTCTCTAACAATGAGTCTTTGTGGGATAACCCAATTGATGCTATTGCTACTTGGCCTGGAAATGGCAGTACGTCAAATGATGAGAATGGAGAAGCTAAATATTTAGCACCATTTTTCGACTATAACGATGATGGTTTGTATGATTATAAAGATGGGGATTTCCCTAGTTTTGATCAAAATGTTTTGAGCAATATTCCAGATATGATGTTGTATACCATTTACAATGACAAAGGAAATATTCACTCAGAATCTGAAGGTTTGCCAATTGGTTTAGAATTGCATACGCAGAGTTTTGCATATTCTACCAATGATGAAATTAACAACATGACTTTTTATCGCACTACTATTTACAATAGAAGTACAGAGACCATTGACAGTTGTATTTTTGGTCAGTGGGTAGATGCAGATCTAGGTAACTATTCTGATGATTATGTAGAGTGCGATGTAAAGAGAAATTTGGGTATTTGTTATAATGGTGACGATAACGATGAAGGTATTTTGGGATATGGTTTAAATCCGCCAAGTGTGGGTGTAAACTTCTTCGAAGGACCTAAACGCATTGTAGGTTCAGACACAACGGAAATTGGTTTAACTAAGTTTATATATTATAACAATGACTTTTCGGTAACTGGTAATCCTTCTCGTCCTGAGCATTATTGGAATTACTTGAATGGTAAGTGGAAAGATGGATTGAATATTTCTTATGGTGGCAACGGCCGTGGAGGTTCTGATACAGCAAGCTATATGTTTCCTGGAAAAACAGATCCAGCAGGTAGGGCAGATTGGACAGAAAGAATTGCCGGCAATAATCCTGGAGACAGGCGCTTTTTGCAAACTGCGGGTTCCTTTAGTTTATTGCCTGGTTCTAAAAATGAAGTTACTGTTGTAGTTGTTTGGGCAAGGGCAACAACAGGTGGCGCAACAGGTTCGTTTAACTTATTGAAGGAAGCTTCTGATAAGGCTTTTGTATTGTTCAAAAACAACTTTAACATTGTGGATGGACCTAGGGTTCCTTCAATTGAAATTGTGGAGTTGGACAGGGAGTTAATTTTGAATATCACTAATTATCAGGTTACAGAAGCATACCGCGATTCATCTGCTGGTTTGTGTGCAAGCAAAACAAATTATAAATTTCAGGGGTATCAAATATTTCAATTAACGAAGAACTCTACACCGAGTGATTTGTACAACAATGAGGAAGCAAGGTTAGTGGCTCAATGTGATTTACAAGATGGAAATGGTTTAATGGTAAACATTGTAAACGATCCAGATTTAGGGTCAGTAAAAAAGATAATGGTTGCTGGAGAAGACAAAGGGGTTCGTCATAGTTTTAAAATTACGAAGGATGCATTTTCTACCTTGTCTGATCCAACATTAGTGAATTTCCAAAATTACTATTACTTATTAGTTGCCTATGCGAGTGCTACCAATTGTTCTGTTGATGCTACGCAATATTTGGCTGGTCGTAAAATGATTGACGGTTCCTCTATTAAGGTTTGGGGTGGAGTGCCACATAAGCCAACGCCACACAACCAAGGAACAAAATTGAATACCTTTTGGGGAGATGGGCCTGAAATTACCAAATATGAAGGAATTGGTAATGGCGGAAATGCCTTAATTTTATCTCAAGCATCTATTGAAAAGGCATTATTGGCTCCTTACTATGTTCCTAATGCTGTATATACTAGAGGTAGCGGACCAATTATAGTTAAAGTAACAGATCCATTTAAAGTACCTAGTGCAAATTTTGAATTAAGATTAAGAGACTCTTCAAATTCAAACTTCAAGGCCGATAGTTTAGAAGGTGATTCTACAAAATGGATTTTAACAAATCTTGAAACGGGTAATAAGTATTATAGTGAAACCAATATTGCTAATAAGAATGAGCAATTATTTATTAAACTTGGATTGAGCATATCAGTAAACCAAGTTGCAGGACCTGGTCAGCCAGACAATATAAATGACGATGCAAACGGATTCTTATCGGCAACTAAAGAATATGCTGATCCAACCAATGAGTGGTTGCCGGGTATTGCGGATGAATTGGCGCCATTGGCACCTTTTAACTGGATACGTGCAGGAAATACTGGCACACCTGGATTTACCAACCCTTACGAACACGATTTTGCTGAAGTATTGCCAGGTGGTTCTAAGCGCCCAATAGATCCTAGAAGACAATATAATAAAGTTATTGATGGTACTTGGGCTCCATATGGCTTAGCTGCCAGAGCTGTTGCTCCACAACCAACTTATGGTCCAGCTTGGTCTGCGGGTACAGGTGGATATTCAACAGATAATCCATTAACCGATTTAAGAAGTGTATTGGTTGTAATTACCTCAGACAAGACTAAATGGACGCGTTGTGTGGTAATTGAATCTGGAGAGAGAGCTGCTTTAAATATTGGAAATGCGCCGAAGATGAATAGAAGGAAATCTCCATCGGTTGGCAAAGATGGCAAGCCAGATGGAACTGGAAATGGAATGGGATGGTTCCCTGGTTATGCCATTAACAAAGAAACTGGTGAGCGTTTAAACATGATGTTTGCCGAAGATTCTTCATTGCCTTTAGAAAATGGAACAGACATGATTTGGAATCCAACAAGCACCTTAGTTTCTCAAAATATGGCTGGATTAGATTACAAATTTGGAGGAAAACATCATATTTATGTAATGGGTTCTAAGTCTTTCAGAATAGGAACTGGTCCTGTGTTGTACAAAGGACCAAGGTACGATGAGGGAGTAAGTTATAATGATTTGTTAACGAAAGTTGAGAATGGCCAAGTGATTAATTTGCGTTATTTATATTCTCAGGCCATGTGGGTAAGTATGACCTTGGTTAGTCCTAAAACTAAATTGGGGGATTTAACAAATTCTGGTGGAATTCCTTGCGAGGTAAAGATTAACTTAAATGTGAAACGTCCTTATGCGTCTTTAGCGCCATTAGAAGGAGCACTGGCAAATGATAGCATGCCATTATATTCCTTCTCTACAAGTGATTTGGCATCAACCATTGGTACCAAGGAAATTGGAAAGAATGCCTTAGACATGGTTTCGTTAACACCAAATCCATACTATGCTTATGCTGGATATGAGGATCCAGGCAATCAATTGGATACCAGAATTAGGATTATCAATTTGCCAAAGAAATGTGTTGTTTCAATTTACACACAAAGTGGTTTCTTGGTAAGAAGGATAAAGAAGGATGATGACAGCAAAACCTATTTGGATTGGAATTTGAAAAATGATGCCAATGTGCCTATTTCAAGTGGTGTTTATTTGGTTCATGTATATGCAGATGGAATAGGCGAGCGTGTGATTAAGTGGTTCGGAATTATGCGTCCTGCGGATTTTGATACATTCTAATTGGGTGTTATTTTTAACTTGATAAAAACAGTAAAATGAAGATAGTTTTAACAAGATTTGGTTTAATTGGGATGCTCTTAGCAACCAGCCAGGTGTTTGGAGGTAATCCTGATCGTTCGGGAGGTGCAGGTGCAACCCAATTAAATATTAATCCGTATGCAAGGAGTGCAGGATATGGAGGAGCTAATACCGCATCGGTTCGTGGTATTGAATCTTTTAACCTGAATATTGCAGGATTGGCTTATACCACAAAAACGGATGTTGCTTTTTCGCGCATGAGTTTCTTGCAGGGTTCTGGTGTAAATGTGAATAACTTTGGTTTGGCTCAGGCCGTAGGAGAAAATGGTGATGGGGGCGTAATTGGCCTTGGTTTTTCATCGTGGGACTTTGGAACTATTCCAATTACTACGTATGATAATCCAGATGGCACCTTGCCTACTTTTAGTCCGCAAGTAGTAAACATTGGTGCTTCTTATGCTAAGAAGTTCTCTAACAGTATTACTGGTGGATTCTTATTAAGGTTAATTTCTGAAGGTATACAAGACGTGAAAGCGCAAGGTTTGGCATTTGACTTTGGTGTACAATATCAAACAGCTTTAAACCCTAAGAAGGAAAAGAACAAAATTAAGAAGGAAGATTTTAGGTTGGGAATTTCGATGAGAAATATTGGTCCCGATTTAACATATCGTGGAGCAGGTTTATCGTTTAGGGCAATCAATTCACAAACTGGAGCTGATCGCAAAGCCTACTTTTCTGCCGATAAATTTAACTTACCTACTTTGGTTAATATTGGTTTGGGATATGATATGCGATTAGATAAAACTGCAGATACATATTACCATCGTTTAACAGGTTCGTTTAACTTTAACTACAATGCATTTCAATCTAATGTTTATGGATTTGGTGCTGAGTATGCATATAAAGAATTGGCTATGTTAAGGGTTGCATATAATGTAACTGGCGACCAACAATTGTTTTCTAAAAACATGACGGATCCACAATATATGAATCCAGTTTATGGATTGTGGGCAGGTGCAACATTCCAATTGCCAATTTCTAAAAATGGCACTTCTATGGCAATTGATTACGCTTATGCGCCTACTAGAATTTTTAATGGTATGCATACGGTAGGCATTAGATTAACCGTAGGAGGCAAAAAAGGATAATATTTTTACTATATTTGTTTTTACAAAAAAGAAACGTTTCGTCTTAGGGCGGAACGTTTCTTTGTTTTTATTACAACAACAATTGAAGAGTTATGGCAGCAGAAATTAATTATCTTACAAAGGAAGGAATGGAGAAGATGAAGGCGGAGATATCTGATCTAAAGTATGTTCAACGTCCTTTTATTACTAAACAAATTGCCGATGCCCGTGATAAGGGTGATTTAAGTGAAAATGCAGAATACCATGCAGCCAAAGAAGATCAAGGCTTATTGGAAGCTAAAATTTCTAAAATGGAAAACCTGCTTTCAATTTCGAGAATCATTGATGAAAGCAAATTAAATAACAATACGGTTATGATGTTGACCAATGTTAGGGTGCTTAATCATAATTCTAAAAAGGAGATTTGGTATACCTTGGTGAATGAAAAGGAGGCCGATTTAAAAACGGGAAGAATTTCTTTTAAATCGCCCATAGGATTGGGGTTGATGAATAAGAAGATTGGTGATATTTGTGAGGTTACTGTGCCAGCTGGCAATATAAAGTTGGAGATTTTAGAGATTACTTTATAAGTATGCCAAGCATTTTTACCAGAATTGTAGCGGGTGAAATTCCTTGTTATAAAATTGCCGAGGATGAACATCACTTGGCATTTTTGGATATTAGTCCCTTAACTAAAGGGCATACGCTCGTTATTCCTAAGAGGGAAGTGGATTATATCTTTGATTTGGAGGAAGATGAATATAGCAGCTTAAATGAATTTGTCAGGCGCACGGCATTGGCCATTAAAAAGGCTGTGCCATGCAATAGGGTAGGCATTTGTGTAATGGGCTTGGAAGTGCCGCATGCCCATATTCATTTGATCCCTTTTTTGCAAATGGCTGAAATGAATTTTGCAAACGCTAAACTAAAATTAGAAGCGAGCGAAATGCAGCAAATAGCTGCGAAAATAGCGGCCAATTGGTAACTATTACTTTCAATTTACATAACCTATTCACAATGGGTTATTATTTTAAAAGAATTTGGTTAATACCAAATTTACAAAATATATAGTCCAATTTCGACAAAAATCTCATTGTATTATTATACTAAATTTACAAAATATATAGTCCAATTTCGACAAAAATCTCATTGTATTATTATAC
>JAWXAZ010000083.1:0-45812 GCA_034439755.1 bacterium
TGTTTGGCAATGGTTCTAGAAGGTAGCAATGAGCCATTATTGGGAGCTATTCCACTTGAGGATATGGATGTTTTGATTCATCCCCAAAGCCAGCAATTGATCGTAAATCCCGATCATCTTTTTTATGCGCAAATGAAGCTTAAATAAAAACGACCACCCAAATTGGGTAGTCGTTTATTGTTAAATATTGAGAAAGATATTTACAAATTTCCGCGGGTTTCTTGCTCGCGTTCTATGGCTTCAAATAGGGCTTTGAAGTTTCCTTTGCCAAATGATTTTGCTCCTTTGCGTTGAATAATTTCATAGAACATGGTTGGTCTGTCTTCTACTGGTTTGGTAAATAATTGCAACAAATAACCTTCGTCGTCTCTGTCAACCAAGATGCCCAATTCTTTTAGTGGCTCAATATCTTCCTCAATCGGACCAACTCTATCTAATAAATCATCGTAATAGCTGTTGGGCACTTTTAAGAATTCAACTCCACGTGCCATTAATTGTTTTACGGTTGAAACAATATCTAAAGTTGCAATAGCTATATGTTGTGTGCCTTCTCCTTCGTAGAACTCTAAGTATTCTTCTACTTGAGATTTCTTTTTGCCTTCTGCTGGTTCGTTGATAGGGAATTTTACATAGCCATTTCCATTACTCATTACCTTGCTCATTAAAGCAGAATATTCGGTAGAAATATCATTGTCGTCGAATGAAAGTATGTTTTTAAAACCCATTACATTCTCGTAAAACGAAACCCAAGGATTCATTTGGTTCCAATCTACATTTCCTACACAATGGTCAACATATAGCAAGCCGGTTGGTTCAGGATTATAAGTGCTTTCCCATTTTCTAAAACCCGGCATAAATACGCCCTTATAATTGTTGCGTTCAATAAAGAGATGTTCTACTTCGCCATAAGTTTTGATACCACTCATGCGCACTTCGCCATTTTCGTCGCTTATTGTTTTAGGCTCTAAGCAAGATATACCGCCACGCTTGGTAGTTTCTTCATACGCTTTATAGGCATCATCTACCATCAATGCCAATACCTTTACACCATCGCCATGTTTTTTGTGGTGCTCTGCAATTGGAGAATCAGATCTTAGTGGCGTGGTTAGCATTAAACGCATTTTGTTCTGAACCAATACATAACTGGCCCTATCACGCACTCCAGTTTCTGGTCCGGCATAGGCCAAACTTTGAAAGCCAAAAGCTGTTTTATAAAAATGTGCTGCCTGCTTTGCGTTGCCCACATATAATTCTACGTAATCAGTTCCATGCAATGGAAGGAAATCGCTTGTTTCGGGTAATATTTCTGTTGTTTTATTTTGAGTATTCATGTATATTTTTCTAATCTTTCTAATACTTTATTCAATTCTGCTATTAACTGTTTTTCAGTTGACAAATATAAGTTGTATTCGCTTGCTAAAATAGTTTGATTGGATAAATCCTACTCAACCCAAGATTTATAGTAATGCGGGTCTTCGCAATCCATTGCGGCTTGGGTTATTTCGAGCGGATAAAATGGATCTATCATCACGGCCAATTCCTTGGTTTCTTTTTTGCCAATAGATTTCTCTACCGAGCCAGGATGTGGTCCGTGTGGAATGCCTTTAGGATGCAGGCTAATCATGCCTCTCTCAACGTGTTTTCTGCTCATAAAATCGCCATCAACATAATAGAGTAACTCATCGCTATCTACATTGCTGTGGTTGTATGGCGCTGGAATAGCATCTGGGTGGTAATCGTATAACCTAGGCACAAAAGAGCAAATCACAAAATTATGTCCCTCAAAGGTTTGGTGAATAGGCGGCGGCATGTGCACCCTTCCTGTAATGGGTTCATAGTTATGTATGCTGAACCCATACGGATACTGATAACCGTCCCAGCCAATGGCATCAAAAGGGTGGGTAGCGTAGTGGTATGGGTAAATAAGGTCTTGTTTTTTAATTAATACTTTAAAATCGCCCACTTCATCGTGCGTTTGCAAGTTAACGGGTAATTTGATATCGCGCTCGCAATAGGGCGAGTGTTCTAAGAACTGACCAAATTGGTTGAGGTATCTTTTAGGTGGTTTAATGGGAGAGAAGCTCTCTGTAATAAACAGTCGGTTGTTTTCATTGCTAAATTCCATTTGGTAAATAACACCTCTCGGAACCACCAGGTAATCGCCGTATTCGAAAGGAATTTCGCCATATAAGGTTTTAAGTTTCCCACTGCCTTCATGTATAAAAATAACCTCATCGGCATCGGCATTTTTGTAGAAATAATCGCTCATGCTTTTCTTTGGTGCCGCTACCGAAATGTATAAATCGCGGTTGAAAAGCATCACCACCCGCGATTCTAAAAAGTCATTGGTTGGTTCGGCCTTAAATGTTTGAAAGCTTCTATTTTGTAAATTTTTCGATAAAGCAGCAATAGGTTGAACGCTATATGCTGGCTCAATTTCCTTGACCAATGTGGGTGGGTGACAGTGATAAACCAAGGAGTACAAGCTGCTGAAGCCCTCGGTTGAAATGAGTTCTTCGGAATACAAGTTGCCGTCTGGCTTTCTAAATTGTGTATGACGTTTCTCTGGCAATTTGCCCGATCTGTGGTAAAATGGCATATTTTTGGTTTTATTTTAGCTTGAACCGAGAACAGATTTTGCTTGACTATACATCAAATGCTTAAATTGCCCCCGATTTCAATTTCAACAAAAATAAAATAATGCGCGTAAAACTTCTTTTTAAAATTGTGATATTTGTCATTTTATTGACTTGGTTAGGGTCATGTAGTGATAAAAAAAGGCCTAAAACAGGATTTAATAAGCAGGATAGCCTGGCCAATACAGAAGAAGTAAAGGCATTAAGTAAGCAAATAGAGGATGAGCCAGAAAATGCTGAATTATTTTATATGCGCGCGCAAATTTATGGCAACCAAAAATACTTAAATAGGGCGGAGGACGATTACAAGGAAGCTTATAAATTAGACTCTACCAATGCTCTGTATGCCATGAGTTTGGGGCGCAATTTATATGCCATGAACCAAACGCTGGAGGCGGCTAAATTTTATGAACGTGCTTTAGAAATTAAGCCCAATTATGGGGAGGTAATGGCAAAGTTGGCCGATTTATATTTTGTGGTTAAAGAGCACCGCAAATCCATTGATTTGTTAACTAGGTTAATGAAATTGGATGCTGGCAATGCGCATGTTTACCACATGTTGGGATTAAATTACAAAGAAATGGGCGATACCAGCAGGGCTATTTATCATTTTCAAACGGCCATTGAGAACGATCCAAGTGATTATGAATCTACTTTATACATTGCCAATTTGTATGCAGGCAAGCGCAAAGAGATTGCTTTTGAGTATTTTAAAGCGGCCATTAAAATAAAACCAAAGGGTGTGGATGCTTTTTTTAGTCGGGCTGTTTTTGAGCAACAAATTAAAATGTATAAGGCCGCCTTATTAGATTACAGAAGGGTAATTGATTTGGATCCTCAAAGTTATTTGTCGTATTATAATGTTGGTTACATAAATTATGAGAATGGATTTATAGACGAGGCAATGCGCAATTGGGGAATTTGTGCGCAGATGAATCCAGATTTTAGCAAGGTATTTTATATGCGCGGTTTGGTGTTTGAGGAGCAAAAAAACAAAAAGGATGCGCTGGTTCAATACCAAGTTGCGCTTGATTTGGAGCCAGAGAATGTGTTATACTTGGCCGGATTGAAACGGGTAAATTAAGGCTTAACCGCTTAACCTTTGCAGGCCAGTTTTAATAGCAATTGTAATTATTAAATAGCCCAAAGCTGTCTAATAATATTACTAGCGTAAAGTCAATCTAACAAGATAATAATACAATGAGATATTTGTTGAAATTGGACTAAATATTTTGTTAGATTGGTATAACAATTCATCTTGGTAATATAAATTGCGGCAAGTTAGAATGGTCTATTATAAAAAAGTATTAGCCTTCTGCTGCTAGGTTTAACTTATGAAATAAGTTTAGCACTTTGCTTAATTGATCTTCTTTGCTTAAGGTAGAATTGTCTATTTCAACGGCATTTAGTGCCTTCATAAGCGGACTATCGGCGCGGGTTGTGTCTAGGTGATCGCGCTTTGCGAGGTTGGCCAATACCTCCTCAAAAGTGGTATTTTGGCCTTTTTCTTTTAACTCATCCAATCTACGTTGTGCGCGAATATCGGGGTTGGCGGTAACAAATAATTTTAGTTCGGCATCAGGAAAAACCACCGTTCCAATATCGCGGCCATCCATTACAATGCTCTTCTTTTGTCCAAGCGCTTGTTGTTGTTTAACCAAGAATTTTCTTACTTCGCTAATGGCACTTACATCGCTTACCGCGCTTGCTACTCTTGGGTTTACACGAATTTCGTTTTCTATGTTTTCGCCATTTAACAAGGTAAATTGTTCTTGTGTGGTCTCATCCAAACCAAATTCTATGTTTATTTGAGGCAAGGCCTGAGCTACCATATCGGGGTGGTGTATGTCTATTTGGTTTCTAATAAGATAAAGGGTAAGCGCCCTATACATGGCACCCGTATCTACATAATGATAGTTTAATTCTTTTGCCAATTGTTTGGCCAAAGTACTTTTACCACAAGATGAATAACCATCTATTGCTATAATTATATTTTTCAATCGGTTGATTTTTTTGAGCGTTTAAAATCGTCTATCCTCGTTACAATGCTAAAAGTATTTGTGTTCTTACCCGGCATGTAACCACCATATCCATACGAGCATTGGAATCGGTTCAGCCTAATGCCAAAACCCCAAGAAAACCCATTGAAGCCTCTAATATTATTAAGAGCCAGTTCTCTTTGCCGCGCCGCATTATAGCCAAATCTGATGTTGAGCGATTTGCCCAAAACCAATTCTGTATTGAAAATTAAGTGGCTCATGGTTTTTTGCAAGAGCGTAAAATCGTCGGGTATGATGTTGCCAGTTTCGAGGCTAATTTGTTGGCGACTGTCAATTTGGTATAACAATTTACCCGGATTTTGTAGGTTGTGTGCAATAACGCCAAAGCGAAAGGGGTTGTGTTCAAACTTTTTAGAAAAACCCAATTGAATGTTGTAGGGAATTCTTTCGTAATTGTCGTTGGTATAGCTTTTAAATTGCGTGCCCACATTGCTTACCATGGCAGTGGCCATCAGGAGTTTATCTTGGCTCAACCAACTGGCACCAAGGTCTATGGCTGCCCCAGAAGAGTAGTACGTTTCTAAATTGGAGTATATAAATTTAAGTGTGGCGCCATAATTAATGTTCTTATACATTTTGGCAGCCGTTACATGAAAGTTGTATTCGCCAGCAGAGAACTCGCCCAACACTTGTCCGTCTGGCGCCGTTTTAACAAAATTGCCGTAATTGATATATTGAATTCCAGATGCAAAAGTGACATAGAGGCTGTCGAAATGCCTGGCATAATTTAGTTCGCCAGCACTAATATCGCTAAAGTAATTTACAAAGTTTAATCCTATCTGATTGTGGTTTTCTTTCTTTAGTAAAGAAGGGTTAAAACTTACCAGGTTAATATCGGCATCGGGCGTTGAAATGGCGCTGCCACCCAAGGCGGCAATTCTGGCATTGGACGATACATTGAGGAATTGGTATGTACCCATGCCCCCAATTTGGCTCCAGCCCACTTTTGCCAATAAGAATAGAATAAGGAATCCGCTTTTTTTCATGCCGTTTTCAAAAATATGAATTTCAACGAATATTCCACCGTTAAAATTGCTGGTCTGAACCAATTTTTTAGACAATTTGACAGATTTTGTTGCATGGAACGCTATTTGAGTTGCTGAGATAAAAACTATATTTATTATGGCAGCAAAAGGTAATATTAGTGTTCACACAGAGAACATTTTTCCAATTATTAAAAAGTTTCTTTATTCTGATCACGAAATTTTCTTGAGAGAATTGGTGAGCAACTCGGTAGATGCTACCCAAAAATTGAAAACACTTTCTGGAAGCGGCGAAGCTAAAGGCGAGTTGGGCGATTTAAAAATTACGGTTAAGTTAGACAAAGAAGCCAAAACCTTGCACATTACAGACCAAGGTATTGGTATGACCGAAGAAGAAGTTGGCAAGTACATTAATCAGTTGGCGTTTAGCAGTGCCGAAGAATTTTTAGAGAAATATAAAGACAAAGGCGCGCAGGTAATTGGCCATTTTGGTTTGGGATTTTACTCGGCGTTTATGGTTGCTCAAAAGGTTGAGTTAATTACAAAATCGTATAAAGAAGATTCAAAAGCGGTAAGGTGGACTTGCGATGGTAGTACCCAATTTGAAATAAGCGATGCAGAAAAAACCGAAAGAGGCACCGAGGTTATCTTGCATTTTGCCGAAGACTCTATGGAGTTTAACGATAGCTTTAGAATCAAAGGAATTTTAGATAAGTATTGCAAGTTTTTGCCTATCGAAATTTCATTTGAAGACAAGGTGTTAAACAACCCTGCGCCATTGTGGACCAAGACGCCGGCAGATTGTACTACCGAGGAATACGAAGCCTTTTATAAGGAGTTATATCCATTTAGCGAAACCCCTTTATTTTGGATTCACCTTAACGTAGATTATCCTTTTAAATTAACGGGCATCTTGTACTTCCCAAAAATCAAAAACGAGTTTGAAACTACTAGAAACAAGATTCAGTTATACAGCAATCAAGTATTTGTTACAGATTCGGTTCAAGACATTGTACCAGAATTTTTGATGTTGTTGCATGGTGTAATTGATTCGCCAGATATTCCTTTAAATGTTAGTAGAAGTTATTTGCAAAGCGATGCCAATGTAAAGAAAATTAACAGCCATATTTCCAAAAAGGTGGCCGATAAATTGGAAGAAATTTTCAAGCAAGATCGCACAGCATACAACAATAAATGGGAGAGTGTTGGCACCTTTGTAAAGTATGGTATGATTAGCGAAGAGAAGTTTTACGACAGGGGTGTTAAGTTCTGTTTACTTCAAAATAAGGCCAAAGATTTTTATACTTTAGAAGAGTATAAAGAGAAAGTTGCCGCTACCCAAACCGACAAGGATAACAAGGTCGTTTTTATTTATAGCAACGATATGATTGCCCACGATAGTTTTATTCAAACTGTTGAGAAACGCGGTTATGATGTATTGGCAATGGATGGTGTGCTCGATAACCATTTTATTAGCAATATTGAAAACAAGATGGAAAATGTAACTTGGAAACGCGTAGATAGCGATAGCGTTGATAAGTTAATTGATAAAGATATTAAAAAAGAAAGCGTGTTAAGCGAGTCGGATCAGACCGACTTAAAAGATGCTTTTGAGAAAGATTTTGCGCATGGCGGGCAGTACAAATTTGCCACCGAGGCTTTGTCGCCAGACGATTCTTTCCTTACTTTAATTAAGCCAGAGTGGGAGCGTAGGATGAAAGAAATGCAGAAAATGCAAGGCATGGGAAATATTTTTGGTAACATGCCAGATTCGTATCAGGTGGTTATAAATAGCAACCACGCTTTAAGTATTAAGCTTAGCAAAATGTCTGATGGCGATGCCAAAAATCAGTTGAGCAAGCAAGCTTTCGATTTGGCGCGTTTGTCGCAAAACCTATTGCACGGCGAGGAGCTAACAGCGTTTATCCAAAGAAATACCAAAGACTTATCGGTCTGAACCAATTGCCGATAAAGCAATTTAAAAACTGCCTCAATTGAATTTGAGGCAGTTTTTTTTTGTGGCCTTAGCCTAACGAAAAAATGCTTAGTTCGAATATTACCAACTGTGAATATTAATTAGCTCAATGCTATTTAATAATTGTGAAATAATGGTAAATGCCGAAAAATTTGATAGTCAAATTTTAACCTCGTCTATTTATTTTATGATACCTAATTGTAAAACAAATGGTGTTGTTCTCTAAGGTTGTCTTAACGGTGAATTGTTAGAATTTAAATTAGTTAAATTAAGATTCTCTCAATACCTCTTTAATTTTAGAAGGTTTCTTTTCAGTAAAAAAGTTTGACGTATATTTCTCGTAAAGTTCAAATAGATATTCAATTCTATTGGCCTCATTAGTAAATGCATTTGACTTGCAAATGGTCGACGTTTTGTTAAAGTTTATTACGCTAGGCTTTGTGGAGCAAAGTTTTGAATATTATTATTCGTCTTTTGCCATACTAAAACAAATTGTTCATTGCCCTATTTTAAATTAGGTAAGGGTATAATTTAGCAAGTATTTGGTTGTTTGGAAGATTGGCTTATCCCAATTTGGCCCAAAGCGCCTCATTTTGGGCTTTATTCCGAATTTGGCATAATGTTATTTACTTGTAAATCAGTATTATGAAGTTTTGGTTCAATAAATGCCTTATAGTATTTGTAAGTCTCAACAGAAGCCGGAAGCAGTCTTTAAAAGCTGCTTTTATGAAGCTTACAAAAATTAACCAACGGCTTCGGCCAACCTTTACATAACAAAATAGTCCCGGTTACGCAGGGATTTTTTGTGTTATTATATGGCTCTATGTTGTTTACAGTGGGTAAAATTTAAAGTTGGTACACGGCAAAAGGAAAAGGAATAATTTGAATTTTAACAGATGTCTGAGCTTCAATCGTTTTGTTTTATTAGAGACTATCAATTATGATTGCCGAAATGAGGAAAAGCACTGTAAAAATTGGTTGCTTACCTAAATTAATATGCTCATTTATTCTTCGTTTTTACGCGCCAAAACACATATTATTTTCTTAAGAATTTTGCTACCCAGTCCTTACCAATTATTCTAAGTCAATAAGTTCTGCCATCACCGATTCCATTTCTTTTTCGAGGTGGTACAGTGCTTTCTTCTCAGCTTCGTAAAAAGAGTTTAATTCGGCAATTTTCTTGGAGTCGGAAGAATTTTCTGTTAAGGTAAAGGCTGTTTCCAATTCTTTCATTTTGGACTTGGTTTTATTCACTTTGGCTTCATATTCATCGAATTGCTTTTTAAGGCCTTGAATATAGTTGTTGCTTACTTTTGGCATTTTTATGGCAGGTGCAGCAACATTAGCAGCAACAGCAGTTGGTTCGGACCGCTTTTCTTTTTTAGGCTCTGGGTTTTTGGCTGCAATAAGCTTCATTTCTTCATCTCTTTTGGCCTTCCAGAATTCAAATTCGGCAAATGTTCCTGGGTATACTTTGATCTCTTCGTTTTCTATCCACCAAATTTTATTGGCAATTTCTGAAACAAAGAACCTATCGTGACTTACCACAATAAAGGTGCCTTCGTATTTTTGGAGCGATTGAATTAAGATGTTGATGCTTCGCATATCCAAGTGATTGGTTGGCTCGTCGAGTAACAAGAAATTGGCTTCTGTTAACAAGGTTTTTGCCAAAGCAACGCGTGCTTTTTCTCCACCACTTAGTACTTTTATTTTCTTAAAAACATCGTCGCCGGCAAACAAGAAACAGCCCAATACCGTTCTCAATTCTGTTTCTGGGCGGTCTGAGGCAAAATTGGAGAGCTCCTCTAAAATCTCGTATGACATGTTAAGCGACTCTAATTGATGCTGGGCATAGAATGCCTTTCTCACGTTATGCCCTAATATAATTTCACCGTCGTAGGTATCGGCCTGAGCCAATAAGCGCAAGACAGTTGATTTGCCTTTTCCGTTGGCACCAATGAGTGCAATTTTATCGCCCTTCTCTATGCGCGCCTCTGCATTTTTAATGATGGGTACGCCAGGGTAACTTTTGCTTACATTGATAATTTCTGCCAAAGTTCGACCAGGTTGTACACCCACCCTAAACTGAATGTTAATTTCGCGGTTATCGTCTTCAGGCGCTTCAATTCTATCGAGCCTATCAAGCATTTTAACCCTACTTTGGGCCATGGTGGCTTTACTGGCTTTGGCCTTAAAACGGTTAATGAGTTTTTCTTGTTCCTTTATAAATTGTTGTTGGTTGTCGAAAGAGCGCTGTTGCATATCCATGCGTTCCTCTTTAGATTCTAGGTAGAATTGGTAATTGCCTGGGTATTCAAATATTTTCTGCATACTTACCTCAACCACTTTGCTAACCATTTTATCTAAGAAAAACCTATCGTGACTAACCACAATAACGGTTCCTTTGTAGCTTCTGAGGTAATCTTCTAACCACTCAATACTGGGTAAATCCAAGTGATTGGTAGGTTCGTCGAGCATCAACAAATTGGGCTCTTGTAAAAGCATTTTAGCGAGTAATACACGCATTCTCCAACCTCCAGAGAATTTGTTGAAAGGCTTGGTTAATTGTTCGGTTGTGAACCCAAGTCCTTCTAAAATCTTTTCTGTTTTGTGGTGAATGTTATAGCCATCTAACCGTTCAAATTCTTCTTGCCTATCGCTTAATTTTTGGATGGTTTCTTCGCTGTGGTCTGTTTCGAGCAGCTCAATAACCTCGTTTATTTCCCTTTCTAGTTGCAGTTGTTTTTCAAAAGCTGTTAGGGCCACGTTAAGGATGCTGTCTTCGCTATCGAAACTTAATTGATCTTGGTTCAAGAAACCAATGGTTAGGTCTTTAGGCTTAGACATGGTGCCTTCGGTTAGGGTATATTCGCCTGTAATAATGCGAAGCAAGGTAGATTTACCTGTGCCATTGAGGCCAATTAAACCTATGCGTTCGTTTGGCTTAATATGCCAGTTAGCGTTGCGGTAAAGGAATCTTCCGCCAAATTCAAATCCGATATTAGTAAGTGCAATCATAAAATGGGCTGCAAATATAGTGATTGCACTTCGAACTTATAGGACTGAATTGAGGGATAATGAGATTTGTTTTTAGAATAAATGATTTTTGTTTGTTCTGAATATTTTCTGGGCTTAAAATTTCCTTTTTTTTGGTATATAACTTAGCTTGCCTATATGAACAAGGTATCCATGAAAGCGGCTAGTTTAATTGGTTCAGAAATAATTAAATTGGGCAATGAGATTAATCAAAAAATAAAGCAGGGAAATTCTATTTATAATTTAACCATTGGTGATTTTAATCCAACCTTATTTCCTATTCCTGATAAGTTGAAGGATTATATTATTGAGGCTTACCAAAATGGGGAGACAAACTATCCTGAGGCAGATGGGATGGCGAATTTGAAGCAGGCTGTTATTGACTTTTTGAGGCGAAATGAGGGACTCGAATTTAGCAATGAAGAGGTGTTGATTGCAGGTGGAGGCAGGCCTTTAATTCATGGCATTTATCAGGCCATTGTTGATCCGGGCGACAAGGTATTGTATCCGGTACCATCTTGGAATAACAACCATTATTGTTATTTGGCCGATGCGCAAAAAATAGAGATACATACCCTGGCCGATAATGGATTTATGCCAACAGCGGCCGAGCTTGCGCCTTATTTATCGGAGGTAGTAATGGTGGCTTTGTGTTCGCCATTAAACCCAACTGGTACTACCTTTAAGGCGGCCGAATTAAAGAAAATTTGCGATTTAATGGTGGCAGAGAATAAGCTTAGAGAAGGCAAGAAAAAGCCATTGTATTTGTTGTACGATCAAATTTATTGGACCTTAATAGCGGATGGTTTTACCCATGTAAATCCCATTTCTTTATGTGCCGAAATGAAGCCTTATACCTTATTTGTTGATGGCATTTCAAAATCATTATCTGCCACAGGTGTGCGGGTAGGATGGGGCATGGGGCCGGCAGAGGTAATCAATAAAATGAAAGGATTTATTGGTCATATTGGTGCTTGGGCGCCTAGGGCGGAGCAGGTTGCCACGGCTAATTTTTTAAATGATGTAGCAGCGGTGAATGAATTTTTAACAACATTAAAGTTGAAAATCAATACCCGCTTTGATCAATTGTATAGTGGATTTTGTGCATTAAAGGCGGATGGTTTGCCTGTAAATATGATAAAGCCTGAAGGGGCAATTTATTTGTCGGTTCAATTTAAGGTAATTGGAATGAAACGGAAGGATGGAACGGCCATTGAAACTACGGCCGACATTACAAAGTTTTTGTTGGAGGAGGCAGAATTGGCCATTGTACCTTTTACGGCGTTTGGGTGCGAGCAGGGGACAGATTGGTTTAGGATTTCAATTGGTACTTTGCCAAAGGAAGATATTTCCAATTTGTTGGAGAAGTTGCGTAGCGGACTTTCGGCGATTAAATAGGTTTGGTTCAGACCGAAAAAATAAAAGCCCGCAACATAAAGGTTGCGGGCTTTTTACATATAATGCTAAAATATTTTAGAACATTCTGGTTCTTACGCTTTCCTCTGTAGGTTGCAAGAACAAGGCATCACCAGATGGCGACTCTTTACCTAATTTAATGGAAATGCCAATGCCATGACTTTGTTTGCTGGCTTTAGCAATATCTGATATGGGTAAATTATAGTTATAAAACACGTTTAATTTTTCGGTTAATTTAAGGTAAGTGAATATGCCTATTTGATTTTTTGGAGAGAAATTTAGTCCTACACCATATTTGTTTTGAAATACACCCATTACGCCAATATTGACGTTTAAAGGCGTATTGCTGGTAGAAGTAAGTTGGGTAAAGGCCTCAAGTGAGGCATCGCCAAAGGCTTGTCTGTACCAACCTTGCAAGCTTAATACGGGTTCTATTACTACCGTTGTGTACCTAAAACGAGGTTGGGGAATGAGGTTTCTATAGCTAAATCCAATCATAAACGAATTTGGGTTTAAGAAGGCCAAAGAGGCATCAAAGTTGTTTACTGGCACACCATTTTGATTGTTTGTCAAAAGTGGATCGTTTGGATCGGGCAAATTATTTGAATTAAAGTTAAGGGTGCTTTGCGTAAGGTGATGCCTAAGTCCGAAAGCTAATTTGGTTTCGTCTGTGGTTTTAACTTGAAAGCCAAAAGAGTTGGCAATTGAAATGGTGCTTATCGGACCTAATCGGTCCGAAATTACAGCAATGTTCCAACCGGTATTTCCGTTAAACATTCGGTCGTAATTGAGGTAACCCGTTTGCGGGGCACCATCTATTCCAAGCCAACGGGCATCGTAACCTAGTTTTAATTGGTTGTTGTGCATGCCAGACAAGGCAGGATTTACAAACACAGGATTAAAGAGGAAATGTTCATTTCCGTATGTCAATTGTGCATTTGCCTTATTTAAACAAAATGCGAATCCTAAAATGGCAAAATAATATTTCAATTTCATGTTAATGGTTGCTCAAGGATTATTTGGTAATGTAAACATATCCGGAAATTGTTTTGTTGTTGGCCTTGGTGGTAAGGATCCAGAAGTAGGTGTCATTTGGCACAATACCATCGTTTCCGCCCAACAAGGTTGATTTTGCAGGTTTACCGTTCCAATCGTTTTTATAATTGGTGGATTGGTAAACTGTTTCTCCCCAGCGGTTAAAGATGGTTAATTCATTATCTGGATAATCGCCTAAACCTCTAATATAAAATAGATCGTTTACGCCATCTCCATTAGGCGTGAAGCCGTTTGGAACTACTACGCCGCATTTTTCTGGATTGCTAGCAAGCATCACAATTGCTACAGAATCGTAACAGAAATTGGCATCTACTACATACGCATAGGTTAATCCGTTATAAACCTTTTTAAGGGTATCGCCAAAAACTGGTGCAAGATTCCAAACAAAATTATAAGGTGAAATTCCGCCAGAAGCACCTAATATGACCACCCCATTTGAATCTTCTGGGCAGAAGATTTGTTTGGTAATATTTGCTGTAATATCCAGTTCTGTAGGTTGGGTAAGGGTATCATCTAAAGTAATGGTACAACCCCTGGTATCGGTTACGGTATAAGTATAAATGCCTGCACCTTTATAAAACAAAGTATCTGGCGCAACAAATCCAATCCAATTTCCTGAATATGGGGAAGCACCACCTAAAGGAATAGGAATTATAATAGCGGTTGTGTCATTAAAGCATTTTATGCCAATTAATTCAGTAAAACTTAAAGTAAGTGGCGTAGCTGGATTTGTAATGGTAATGCTATCCATGGCAAAACAATTGTTCGAATCTGTAACGGTATAATAATAAACACCAGGTGCTAAATTGGTTTCAATTGGGTTGGTTGAGCCATTGTGAATCCATTGAACATTAAAAGGAGGTGTTCCATTTATATAAGCTGCTATACCAATTCCGTCATTTGCACCAAAGCAAGTGATATCTGTTATGGTTGGCGTAGTGGTTAATTTACCTGGTACATTTAAATAAATACTGTCTATAAAAATACAAGTACCATTGTCGTAAGTACAATAAGCCCATCCAATTTTATTGCTATAAACGGCTATTCTGCTTGTTTCGCCATTGTCCCAATTATAGTTAGCAAAACCTGGAAGCGCTTCAATCATCACAGTATCCCCATCGCAACTAATTTTAGTGATGCTATCTTTTATGATTCTAAATCCTTCGTCTATTAAATCAATGTTGATTGAACCAATAAAACAATTGCCAGCGCCTGGGGACTTCCTTACCAATCCAAACACCCTGGTAGGTGCGGTAGGCATTATAACAATGCTGTCTGTATAATAAGTAGAAACGCCATCTATCCACCAATCGAAAGTATATTGATAAGGTGCTATTTCTAATAATCCGTAAATGTTGTTTAGGCAAGCGTCTGGGTTGCCTTGATCGTTATCTTGGTTGGCATCCCATTTCTTTGGTTCAGCACAATTAGCAGAACGCATAAACATATAATCGTCTGGACTTGCGCTTGGTTCAGAACTTGCCCAATTGGTATACGTTATAGTATCGCAATTCATCCAAATAAAGTAGCCATTTGGTCCTTTATAGGCACCTAACCAAGCATTGCTATCTACCATGGCCGCAATATAATTTTGCTCGTTGGTATCGTTTATACATGCTAAGTGTCCGCCAGCTGCCAATGCACTTTGAGCAGCACCAGACCAGGTGCTGTTAATGTCTGCCAAGTAATAATTTTTACCACGGTATTCGCCTTTCCAAGTATAGCCTGGAATAACCTGACCAGCCACATAACCAGTGTTTACGGGTGGTCCAAACATACTGCAATCGTTGTTTAAGTAAGCCTTAATGGCAATTGGTGAGCCATAGCACACAGTGGTATCAGTATTAGGAACAATTTTTATTCCGCCCATTGCCACATATACACTGTCGTAATTATAACAACCGGTAAGTGTTTCCACATAACCAGAGTACCAACCTTCGTTATACACTTGGGTGACTCTATTTAAATCGCCATTGCTCCAAGTATATCTATCAAAGTTTAAAGGTAAATTAAGAGTCACTGGAGTTCCAGCGGCATTACAATATCTTAAAGTATCTTGTGTAAAAATGTCATTTGGCAGTTTGCCAGTAGTGGTTGTTACAAAAACAGTATCGTAACAAAATGTATTTCCCACAGGCACCTGAACCCAATATTCTGTAATTGGATCAACCGGCGTTACAAAAATATTTTGAGTGGTATCACCTGTAGACCACAACACATTTCCACCACGTCTTACTTCAATGGATACATTGTCTAAAGTCCAGCTTTCGTTACACAAGGTAGAGTTATCTACGGTATCTGTTAATTCTGCAACCCAAGATAAATCTAGGTTAGCAGATGAATGGCTAAACGCTCTGGTAATGGTGTATTTGGTTGTTACGCCATTAATATCGCACCTTAAAGGCAAGTTTTTTTGCGTAGCGCCGGTAAAAGCAGAATCGCCTATATTGGTATAGTTTTGGCTACAGCTTAGTGTGTTAGAGAAGGTGGTATTAAGCTCATCTTTATTGCCATTTTTAAACCTAAACTTGTCTGAACCAACCACTGCGCAATTGCCTTCCCATGTATCATGAATAAATAAATCAAAGGTAACCCTAATTGAATCGTGGGCTGGTAAATCGATCATGTTATAGGTTACAGAATCGTTTCCAAATGGGCCTAAATTTTTACTGCCATTGAAGGTAATTGAACTCGCAGAATTCCAAGAAGCAAATGGCGTTGTTTGGAAATTTTGCACGTAATCTGTTTGGTAAACGTAAGCTGGCGTTGGCCCTCTTAAGAAAACTTGAGCTCCCAAACATACAGTGGTATCTGGAGTTCTGATGGTTGAGTTGTAAAGGATTACGTAAACACTGTCTTTTCCAGTACAGCCTTCTGGCGTTACAACAGTAACAGAATACCACCTGTTGCCACCTGCCGAATTAATAGAAATAAAGCTGTTGGTATCACCTGTGCTCCAAAGATAACTCGTCATTCCTGGTGTGGCTTGTAGCTTCATAGAGCTTGCTTTACACGCGGTCATGATATCATTAATTCCAGTTGGTAAAAGATTGTTAGGGTCTCTAATTTCTATATTAATACTTCCAGAACAAGATGAACCATTTTGGCTAATTTTTACAGAATGTATTTTTGTTGTCAACGGCGTTACAAAACTAGTGGCCGTTGTATCTCCATTATTCCATAAGTACGAAACATTGGTAGAGGCATCAAATTCTATTAAGCCAAAAATACTTGATTCGCAAGGGTCGAGTGGTAAACTGTTTTCGTTGGTGTTTTTCCAAAAGCCAGTATCCGAGCAGTTGTTTACGTTTCTAAAATAGACATGCTTATCGTTTAGTCCATTTGTTGGTGAGTTGGTTGCACTAGACCAATTGGTGTATTTTAAACTATCGCAATTAACCCATTGAAATGCTGTTCCAACTCCGCCTTTTCTATACAATCCTAGCCATAAATTTTTATTGTCTAAATCTGTCTCATTCAACAGAAAATCATTTTCAATTTGGTCGTTAATAACAGCTAAATGTCCGCCTAAAGAAAGTGCAATTGTTTCTGCACTTGTCCAGGTAGAACTGCTCAAAAACCTATAATAATGATGACCATTTAATGAATTCACATATTTAACTCTTGGGTCAATTATATCTCCTGCATTTACTTTCCTTTTTACAGGAGCTCCTAGAGGAGAGCAATCGTATCTTGGATAAGCATCGAGACGCATGGTTGCGCCCAAGCACATAGTAGTATCGGTTTGAAGGATGAAGCCTTTTCCAAACATCACAAATATACTGTCGGTAGCAAAACAACCATCTGCATTTGTTGCAGTACAATAATAATATTTAGAGGCAGTAACAGTTATATCAGGTGTTGTTTCGCCAGAAAGCCAAGAATAACTTACAAAGCCGGTGTCTGCAAATATGGTTCCTGTGGTTTGGTTGCAGAAATTGATGGTATCTCTTAAAAAATTGAAATTAGTTGTATTGCCTAATTTACAAGAACCATCGTAAATGGTTAAATTTTTATTTGCGCTTTCATTGGTTAGAATATTGATGTTCCCGTTTGGCCAAAATACCACTATACTATCAATGGTAACATTGTTTCCAACTCCAAAATGTAGCTGCTCACTTTTACCTGTTCCAGTGCTAGACATGCCCATGCCATTGTATGTTTTTATTTGGCGCGTGCTACCTGCTTTTACAAATACCCTGGCGCCAATTGGTTCAGCCTGACCATTACAAGATACTAATTTTAGGTTTATATACTTGTTTGCTGTATTAGGGTTCTTTAAAAGTTTGGCACTGCTTGCTGTGGTTCCAGGCACAAAGATGTCCATAAAACCATCGTTGTTAAAATCGAATACCACATAATTTACTGGTGCGCCAGAAGTGGTAATAGCTGTTGGAATGGTTGTATTGGTAACATTGCTATAAATTAAACCTGTGCCAATTTTTCTATTTAATAATGGTGTCGAATTTGGGGTGCTGCTATTTACTTCCCAGAGGAGATCTAAATTACCATCGTTATCTATATCAATTGTATGCGATTTAAAATAATCTCCTACTAAACTTTGGGTATTAAAACTATTGTTAACGCTAAAGGAGCCAGTACCTCCTAAATTGAAAAATGCCTTTAAGCCCAAGTTACCTGGGCCACCACCAACAACATCTTTTGTGCCTAAAACAACATCATTAAATCCATCGTTGTTTATGTCATAAACATTGGCAAAACCAACAGGACTGCTATTAGATAAGCCAGTAGCAGCGGTTTCCAAGGTATAAATACCAACCCCATTGTTTCCATACAAATCTATCTGGCAAGAGTTACCATTAGCTGTATTTTTAATGATAATTAAGTCCTCATCGCGGTCGTTATCAAAATCTATGATAGCAAAATTAGGGGTAATGGTTGAACCAAAACCGGTAATTAATGGAATGGGATTAGAGAAAACACCCGCTGTATTTTTAAGGGCACTTATTTCAAAAACACCAACGCCATTTATTCTGCTATACACTAAATCATTGTCGTTGTCCTTATCATAATCCATGACCATTAAAATTGGGCCATTGCTTATATATTGTGAGATTAAATTTGGTGCAATAGGCAAATTAACTGCGCTGGTTACTTCGGTAAAGTTTACCCCGCAATTATTTTTAAATAAACGCATGTACCCACCTACTGCACCAGCGCGCGAAATCAGCAAATCCTGAAATCCATCGTTGTTATAATCAAAAGATAAAACGCCTTCATTGCCGGTGCCACTCCCAGTAATTGCTGGCAACAAGGAGGTTAAGGAGTAATTGCTAAACACGCCATTGGTGTTTTTGTATAATTCAATGGCTCCACTTAACCCACTTTGGTAAACCACGTCCTCAAATCCATCGTTATTAAAATCTACAACATCTAAGATCATACCACCACTTGCAGGAAGTTGCGACGAAACTATGGAATTCGTAAATTGAGAATAAGCTGAAAAATTTGCAATTAATAGAATCGCAAAAAGTAGTTTTTTCAACATGTTATTAATTTTTAAATATTTACTTGATAAAATAAAGGCACAAATTAACTCTTTGTCCTTACTAATCATACGATTTAGTAATTATTAAGATTCACACAATTGCTTTTTTACCCAATTTTTTGGACAAATTAAATCAGATAATTTAAATTAGTCGATAAAAAGGCGCCTTATTTACTGGTTTAGAAAGGCATTGAATGTGCCAATTTTATTGGGTATTTTGAATATTCGCAAGAATATTTCCGAGCATCTCAACCTCCTCAGGACTTTGATTTAGGTGAAAGACAAAACGGACCATATTTTTACCCATACCCGCCGCTTTAATCCCGTTTTTAAGTAGGTGGAGCAAGAATTGCTCGGATGCGTAATCTGCGCATAATTTAAAAATAACAATATTGGTTTCAACAGGCAATACTTCCTTTACCCAATTGCAAGATTTTAACACCCCAGCAATTTTTATTGCTTTTTGGTGATCCTCTTCCAATCGGTTGATGTTATTTTGCAAGGCATATAAACCTGCTGCTGCCAGAAATCCTGCTTGCCTCATACCACCACCCAATGACTTTCTTATCCTTTTTGCCTTGTAAATGTGTTTTTTTGAACCAAGCAACAAAGAGCCCACCGGCGCCCCTAAACCTTTGCTTAAACAAATAGAAATGGTATCGAATGTTTGGCCGTATTGTTTTGGATTTTGGTCCTTGGCAATTAAGGCATTGAATAGGCGCGCTCCATCTAAATGAAAGGCTAAATTGTTGTTTACACAAACTTCTTTTATATGTTGAATTTCTTGCCAATCCCAGCAAGCACCGCCGCCTTTGTTAACCGTGTTTTCTAAGCAAACTAGGCTGGTGCTTGGAAAATGCACATCTTCCTTATTGATGTTATCTATCACATCTTGCGCCGTAAACATGCCCCTATTTCCATGTATTAAACGGGTAGAAGCGCCGCTATTAGCAGCAATTCCGCCCCCTTCGTATAAATATACATGCGCCAAAGCATCACAAATAACCTCATCGGCAGGTTGGGTATGTAACTTAATGGCAATTTGGTTGGTTTGTGTGCCACTGCTACAAAACAAAGCCTCCTCCATACCAAACATATCGGCCGCAAATTCTTGTAATTCATTTACGGTAGGATCCTCTCCAAAAACATCATCTCCCAATTTTGCTGCAAACATAAACTGGCGCATTTCATCGCTTGGCAAGGTTAGGGTGTCGCTTCTTAAGTCAATAAATATAGGATTCATAAAATTGTTATGCTTAAATTAATTTATCAAAGTAGGGGTGTTTTTTTGACAATCCAAAAGAATCTTAACGGATTTTTATCGTTATTCGCACATATTATTTTGATATGTACGCAACGATTTCAGATTTATTAAGGGATTTATTTGGGTTAAATATACCCATGCCTATACAAACTTTTGGGTTTATGATGGCCTTGGCTTTTATGGCCGCATATTATACAAGCACCTCAGAATTAAAACGGAAGGAAGCCAATGGTCTGCTTAAGCCGTTTAAAGTGAAGAAGAAAATAAACGAGAAAATTACGGTGGTAGATTATGTTACAGCCATTACCATTGGTGCATTTATTGGGTTTAAATTTTTAGAAATGGTACTCGATTATGATGCCCTAGTTGAAAACCCACAGAAGTTTATTTTAAGTGCAAAAGGCAGTTGGTTTGGCGCGCTTTTAGGTGGCGGCATCAGTTATTACCAAAAGAAAAAGGAGGCAGATGCTTTAGTAGGAAAGATAGAACAAACGGTTGAGGTTACCACGCATCCTTACGAATTAATGGGAAATGTGGTTGCCATTGCTGCCATTGGCGGTATTTTGGGCGCAAAGATATTTCACAATTTAGAAAATATAGATGAGCTTATGGCCGATCCAATTGGCTCGTTGATATCGTTTAGTGGACTCACTTTTTACGGGGGCTTAATTGTGGCAGCGGTTGGCATAATTTATTATGTGGGCAGATATGGCATTAGCGGCTGGATTATTTCTGATGCCACGGCAGCGGGTTTAATGTTGTCGTATGGTATCGGTAGAATTGGCTGTCACCTTAGTGGCGATGGCGATTGGGGCATAGATAATTTGGCTGCAAAACCAAGTGGACTCAGCTTTTTACCAGATTGGGCTTGGTCGTTTAGGTACCCAAATAACGTATTGGGAGAGGGCGTTCCAATTGCGGGTTGCCAAGGTGCTCATTGCAACCAATTACTCAATCCGGTTTTCCCTACACCTTTATACGAAGCTGTGGTGTGTATCCTATTATTCTTTTTTCTCTGGTCGATCCGAAAAAGATTTACCATACCAGGAACTTTTTTCCTCACCTATTTATTGCTCAACGGAATTGAAAGGTTTTTGATAGAAAAGATTCGTGTAAATACTACTTATTCTATCTTTTACCATGCCATTACCCAAGCCGAAATTATTTCTTTTGTATTTATAATTGGGTCAGCCCTAGGAATGATTTACTTGGTAAGAAATCACAAGCATAAAACGGCATGATCTTTTCTAAGGAGGGTTATAGGAGAGAAATCACGATGAAAAGTATTGCTAAGATTTTTTTAATTGCACTGGGTGTTTTTTTTGGCAGCAACCTGCAAGCGCAGGTAGATTCGCCAGAGGTTGTAGATTATCAATATACCTTGCCCGACTTTATTGTTGAAGCGCAAAAGGATTCTAACTATCAGAAGAAATATCAGCGCCTGGTGTATAACGTAAAAAAGGTTTTGCCCTATGCAAAAATGGCCAGTTTTAGATTTCAATTGATGGAGCAAAATTTGCAAGTTTTACCCAGCGAAAAAGCAAGAAAGGAATATTTAAAGCGCACTGAAAGGGCGGTAAAGGACCAATTTATGGACGATTTAAAAAACCTTACCCGCAGTCAAGGGAAAATTTTAATTAAGCTAATTTACCGCGAAACAGGCAAATCAACTTACGATTTATTGCAAACCTACCGAGGCGATTTTACCGCCATATATTGGCAGGGAATGGCCAAGGTTTTTGATGCCAATTTAAAGGAAGAATACGACCCCATTGAAGATTGGCAAATAGAACAAATTATTAAAAAGTTGGGTTTTGATTGAGCTTAAAACGAGGTCGTTTTTTGCAAAATTAGGTTATTAAAAATTGAACATTTTTGGTAGGTTTTAGGGAGCTATTAACAAGGTGTTGATATCCCCTAACACCAAACTAGAAAACTGACTTTACCTTTGCGGTGTATGTTGGAGTTAAATCAATGGTTGCTTTGGGTTTTATTTGTGGTATTCTGCTTGGTTACTTGTGTGCAGTTGGCTTATTATTTAGGTATATTTTCTAGACTAGCCTTTTATGAAGAACCTAATGAGCCTGTAAATGGCACTTTAGAGCCAGTGTCTATTATTATTGCGGCGCGCAATGAGTATAAAAATTTAGAGAAAAACCTGCCTTTAATTTTGGATCAGGATTACCCCAATTTTGAAGTTATTGTGGTAAATGATTGCAGTTGGGACGATTCTCAAAAGCTACTGGAATATTACCAAGAGCAATATAAACACTTAAAAATTTGCCAGCTCATAGAGCAAGAAAAATATCCTACAGGCAAAAAATTTGCCTTAACCATTGGCATTAAATCGGCTCTGCACAATCAATTGTTTTTTACTGATTCGGATTGTGTGCCAGCAAGTAAAAATTGGTTGCGACAAATGCAAGCTGGTTTTGAACCGGGCAAAGAAATAGTTTTAGGCTATTCGCCGTATAAAAAATACAATTCTTTTCTGAACCTATTTATTCGGTTTGAATCTGTTTTTACGGCCATGGCTTATTTTTCTGCTGCCATAGGTAAGCATGCTTTTATGGGTGTTGGCCGCAATTTGGCCTATACCCGCGAGTTGTTTTTTAAGCATAAAGGTTTTGCCAAGCACCAGCATATTTTGAGTGGCGATGATGATTTGCAGGTAAATCAATCGGCTAGTGCCACCAATGTTTCTGTTCAATTAAATCCCGAAAGTTTTATGTACACCGAGCCTAAAAGGAATTTTGATGCTTGGCAGCGTCAGAAAACAAGGCACAACAGCACGGGTAAGTTTTACAAGCCTAGAGATAAATGGTTTTTGGGCGCTTATTTTAGTTCGCTTTTGTTTTTTTATCTTTTGTTTGTATTCTTACTTTTTACAAGTTTCGATTTTAGAATTTTATTGGTAATTTATGGCTTGCGCTTATTGGTTCAGACCGTAATTTTTTATGGCGTTTTAAAAAGACTTAAGGCCATGTCTGTAATCTGGTTTTTGCCAGTATTAGATTTTGTATATTTGATTTATATTTATGTTTTTGGCACAATAGGCTTGTTTAGCAAGCAAAAAAAAATCTGGTAATTGGAAATTTTAACGAAATATTTTCCTCACTTAACTGCCAAGCAAATAGAGCAGTTTGGCGCTCTTAAGGGGCTTTATGAGGAGTGGAATGCGCAAATAAATGTGATTTCTAGAAAGGACATTGATTCTTTATATGAGAAGCATGTTTTGCATAGTTTGGCCATCGCAAAATTTATTGCTTTTAAGCCCCAAACAAGGGTTTTGGATATTGGTACCGGCGGTGGTTTCCCTGGCATTCCTTTGGCTATTATGTTTCCAGATGCTTCGTTTACCATGGTAGATTCTATTGCCAAAAAAATAAAGGTTGCCGAAGGGGTGAGTGAGGCCATAGGTTTACTCAATACCGATTTTGCCATTGGTAGGGTAGAGCAGCTTAAAGAACCTTTTCATTTTATTACGGCAAGGGCGGTTGCTCCAGCCGATCAATTGTATAAATGGACACAACAGTATGTTGATTCTAAGGAAGAATTTAACTCAAAAATTAACGGTTATATTTTTTTAAAGGGCGGCGATTTAAAAGAGGAATACAAAGCCCTTAAACAGATTAACAAGAAATTAGTGGTAGAAGAAATTGCGCTGAGTTCCTATTTTGAAGAGGAGTTTTTCGACACAAAAAAGCTGGTTTATATATTTTAATTGGGCGAGACTTATACCAATAATACAAAATATATAGTCCAATTTGCACAAATGGCTTATTTTGTTAAATTGGCATTTACCTGGTAAAATTATCAAATAGCTTTGGGCTAATTATTAATTACAATTGGCATTATTGCCCCATCCAAATTATTTTTTCTACTTGTTTGATGCCGCTTTTATCACGCATTTCTAATAGGTAAATTCCTTTCGATAAAGTTTGTAATGGAAGTAAGTTTTCCTTGTTTTGTAGGTTCATGGTTTGAACCAATTGTCCGCCCTGACTCCATATATTTAATTGTAAATTTTGCTCAGATCCTTTAATTAAAATTTCGCCTGTGGTAAGCGAATAACTATAACTAAACAACTTGTTGCTTTCTAATTTATTGTCAATTAAAACTACCTTGCTGTATTGAGAATTGGCGTTAAAATCAGTTTGGTTCAGCCTATAATACAATTGGTCTTGCACTGCATTTTTGTCTTGAAATTGGTAAGTGATTAGTGTGTTCGATTGTCCCTTGCCATCAACAAATCCAATTTCAAAAAAGTTAATTCCATCCGAGCTTTTCTCTATTGAAAATCCTTTGTTGTTTAGCTCGCTGCTGGTTTGCCAATTTAACAACACTACATTTTCGGAAATTCTAGTTCCAGTAAATTCCTTGAGAACAACAGGCAAGGTTGCATTGGTAGGGCCAAGTATTTCAAAATCGTCTAATGCCATGCCCACATCGGTAACGCCTGGGTCTGATTTAAATACCCACCTAAAACAAACTTTTGAATTGCCTGCTAAAAAGGAAACATCGTATTGTTTTAAGGCATAGGCGCTGTTTGTTAAGCTAAAAAAGGGTTCGTTTGTAGGGAAGGCAGATTGGCTGTTAGCGTTGGCATAATCGTACCAAGCGGTCTGAACCGATGCGCCCAATTTTGACCAGCTATTGCCTAAATTTAAACTATACTCTAGTATGTATCCATCGTAGTTAATTTCAAATTTGTTCTTTACTTTAAACCGCAAGGTATAAGTGCCAGTGGCAGTGAAATTGAAGTTGGGTGTATATAATCTAGCGTTGTTGTTATTGCCATAATTACCCGTTAAACCCGTAACCCAAGCAAAGCTTCCGCTGGCTACACCGCTTTTTCCAGTGGTGGTAGAATTGCCTCTTACAAACCCAATTCCCGATATAGTTTCTGGACCAAAATCATTTGCATTGGTTTCGAAATTACCTCCTGCACCTACCAAATAGGGCACTGCTCTGTAGGGTAATATTTGAATAAAACCATTTACTGTTTTAACAGAAAATCCACTGTTAATGCTTAAGCTTACATTGTATAGTCCGGCCGTTAAATATTGCTTGGCGGGATTTTGTGCGGTGCTAAATGTGCCATCTCCAAAATCCCATGAATATGAATTTGCCGCATTGGATGTACTGGTAAAATTTAAAATTGAACTTTGATAGGCTACTCTTCTGTCTACCATAAAATCTGCACTAGGTGGTGCAAAAATATTGCTGGTAAATAATCCTCTTCCATGGGTAGCTGCAACAACTTGCTTATCCGATGCACGCATTTTAAGCATGTCTGTTCTTACATTGGCAAATCCACTGTTACTAGGCTGCCAATTGGTGGTTGCAGCCCTTAGCGAATCTGTGCTCCAAACGCCTAATTCGGTTGCGGCCAATACTTGCCAATTTTTGCTCGGATTAAACAATGCCCACCTAATAGGCATGTCTGGTAAATTGCCTTCCACACTGGTCCAAGTGAGTCCGCCATTTTTTGTTTCCCAAATGCTGTTTGAGCCATAGTTGCTATAGGTGGCAAGAATATGATTGTCGTTTCCAGTCTCTACTTCTATGCAAGAAACGCTACCGGTTGGCATCCCTTTTCCGTTGTTAATGCAAGAGTCAATAGTTACCGCAATATGGGCATTGTCTATGCGCATTATTCTGCCATTGTTGAGGCCAAAATAAACGCGGTTGCTCACATTTGGCGACACCTTTACATGGGTTATTCTTCCATTATTGAATAAAGCAACGGAATCAAAAGTAAGGGAGTTACCTGTTTGCGGGTTGTTCCACCTCACATAGAAACCATTGTTGCCGCCCAAATACATAAGGTTGTTTACATCATCGTAATCGCTAGGGTTAATAAAACTGCCAATATTCTGACTCGTATTTAACACATTAGAAAAAGAACTGCCAGAATTAGTAGACCTATAATAGCTGGTGTACACATAAGAAGTAAACCAATAATTTGGCTGATTTTGGTCTATGTGACAAAACGCACCATCGCCACCAGTTACTTCTATGGTGCTGTTAATGCCCGAATTGTTAAAGGAATGCGAGCCATTGTCTTGCGCCCCTGCCACATATTTATTGCTAGCAGCATCTGGATAAATATCGCAAGCATAAAATTGAGTGGTATTATAATTAATCTCCTTGGTATCTATGATTGGCATGCTAGCCGTAAAATTCAAACTTCTATAAATACCTCCATCGTTACCAAAATAGCAAATATTAGAATTGCCGGGCTCAAAGTAAGCATAATGTTGATCTGCATGTACTTCTTGATAACCGAATCCTCCATACCAATGCGAAAGTTGCGTCCAACTTCCACCACTGTTGGAGGTTTTAAAAAGGTCAACTCCACCCACCACCACTACATTTGCATTGTTTGGATCAACCGCAAGGCTTAAATCGTACCAAGCTTGTGTGCGACTAAAATCTCTAATAGCAGTTGCTTTTGAAACGCCGCCATCTGCATCAATTGGGAAGGTAGCCAAAGAATCAAAACTTACCCCGGCATTGCTGGTTTTCAAAATTCCTTGTATTAAGCTTCCATTTTCTACTAAGGCATAAAGTGTGTTGGTATCGTTATTGGCCACCGCAATTTCCATTTCATCCTTCGCAAAATAATTTGGTAAAGTAAGTGGGTTTGTCCAGGTAAGTCCAGAATTATAAGATTTATGAATGCTGCCACCGCCGCTAGAGCCGGTACTCATAGTAACGTATAGTGTTTTGTTGCTCATAACCTCAAGATCGTAGGCAATATTACCAGCAGAGGCTATGCCTGAACCAAGCACCTTTGTAAACGTAGTGCCTCCATTGGCCGACCTGTATAAACCCGATTTGGTAAGCGCCAAAACCGTATCTCCAATGCCCAAGGAAACTACCTTTTGGCAATAGTAAAAGTTTGAATTATTGGTGCTGCTTAATTGCGCCCAAGTAGAACCGCCATTGCTACTTTTCCAAATGCCTAGCCCCCTAACAGCATCCGAATTGTTATTGCCTTCTCCTGTGCAGAAATACATGATTTGCGGATTGTTTGGCGCTTGGTCAATATGAGTGAGAGCAAGGTTTTGAAAGAAATCGTCCTTGGTAGACCAAACAGGACTAGATGCTGTAATGTCTGTTGTTTTCCACAAACCACCCGCAACAGCACACGACCACACTGTTTTTCTGGTTGGGTCGTTCATATCTACCAACAAAGACCTGGTTCTTCCGCCACAATTGTTTGGCCCACGCTCGACCCAAGTAATACCCGGAATGGCTGCTTTAAATAAGCCATTCATGCCTAATAATTGCTGTTGATATTGCCAAGCAGCATATAACCTTTCGCGCGGAACCTCATTTAACTTAAGGTCCTTGGTAAGCTCAAACTCTTGCTCCCAAGCCAAATCCATGCGGTCTTTCATGGGAACTTTGGTCTCGGTGTTAAAGAGAATTCCTTTTTTATTAAAGCTAACTATGTTAAAAGATAAGTAAGCATTTATAAATAATAATGCAACCACTACTAAGGAAAGTAAACTGGTAAAATTGTATATTTTTTTCATCAAGCGCAATCTATAATAAATTCAAATTTAAGGAAATTTTGGTCTAAAAATAATCAACTATATTTGTATTTTGCTCAAACATGAAAAGATTTACAATTTTATTATTAATCCTGATTACCAGACAAGCTTTTGCCCAAGATTTTGATTACCGCAGCAAGGAGAATCCTTATTACTGGAAAAATAAGCTCCCGGTTGATGGATATTGGCAACAAGATGTTCATTACAAAATGAAGGTCAGTTTAAACGATCAAACCGATGTGGTTTCTGGTTTGGAAGAATTAACGTATTACAATAATTCGCCCGATACCTTGCGTGAAGTGTATTTCCACTTATATCAAAATGCCTTTTTAAAAGGAGGCTATTTAGAGCAATTAAACTTGGCAAACAACTTTCACCAAAAGTTTGGAAAATACGAGGCGGAGGGCAAAGGCACAAAGATCAATAGCATTGAAGTTGGTAATAAAGCACTCAAATATTGGATAGATTTTTCTATCATGAAAGTGTTTCTGGCTGAACCAATTTTGCCAGGAGCCAGCATGAAATTTGAGGTTAATTTTGCTACTTATTTCGACAATGGTGGCAACCAAAGAAGGCGCATGAAAATGTTTACCGACAATGCCGGAAACAAACAATTTGATGTGGTACATTGGTACCCTAGAATTTGTGTTTATGATAAAAAGTTTGGTTGGGAAACCTATCAACATTTAGGCAAGGAATTCTACGGCGATTTTGGGCAGTTCGATATCTCAATTACCCTTCCAAATCACTATATTATGGATGGTACTGGCGAGCTCGTTAATGAGCAAGAAGTGTTGCCTAGTGAGCTTAGAAAGAAGCTTGATTTAAAGAATTTTGCCAACAAACCTTGGGAGGAAAAAGCCAGTGTAATTGTTGAACCAAATGGCAGTTCCAAAACATGGATTTATAAGTCGGTAAATACCCACGATTTTGCTTGGACTTGCGATCCAACTTACCGCATAGACGAAGTGGTTTTGCCTATGCCAGAAAATCCGCGTGGCAAGGTAAGGTGCATTGCCTTGGTGCAAGAGCCGCACGCGTCTGGTTGGCAAGATGCTGCTTTATTCAACTCCAAAATAATAGCCTTGTATAGCAAGGAATTTGGGGTGTATGCCTATCCAAAAATGATTTGTGCCGATGCGCGCGATGGCATGGAATATCCCATGATTACGTTGGATGGCGGAAGGAGTCCGGGTTATTATGGATTGTTTGCGCACGAAATTGGGCACAATTGGTTTTTTGGCATGGTGGGCACCAACGAAACTTACCGTGCCAGTTTAGATGAGGGCTTTACGCAATTCCTCACGCATTGGAGCATGAGTCGCCTAACAAAAGAAGTGAAGAAGGTGAAAACGGCCTCCCCTTGGTTTAACAAGTATTACCGACCAATGGCGTCATTGGATCAGACCGTATACCAAGGATACTTGCGCGATGCCATTAACCAAAACGACATGCCATTAAACACCCACAGCGACGATTTTAAAGGGGCCTTAAATCATGGTGGTGGATATGGCCATGTATATTATAAAACGGCCACCATGTTGTATAATTTGCAGTATGTTTTGGGCGATAGTTTGTTTCAAAAAGCCATGCAACATTATTTTAACCAATGGAAAATGGCGCACCCTTATACCGAGGATTTTAGGAACAGCATTATTGCTTATACGCATGTTGATTTAAATTGGTTTTTCGATCAGTGGTTAGAGACCACCAAGACCATAGATTATGGCGTAAAACGTGCCAAGCATTACAAGAAATTGGTATGGGAAATTGAGCTGGAGAGAAAAGGCGACATGCAGATGCCGCTTGATATTTTGCTCACTTTTAAAGATACTACGCCGCTTAAATTAACCATTCCAAATACCTATTTTTCTAAAACAGATTTTGGTAAGCCTTGGATAAAATGGTTGGGTTGGGGCAAGCTAAATACTACCTATAAATTGGTGGTGCCGCGGGGGCAAAAGTTGCTTAATGTAGAGATTGATCCCAGTCATAGATTGGCCGATGTAAATGAGTTAAACAACAGCTTAAAATGTCCGGTATTGTTTACGTTCGACCATCAAATTAGCAACCCACCAGATAGAAAATTATACTTTTTAAAATGGCGTCCCGATGTGTGGTACAACCAGTACGACGGACTAAAATTGGGTCTTCATTTGAACGGACATTATTTAAAATTAAAGCATGTATTTAGCTTTACGGCATGGTATAATTCTAGGGTTTTAGCTAGTTATGATAATGCCTTGTATGCCAATAGCAGCGCGCGTTACCCAGTTCATTATGCTTTGAGTTATAAGCATAGGTTTGCACCTTTTGCCGACGTGTTTTTTCAAAGTAGAATGTTAGATGGTTTGTTTTTGAACAAGCTTGGCATTGAAAAAACTAAGCAACAAAATACTTACCGACTTTATATAAAATTGATGCGCAGGGTGCAGTTATATTATTTGCCAAGCTACCAGCAAACCCTCATGGATAACAGCAATTTTATACCAACTTTATCCTCTTATGATGAATGGAACAATACCCTCAACCTAGAGTATGATAGGAGCTTTGGATATTTGGGCGGTGGTTCAAAATTCTCCCTTGCGTTTAAGACCAATATGTTGGGGTCAGATTTTGATTACTCGGCTTTGAGCGCGCAATTGGTTCAGACCCACCCATTGTGGCGCTTTGAATTACGGAGCAGAGTTTATGCCGCAATTATAACAGGTAGCAACATTGCGCCCGAATCGCAATTGTATTTGGCCGGTGCAAACCAAGAGGAAATGGCTGATAATAAATTCAATAGATCGGCTGGTATTGTACCTTCTGCCTGGTTTCAATATGGCGCTCAAAGCAATCATTATCAAGCAGGGGGCGGTTTGAACCTACGCGGATTTACGGGGTATTTGGTGCCGGTAATGGATGGGGTTAACCAGGCTTATTTGTACAGGGGAAATGCGGGAGCTTCTGTGAATTTGGAATTGGATTACGATCAATATTTGGGCTTTTTGCCAAGCAATAGGTATTTAAAATTGGATGCCTATTTGTTTTTGGATGCTGGAATTTTGGCGGCAAGAAATTTGACTAATAAAGATCAAACTTTAGCCGCCAAAGCGGTTAATTTAAATACTGGATTAATGGCATGTGGCGGACATGGTTTGGTATTAACCATAAAGCGTTGGGGTGTATTAGACGAAGTAAAACCCTTGAGCATTAGGTTTGATATTCCATTATACTTGAGCAATGCGCCTGCATATGAAGGTGAAAATTTAATGTTTAGGTGGGTATTGGGCGTGAGTAGGGCATTTTAATAGTATAAAAATTGAGGTAAATTTATAAACCCATTTTCCTTGTGGCTGAGTTTCAATAATATCTTTGCGGCTTTTGAAAAAGCTGATTAAGATTAAGTTTTTTCTGATCCAAAGCTGCATTTTATCTTGTAATTTCGTATTTCATTTCAAACCATAATTATCATGTTACATCCGTTAGCTCAACTTGAACCAAAGGAACTTTGGAATAATTTTGCCAATTTAAATGCTGTCCCTCGCCCTTCAAAACACGAAGAAAGGGTCATTGAATTTATGCTGCAATTTGGCGCCTCTCTGGGTTTACCTACCACAAAAGATGAGGTAGGTAATGTTATCATTAAAAAGCCAGCCACTGTTGGATTGGAAAACAGAAAAACGGTGGTGCTTCAAAGTCACCTCGACATGGTGCATCAAAAAAATGCCGAAACGCAATTCGACTTTAATACACAAGGCATCGATATGTTTGTGGATGGCGATTGGGTAAGGGCAAAAGGAACCACGCTGGGTGCAGATAATGGCATTGGTGTGGCCAGTATTATGACCATTCTTGCTTCTAAAGAAATTGCGCATCCTGCTATTGAAGCTTTGTTTACCATAGATGAAGAAACCGGCATGACAGGCGCCATGGGACTAAAAGGCGGTTTGTTGGATGGCAAAATTTTATTGAACTTAGATACCGAAGACGACAATGAATTAACCATTGGTTGTGCTGGTGGAATTGATGTAACAGGCACTAGACATTATGCAGAGAAGGATGTGATGGCAGGTTGTGTGGGCGTTAAGTTAAGGGTAAAAGGTTTAACTGGCGGGCACTCTGGCATGGACATTATTTTGGGCAGAGGCAATGCCAATAAAATTATGAACCGCTTGTTATTGGCGGCAAATAAAGTGGTTCACATAGAATTGACTTCATTGGATGGCGGAGGTTTGCGCAATGCCATTCCGCGTGAGTCTAAATGCAGCATGGCTGTTTTGGCTGAACACAAAGAACAGTTTACTCAAATTATTGCTGAGCAGTTAGCCTTGCTTAAGCTCGAATACCGCATCACCGATCCTAAATTGGAAGTGCTTGTAGAAGACATTGATTGCCCGGCAAAGGTGATGGAGAAACATTTCCAAACACATTTGTTGCAAGTGATTCATGTAATGCCAAATGGCATTTTTCGCATGACACCAGGCATTGATGGATTGGTTCAAACCTCTAATAATATTGCCCGCGTATTGGTAGGTGAAGGAAACTTAAGCATACAATGTTTAACCCGCAGCAGTGTAGACAGCGAAAAAATGGATTTGGCCTATACCATAGATTCTGCTTTTCATTTGTTAGGAGCCAGTACCGAAATGAAAGGTTCTTATCCCGGTTGGACACCCTTACCCGATGCGGAAATTGTGAAATTAATGAGCGCACAATATGAAACCACCTTTGGTACTAAGGCACACGTAAACGCTTGTCATGCCGGATTAGAATGCGGTATTTTGGGAACCAATTACCCTGGCATGCAAATGATTTCATTTGGTCCTAACATACGTGGGGCGCACTCTCCAGACGAATCGGTGCAGATAAGTTCGGTGCAAAAATACTGGAAATTTTTGTTAGAGACCTTGCAACAAATTCCAGCTAATTAATATGTAAAAGAAAGCAGCTTCGGCTGCTTTCTGTAATTATATGCCCGATAATTTTGCCACATTCATAAACGTAATTTTGCCTTTGCATTTGCAACAGGTTTATACTTACCGCGTGCCTGCAGAATGGGAAAATGAGGTGGCTATTGGCAAAAGGGTGGCCATTCAATTTGGGCCTAAAAAAGTGTATGCGGGCTTAATTTATCAAATACACCATGCGCCACCTAAAGGGTATGAAGCCAAGTATATTTATTCTGTTTTAGATGAGAGTCCCATTGTGGAACCGCATCATTTTTTATTTTGGGATTGGATTGCCAAGTACTATTTATGTAGCTTAGGCGAGGTAATGCAAGCCGCGTTGCCCGCTGCCTTTAAGCTAGAGAGTGAGACCCGTGTGGTGTCTAATCCATCCTTTGTATTGGATCAAACCGAACTAGACGATAAAGAATATTTGGTGCATGAAGCTTTGGAGATACGGCATGAATTAACACTGGCAGAAATAGCCGAAATTATTCAGTTGAAGAATGTTTTTCCTTTGCTAAAAAGCATGGTTAAAAAGGAAATTATTTTAATTAAAGAGGAGTTAGAGGAAAGGTATAAGGAGAAAAAACTCACCTGTGTAAAGTTGGATGCAGTTTACGAAAATGAGTCGAAAATGGAAGCACTTTTTGGTGCTTTGGAGAAGAATGAAAAGCAGTTAAATTTCTTGTTGGCTTATCTTGCTTTAAAGCAGCAAGGCATGGTAGATATTGATAAATCTACTTTAATGACAACCTGCAATGGCACTGCCGCGCCGCTGCAAACGCTTATTAAAAAAGGGGTCTTTGAGCTGTATCAAATTAGCATCGACCGCATACAAATTGCCTCTATTGCTGCCGAAGATTTTGTGCTTAATGAAGATCAACATAACGCTTTTGAAGCAGTTAAAAAGCAATGGGAGGAAAAGGATATTGTTCTGTTACAAGGTGTAACAGGTAGTGGCAAAACGCATGTGTATGTGAAGTTAATTCAGGAGCAAATGTTGCTGGGTAAGCAGGTCTTGTTTTTGCTGCCAGAGATAGCACTTACTTCTCAAATTATTAAACGCATTCGTAAGTTTTTTGGAGAGAATTGCATTTCTTATCACAGTAAATTTAACGACCAAGAGCGGGTAGAAATATGGCAAAAAATTAAGGAGGGGCAATATCAAATTGTGATAGGCGCACGCTCTGCGGTTTTTTTGCCTTTTAAGGATTTGGGATTGTGTATTGTAGATGAAGAGCATGAGGGTAGTTATAAGCAGCAAGACCCCGCACCCCGCTACCACGCCCGCGATGCAGCTATGATGTTGGCCCGCATTAACCGTTGCAAAACCATTTTAGGTTCTGCCACACCTTCTTTGGAGGTTTATCATTTGGCGCAACAAAATATCTTTGGTTGGGTTAAAATGGAGAAGCGCTACCATGAGGTAGATTTACCTCAAATTGAAACCGCAAATATTGCCGAAGAGCGTCGCACCAAAACCATGGTAAAGGACGATATTGGTTTGCAATTGCACCAAGGAATTACGGCGGCCTTAAATAGAAATGAGCAGGTAATTCTCTTTCAAAATAGGAGAGGCTATGCGCCATTTCTTTCTTGTAATGTGTGCGAATGGGTTCCTAAATGCCAAAACTGTGACATTAGTTTAACTTATCATAAATACATAGATTCTTTAAAATGTCATTACTGTGGGTTTACGCAGCAATTACCCAAAACCTGCGTGGCTTGTGGTTCTACGCACTTAACCTTAAAAGGTGTGGGCACAGAAAAGGTGGAGGATGAACTCAAAGAATTGTATCCTTTAGCCAGGGTGGCGCGTTTAGATTTGGATGCGGCTAGAAGCAAAAACGGTCACGAAGAAATTATACGCAGTTTTGAAGAAAGGCAGTTCGATATTTTGGTGGGCACGCAAATGTTAAGCAAGGGACTCGATTTTGAACATGTAAGTTTGGTGGGTGTTATCAATGCAGATGGTCTGCTATCTTTTCCAGATTTTAGGGCGCATGAGCGTGCCATGCAATTGCTTTTGCAGGTAGGAGGTAGGGCTGGCAGGAAGCATCAAAAAGGTCGCGTAATAATCCAAACCTCCATGCCCAATCATTTTGTGTTGCAGGCATTGTTGCAAAATCAATACGAGGTTTTGTTAGAACGCGAACTTGAGGAGCGCAAAAACTTTGGCTATCCTCCTTATTTTAGGCTTATAAAATTGGTGCTTAAGAGCAAGGATTATAAAACGGTGGAGCAAGCTGCCTTAAGGTTAAAGTATCTGTTAACCGGCAAAGTTGAGGGCGCTATTATTGGTCCAGAAAGTCCGTATGTAAGCAAGATTCGAAATTTTTATATCAAGGAAATTTTAATTAAAATAAACCGCAAATCGCCCAATTTGGAGCAAAGCAAATTGCACATTAAACAGGCCATGAATGAGTTAAATACAGAGAAGGTGTTTAGGTCGGTAATTGTTTATGCAGATGTTGATCCGGGGTGAAGTATAAAGGGTGAGTTACGCGTTCACCGAAGACTTGGCGTAGGTGTATAAATTTGGTCCTAAGAACTTTGAATTAAGAACTTTGAACTAAAACCTATAACTAACCGCTATCAAATTTCCATTATATTTACCATTTAGGAAATGGAAATTTACGCCTAATGAAATTCTGTTAAGTACATTGTTTATGCGATACCCTGTTTCAAAATAGTTAGGCATGTTGCTTTGCGTGCTTAGCAAATTAAAGTACAATTGTTCGTTAAAGTCGAACAGGTTTATATAAGGCAATTGCCTAATTAATAATTTCTTAAAACTCAGTTGTACAAACATACTTTGTGAGCTTGTAGCATTGCTGTAAGCATAATAGGGGAGTTGCTGGTAGCGGGCAAATGGCGCACCCATATAAAAAAAACTTTGGTTTCCAGCATACTGATTGTAATCGGCAAAATGCATTTGAGTGGAAGCAAACATGAAATAGCTATAGGTATATTGATACTGCAAATTTAACCAGTGTAATAGGTGAATGTTTTGGTTCAAACCGAACGATAATTTGTTAAATAATAAAGCATTTTTTGTTCTGCCATGTCTATAGTTTAATGATAAGCTAGGCCACTCATTGGGCAAGTAAATTTTTTTGTTTCGAACAAATTTGTATTGCTGGAAAAAGCGATAATTGAAAGAAGCATTTGTTTGAAAACTTTGTTGTGTTTGATCCACATAAGAAAGGTTGTTTGGCCTATTAGCACTGATGTGTTTACTGCCTTCCTTACTTTGATAGCGGGCAATATTATCAATTGAATACCGGTTAGTATAAAGTGCACCTAATTGCAATTGTAAGCCATTCATCAACTCTCTTTCAAAGGCCACTTCAATAAAATCTTGCTGGTAAAATTTTGAATAATTGGTATTTAAAAACAGCAAATGAAATGCATCGGCAAAGCGGTCTATGCCATTCGAATTAAAATCTGTAATAACAGAACCACCTCGCAATTTGGCCTTCCCAAAAGCAAGGGGATTAAACCCATAACTTAACTCGGCCACAGTCTGAAAACGAAGTCGCTCTAAGGGCATACGCAGGCTTTGGGTAAAGCGCCAAGGCTTGTGTTTGCTTGATCCTACACTGTATTTGGCTTCCACGTTTAGTCCTTCAACCGTATTAAGCGCCAAACCATAAACCGGACCTTTAAACGCAAAATAGCGTTGCTTGCCTGGAAAGCTATCGCCAGAAACGAGCAATTCATACACGCTCAATTTATTTTTAGCGCGTGGCAAACTATCTTTTTTTACAGCCAAAGAAGTATCCATTTCATTGATGCTTTTTTGCTCATCCAATAACAAAGGAACAGGCCTATTTTGCGCCCAAAAAACCGAATCCATTTTTAAGGCAAGCGAATCAACCACAATCTCGCTGCTATCGTTTACAGAACGCATGCTTTGTATTTCCTTTTCCGACTCCCTTTTCATTCTGGCAGCAAGCTTAATCATGTCTGTTTTGCGCAATTCCTGCTTGGCCAAAAGCGCTTCAATTTCTCGCTGATTTTTGGTTTTAACCATAGGCTTTTCTTGGCCTGCAGATACATTTTGCTCAGCGTCTTTTTCCTTATCTAAAGAAGCATTTTGTTTGCCACTTTTCCCCAGCCCAATAGCACCATTTTGCTCAACATTTTTTTCCTTACCTACAGCACCCTTTTGCTCAGCATTTTTTTTCTTACCTACAGCACCCTTTTGCCCTGTTGCAAGTTCTGCAGCCCCTGCCAATTGAGGGGCCCCAACTTGTTTCTGCGCCCACCTATGGTCAATATTTGTATTCAATAAAACTTTGTAATCACTCACAGAAGCCAAATACCTAAACTCGCCCTTAATGCCCAAATAATCACCCACCGCTTTAATATCATAGGTCACCGGCATCCATACATAAGGGTAATTTGGTAACTCCTTAAAACTGGTTTTAATGGTAGACTCCATGCCCAATTCAGTTCTGCTTAAATTAAGGCTATGCAAGCACCACAAACCCTCCAAAATATAAACCGTTCCTTTAAATAAATCGGTCCCCTTTCTTTTTGGTTCAACCCGAATTTTATTTATCTCCCTACCATTTTCATAAAAGCTACCCTCCAAAAAGAAATTGTAAACACTAAAGGCTTGAGGAGATAAGGGCGAAACCACCTCGTAATTATTGGTAGCATACCAAGAACCCCTGGCCATGCGCATAGGCTGCACACCTGCATCTTTAAAGGGCATAGTGCTTTGCAACGAAATTACTTTTTCTCTATACGTACTGGGCTGCGAAAAGCTCAATTCATTGATGCTCTCGGTTACATAAGCCTTGCCAAGCGTTATGCCCGCGTCTTTTAAAATGCCCTTAAATAATCGCGGAATTCCGTCTACTTTTCCCGTGCCTTTTACGTAAACTTTGGCCGAGTATTTAAGCACCTGACGTTTGTAATAAGGCGCAGCACCTATGGCTTTCCTCATAATAAAGTTGGCAGGATTTTCCTTGCTGCTGTTTATTTGCACCTCTTTTAATTCGTAGGTTTGCTCCTCCAAAACCAAGTTTTTTTCTTGCCAGTTTTCTCCTATTTCGGTTTGAACCAAAAGCGTTTTATAGTCGATGCTCTGAAAGTTTACCGACTGCTTGCCTTGAGGAAGCTTGAGCTCATACAAGCCATTTATATTGGAGTTGCAACCTACTTTTGCCGTTAGCGAGTAAATGGTTACATAAGGCAAAGGCTCTCCTTTGGCATTGGTAATTTTGCCCTTAATACCTTGTGCCATTGAAAATTGAGCAGTCAATAACAGCAATAAAAAAGGTATAATTTGTGTCAACATCTCTGCTAAGATGCAAAAAAAAATTTGTTTTCAAAAGCGTGTTAAAAGACTATTTTCGCGAACTCATAATTGTAAACTAATACAGAATGGCAAATACAGGCGATTTATTTAAAGGATGTTTCATTAAGCACAACAATGAACTTTGTCAGGTGATGGAATACCAACACCGCACTCCAGGTAACTTAAGGGCATTTTATCAAGTGGTTTTACGCAACGTAAAATCGGGTAAGCAAATGGAACACCGTTATCGTGCAGGAGAATCAATTGAAATGATTCGCGTTGAATTTAAAGAAATGCAATACCTATACAAGGATGGCAACAATTTGGTTTTAATGGATCCCGAAACTTTTGATCAAATTTATGTGGAAGAATCTTTGTTGGGAAATACGGTGAAATTCTTAAAAGAGGAAATGATTTTGAAAGTGTCTTTCGAAGGCGATTTGTGTTTAACTGCCGAGATGCCCACTTTTGTTGTTTTAACCATTGACTATGCAGAGCCAGGTGTAAAAGGCGATACCGCTACCAACACTTTAAAGCCGGCTAAATTAGACAATGGTGCAGATGTAATGGTGCCTTTGTTTGTGAATGTAGGCGATAAGGTAAAGGTAGATACCCGCACTGGCGATTACGTAGAACGCGTTAAATAAGATTGATACTACTTAAAAGCGCTCTTGGATATTTTCCTTGGGTGCTTTTTTTATGCCATTATTGTGGCCTCACCAAGATTTTGTCTAAGCGCAAATCATGGTCTTCTAGGGGCACATTATCTACTTCTTGAAACGGATAAAAGATGCCTATTTTGAGTGCATTGGGCTGATTTGCCAAAAAGCCATCGTAATAACCTCCGCCATATCCCAAGCGGAATCCCTGTTTGTCAAATGCCAATCCTGGCACAATTATAAGGTCGAACTGTCCTTCGTAAATTGCAGAGTTTGCCGGATGTTGCGTACCCATAATTCCGGTCTCTAAATGCGTTAAATTACTTAGGATTCTATTTTCTAGTTTTCTTTTGGGTAGGGTTTTCGGACAAACCACCCTGATATTTAATTCGAGCAATTTTCTTAATAGTGGCAGTGTAAATATCTCACCCGACATTGGAATATAGGCATGTACAACTTTAAGTTTTTGTGCTAAAATAATCTTTTCTAGCGCGTCACAAACCCATTGGTCGTAACTATATTTTGCGAGTTGGTTCAGACCGAAACGTTTTTCTAGCATGATCTTGCGCAAGGCTTTTTTTTGATCAATCATGCTCATTTTTTACTGATTTTATTAATAGATGAAAATAAAATAGTCTCTAAAAATGCAATCAATTTTTGATTGTCGGCGCCAATAGAATCTGTGAGTGCGGGCAAATTATTCATAAAGAATTTTTGCGAATGAGACAACTCCAAAAGACTACTTGCCAATGAATTTGGAAAGGCGTAATTGGGATTGTGTTCCTTAATGGTATTCGAAATTCGGGCGCAAAGATCTTTATAAGGTTTAAAAAGGCGGTCTTTGTTATCTGTAATTACTTTCTTTGTTAAGTAGGCTTTGGAGCCCTCCCATACCAATAATTTGTAGGCCTCACATTCAGAAATATAATCGCTGGGTTCGTTTTCTGGCTCTTCCACCAAGAGTTTAATAATGGTTTTTAACTTAAGCTCTGGGTCGGTAATGTTATTGGTTTCAAAAATTACTTTGTACTCCAAATAGCTCCAATACCAGTTAATTAAATATACCAAAAGGCGGTGTTTGTTTTCAAAATATCGGTAAATGCCCGCTTCTGTGGTCCCTATTTCTATGGCTAACTTCTTAAAAGTAAAATCTTCAAAACCGAGTTTGTTAATTAGAATCAAACCATTGGATACAATTTTTTTTCCTAACTGCGATTCCTCGGGATTCCTAAGGTAAAGCTTGTTATTCATTTTGATTCTAACTTCCAATTCCATATATTTCACTTTAGTAAGATAGCAAATATAGCAAAAAAAGTATTATTACAATTAAAAATGATAGTATTGCAATCATTTGAGAAAATAATACTATGTTTGCAACAAGAAAAATGGTGAATATTTAAATGGAAGAATTAAAAGATGCGGCTGCGTTTAGATTGCTATTTAGATGGCTTTATAAAGAGCAAAAGGTTGTTTACAAGATATATTTTTTGGCCCTGCTTCAAGGTGTTTTATATTTAATAATACCCTTGGGTATTCAAGGAATTGTTACCTATACAATGGCTGGCAGGTTTTCTGCTTCTCTTATTTTATTGAGTTTTATTACCATTGTAGTCACATTTTTTATTGGCATTTTGCAATTGTGGCAAATGCGTTTAAATGAGACTTTGCAACAGAAAGTTTTTAGTCAAATAAGCGATAGAATTAGCAGTTATCTTGGCAAGGGAGCAGAAATTAAAAACAAGCTTAGTTATTTTTTCGAAATTGTTACCTTGCAAAAAGGCATTGGAAAGGTATTATTAGACCTTTCGTTTTCTGTTATAAGCATTATTTTTGGTTTACTTATTTTGCCAGCTTATAGTTCATGGTTTTTAGTTTTTTCTTTGCTTTTAAGTTTTGCTTTCTTTTTTGTGGTGACCTATTTTGGTAAAAGGGCATCACTTTATAATTTAAAGACATCGTCTCAAAAATATTTATTATTTAATTGGTTGCAAGAATCTGTGTTAACAAAAACGGCAGGTGAAAATCAAGATAAGAGCAATGAAATTTTGTTCGATTACTTAAAACAAAGAAAGTCGTATTACAACACCATAGAGCATCAATATAAAGGTATTCTAGTTTTTAAGGTGCTTTTTGTGGGTATTCTGTTGGTGCTAGGAACCTATTTAGTTCAGATTGGAAAATTGAATATTGGGCAGTTTGTGGCCGCAGAAATTATTGTTTTTTTAGTAATTAACTCGGTAGAAAAATTGGTAGGTAGTTTAGATACGTGTTACGATATTATCACTGCCCTCTATAAAATTGAAGATATATTTAAAGAAGGTAGCGACCAATCTTTCCTTAATTCTACCGAAGAGTATTCTTTAATGAGTGTACATTCAATTTATAACCATCAATATTCAGAAAAAATTAAATGGATCTTTTATTCTATCTTAACAGCAAGCGCCATAATCTTAATGTTGCCATGGACTCAAACTGTTGATATGAATGGAAGGGTATCTGTTTTAAATCCTGAGAATAAACCCCAAAATGTTACCTCGCGCATTGCAGGTAGAATAGAGAAATGGTATATTAAAGACGGCGATTTGGTTCGCAAAAACGATACCATCGCTTTTATATCCGAAATCAAAGAAGACTATGTAGATCCACAATTGATTAAAAGGTCTGAGTCGCAGATCAAGTCAAAAGAAGTTTCTATGCAATCTTATGAGGGCAAGATAAATTCAATCGATAGCCAAATAGATGCGTTAAATGCTAGCTTAATTTTAAAAACTAGGCAGGTTAAAAACAAACTCCTACAAGCTGCTGCTAAATTAAACAGCGATAGCATGGAGGTAGTGGCATCTGTAAACAATTTAAAAGTGGTAGAAGACCAGCTTAACCGTTTCGAAGATTTGCTTAAAAAGGGTGTTATTTCTAAAACCGATTTTGAGAATAGAAAGGTGAAAAGTCAGGATGCTCTCTCCAAGAAAGTTTCTGCTGAAAACAAGGTTACTGCTGCAAAGAATGAGATTCTAAATTTGCAAATTGAACTGAATACCATCGAACAAGAATTCAAAGAAAAACTAATGAAATCAATGTCGGATAAGTATAGCACCATGTCTATGCTCTATGATGCTGAAGGTTCATTAACTAAAATGCAAAACCAATTGTCTAATTATTCTTTGCGTAAAAGCTATTATCATGTATTGGCTCCGCAAGATGGCTATGTAAATAAATTGGCTGTAAGTGGGGTAGGTGAGATTATAAAAGAGGGTGGCGTTTTGTGTAATATTTCTCCTTTACAAACAGAGCAAGTTGCCGAGCTTTTTGTTGATCCGGTCGACTTTCCCCTAATAGCAAAAGGACAAACTGTGCAGTTAATTTTTGATGGTTGGCCCACCTTTGTTTTTTCTGGTTGGCCTGGGGTAAGTTTTGGTGCTTTTGACGCAAAAATTATAGCGTACGACAGGGTTATTTCTGAGAATGGTAAGTTTAGAATTTTGGCCGAGAACAAAGGAAAAAGATGGCCAGAACAAATTCAAATTGGTGGCGGAATAAGAGGTTTTGCGCTCTTAAACAATGTGCCACTTATCTATGAATTCTGGCGTAAGGTGAACGGTTTTCCACCCGATTTTTATGTAATTCCAGAGACCAAGGAGAAAGGTAAAAATGAAAAATAAGTTGCCTTTATTTTTAGTGCTTTTTTTCTTCGGTCTGAACCAAATTTTGGCTCAAACAGAAATTAACATGAGCTATAAAGACTTTCTAGAAAATGTTAAGAGGAATAATCCAATTGCCAGAACGGCCAATAATTTTGGTGAGATAGGAAGAATTCAATACCAAGCAGCTCGTGGTAATTACGATCCGGTTTTAAGTGGTTCTGCCGAGAGTAAATTCTATCGTTCAACTTCTTACTACGATGTGATAGAGGCCGGCATTAAGCAACCTATTTTTACTTCGCAATACCTAAAAATGGGTTACGAATATGGAAGTGGAAACTATGTAAATCCAGAGCAAGCTACTTCTAGTTTTGGCCTGCCTTATGTGGGGCTAGAAGTGAGTTTGTTGCAAGGGATGGTCATTGATAAAAGGCGTGCAGAGGTGCTAAAATCGAGAAGTTATGTAAATTATTATCAATCGGAACAAAACATAATCTTGAATAATTTATTGTTCGAATCGGCTCGATTTTATTTCGATTGGTTGTTTGCAGAAAAGCAATTTGCGCTGCATTCGCACTTTTATAATTTGGCTAAATTTAGGTTATATGGAATTGAAGCCTTAGCAGTAAGTGGCGAAAGGCCTACCGTAGATACCATTGAAGCCGTTATTTATATGCAATCGCGTATGTTGGATCAGCAATCTGCGGCCATCGAAAAAAGTAAAAAACTCAATGAGTTGCTTAACCTCAATTGGAAAAATGATTTTTCGCCCTTAGATTCAAGCTCAAATTTTATTGTTACCGATAGCCTCGATTTGTATTATAGCAAGTCGCGAAACCTCCTGTTGGTTCTCATGCTTCAGGATTCCCTTAACAATCCAATTATAGATCAATACAAGGCCAAGCAAGGCGTTTTAGAGGTAGATCAACGCCTAAAAAGGGAAATGATTAAACCCCGTTTAGATGTGAGTTACAATTTTCTCTCTAACAATGCCAATTCTTATTCGCCTGTTTTTTCTACCAACAGCTATAAATGGGGTGCCAATTTATCCTTTCCATTGTTGATGAGAAACGCGCGCAACGAATACAAGTTAGCTACCTTAAATGTGAAGAACAACCAAAATGAATTGAATGCCAAGCGCAACGAAATAACCATGAAGCACCGCTTTTATCGCCAATCGGTTTCGGTTTTGCTAAACCAATTAGAAAATGCGGAGCGTGCTGTAATGTATAGCAAATTGTTGTTAGAAGCCGAGCGCTTAAAGTTTGATAATGGCGAAAGTTCTTTGTTTATGCTCAATACCCGCGAAGGAAAATTATTAGAAAGCGAATTGAAATTGGCCGAATATAAACTCAAGTTTCTTCAATTGCATTTGAGTTTTATTCACCTCAATGGCAGTCAGAATTATATTTTTTAAGCCCAATTTTGCCACTATATAGTTAAAGGAGTTTTAACTGTTTGAACCAATTAATTGCCTCAATTATGGATGTGTTAATTGGGTTAAACTTCATGCAAAAATCATGTTCGGCTTTACTTGCCTGGTAATAATTTTTTGTACAAAGGATGCGCATGTTTGTTAAATGAAATTCATTTTTTATGCCCAAGTATTTTAATACATTTCCAAAATGTCCAAGCGTAATCATTATTGTATTGGGTATTTTAATATAAATTGCTTTTTTATTCGAAAGAAGGTTGATTTTTTTTAAAAATTCTTTATAACTTAAATTCTCACCGGCCAACACATATTGTTCTTTATTTTTAGCAATTGAAATAGCCTTTATAATAGCTTGAGCAACATCTCTAGCGCCCACAAAATTTTTACCACCCGAAGGGTAAAATATTATATTTTTATGGTAATAGGATAATAGTATTCTGCCCGAACTAGGCTTTTGATCATAAGCGCCAATGATAAATGTTGGATTCAATATTACAACATCAAAATGTTTACTATACTGCAATACCAATTCCTCGGCTTTAATTTTACTTTTTACATAATTTGAATCTGTAAATGGTTTTTTAGCAGCATGGCTTTCATCACCAGGTTTTTCGTATGTTCCATGCCCTAAGGTATTGCTCGTGCTTATATATACGAATTTTTTTATTTGAGAAGCCAAAGCGGCTTTCAAGATATTTTCTGTGCCAACAACATTTGTTTCATGGTAGGTATTATAAACTATAATTCCTTGATCTGTTTCGGCCGCTGTGTGTATTAAAATGTTGCCCCCTTTAAATATTTCGCCATGCTTCTCTGTTCTAAAAAGGTCAAATTCTTTTACCTCTAAATTAACGTGCTTTGGTAAAATAAATTTGGATTTATTTCTTACTAGGGCTGTTACAATGTGCCCATTTTTAAGGAGGTCAATAATTGTATTTGTGGCTAATAAGCCATTAGCCCCGGTAACAATAATATGAGCCATTGGATATTACAATTGATGATTGAACGGCCTTTTCATATACCACATGGTTAAATCCTTTTTTTTAGTATTCAATATATTGTATTCCTCAAATCCAAATCTTTTATATATGATCATATTTCGCCTTAAACTTGTTTCAAGGTAAATGGGCAATTTTGCCTCTTGAGATAATTTGAAAATAAATTTCATAAGGTCGCGACCATTTGTTGAACCTAGACTTTCATCTGCTACGCCAAAAAACCATAAATAAAGAAAGCTAATATTGGAAGCCCTATTTCTTTTAATTAAAGACTCTAATTTGTCTACCATAATTGCCCTTGCTGGGGTGAATACTTTAAACACTAAGCCCAATTGCAACCAATATTCATATAAACTTAATTTAAATTTATCGTATTTGAAAATAATTGCAACCCCCAAACCATCATCTGTTAGGTAAACCCCATTCTTACGCATCCCAACTTCAAAAGCATACGCGGCAAGCGCTGCCATCCTCTGAGGCCTCTTTGCATCATTTTTAACAATAAAATCCACATGTGGATTGGTATTAAACGATTCGCAAATTATTTTTACCACCCTTTCTTTGTCGGCCTTTGATGCATTTTTCATGTCGTTTTTTTCGTTATGAACCAATCAAAAATAACTGAGAGCGTTTTATTATAACCTGCATCAAATATTTCAACATTTATCTTTAACAAACATCTGTTTTTGGAATTTAATTCATCTAGTATTTGCGATTTCGATAGTTCAAAAAATGCTGCTTTGGAGCATAGTTTCCCATTTGCTGGTTTATTATATTTGGCATTTGTTCTTCTTACAACAGGAATAAAAGCTGACTCATATTCCTTAAACTCCCTTAATAAAAATTCTCCTGCCGTTGCCTCTGCTAAAGTGAGCTGCATACACGCATGTATAGTTCCTAAATGATTTAAATATTCAGGTTTTTCATCAATCTCATAAATAAATTCGTCATTTAAACAGTTGTTTATACCTACTAAATAATGAAAGGGTATTTTTAAAATATCCATATATTTAAGTTGATTTATTTTTGTGCTGAACCAATTACTAGGGTTTGCATTAATTGGTTCATTGGTTGGCAAATATATTGTTTTTGACTCTTAGCAATGGTTTTTTAAATCTACCTAAAAGAAATAGTATCAAAAAGGCCAATTTCCAATTCTAAACCATCTTTTAAAAACTAATTTCTTTCTCATAAAATGCAGCTTTCTTTTCATAAAAAAAACAAAATCTCTGCTCATAGAAAAACAAATTCCCTGCTCATAAAAAAACAAAATCTCTACTCATAAAAAAAAACAAAATTTCTGCTCATAGAAAAACAAAATCCCTGCTCATAAAAAA
>JAWXAZ010000084.1:0-10435 GCA_034439755.1 bacterium
ATGAGTGAAGTCTTGGCGTGGGTGTATGAATTTGGTCATAAGAACTTTGAACTAAATTTTACCGTTTTTTGTAAGCCACATATACTGCTAAAACGATGAGGGCGAAGGCTAAAATATGGTTCCATTGCAATTTTTGGTTGAATATTATTGTGTTAATAATGAGGAATACTGCCAAGGAAATTACTTCTTGAAGGGTTTTTAATTCGAAAAGATTAAATGGGCCTCCATTGTCAATATATCCCAGTCGGTTTGCCGGTACTTGAAAGGCGTATTCGAAAAGGGCAATGAACCAACTAATTAATAATAAGCCAACTATGTCCCATTTGGAGAACAATTCCCCGTTTTTTAAATTGGTGGTGACCATACCAAGCAAAGGTCATAAATACGTTGACTATGACAAGAAAAGTGATAGAAAGTAGGGTTCTGCTCATGATTAATTTTGTTTTAGGTATTTTTTCAGTTCAAAAACTATAATTTTGCCAGCACAAATTAACAACATGAAGCAGATTATTGATAATATTAAGGCAGAACTTAAGAACAGCGATTACAATAAGAATAAGGTAATTGAATTATTGAAAGCATTAAGAGAGAATTTTAAAGCAAATTTAAATGAACCGGGTTATGTACGCATGATTCGTTTGGCTTATGAAGATCTTGAAGCAAATGGCGATTATACTTTCTTATTTTTAGAAGAAGATGGTGGCAAGGAGAATTTGGAATACTTGGTAGATTTATTGGGAGATTATTCGCATAAATTAAACCGGGAGGAATTGCAAGAAATTAGAAATCTAATGGAGGGCATTGTTCCCGAGGAAGAAGGAACAGAAGGCACTGAAGCATAGTAAAAAGCCCTTTATGGGCTTTTCTTTTTTAATAGCATGAATGTTATGACAGAAATTAAAGTTGGAATTATAATGGGGTCGGACAGCGACTTGGAGGTAATGAATGAGGCTGCCAAAGTTTTGGAGGAGTTTAAAGTGCCTTTTGAAATTACAGTGGTATCGGCTCACCGCACACCCGAACGTATGTTTACCTATGCCAAGGAAGCAAAAGGAAGGGGATTGCAGTTAATTATAGCTGGCGCAGGTGGCGCGGCGCATTTGCCGGGTATGGTAGCGGCCATTACCATTTTACCCGTTATTGGGGTGCCTGTTCAGTTAAAAACGTTATCTGGTTTAGATTCTTTGCTTTCTATTGTGCAAATGCCAGGTGGTGTGCCTGTGGCAACCGTTGCCATTAACAATGCTAAGAATGCCGGATTATTGGCGGTGCAAATTTTGGCGCTACAAGATGCTGCTTTATCTGATGCTATTCAGGCATATAAGGATAAAATGAAAGAGGAAGTTCTGGTTAAGGCCCAAAAGGTTGAGCAAAGAAGAGGCACCATAGGTTTTAAGAATTATTAAGTGCCATGGGTGACTTCATTTGTTTATTCCAAAAAATGATGCTAATTTGTAAAACTAAATAAGAAAATATTGGATAGTTTTTGGGATTTATTTAAGCCGGAAGAACTCATTAAGTTCGGTGGTTTATTTATGCTTATTCTCATCATATTTTTAGAGAATGGCGTTTTTTTTGGCTTCTTTTTGCCAGGCGATTCCTTGCTATTTACTGCGGGATTGCTTTGTTATAAGGGTGAATTGGATGTGCCTTTAATGCACCTCATTCTTTATATTGGCTTTGCTGCTGTTGCTGGTTACTACGCCGGTTTTTGGTTTGGTTGGCGAACGGGGGAGGCGCTCTATAATCGAAAGGAATCACTCTTTTTTAAAAGGAAATACATCACTACTGCAGAAGATTTCTATAAAAAATATGGCGGACTAGCATTGGTTTTAGGCAGGTTCTTGCCAATTGTTCGCACCTTTGCGCCCATCTTAGCGGGTGTGGTAAAAGTGAAGCCGCTTGTCTTCTTTTTCTTTAATGTAATTGGTGCGTTTTTATGGCCCTTAACCATTGTTACTGCTGGCTATTTTGTGGGCGTATTAATTCCCAATGCACTTGATTATTTAGATTTTGTTATTGTAGGATTTATTGTTGTAACCTCCATTCCTATCTATAATTCTTTTAGGAATGAAAAGAAGCGCAAAGCAGAAAAGGCAGCATCTTCCGATTCTAATTAATTACTTTTCTTGCGTAGATATTAAAGTTGTCTATCGTGCCATATTCAAATGGGCAAATTTCGTTTAAAGCATCTCTTATGATCGATTCGCCGCTTAATTTCTCTTCAATAATTAAGGTAATGTGGTCAAAATATTGAAAGAACTTTTTGGCGCCTCTTATCATCTCTACTTCCATTCCTTCTACATCAATTTTTACTAAAATTTTAGTGTCTTTCTTTAATCCCAATCCTTCGTAAACATCATCAAGCGCCTTAATTTCAAAATTTACAGTGTTTTCGGTTTCTTCTAAAACGCGTTTGCTAGCACCCGGATTAATTAAGTTTAATTTAAAGTGTTCTATGCTGTGCTTACTTCCCAATCCATAATTAAATGCCTTTACTTTATTTTCTATCTTATTTAATTGGATGTTCTTTTGAACCATGAAATAACTCTCGCTTACGGGTTCAAACGCATAGCATGGATAGCCTTTTCTTCCCAACCAAATGCAATACTCTCCCAGGCAAGCACCAATGTCGAAAAATACCTCGAAAGGATGTGTTTCAATAAAATGCTTAATCTCTATTTCGTAAGCGTAATTGATGTATTGAAAGTCTAAAGTGCCTCTGCGGGTCTCAAATTCGCCCATAGAGCTGGTCATGTGCTTGCCATTGGCAAACGATTTGCGCGTGAACATATACAATACCGCATTTACTGCTGCAGCATATTCACTGTGCTTTAAGTATTCATAGAAATACAATGAATAGACTTTAACTCTGTTTAAAAAGTAGTTCATGATTTTAATCTAATTCACAAATTAAATTCATTATTTTAGTAATCAATTGCTTTATTTAAAGAAAATTAACACTAAGGTGTGTTAATTTGTAGTCAGAAAGATGCAAAGCGGAAAATTAATTTTAGTTCCAACGCCTATTGGCAACTTGGAAGATATTACCTTAAGGGGTTTACGTATGCTAAAGGAGGTAGATGCTATCTTAGCGGAGGATACGCGTCAAACCGGCAAATTGTTGAACCACTATCAAATTAGCAAACCTTTGTGGAGCTATCATGCCCACAATGAGCATAAACAAATTGATCACCTCATTAAGGAGCTCAGTGAGGGTAAAGTTTTGGCTTTGGTAAGTGATGCGGGTACGCCTGCCATTAGCGACCCTGGTTTTCTTTTGGTGCGGGCTTGTAACCATGCGGGCATTGCTGTTGAGTGTTTGCCGGGTGCTACGGCCTTTGTGCCTGCTTTGGTGAAAAGCGGCCTCCCGGCTGATGCCTTTATCTTCTTGGGCTTTTTGCCAGAGAAAAAAGGGCGACAAACAGCGTTTAAAAGCTTGGTCGATATAGCTCAAACCATGATCTTTTATGAGAGTCCGCACCGCTTGCTCAAAACCCTTTTGCAGTTAGCAGAGACCCTTGGTTCAGACCGACAAGCGAGTGTGAGTAGAGAGCTGACCAAGATTTATGAGGAAACGCAAAATGGCACTTTGCTCGATTTGCATACTTATTTTACCACCCACCCAATTAAGGGTGAATTTGTTTTAGTTGTTGATGGCAAAAAGTAAACACCTATCGTATATAGGACTCAGTATTTTATCGGCAGTGATGTTTTCATTTGCCTGGCAGCCCTTTAAATTATTGCCCTTGGCCTTCTTTGGATTTGTGCCGCTGTTTATGTTGGAGCGCAAAATTAGGTCAGAGCAAATTCACTCCACAGCCTGGTTATTTTTATATGCTTGGCTGGCTTTTATGGCTTGGAATATTGGCTCAGTATGGTGGATTTGGAATGCCAGCGAGGGTGGGGCTATAGCAGCATTTTTCATTAATAGTTTGCCCATGGTATTGCCCATTTTGTTGTTTCACAAAAGAAATAGAATTACCGTAAAAGACAATTATTGGTTTTTTATTGCCTGCTGGATGTCTATTGAATTTTTGCAATTTCATTGGGACTTTGCCTTTCCTTGGTTGTTGTTGGGCAATGTGTTTAGCTATTTGCCAGAAACGGTGCAGTGGTACGAGTTTACTGGGGTCTTGGGTGGTTCGTTGTGGATTTTAATGGTAAATGTGCAAGCAGATCAACTGTGGCGTGCATGGCCTAGTTTGGCTGCAGAGCATAGAAGAAAGATGGTGTTAAACAAGGTGTTTGTCTATTTGTTGGCACCCCTATTTTTGTCGTTTTACTTGTTGCAACAACTGTCTGAACCAAACCGAAATAAAGTAGAAATGTTGTTGGTTCAGCCTAATTTAGACCCTTACTCTGATAAGTTTGGTGGGGTATCTCCAACGGATCAATTGATGGGTATGTTGCAGCAAGCCGAAGAAAAAATGGATGCCAAGGTGCAATTTGTGTTGTTGCCAGAAACGGCTTTGCAAGGTAATTTGTTGGAAAATGAATTGGGCAATGAAGGGCTGATCCAAGTTTTGAAGGGCTTTTTATCTAAGCATCCAAGCATAACCATCTTAAGCGGAATGGATTCTTATTATCAATATGCGGCAGATGAAAAGCGCAGCATAACGGCTAGGAAATTTAGAAATGCCGATCAATATTATGATGCTTATAATGCGGCCATACAAGTAAATTCGTACGATTCTTTGCAGGTGTATCACAAGAATAAATTGGTGCCCGGCGTAGAGAAAATGCCTTATCCTGCTTTGTTTGGTTTTATAGAAAAATTTGCCATCGATTTAGGTGGCACCTCGGGTACTTTGGGCAGCGATGGCGAAAGCAAAGTGTTTAAGAATTATCAAAAAATAAGCCTAGCACCCATCATTTGTTATGAGAGTGTTTTTGCCGATTTTACGGCCTCGTATGTGCGCAAGGGTGCAGATGTTTTATGCATCCTTACCAACGATGGTTGGTGGGGAAATACACCCGGCTACCTGCAACATTTTGATTACGGAAGACTGCGTGCCATAGAGAATAGGCGCGCCATTGCAAGGTGCGCTAATACAGGCATTAGCGGATTTATAGACCAAGATGGCTCTGTAATGATGGCAACCAATTGGTGGGAAAAAGCTGTGGTGCGTGCCGCTGTTCCTGTTTACACCCAACAAACTTTTTATACCCAATATGGCGATTGGATTGCCTATATCTTTGTCTTTATGGCCATTGCAGATAGCCTTACTTTATTTGTAAAACCAAGACAATAATTTTGCGTTGGCTTTAGATAAATTGTTTTAGTGGTTTATGTGATTTTACTTTTGATTTGTACTAAAATGGGGGTAAGCACCGTGACAAAATAGCTAGTCCAATGTCAACAAACATCCCGTTGTACGATTATTTTGTGATACCGGTGATTATTCTGGAATGAACTGTGCCACTAAAATGATTTGAAAGCCTGGGTCTGTTTAATTTGCTCATTAGTTATTGCCAGCTTATTTTGCCAGCAAGGAAAAGCTTACTTTTTTGCTTTCTTTTTCTCCTGCGGCGTCATATACTTTCCATAGGGCAAGGTAATTGCCTATGCCTGCCTTGCTGCCATTTTCGGTATCGCCAAACCAATTAAATTCGCCTTTTTGCATTAGGATAGCACTCCGGCAAACTTCTTTAATTACTTGTCCTTGCAGGTTATAAATAATTAAATCGCCCACACATTTTTCTGCTTGCGTTTCGTAGGTAAATGTCATCACGTCGTTAAGGCCATCGCCATCCGGACTAAAATAAGGTTCTGCCATGCCAAAGGCACCGGCACTTTGCGAAATTCTGTATTGAGAATTTTTTAAAGTGGGGGTTGCATAAGCAAAATTTTCAGAAGCAGAACTCCAATTGTTTGCCAAATAACCGGGTAAAATCGGATTGATTTTTTCTAAACTCACACCCTCCTCATCGTATATAAAATTTAGGTGATAATCTTTGTTGAATACCACAGAATCAATACCCACATTTTCTGCATTCACCAGTACCATTTCTCCGCCATCATCGCCCATGCTTGGAATGGTATGCTTAACCCATTTAGCCTTGTTAAATATGCCATTTCCGACATTTGTTTCTTCCGGATTTTCACTCACCGCAAGGTACTCGTGTCCTTGTATTTGTATGCCCGTTTCTGCAAACAGTATATCCATATTTCTCTCTCGGTCTGAACCAATATTAATGAGGTGCAAATTGCTCAATTCAATGCTGTGATCTGTTGTATTGTATAACTCAATAAAATCGTACCCATTGGGTTTGGGGTTAAACAAAATTTCGTTGATAACCACTTCGCCTCGACTAGCATTTTTAGGTAGTTGAAACACATCGGACAAGCTATTTTGGGCAAGGTTTCCCGCACAATCCCTGGCTTGTTTAATCGATAAAGTATAATCCAATAGGCTGTTTAAAGGTTCTTGAAAGGAAAGCAAAACACGCTTCCTGTCTTCGGGCATTATACTATAGTCTTTGGCGCAATGGGTTTGGTTCAGACAGAAATTGAAGGAATCTCTTAAACTAAGGCTGTCTAATTCTTTGTTAAAACTCAATTGCAATACATGCTTATTGGGTGCATAAACCCGAAACAATTGCGGCAAGTTTTTATCTGGATTACTGCCATATACGCTATTCACTTTTCCTGGTGTAGCACCCGCCGTACTTTGCGAAGCTTGCCAATTGGCGCTGCCTCCGCAAGGGTTTTGTGGGTCTATGAGTTCTATGCTACACGCATATACCGGTGCCGCTTTTTTAATCCATGCATCTTCATATACCACTTGGTGTATCACAAAGTCCATCGAATCTCTCAAGGTAATTTTATCGCCCAAACTCAAGGAAGGAAAACTACTTAAACCAAGCGTGCTGCCATGCAATAAAAATTGGTCTGTGTGGCTTTGGTGACAAACAATCAAATAACTTTTGGGTAGAAGTAAATATTGGCTAAGCCACACCGTAGATACAGCATCAGAAAGTTTCATTTTACTCAAATTAATGGCAAAATCACTGCGGTTATACAATTCAATATACTCCTGATTGGGAAATTGTCCTATGCGGTTTTCATCGTAATAAATTTCGTTAATAAGCACGTCATTTTGCTGCGCAGCCTTTGTTTGAAAATAGGAAAATTTAAGCAATTGTGAACCTTTATTTCCCATACAATCCCGTACCGGCCCAAAGTCTATTTCATACGATTTTTGGTGTTGCAAGGCTTGGTTTAATTCTAACCTTATTTGGTTGCCATTGCTTAGGTCTCTTTTTATGGAAGCAATCTGCGGCCATTGCTTTTGCATATCCACCAGCATGTTTTCTTCCAAAATTGCCGCCTCGTTATATTGCAATAAGAGCGTTTGTTCATTGAGTATGTTTACCGCTATGCAGCTTGGAGGCAAACTATCTGTATTGTTTTTCCAAACAGCGTTCACCTTACCCGGTGTGCCACCAATTTGTGACATGCTGGCCTGCCAATTTTTTTGTCCCTTGCAGGTTTGTTTAGGGTGAATCATTTCTAGGCTATAACCGCCATTTTCTTTTAGTTTGTTTTGATACCAATCTAAGGTATAGTCAATGGTCTGAACCAAATTTTTCTTAGTATCCATAAAGCTTATCACATCACTGGTATTATTGAGCGATGGCCATGGGTTCAACCCTAAAACTGCTCCATGCGATTGAAAAACTTGGGTGTCTTTTGCAGCACAAACAATTACATAAGAGTTGGCTTGCAACACGTATTTAGGCAATTGCGTTTGGGTGCTTGGATCGGCCAAAATCATGCCTTCTAATGAGATGGGATAAGCGCTGTTGTTATAGATTTCCATAAATTCTGCATTGGGCAAACCCACCGATGGATCTGGGTCGGGCAGCAATTCTGTTATCCATAAATCTCCTATTTCTAACGGATGATACAATAAATACACCAGCGTATCCAAGGCATTCTTGTTAAGATCGAGCACTTGGTTAAATAGAACAGAAAATTCTACGTTTATAGGCAATGCACCACCTAGCTTTAATTCCCATAATTTTCCATCTATGCTTGTGCTATTTATAATGGCTAAATTATTCACATGAACTTGTAATGGTGAGCTCACTTTTTCAGAAAATTGCGCCATTAAAGTGAGGCTATCTTTTACATAGATATCTGTTAAGCGAGGTGCGGTAAAATCTACCATAGGCTCACCAAAATATATGTCATCTGCATAAAAATTAAGCACATTTCCAATGGTGCATTTAAACACAAATCCTGTGTATTTTCCCAATGTCAAAGTGGTATCTAAACAGCTTCCTTCCAAGGCAAAAGTTTGTGTATTGCTGGTATCACTAAACAACTGCCATTGCCCAAGTTTGTTCCTAATTACCTTAATATTACAAAGGTTATTGATTTTACCTAAAGTTGCTGGTCGCCCTTTAATTAAGCACGTTTTTACGCCATTTTTTTGCACATACAAACTAATGCTATCTGTACTTCCTGTGCTTCCTCCCAACTGCACATAATACCCATCGAAATCTGCTTTAAAATTATTTTGATGGGCAGCCAAAATCCACCTTGCCAGATTTTGGCTGCTTGGGTTAAATGCCATTCTTACCCAAAACTGCCACTCCATTTCTGCTAGGAGGTTCTGTTGGGTAAAAAGGTACCTGTCGCCAATTTGTCCATTGATATTTTGAGATTGCAATTGCAAAAGCGCGTTCACCTTAAACAAGCTATCATCGCCCAGCCAAGTAGGATTGTTAGCGATATTGCCATCGCTAAAATTCTCTGCGGTTTGAGCCAAACAATTGCCCATAAAAAATAGCCACAGAGAACAAATAAGGGGGTAGATAAATTTGTTCATATTCAAAAATAACAAGGTTTGCCCAAAAGATTGTTTTATTTTTGCTTTAAACCCATAAATAAATGCAAGAAATAGGATATTGCCTTGCGGGTTTATTTAATATAAATTGAATATGAAAGTAGCCGTTGTTGGAGCCACAGGCATGGTTGGAAGCGTAATGTTAAAGGTTTTGGCCGAAAGAAATTTCCCTGTTACAGAATTGATTCCGGTTGCCAGTGAAAAATCGGTAGGCAAAAGCATAACGTTTAAAGGAAAGTCGTATACCATACACTCCATGGAGCAAGCCATTGCTGCAAAACCTGCTATTGCATTGTTCTCTGCAGGCGGTGGTACATCTTTAGAATGGGCACCCAAATTTGCCGCAGCGGGCATTAAGGTAATCGATAATTCATCTGCTTGGCGCATGGATCCAAGCAAGAAATTGGTGGTGCCAGAAATTAATGGATCAAGCTTAGAAGCCGCAGATTTTATCATTGCCAATCCCAATTGTTCTACCATTCAAATGGTGATGGTATTAAAGCCGCTTCACCAAAAATATGGCGTTAAACGCGTGGTGGTTTCTACCTACCAGAGCGTAACAGGAACGGGCGTTAAGGCGGTAAAGCAAATGGAAAACGAACGCAACAACATACAAGGCGAGATGGCTTATCCATACCAGATAGACCGCAATGCCATTCCGCAAATAGATGTTTTTCTCGATAATGGGTACACCAAAGAAGAGATGAAAATGGTGCAAGAAACCAAGAAAATTTTGGGCGATCCAAACGTGGCCGTTACCGCAACTTGCGTGCGCATTCCGGTGATGGGCGGCCATAGCGAGAGTGTGAATATAAGACTTGAGAAGGCGTTTGAGTTGAGCGATATACGTGCCTTATTGGCCGCTACTCCAGGCTTAGAATTGCAAGACGATCCGGCCAAGGGAATTTATCCCATGCCGCTTTGGGCACACGATAAGAATGAAGTTTTTGTGGGCAGAATTAGGAGAGACGAAACCGAGGCCAATACCCTTAATCTTTGGATTGTATCCGATAATTTAAGAAAGGGTGCTGCCACCAATGCCGTGCAAATTGCCGAGTACTTATTGCAAAACGGCTTGGTTTAAGCATGGGCTTGCCACACTATACTAAATTGCAATTGGCCTTGCGAAATGGGCAAGACCGCGATGAAATTTGGGTTGCTTATATGGGCAATATTTATGATGTTTCGCGCAGCCGACTTTGGCGCAAAGGGCAGCATTACGAACATTGGGCCGGACAAGATCTTACAGCAGAGTTAAAAGATGCACCCCACAACGAAAATGTATTCCACAAATACGAAATTATTGGCTTATTGGTCTAGTTTTTTTTCGGTTTGAACCAAACTCGTTTTTCTGTATAAAACAGCCTGCTTTAATACCTTTTTTGGTTGGTATTTATCCTGCTTAGAATAAATTGCCCTTTGGATTAATTTAAGTAATGGTGTTATTGAATGGTACAAGTTACAGAATTCAATTGTTTATGGGTTCAAACCGAAACTGCTGCTTGAGCTTACAAAATAACGCTAGATAAAAAGTAAAACGCGCAATGGGTTCAAACCGAAACTGCTGCTTGAGCTTA
>JAWXAZ010000085.1:0-15697 GCA_034439755.1 bacterium
CACAATATGCTTCATACAATATATTCTTCTTGCTTTACACAAGCGATTCGATAGCTATGAAACCATTGGAGGAGCCTTTAGAAATACCAAGGAAGCGATACTTGAGTTAACATTAGCTGATAGGATTTTGGAAATGTTTTTGGAAATTATGAAAGAACTTGTAGAATTATTGGATCTGGATTATGAAATAGTATTTGAAGATTATTAAACAAAAATTCATATGCAAAAATCCTAGCCCTTTTAAATGCCCTAAAAAATAACAATCAAACCGAAGTGCCCGAATTGGCAGTAGCATGATCAAAAATAATTGTTAAGATATTTGCCCCGAAACTTTAGTAAGGATTAGAAAAAAAACGAATACCGTTAAGCAAAAAACAAGTAATATTGCCACGCAATTTCAATGCTATGTTAAGATTAAAATTACCAACCGACCCGCGCTGGGCGCTGCTTGTAGAAAGCAATATCGAAGAAATATTAAGCGACCATGCCTGGGCAGAACAAAAAGCGGCAAGCAATGCCCTTTCGGTGGTCACCAACAATTCAGAACATGCAGATTTGGTGCGAGACATGTTGGCCATTGCCAAAGAAGAAGTAGAACACTTTCAATTGGTGCACAACATCATTGTAGAAAGGGGATTTATATTGGCACGTGAGCGCAAAGATCCTTATGTAAACGAATTGTTTAAGTTCCTCAAAAAAGACGGCAGCAGAATCTCGGCCTTTGTAGACCGCATGTTGTTTTCGGCACTCATAGAAGCCCGCAGTTGCGAACGCTTTAAAGTACTCTCAGAAAACATCAAAGACGAAGCCTTAGCCACCTTTTACCGCGACCTAATGGAGAGTGAAGCCAACCACTATACCACCTTTTTGGCCTATGCCCGCAAATACGGACACGGCATAAATGTAGAAAAGCGCTGGCAAGAATGGCTAAGCTTCGAAGCATCCGTTTTGGCCAGCTACGAAGAAGCCACACCCGGGTTAAATTGATTTTGCCTTTAAAACAAGAAAAAATGGGACAGACGAAGGCGCCTATCCAAAGTTTTCCCTTAGTAATTGTAATCACATTCCACCTTCTCCCAAACCTCTCATCATTCTTCCAAAACTCAACAGTCATTTTATTGCCAACACCAGAAACTTCTTTGTCTTTTTCTTGACCGTTGAATAAAAGGTTATAACAATCTAAATATGTTTATAGCGCCATCTTGCCTTAGTTCAATTATTTTAATACTACATAAAAATGCTACAGGCCTCATTCTCGTTGCATTAAACAAGATCTCATTTATCTATTTTGACATATTTTATCCTCATTAAGGGATTAATTGTTTCACATCTTACCATTTATTATGACCACTATTTTTTGACCTAGTTTTCGTTTGGTTTTAAGCATTTTTATTGATGAAAGTTTTAAGCCATCATTTATTTCTTCAATTAATACCAATTTCATTTTTTTATCCATCACGGGATTTTCTGAGTTTTTCCTGACTTGCCTTTCTGTAATATACAAATCAAAGTTTTTAGGTCCTTTTATTCTGGCAATACATATTGTGGTACATATTGTGTTACATAGAATCTGGATCAATTACCTGAAGTTTTTCAAGGTTTTAAAATCATCAATATTTCTTGTAACCAAAAACCAATTTATTTATGACAACTGTTGCCGCAATTATGGCACCGGGTAAGCTAATTTTTTGCTTTTTCGCATAACAATTGTTTCTGCAACAATCTCTTAGTTAAGTGCAATGATAGTTGACCCGTTAATAACTGTTTCCAATAATACCTATTCACTCATTGATTTGAAATTGAACCCAAGTGTTTCCATTCTTGTTATTGCAGACACTATTGGGTCATTGTCAACAATTGAATTGAGTTTCTTCACTGCTTCAAATGTTAAAGAAGCATCCAGCTATTTTGTTACAATATTGGAATCGAGCAGGTAACTCATTTCAGAATTGTTTGTTGATTCGACTTCCCCATTCATTTCTGCTTTCCAAAATATTTTTCTGCATCGATTTAGGTGTATCTACTGAAAGTTTTCCGGCAAGTTTGGATAGTTTGATTTTAGGTGATTTTTTTATCTCAACCAATTCTTTCAGATCTTCATGCTTTTCAATAATGGTATTCCAATCTTGAATAGGAACAAATATCCCAGTATCTTTTCCTTGTCCGTTTTTTATCATCTGTAATCACATTTTAATAGTATCAAAATTGAACCTAAATTTCCTAAATTTACAACTATTTGGGTTCATTACTTCCTTTGGTTCCTGCATTTACAAGGTCAAATGCGTCAAAATTAGCTAATACCTGATTACTTAACACAGTGTTACTGGAATTCAATAATTGGTCTACTTTTTGTTTTTCAATTTTAACCAATCGTAACTTTTCTTTTTCGGATTAAAATAATAATTTAACTGAAAGCGTGGCATCTGGTCAATATTAAATCCCAAATAATTCACCTCAATATTGTTAGAATAAAGGCCGTAACTTGTTAAAAATTTCTGCCAAGAAAGCAAATTAGTAAAAGTCAATCCAAAACCAAAATGTTTCGATAATTGATAATTTACATTGAGTCCCAAGCCTAATCCAACATTGACAGCATAGCCGTGTTCCTTCTTTACAACTGGGCTATTGTTTGCTTTTGTTGTTGTAAAGTAATCTCTGTCATACCCCACACCACTGGTAAATAAATTCAGGTGTGGCATCACCATTAGCTTCTTATCGGCCCCTAAAAATAGTGCCTTACCTAAACCAATATAAGTATCATTAAAAGTGGCATTCACATTTTCTATTTGAACCCAATTTGGATCCGTTAAAGTATAATCCGTATAATTTAATTCAGATTGGTATTTCTCCTCGCCAATATTAATTCTAAGCAATAGATAATAATTATTTTTTAATGCAAAATTAAATGTTAGCGGAATCTTATATTTAGAATAATCAACTTTCAATTCACCCAAATACAAACTAGAATTATATGCACTCGGGGTCTTTGGGTAAACTAATGGAAAGGATAAATTATCAAAATCAACTTGTCGTGTGTAAGTTGGGGAAGTAGAGATAAGATTGAGACGACCTTCTTGAGAATAGACAAGGGGCAAATTCATCAAAAACACAGTTACATACAATAATTTTTTCATAGGGGTTTTATTTAAAATAATAAATTAAAAAATTCAAAGGCTAAAATAAGGAAAAGTTCTGGCAGTTGCTATTGCCAGGCAGGGCATATTTCAACAATTTAATGGCAAAAACGGTCGAAAGACCTCAATTAACAAGGGTTTTAAAAAAATCCGGTTTTTAGGATTTTTTATGCAAAATCATACAAGGGGACTTTAGTTGTTCAAGGCACCTTTCCAAGCATCCAATTTAGGACAATTGGCTGGCGGAAGCATATCAATTATTTTGACATACACTAAGGGCTATAAAACATCAAAATAGCAATTGCTATTTAAATCCAAACCTTCCTAGTATTTTACCTCATCTGGTAATTTATAACAATTTAAAAAGTTCCTATCTTGAACATAGAACAAACGCTTTTCTTCGTTGATAGCCACACTATATTGTAAGCAGCCATTTGGAAACGCAACATATTTGTTATAAACAATGTTACCATCATCCAAATTAAGAATAAGCAGGTAATCGCAATGGGTGGAAAATAAATAGTTTTTAAACACTTTTGAGTCGGCTAATTTAAAATTCAAATTATCCAATTCGCTCGAAGTAAAATTTTGTTTCCAAACCACATTACCAGTGTTTTGATCTACACAAATAGCGGGTTGACTCCCATTACTTAAAGAAATTAGTTTATCTTGATAAGGGTATATACCTACGCCTAAATCAGGCATAGGCTGCTCCCAGGCAATGCTTCCATCATTTGCATTAATTGCTACTAAATATCTAATTGTTCCATAAACGGCATAGGTAAATACTTTGGAATCATTAGAAACCATTTTGCATGTCATAAATTCGCTATACCTACTGGTATAATCCTTCACCCATTCAAATTGTTTTTTTACCATATTATACCCACATACCTTGACCTTTAACTTTTTAACATCTGCAGAAAAAACGTGCAATGTTATAACCAAGATTGTTTCACCTTGTGAATTTTTAGAAAATGACAAAGCTGCTGAATTAACTTCTTGAAATTCACTGCTAGAATCTTCATAATAACAAAGCGGATTCCAATCACCCAAAGAATAATTGGCATGATAAATATAAATTCTAGGCACCTTGTTTCTTGAAATATATGTAGAATATATTTTGTCACCATTTTCGTAGATACGAGATTCTCCGTGTAAAGAATCAATTTGACTGCGCCACACTGTTTGACCTGTATTTATGTTTAAGGCATATCGTCTTGGGCCGGAAGCAATTAAAAAAAGTTCATTTTTATGCAAACATTGAAGGTTAAGTAGGCCTTCTTCAAAAACTAAAAAATCGTTCCATTTCCACTTTAATTTACCATTTAAATGGTCAAACAACTTAAACTCATCACCATTTTGTCCAAACATATGACTAACAAAAATATCTTTGTTATCATTTAAAATTGGATTTATACTAAACCCCAATCTTGCCCTCCAAAGGGTGTCGAGTTTAGACTTGCCAACATTATTAGGAAGAGGTGTTACCACCTCTTCCTTTACTTTGCAACCAATTAAAATAATTGCAAAAAACAAAAACATTACATTTTTTTTCATCTTACATCTACCTTAAAAAACCTACCATATGTCCCACTGTATAATTCAAACAAAGCCATACTTGTAACTTTAGAATTTTTCATCTGCTCATGATTTGTTTTCAACATTTTAACCTTAACATAAGAATTATTAGGATTCACAATTGAAGAAACTTTAATATCGGCAGAAGCAGATTCTGCTAATACTACACCATCGTTGTGTTTATAGGTGCCAATGTTTTTCCAAACGAAGTTTGCTGCTTGAGAACCTACACAATTGCCAGTCCAAGTAGTGCCATCCAAACCTGGAAATGAATAATTAGAATACTTAACATTAATAGGCAAAATACTGCATTGGATACCAGTAGGGTCCATAGGAGCATTGTAACTATTTGTAACCATAACTGGAGGAAGTCCCGAAGCTGCTGGATTTTTTGATGCATCGCGACACATTACTTGCTCAAGCACAATACAATGACTTTTCACTTGTTTTTCTTCCCTGCCGCCAATTAAATCTGTTAAATAATAATCATTGGCATTTGTTAGCCATAACTTTGCCCTAATAAAAGCATCTGCCTTAACTTGTGCGGCATCGATTTTATCCTTTGTGAGTACATAAAAAATTGGAAACATGATTCTCAGTCCCAATGATCTTGATGAAATTGAGTTTTTCAAATTCTTAATAATATTCATTTGACTTAAATATTTAGCTTCATAAGTATTAATCAAATTACTCACTTTATTCTCCAATTGGTCATCTTGATCATAACCAAAAATCATTTCTGTATTGTCCAACTTATCATGCCCTATTCCTTGTGTGCTACTCAAAAACTTCCAAAGGATAGGTTGATCTTCCTGCCCATAAAACTGAACTACAGGAACCTTTTGTGTATACTCTGATAAGCCTTCTACGTGTTGACCACTTGCATCGGCATACCCATTTAAAAAGGGGGCCCCTACAAAGTAATCTAAAGTGGTGCGCTTAAAATAATTATCAAGAGCCAATGGAATAATAGTCTCACTAATTACACCACAACCTGTTTGCACCAATTTATTTTTCATGTTTTGAGACACAACCATGCGAGTAAACAAGTCATTTTTCAAGGCATCTTCTACCTCGGCGGTTACAATTGACACACATGCTTCTCGCATAAAATCAGGAATCTTATTACCCATATCAGGCCTCGTATTATTAATTACCTGAGCACCTCCATGCGGCGTACCAAAGGTAACTAAACCATGGGCAAACTTCTCGTACATATTAGGTTTTTGCTCCATATTTCGCAACCATTCTCTTGCCGCAATTCCGCCTTGACTATGTGCAATTATAAAGTCATATTTGGTTCTAGCAGCCGTAGGAACTAATACCTTATTTACATTGTTCAAATCACCAGTAGCAGGCGTAATTCCGCCATCTTCACTGTAATATTGCAATGCATGCGAACTTGATGAGGCTATACCCCTAACTGAATTAGCTTTTCGCGCAGGAAATCCCGGCGCACCAAATTGAGTTGCCTGAGCAGGAACTCTTAACGACTCTGTTGTTCCATTGAGGCCATGTATCCAATAGATATTGATATCGCCATTTATTGAATCTTTTTTTTCCGTGTATCCCTCGTTTATCGTTCTCTTTACCGGATTCAAATCCTCTTCAAACGCTGGTGTTCCAGACCCCTTTTTCAACAAGGGTTGTCCATAGCGCAAACAATTGGCGCCTTCAGAAAACTCCAATGTCTTGAGTCCAAATTTGTCTAATTGCGCATTCAAGGCATCCTGGTTATTGAAAATTGCCTTACTCGTATCGAGCGGCGCGGTTTGACCGTATGTTTTGTTCGTATTTACCAAAATGCAAACTAAAGCTAGGGTAAATATATGTAATCTTTTCATGATTTTAAAATGTTAAAGGGGTGATTAATTTTTGAAAAAGTTTGCAGTTAAAGATTTTTGCTCACTGGTAATGATCTGCAATACATATTGTCCAGTTGCCAAATTGGGCAAATTTACCAAGAAGGTCTTTTGATTGCCACAATCAATGTTAGTGGCACTGCCAGTTAGCACACTCACCACCTTTACACTCGTGATGTTTACATTGTTGTTTAATTCGGCCTTCACCGTAAACACCCCATCATTTGGATTGGGATACAAGGTAATTGACTCCTGCTTAAGCATGGCTTTGTCTATTAAAGCCCCTGGATCCTCAATCAAATAATTGCTGTAATACGTAAGCTTGGTTTCGGTAATACACGGACCATTGACCGAATGAACAAAGCGTTCAGTTTTGTCAATAGCCAGCAAATAACCATGGTCTGTTAGGTAAGGTTCGTAACCCAAAGTTTGTCGGTTCTTATACCCTTCTCTATCCAAATACTCGGCAACCACGGTTAGCTTGTACTTGTTAAAAATAGTGGTTATCGAACCAGAAACTACCTTTACCTCGCCATTAGGCATGGTAGTAACTTGTACATTTTGGGTTGCCAATTGCGCTACCATATCGGCCGTAAACTCTGGAAAAGAAGCAATACCGGGGTGAAAGCCATACTGCTGCATGTCCAACTTCTTGTCATTTCTCTGACTAAGTTCCTCGGGCGTATAAGCAATCGTTTTCATTAAGGAATTGTTGGCATCATACAGATGCATGCCTTCGTTGTTGTAATTAAACTTGCTGGCAAGTTTCATCCAATCTTGCGCATACTCATTGCTGTCGATCTTTACCTCAAACTCCGACTCATAATTGGAGTAAATGGTTTCGGAATATCGTTTTTCGACAAATTTTAACTCATACTTAATTTTCTCAATCTCGCTGAGCTGTCGCATACCGGCCGTATCAACTACACCATAGTTGTACTCCTGTATCTTGTTGGTTTGTTTGTAAAGCATGTTTTGCCCAAAGCAAATGCCATGGAAAAACAAAGTTGCTGTTAAAGCTGCTAATTTCATTTTTTGGGGGTTTAAAAGATTAATAAATTTCAAAGGCCTTTTTGTTGTTATTATTTTTGCGCGCTAATAACTTGGTCAAACATATTGTACATTTATGGTTGACCAAAATCAAAACACGTTTGCTGAACCAATTTAAAGAAACAAAAATGCCTGCATGGCAACGCCAGCAAGCATTTAAGGATAATCCTATTTCTAGGATTTTATGCGCAAATTTGGTTCAAACCGCACCCATAAAATCTCCTAAAACATAAGAACAATCAACCTATATAAACATGAATCAAACAAACTTCCCACTTACCAAAATCCCTATTCAATACATTAAAAAACTACCACCGCTGGCAACTTATAACATACCAAGTAGGTGCAATCAGTTATATACCTATAACGCTTCTCCTTATTATGCAAACCTCACCCATTTAACTTGACTTTGGCAATACAATGAGGCAGAATTTTTTCATGATATAAATTATTAAAACCGAAATCTATACTTTTAAATAAATCCGCAATCGTTTTTGGTTCGAACCGAAAAAAATTTCATCAAATAATTCCTAGAAACCGGATTTAATTTCGAAAAAAAAGCCTGTTTCTTTTTTTTTTAATGCATTTAATAAAAAAAATCATTTAATTGTAAAAAATCATTTTTCATAAAAAGGCTCCTTCTTTATACCTTGCTCTTTTTTAGCGTCTTGCTCATGCTATTTGCTTGCAAAAGTAAAGCAAAACCTTAGGCCATAACCCATCCAAAAACAAGTGTAGATTCCTTGGCTTTATACCCTTATTGGATAGACCTCATGCACAACCCACATGCCAATTACGAAGAAGCGGTGCAGGCCTTTAAGGTGTATTGGGCAAACAGGTCTAATCCTGCAGGAGAGAACGCCGAAGCACGCGATATTTTTGGTTCAGACAAAACGGAAAAAGAACAAGAAACAGATAAAAATAGGCCCGTGGATTTGGGGTCCACATTCAAGCAATTTCAACACTGGAAACTGTGCTATAAAAATTTGGTGAAAGCAGATGGCACCCTAATGACCCAAGACGAAATTATTGAACAAAGCAATAAGGAGCTCAAAAACAGATGAGGAAACTACTATTAGCATTCGTTTGGCTCGGTCTGAACCTATGCGCCTTTTCGCAAAATTTAGCTTCGTTTACCCAACATGATCCAATTAAATTCCCGAGCAATCCCAGTGTGCAAACTACGGGCATGGGCAATAAATTGGTTTCACGAATGGCCTTTAAACCCAACCATACTTCGCTTATCATAGCAGCTTGCTCAGATTGCATTTACAAGTAGACCAACAGTGCAGCAACATGGGTAAAAAAAATACGGTTACCACCAGCTACAGCGATTTAACCTATAGGCAGCAATACAAGCAACAACAAACGCATAGCCTCAAAAACTACTTCGGTAACACCCACTTTTAACAACAGCACAGGAAGTTATACCATCAAATTATTCTATACCGCAGCAGAGCTCAATGGATGGAAATTGGCTATCGGACAAACTTTTGCAGGTGCCAATATACTTAAATGTTTAATGGGCATTTCGCAAGGCACACGCAACAATGGCGTATATGGAAGTGGCAGTGCAATGGACTCCTATTTGGGCAGCACAGATTCGGTGTTAAGTGCCAGCTTTAGCAGCGGTTTCAGCGGCTTTGCCTTGGCTGCAAACAACATTGTATTACACGTAACTTTATTGAATTTCGACTTGGTAAAGAACCACGAAAATGCTTTGTTAACATGGCAGACATCGAGCAAAATAAACAACGATTATTTTGAAATACAACGTCCCATTGATGGCAAGCAATGGCGCAAAATTAGCACGGTAAAAGGCAAAGAAAATTCATAAGCGGGCAAGGTGCTTTGTTGCCCATACGCACCTTGGCGCTTCAAAAAGAGCTTGGTTCGTACCGAATTATACCCCAACCGATAACGCAAATATTGCGAGTTTTGGGCGAGGAGTAAGTGCCTTTTAAGTTTGAGATTATTGATGGAAATGGCAGGCATTTGTTAAAAGGAAGCAGCATGTTGCGTGAGACAGAAATTGAGGTGGCGCAACTCCCCGGTGGCTTATACTACCTGCAAATAAACAGAGCCAAGGGCAAGCATATTGTGCTCAAATTTGTGAAGCTAAGCTATTAAGGCGTAGGCTTGCTTTCCATTTGTTGAATGATGGTCATCACGTCTTTTTCTGTGGCTTTTAGCTTGTCTTGACAAAGCGTAATAAGCTCCGAAGCGCGCTTTACTTTTGTGGCCAAGACATCTACCGATACCGACTCTTCTTCTATTTCTGCGGCAATATTTTTGAGTTCGGCATAAGCCTCTTCATAGCTAAGATTTAGTTCCATTGTTTTCTTTTATTGATTCAATTATAGTTTCTATTTGGTGCTTTTCCATGAGCACCATAAGCACATTGCCCTTCTCCAATCCTTTAACGTCTGTTACAATTTTGCCTTGCACACTTAAGATAGCAAAGCCCTTTTTAAGGATATTTTCTGGACTCATTATTTTAACCACCGAGGCATAATGATTAAGCGTTCCTTTATGCCATAACAGTAATTTATTGACATGCGATTTAAGGTTGGCTTGCAGGTGCAACATATCGTTTAACTTGTGGTTAATTAGAATGCTTGGCTTGCTCGAAAGCTGCGTGGTAAAGGCCATCAGCGACCTTTGATAATTAATTAGTAAGTTGCGCGATTGGTTCACCACCGCTTCTCTTGCTTGCGAAATTCGTTTATTATGTTGCGCCAATAACTGCTGCGATTTAATCACAATTCCCTGCTGTAAATACACCAAGGCCTCTTCAAAAGCACGGTTATGCGATACAATAAATTCGGCTGCTTTGGTGGGCGTTTTGGTGGCAGTATGGGCCATTAAATCTGTTATGCTTACATCGTTGTGGTGCCCCAATCCGGTAACAATGGGTATAGGAAATCTGGCTACGGTTTGAGCCAATCCGTAAGCGTCGAAGGTCAACAAGTCTGACTTAGAGCCACCCCCACGAATGATCACCACCACATCATACTTGCGCCCCGATTCAAAAATTTGGATGAGCTTATTCTTAATCTCCCTATCGGCTCCTTCGCCCTGCACCGCAGATTGAAAAACATCCAATTGAAAACCATAGCCAAAACGGTTGGTTTGCAAAGTATGACAGAAGTCGGAAAAGCCTTCAGAATTGGGCGAACCCACCAAGGCAATGTGTTGCAAAACCGCCTTTAAAGCTTGCCTTTTGTTAAAGGTAATATAATCGTCTCCTACCCTACTCACCTTATCTGGATTCTCACGCAACAGTCGCTCCAAAGTATCTCGTTTTTGCTGCTCAATTTTGCCTATGGTATAGGTTGGATCTATGTCTAAAATAATCAATTGAAACCCAAAGGCCGCATTAAACTCAACCCGCAATAAAGTAAGCACCTGCATGCCATTTCCAAACTGCTGTCCCGTCTCTTTTTCAAAGACCCTGATGCGCTCCGAGCCGCCCGACCATGCCACGGCCCTAACTTTGGCAATAGGCTGTTTGCTTGCCTCGTCCTTCTCCAAAAACTCAAAATAATGTCGCTCTGGATTGGGGTAAAATTTATGTCCGCTTACCTCAGCAAGCACCCAAAAAGACTGTTCGCCAAACTGCAGGTTAATCACATCTTTAATGCGCTGAGTAAGTTCAGATAATTTTATAAAAGCCTGCGTTTCCAAGATGCACAAGGTAATATTTTTTTGCAAAATAAAATCAATACACCTATTAGTTGGCATCAAAAAACAAGGAGTACCCATCCAAATTAACTAGCAACCCATTCGGTCTGAACCAAGGCATATTTAACTGATTTGAGACTGAGGAAGGGGGTTATTACTTCGGCATAAAACTATTATCAAACAACTTGGATCAGGCAAGGGAATTTCACCCTTACGCTCCCAAAGCTTGCCCCGCCTCAGCGGGGGAACCGTGCTTGAGAGTCTCCCCCTCACACTGCCTGCCCCGAATTTATTTCGGGGGCTCTTCTAGTTTCATCACGAATGTATTTAACCTTCATGGATTTACCAATTGCCAGTGTGGAAAAAGCTGCGGATTTGTTTTGAATTTCGCTCTTAGCCAATTTAAGGATTTCATTTTGTATAGCCTCTTTTCCTATTTTACCCATTTTAATATGCGTACATTTATTTGGTGGCATACTTGCCTTAAATGTCCTGTAGAAAATTTTCCATAATAGTTTATGATGCCTCTAATTATTGGTCTAAGTCCTTTTGCTAATTCTTCGATTGATATCCTTTTCTTGTGCAATTCCATTGCCTTAAATCGTGTTAAAATACTTTGCACCAATTTACTGCTAATACGAATACTCGGTAATTGCATCCCTTTGCCTTTTATTTTGCACCATTGAGGTTTTATACTAAATCCTAAAAAGTCATACTTCTTTGCATAACGTTCTTCTGATTCTCCTCTTAGGTTTACAATTTTAGTTTTATTAGGATGCAGTTCTAATTTGCATTTTGTTAAGCGTTGCTTTATTTGGTTTAAGACAAACTTAGCTTGCTTTTCTGTTTTGCAATGCACTACTATATCGTCTGCATAGCGCTCAAATGGCTTTTCTGGGTGGTTTTTACTCATCCATTTATCAAAACATATATCCATAAAGATATTGGCTATTAATGGGCTGATAACTCCGCCTTGTGGCGTTCCTATTAATCTGTTTATCTAAAGTAGCACCCACTTTTCTTTGCAATAATGCTGAATCGTTTGTTTCAACAAGTTGTGGTCTATCGTGTCAAAGAAGCCTTTAATGGCTAAGTCTGTTTATGAAATTTAGAATCTACTAATGGCTCTAAATGTGATTTTACTACTTCTTGTGCTACAGGGTCTAATAGTGTGGGAATATCTAATTTTCTCTTCCCCCCATCTCCTTTCTTAATGCTAACTTCTTTTACTGCTTGCGGAAAATAACTGCCTGAGGTCATTCTATTCCATAGTTTATACAGCTGGGTGTTTAGGTTGTTCTCTAATACTTCCCAAGTCATATTATCTATGCCCAAACTTCCTTTGTTGGCCCTTACTTTCTTGTAAGCTTGCCAAACCATTAGCCTGGTAATTGGCTGTGATTTTACCTCATAATAATCAATCGTCCCTTGCGGTTGTATCTATTAGTTGGTTAAACTAGCCAGCCCTTTCGCTCCATTACCTTTCAGCAACTTCATCACTACTACGAGCTGGTCTGCCACCAATATCTCATTTAATCCTTAAATGGCTGCTTCCTTTTACAATTTAACAGCGCGATATTGACTTCTCTTGTTCCTTTCAAAAGCCTCCCGCATGGGCGGGACAAGTTATGTATAGTTTCCCGCAGAGCGGGGCTGCCTTTACCCCGAGAGAGGTGTAATCAGTAATCAAGTCATCCATTACACTCTTATCACAAATACAAACGTAGCTACTTGTTTTCGACTCTTTCTTTTGCGCTTACGAGGCTTAATAGGCAGTTCATCCGATAGCCAGCGGACAGCTTTTATACATTTACCTATTGGAATACTTGTTCCCGTTTTTACCTAATCGTTCACCACAAAAAGAGTTTCCGCCTCTTGCAGCATTAGTAGTCCGCTAGCCAGCAGATGCACTTGACTGCCGTCTTTGGAAAGGCTCTCAAATTCGTTCTTGTAGCATGGTCACTCGTTTCGCTTGAGTTACACTGCTATATTTATCCTTTACTAATTTGACTTCCATCTTTTGAAAAGCATTAAATGACTCGACAAAGTCATTGATTCAAGACACACACGGTTTGCGGCTAAAAGAAGCTGGCGATTTTTACCACTAAACTCCATTCGGAGAACCACACTTAATTATACGAAAAATTGTCATGCGAAGCACTGAACCGCCACTTTTGGGTAGGTAAAGTTAGCAGATGCCTTTCTGTCTGTCCGAAGTGCCTAAGTGTCAATTTTATTGAGGTTTCCAAAAGAATTATTATTAAAAGTCGTCATTGTCAAGTTTGTAATCAGTTCGTTGGGGAAAAAAAATTTGCAAAAAAATAGAGAGCGGATTTTTGGGTAGCGAAAAAACACTCTCTTAAAAAAATGGCTTGTAGCTTTGGCTTGTAGCGTTTTTTAAGAGAGTGTTTTTAGTGGGTGGGCTTTTTCTTTCGTTCCCTATGGAAAATTTTTTAACCATTTTGGTTGACAATTCGTAAAAATATAATACTTTTGTCAACAAGCAGGAATGCTTAAATAAATAACAAGATGGAAAATGTATTTGGAAATAAACTGGTGTCAGCGCGAAAGATGGCTGGTATGTCCTTACAGGACTTAGAAACCAAACTTAAAAAAGTTGTTTCTCGTCAGGCATTGCATAAATACGAACAAGGGAAAATGAAACCTGATAGTCAGTTGCTGATCGCTTTGTCAAATGTATTGAATGTGCCTGTGGATTATTTTTATTCAATTCCAACTGTGCATGTAGAACTCAAAAACATCAGCTACCGAAAGTATTCTTCAAAGATTTCAAAAACCGAACAAATGTCGGTGGAAGAAAAGGTAAGAGAAAATTGTGAACGCTATTTGGAGTTAGAACACTTGATTGACCCAAGCGAAAAGACAGAATACTTTGCTTACGATAAAGTAATAGAAAACGCTGATGATGCCGAAACTGCTGCGAAGAAATTGAGAGAAGTTTGGAAACTTGGTTACGACCCGATTCCCGATGTGGTTGAAATGTTGGAGGACAAAGGCTACAAAGTAATTGAGTTAGATGCTCCTGATGGCTTTGATGGTATGAAAGCAGATGTTGATGGCAAAAAAATAATTGTCCTGAAAAAAAGTGTGAAGCAAGGCGAAGATGTTGTAAGAAAAAGATTTACCGCTTTGCATGAATTGGCTCACCACTCTTTAAAGTTCTCAACTAACCTTACCGACAAAGAAGAAGAAAATTTGTGTCACGCTTTCGCTTCTGCTGTTCTCTATCCTGCTGATATGGCTCAGAAGGAACTAAGCAAAGACCGTTTTCATTTTTATCAAAACGAATTGGTGTTGATTAAAGAAAGATGGGGAATTTCTTTCTCTGCTGTTTTTTCAAGGGCTTTGCATCTTGGCATCATCACTAATTTTATTTACAGAAGATTTAATGTTGGGTTTAAGCAAAGGGGTTATCATATCCCAAATGCAGAGCCGGGTAGATTTATGGGCAAAGAAAAACCAGTCCGTATGGAACGAATGGTTTATGTGGGCTTGTCAAAAGAAATACTAACCATAAATGAAGCAGCATACTATCTTGGAGTGTCCGCATGGAAATTTCGTGAACAGTTGCACCAACTAGTATGAAGTTAATTATTACTGATTCAAACGTGTTTTTTGACATTATCAAAATTCAAGCGTTGCCAGAGTTCTTCTCTCTGAATTTTGAAATATGCACTACTGATTTTGTAAGAGGGGAAATATTGGAATCCGATCAAAAAGAGCAAATTGAAATTTTTATCCGATTGCAAAAACTAACAGTGTTTGAATTGAGTGAAGCGGAAATTGAAGAAGTAGAAAAATTTGAAACGAACCGGTTTTTCAAAACATTGATTGACAAAACGGTTTTATGGAAAGCGAAGCAATTGAATTGTCCATTGCTAACTGGTGATGGAAAATTACGAAGCGAAGCAATAGACCAAGGTGTAACGGTGCATGGAAGTTTGTGGGTGATAAGAACACTTGTTGATCAAAAGATAATTTCTGCTGAAATAGGAGTTGAGTATTTAGAAAAGTTGAAAGTTGTCAATGACAGGTTGCCATTGGAAGAAATTGAAAAATTGATTAAGAAAATAAAAGCGTAATAAAATGACAGATAAAAGCAAACACTTAGATTGTGTACTTAGCTCACACAAAATCAGTAATGAGCAAAACTTGCGTGATAAACACGTTTCAAAGAGAAATTAAATAAAAGAAGCATTAGAAATTAAATATGAGAGCAATTTATATTCTCCATTTAATTCAGGCTCTTATGCCAAGCACACCGCAGTGAACCTAAAATTTGATTTTGATTTAATGGCTCCATATAAAAGAAATGCCTTTGGTTCAAATGGAACCTTAAAAGAAATGTTTACAGATGTATTTGAA
>JAWXAZ010000086.1:0-24767 GCA_034439755.1 bacterium
TTGGTTCAAACAGAAAAAATCGTTGGCTCAAACCGAAAAAAATTTATAATTATGCAAAAAAAATGGCCGAGAGAAAAACCTCCCGACCACTTGAAAATACGCTTACATTTTAGCTTGCAATTTCTCTTTGTGCTTCTTAATTTGAGCCACCAATTTATCTAAAACCAAATCGGTTGCGGTTTCAAACGTAGCATCTTGTTCCTTGGCAAAAACCGGGTTGCCCGCCACATTCATTTTTATCTCCACAACTTTATTCTCGCGCTCCTTGTCTTTTTCTAACCTTAAATAAACATCGGCATGCTGCACGCCGTCAAAAAAAGTCTGGGTCTTCTCTACCTTGCTCTTAATAAAGTCGAGCAGCTTTTGGTCTGCTTTGAAGTGGATGGATTGAATTTCGATCTTCATACTTTTTAGTTTTGTCTGGGAAAGTCGTACCTGCAAATGACTTTGATCCAGGTGTTATTAATTGCGCAGGATTTAAGATCTTGGATGTTTATTCTTATAAACTTCTTTTAAACGTTCAATGCTGTTGTGCGTGTATACTTGCGTGGCAGATAAATTTGCATGTCCCAACAATTCCTTGATGGCATTTAAATCGGCCCCATTATTTAGCAAATGCGTGGCATAGGTATGGCGCAAAACATGCGGACTCCTTTTCTGAATAGTAGTAACGCTAGAGAGTCTCTTATGTACGAGTTTATACACCAAATTTGGATACATGGGTTTGCCGTTGGCCCTTGTAAATAGCTCTATTGCGACAATTCCCTCTTGATTACGCATCACCAGAAACTGCTCTACCAAACCATGCAATTCTGTGGTGATGGGAATGATACGCTCCTTGTTTCTCTTCCCCAAAACCTTCAATTGCATTTTATATAAATCCACATCACCCACCTTTAAACCAATGAGCTCAGAAAGCCGCATGCCGGTACCATAATAAACATGTAAAATTAAGGCATCGCGCTTGCCTTCAAAATCATCTGTAAAATTGCGCGATTCTAGCAATTGATTCATGGCCTTTTCCTCCACAAAAACTGGCAATTTCTTAGAAACCTTTGGCAAAATAATTTTAAGCATAGGGTTCTGTTCTACCCAACCCTGCTTGAGCAGGAATTTGTAGAAAGACTTTAAGGTGGAGATTTTCCGCGAAATGCTTCTGGCAGTTAATCCAGCTTGCATTAGATGTGCAACCCACGACCTAATTTGCAAATGGTTATAAGCGGCCAAATCTGCCACCTGATACGTTACCTGCAAATAATCAGAAAACTGTTGTAAGTCGCCCAAATAGGCTGTGCTAGAATGCTTAGATTGTTTCTTCTCAAACTGCACAAAATTGATAAATTGATCAATAGCCTCCTGCAACCTCATTTAGTTAATTTGTATAATGCAATATAACTAAATTTCATCATAATGTTGTTTAAATGCAAAAAAAAAGCAGCCTGATTTTCAGGCTGCTTTTTTATAAATAGCTTAAATAAATTAAGCTTGATCGGCTTGTTGCATCTTCAATTTGTAAGCTGCACGTATTTTTTCGTGACGTTTGTTAATACAAGGCTTAATAAAAGCCTGACGACCACGTAATTCTTTTACTACGCCAGTTTTCTCAAACTTCTTCTTAAACTTCTTTAACGCTCTGTCTAAAGATTCGTTTTCTTTTACGCTGATATGGATCATATTATGTGCACCTCCTTTCCTTTAAATCTCCCTTTACGGGGGCAGCAAAAGTAGCGTAATAATTTGAAATTACAACCTAATCTACAAAAATTTGTGTTTTTGAGGCTGTTTGGGAGTTGACGTGTAAGGTATTAAGACTAGCACCAAATTAAATTTACGGTTGTAGGGTTTTATTCAAAATCCAATTAAAAATCCTTCGAGGGTGAAACTGCATAACTTCAAAAAGATTAGTAACGTAAAAACAACCGAGTATTTAAATCTTCAAATTTATATTTAACAAGGCCAATTTTTCTAGCATAATAACATGAATGACCATCTTGATTCAATCGATTGGCTAATGTATAAACTGAATAAGGCGTAATAACTTCTTCATAAAGCAGCTCATGTCCTGCAATATCATAATTATACCTACTTTACGGTGGTTTCTGGTTGGGTTTAAATTTAAATAAAAATAATCATTGCTATTCATTAATGGCTTTGCAAGCTAATTAAATAGAAAATCGTGGCAAAAAAATAAAAACATATCGAACTCATATTAAAATTTACATTCGTAGTGAATAGAACAGTTTTGAAGTAAGAGTTTACAATAATTAAATTGTGCTTTTTAAGCAAAAATAGATGGTCTTTTTGCCTAGGAAATGACTGTTTTTTTTGCACCTAGGTATCGCTTAATTTAAAGTCTAATAGGTTGAGGCAATTTAAATCCAAATTTATATTTTTCGTATTTGGGTTGAACCTATTCTTTACTTTGACTTCGTGTATTTGCGGTTCTGCTGATGATTCAGATTTCAAAAGTTACAGCCCAGGCAACTCCTGTTTGGTTGTTTTAGTTGATAGCAAAGATACTATTCAAAGCATAAAATATGATTTGCTCAATGAATTAAAATTTCCAAATAAAATGGCTATTTATTAAAACACCACGTCGCATTTTGGGAATGTTTTTAGGTGCCGCTGCTATTGCCGCTGTTATTGCCGCTGCGTTTGAATCCTATTTTGTTGACGATTACATAGGTATAGCAGTCTCATTAATTACAATACCCATAGCAGTTGTAATTGTAAAACGCTCACAAAGGAATTATTTTGAAACCAACACCTAGGTAATAGAATGCATCCATAAATAGGGTAATTTTAATAAATTGGTTCCAGATTGATGAAAGCATAAAAAAACTAAATAGCAAACAACTGCTCTACCAAATAGCTCCAGGTAAATTTGGCTTTTTCTTGGGCTACGCCTGCAGCAAATTGTGATTCGAGTTTGTGCTCATAAAACGCTTGAATGGAACCCGCAATTTGCCTAGAATCTTGCTCGCAAACGTATCCTACTTTGCCGTTGGGAACCAATTCTGCCAGGCCACCCACATCGGTTACCAGCATGGGCTTGTTATAGTAATATGCAATTTGCGTTACGCCACTTTGGGTGGCACTAATGTAGGTTTGCACCACCATATCTGCTGCAGAAAAATAACTGGCCACTTCTGGGTTCGGAATAAAATCGGTTTTTAATACCACATCTTGCTCCAAGCCCAAGCTTTTAATTTGCGCCAAATAGGGTTCCGAGGGCTCATAAAATTCTCCGGCAACAATCAATTTCACCTTCAACTTCTGCCTATCCAATAACGCAAAACTGTTGAGCAATAGGTTAAGACCTTTATATTTTCTAATAAACCCAAAGAACAATAAATAATGGGTATCGGCATCTAAGCCTAGCTTTTCTTTGGCTGCCTTTTTATCTATGGCCAACCCAAACATATCGTACATGGGATGGGCCACATAGGCCACTTTTTTGTTGGGTTGCAAAGCCTGTGCTTGTTGCTGAACTTCTTTTGACATGCTCAAAAAACCATCGCAACTGTTCAAAAAATAATTGGTAAAAGCCGTGTCGAAAAAGCGCTTCTCATGCGGAACAATATTGTCGGTAATGGCAATTACCCTGGCGCCAGACTTGCGCAAGGCCCTGGCAATGGTGCCAAAAGCGGGTGCCATAAAACTCATCCAATACCTAAATATAACCAAGTCGTATTTGCCCTTGGCATACTTGTTTCCAACGGCAAGCCAATTAAACGGATTCACCGAATTTACCTCCGAATGAATTACCAAATCTTGTGGCTTTGGATCGCTAGAAAACTGGGTTTTACCCGGAAATAAAATTTTAGGATATTGCAACGAAAAACTTAAAATCTCGCAATTGTGCCCCATGGCCAAAAACTCACGGCACAAGCGTTCATCATAAGTTGCTAGTCCGCCCCGCAAAGGGTAAGCCGGACCCACAATTAAAATCTTTTTTTTACGCATCCATGCCCAATCTTTTGGTGATGCCATATTCGTTGCGTTCGCTGGCATTCCTCGAAATCATTTCGCCAATAAAACCGGCTAAAAACAATTGCGAACCTATGATAAGTGCTACCAAACACAAAAAGAATAAAGGTTGTTCGGTAATGCTTCTGGGAATGGTATCGCTGGTATAAAGCAAATAGATTTTTTCGAAGCCAATGTATAATGACCCTAACAATCCCAATACAAACATAAAGGTTCCCCATACACCAAAGAAATGCATGGGTCTTTTGCCAAATTTGGAAACAAAAAAGATGGTAAGTAAATCTAGGAATCCATTGATAAACCTCGAAAATCCACCAAATTTAGTGGTACCATATTTTCTAGCCCTGTGCTGAACAACCTTTTCTGTAATCTTTCTAAATCCGGCCCATTTTGCAATAACAGGAATATAGCGGTGCATCTCATTATACACCTCAATTGATTTTACTACTTCTTGTTTGTAAGCTTTTAAACCGCAGTTAAAATCGTGCAAGGGAATGCCCGAAATCTTGCGTGTGGCGGCATTAAAAAACTTGGTTGGAATGGTTTTGGTAATGGGGTCGTAACGCTTCTTTTTCCAGCCACTTACCAAGTCAAATCCCTCTTGGGTTACCATGTTATACAATCCAGGAATTTCGTCGGGACTATCTTGCATATCTGCATCCATGGTAATCACTACCTTGCCTTTTACGGCATGAAATCCTACATTAAGTGCGGCCGATTTACCGTAATTTCTCCTAAATTTTATGGCCTTTATACGCGAGTTTCTGTTTCTATTTTCCTCCACAATTTTCCAGGAAGAATCGGTGCTGCCATCATCTATTAACAAAATTTCGTACGAATAATGGTTTTCATCCATTACCCTTTCTATCCAAGCCAATAATTCTGGAATAGATTCTTCTTCATTTAAAAACGGAATTAGGACAGATATGTCAATATTTGATTCACTCATGAATTAATTTTGTAAGGAATTATAAGTAGCATCTGGGTCTACTCTTTTGGTAAAAATAGACACAATTAAAGAGGCAATTATACCATAAAACATATAACCTATGAATCCGCCTGCAGCAAATACCCAAGGCGATTTCATATAACTTGAAAATTTCATGGCCATTTCTATTTCTTCCTCACTTTTGTTTTGCTCAATCATTTGTTTTTTGGCCTCGTTTAAAATATTGTCCATAAAATCAACATCAATAAAGGTAATAAAAATGACACTGTAAACGGTAAGCATAATTGCGGCAAATAGGGTAATAAACATCCCAATTTTAAAGCCAGCTCCATAACTTACATATCCCCCCAGTAATTGATCGCGTTGGGTTTGTATGCCTTTAAATATGGAACCAGCAATAACCAAAAACGTAACAATGGTTGTTACGGTATTCAATTTAGTTTGCATATCTGTGATGTACAACATCAAGTTAAGTGCCACCAAAATAAGGGTAAAAATAATGGCGAATTTGGCAATAATTTGCCATTTGCTGGTTACGATTGTAGGTTCCATAATGATATTTTTAAGGGGGTTAAATAGTTAGTTTTCTAAAAATGCAATCATCGATTGCAAAACAGCTTTTTCGAAAGGAATCAATTCCGTTTCCAATTGTTCTTGCTCTGCAGTTCCTTCTGCATATTGAAAGAAACAAACCAATGGCACAAAATAATCTGCCAAACCGGTTTCTGGTTTTATATCTGCCTGAACCAATCTAATAGATTCGATATCTGCATCGAGCAAATCATCGTTCACAATTAGGCTTTCATAAATGCGGTACTCATCTTGAAACTCATCCTCTCCTACCAACAAAAATTCGTTTAAAAAATCTTCTAAACTTATTTCAACTTCGGTTTCTTTTGCCTCACTCAAATACAAAAATAGGTTCAACATTTCTGAACCTTTATCTAAGGTTTTGTTTTCAATGTCGTTCCACTCCTGAGAATCAAAATAATCTGGTTCGTGTGTTTCAATAGCCAAAAATTGAACCATCAACAAATCAAACAACATATCGCCTAACTCTTCTTGCTGTGGGTGTGCGGCAACCCATTCATCAATCTGTTTGCTGCGGTCTAAAAAGCCAGTTTGGTCATTAAACATAATGGCCGACAATTCTTGGTTTAACCCATCAAAGTTGCCCTTTGGGTTGTGGTTGGCCAATAAGGCATATAAGCTCGATGCTACTGCTGATTCGTTGTAATCTGTTTGGGTCATAATTTAATGGCTATGTAATTGTGATTTGCAAATAACGTGGGTAATGGCACCCTTTATTTTATTCTTTAAAAATGGTGTATTTTCGGCCTTAGAATGGTTAAACTCAAAGGTCCAATTTAATTTTGGATCAAACAGACATAACTGCGCTATGCTGCCTTTTTCAATTTTATTTTCTGGCAATCCAAGTATGCCTCTTGGACCAAAACTTAAAGCACCAATAACGGCGCTGGTTTCAATATTAGCGGGCTTGTTGGCCAACAGCACAGGCAAAATCGTTTGCAAAGTTATCATGCCATAATGCGCATATTCAAACTCCACTTCCTTGCTTTCCTTATTTTGCGGTTGGTGGTTGCTTACAATGCAATCGAGGGTTCCATCCTGAATTCCGTCCCACAAAGCCTTTTGATCTTGCTTGCTTCTTAAAGGCGGCATGAGCTTAAAATTGGAATCGTAATCCATTAAATCCTCATCGGTAAAACACAGGTTGGCAAAGGCCACATCTGCGGTTACAGCCAATCCTTGCTTTTTGGCTTTTCGAACCAAATCTACTGCGCCTTTGGTGCTCAAGGTAGAAAAATGCAACTTCCCATCGGCATATCTCAACAATTCTAAATCGCGCATCACCATTAATTCTTCCGATAAAGAAGGAATGCCTTTTAGGCCCAAAGAGGTGCTCACTTTTCCTTCGTGCATAAGGGCGTTTTCGCTAAGGTACACATCGTTTGGATACACCAAGGAAAGTCCGTTAAAAATCTTATTGTATAGAAGTGCTCTCAGCAATAGGCTGCTGTTATCAATTGGCCTATTTCCATCGGTAAAACCTATGGCTCCGGCCAAGGTCATGTCATACAATTCGGCCAATTCTTTTCCAGCGCGTTGTTGGGTCAGACAGCCATAAGCATGTAAATTTATAGGCAATTGCACGCTTTGATTGCGCACATATTCAATGCCAATTTTTGAATCGCGAACGGGTTCTGTGGAGGGCAATAAGGCCACATCTGTGAAGCCACCACTTAAGGCAGTTTTGGCGCCAGATTGCAAGGTTTCTTTGTGCTCAAAGCCTGGATCGCAAAAATCTGCGCGCATGTCAAATAAGCCCGGCATAAGCGTTTGCCCCTTGGCATCTATGTATTTATAGCCTTTGGGGGCTGCCGAAGGATCTTTACTAGAAGAAACTTGGATATTTTCAATGAGTTCACCATTGATCCAAACATCACAGGTTTTGCCATGATGTGGCGACCGAAGATCGCAAACCTGAGCGTTGCTGATTAATAACTTCATTCGAGAGAAATTTTCTTTCTAAGCGATATGGGCAAATATAATGTTTTATTTTAATCTGGCTAATCCTATTTCCACCAACGAATAATTGCCATTTCGCAAAGGAGAAATAGCAAGGCTAAAAACAAGGCGACTTTCCAAAATTGCTGGCCTTTTAAATCTCTTTCCATGTAGCTTTTTAGCACAGAAATATCTTTATCGAACACAGACGCACCAAGACTTGTGGCCAATGCATTGGGGTCTAAAAAGCCCTGAACCGATTCCATTCTTGGGTAGTTAAAAGCCAATTTTCCGATGGCATTTCCTTCTGCCAACATTTGGTATATGCCAGCCTCTTTTAATTGCCCATTTAGGCTTCCATAGCTTTTGCCCTCCTTGGTCTGAACCGAAATTAAATGCTCCTGATTTCCCTTTTTTAAGTTGACAACTTTTGAACTCAACTCGCTTTCAAAGGAAAAGGTGGAATTCTCGCCCAACAAAAAACTACTCTGCAATTTGTGTGTGCGTTGCAAGGGCAAATTCAACATCAAGGGAACAAACAAGGCATGCTTGCTTAATCCGCTTTCATTGGTTTGCAAAGAACTGGCCATCAAAAATCCATTGCCTTTGCCCAATTTTAAACGCATCAAAAAAGGCATCTCATTTTTTAACTGAATAATGCTTTGCGCATTTTTGCCATTTGCGCCAAACTGCCAATAGCTATTCACAATGGGCAAACTTAACCACTCAGGCGATTTGCTAAAAACTTGTGCAAACAAAGCATCTTTGGTTTCCATATTTCCCAATTGAATGGGGCCATTTTGCTTTGCCAGCATTTGCGCGCCTAAGGCTTGGGTAAATTGCTGTATGCTTAACAAATCTTTTGGATTAGCAGCAGGAATGAACAACAAAACACCCCCCTCTTTTATAAACTTCTGCAACTCGGCACTTAATCCGCTGCTAAGGGCGTTGGGTTCATTTAAAATAAGCAAGGCATTTTTGTTGAGGCCCTGGTAATCTATTTGATTAACCGATACTTCTTTTAAATCGTAAAAGGCATCTAAGCCAAACACTTTTTTAATGGAACTGGCATCTACCAAATCGTTTATAAGCAAGATTGGGAGCTTCTCTTGCGCCTTTGCCGTTAGGTAATATACATCATCAAAAACAATGGGATAATCTGTTATAGACAAGGCTATTTCGTGCCAATTAAAATCGCTTAAGCTAAACGGAATTACTACTTCTACCCTTTGTTGAGCCGCGCAGGTAAAGTTTTGAATGGCCTTTTGGGCACCATCAATTTTTAAGACCAAGGGTTGGTTTTCAAAGCTATTTTCGCTGTTATTCCTGACCCAAACATGCACCTTGTTTTGATTGCCTTTCTTTAAAAATGGATTAGAAAACCAGGCAGAATCAATCCAAATATTTTGTTGTTGCACGCCCTTAAATGGAAGTAAAAAAACAGCAACTTGCGAATCCAATTGTTGCGGCAATGGCTCCATGTTCTTTTGGAAATCGCTCAGCCAATAGGTTCGACCAAGACTTGCCCCCGACTGTTGCGACAGGGATTTTTGTCTTTCGTACACCTGTTGTAAATTTCTATGGGCCATGCTTGGCGCAACTTCATCTAGCATTTGAAGCATTTCCTTTTTAGACACAAGACGCTGATGCTTTCCTTCAAAATCGTTGGTAAGCAATTGAAAATTTTGTGCTGCTGGGTGTGCTTCAACCACATTCTTGGCCTTCTGCTTTGCGGCATCGAGCAAACTTCCCTCCTTGCCAATTGCCTGCATAGAAAAACTGTTGTCTAAATAAATGCTTGTCCAAGAATCGGCCTTAATTTTTTGGGATTCCTTAGCCGGAATAAAAGGCTGGGCAAAGGTAAAAACCAAGAACGCTAGGGCCAAAATCCTACACAATAAGATGAGCCAATCTTTGATGCGCTGTTGCTTTTTGGTTTGCTCGCTGAGTTGCCTCAAAAACCGAATATCGCTAAAAACAACCTTCTTATACTTCCTAAAATTAAATAGGTGAATAATTACAGGGATAAGCAGAAGTGCGAGGGCAAATAAAAAACTGGGATACAAAAAGTGCATGGCGCAATTTAATACGAAATTCGAAAAAGTTATAGAGAATAAAGACAAAGAAATTTCTCTATTTTTGCCACATGAATATTGATTTAAGAGGTAAGAATGCCTTAGTATGTGGCAGTACCAAAGGAATAGGATTTGCTATAGCCAAACAATTTGCCCTTTTGGGTGCCAATGTAACCTTAATGGCCAGAAATGGCGATTTATTATCACGGGTGGTGCGCGATTTGCACGCAAGCGATGGTCAGAAACACGATTTTATTGTGGCCGATTTTAGCAAGCCAGAGGAGGTAAAAGCAGCCATAGAAGAAAAAATTCAGACACATTATTCTTATCACATTTTGGTAAACAACAGCGGCGGACCAAGTCCGGGACCAGCTATTGGCGCAAAGCCAGAGGAGTTCTTGAATGCCTTTAACAGCCATTTAATTAGTAGCCATTATTTGGTTCAGGGCGTGGTAAATGGCATGAAACAAAACGGCTATGGCCGCATTATTAACATCATTTCTACCAGTGTAAAAATTCCTTTGCGGGGATTGGGCGTTTCTAATACCATTAGAGGTGCGGTGGCAAGTTGGAGCAAAACTTTGGCAACAGAATTGGCCTCGGCAGGCATTACCGTAAACAATATTTTGCCTGGCGCAACGGGCACAGATAGGCTCAAACAAATTATAGAAGGAAAAGCATTAAAGCAAAACGAAAGTACAGACGAAGTAAGCAATGAAATGCTGGCCGAAATTCCCATGAATCGATTTGCGCAACCCGACGAAATTGCCTACGCTGCTTGCTTTTTAGCCAGTGAATTCGCCGCCTACATTACCGGCATTAATGTGCCAGTTGATGGAGGAAGAACGGGTTGTTTATAAATTAGAAAAGGCCATTCACCTCACCTTCAATGCGCGAGATAATATTACCTAGGTGCTCGGCGTTTTCGGCAAAATTCATATCATCTACTTCAATTATTAAGTGCCTTGGCTTATAGCTGCTAATCCAAGCTTCGTAGCGCTCATTTAACCTACGCAAATAATCTAGGCGTATGCTGTCTTCGTATTCTCTGCCGCGCTTTTGAATGTTGTTGACCAAATGCGGAATGGAAGCCCTTAAATAAACCAACAAATCTGGCGGCTTAACAGTCTGACTCAAAGAATCGAACATGCTTTGGTAGGTTTCAAAATCGCGCGTGCTCATTAAGCCCATGCTATGTAAATTGGGCGCAAAAATATTTGCATCCTCATAAATGGTTCTATCCTGAATGATGTTCTTTTTTGACTTTTGCAAATGCAACAAGGTGTTGTAGCGCGAGTTTAAAAAGAAAATTTGCAGGTTAAAACTCCAACGCTGCATGTCTTCGTAAAAATCTGAGATATACGGATTGTCTTCCACATTCTCATAATGTGGCTCAAATTTATAGTGCTTTGAAAGCAAAGTGGTCAGCGTGGTTTTACCTGAACCAATATTTCCTGCGATAGCTAAATGCATTTTATCAACTCCTCTTTTTATAACACTGCAAAAAACAACATTAACATGGAATCAACAAATGATTATTCATTTAGTGGATATTTTCTTTTATTTTTTTTCCATATTGCCGCATGCAAGTACAATTCTTTGGCGCCGCTCAAATGGTAACCGGCAGCAAACACCTGCTTACCACCCCTAATGGAACTAAAATTTTATTAGACTGTGGATTGGTTCAGGGCTATATAGAACAAAAGGGAGATTTAAACCAACACTTTGGCTTTAACCCCAGCGAGGTAGATTACCTCATTCTCTCCCATGGGCATATAGACCACAGCGGTCTGATCCCACGCCTAGTAAAACAAGGGTTTAACGGCATTATTTTCTGCACACCCGCCACCAAAAGTCTGTGTGAAATAATGCTTATGGATTCGGCTTTTATTCAAACTGCCGACCTTAAATACATCAATAAAAGGCGTAAGAAGAAAAACTTAGAACCGCTTGAAGCACTTTATGATGCCGATGATGTAAAGGCGGCTTTGAACCTTATGGAGGAATTGGGGTACGACCAGCACCTTAAAATTGACAAGGAGATTACCTTGTGCTTTACAGATGCCGGTCACCTTTTGGGCAGTGCCGTGGTGAACCTCGACATTAATACCAGGGAAGGTAAAAAAACAAAAATTACCTTTACGGGCGATATTGGCAGGTATAAGGATCCAATTTTAAGAGACCCGCAACCCTTTAGGCAATGCGATTATTTGATTTGCGAAGGAACCTATGGCGACCGCCTGCATGCGCAAATTGAAGATGCCGAAAAAGAATTATTAGACATCATTCATCATACCTGTGTAACCAATAAAGGCAAGCTTATTATTCCGGCCTTTAGCGTGGATAGAACCCAAGAAATCATTTACATTTTAGACAAAGCGGTGAACGAAGGCCGAATGCCAGATATTAAGGTATTTGTGGATAGTCCGCTTTCTGTTAAAGCCACCAAAATTATGCGCAAGCATGAAGAATGTTATAGAGAAGATTTTGTGGCTTATGTGAGTCAAGACAGCGACCCATTTGGGTTTAAAAATTTGCAATATATAAGTGAGGTTGAGCAATCTAAGGCGCTCAATAATTTGGCCGAACCATGTATTATTATTTCGGCAAGTGGCATGGCCGAAGCTGGCAGGGTAAAGCACCATATTATGAACAATATTTCCAGTGCCAACAACACCATTTTGTTGGTGGGTTATTGCACGCCCCAAAGTTTAGGTGGCCGGTTAAAAAATGGCGATAAAAATGTGCGTATTTTTGGCGAAGAGTTTGATGTTGTTGCGCAAGTGCGCTCGCTAGATTATTACAGTGCCCACGCAGATTACGAGGAAATATTTAAGTGGCTAACTTGCCAGAACAAACATAAAATCAAGAAAACGTTTTTGGTTCATGGCGAAGAAGAAACCTTGCAAATTTTAAAGGACAAATTTCTGGAAAGAGGCTATCACAACATTTATGTGCCTCATTTAAAAGAACACTTCGATTTAAAAGATTAGCCTAATATTTTTTCTTTTTGAACCAATCAAAGGCTAGGTAAATAAGCAGAATTAAGGTGGTGGTAGACAAAATAATAGTCATACTCCCCTTCTTCTTTAATTGCTTTTGTAGTTCAATTTTTGATTGCTCCTGACTTTGATTTGCCACCATCCAATCTTCTTGGGCTGTTGGCTCATTAGATGAAAAGGTATCGGTTTGAGCCAAATGGATTAACTCTTTGGATTCATCCCTTCCGGCTTCAGGGTCGGGCTGACTAGGAATAATAAATTGGTGTTGAATAATTTTCTTTGTTCTGCTGCAAAAGCCTACAGCAGCCATCTCGCGCCCTTTTGCAACCGAAGCATACACTAGGTAATAGGAATTAGAATCGAAACAAAAACCACAAGAAGTTTCTTTGCAGTTCGATAAAATTGTTAAGTAAAAAGGCTTGGCTTGTATGTTTTGTTGTGGCAAAATAGCTTCATTGCTGCCGCCTTTATAAAACCGCATCACCTCAAAACGCTCGGTTACCAGAGGCTTTCCATTATATCCAAAAACATCCTTTGAGTTGATGGTTCCAAGGTGTTTGCCATAAAAAATGAGACTCGAAGATTGGTAGTTTTCAGCTATGGTGGTCCAGCCGCATTTGCAAGCATAACCCTTAAAAGCAAACAAAAGTAACATCAATAAAACTTTAATTTTCATGCTCAATTTATATTTGGTTCAAACATAAGGTTAATTATGTTTGAAGCTGCCTTTATTGGGTAAAGATAAAATCATTGTACGTTACTTTTTAAAAATAGGTAGATCCCTAAAATTTTGTTCGCTTAAATTATATTCACAATAAATACAAAATGCAAACGGTGATAATATAATTGTTATGTCCTTTGCTCAAGAATTTGATATCACAAGGGGGAAATTTGAGAGTTTAGGGTTTTGTTTGATGAATTAGACTTTTTTTCGAACTTCCCCAATAAATCTTTTACCTAGTTAAGCCTGTCTTTTATTATACCACCTTGCAGCCTATTCGATATCTTATTTAGCAAGGGGTAAGATTATCGAATTGTACATTAGAACCCCCTCTCAATATCCTTGTATTTATTTTTAAGTTCAATCCATTCATTTATTGGAATGAATACCCCAGTTGTTTGCCCATTGCTATCTGAAAGATATTGTAGGTTCACAGTAGTTTAATTTTCGATTTGTAAATTTATTGCCCTTTTCTAAAAATTCAATATCCTTAAAGAGGAAATAGTTGATTTAATAATCGGTTTTCTTTTATTGTTAAAAAGAAACAGTAGCCAGATTTGATTTTGAAACATTTTAGATTCAAAAACAAAAGGAAACAAATTATTGAAAAATTGTTTTAATAATTTGTTCTTTACTCATGTTAAAATGTAAGGCCATATCTGATAATATTGCAGACAAAGTTCCTATTTTAATTGGGCTATGATTGGGAATTGTAATGTGATGTTGCCCATTCTGTTGAGTTGTTAAACGTATATGACTTCCATCTTGTTTATTTGTTTGATAACCTAATTTCTAGCTAGCTTTTATTGAATCTTGAGCCGATACATCCCTAGGTAATTTCATGCCACAAAAACTTCTTCCTTCACCAAATGTAATCTAATTAGTTTTGGACGATTATCCTCGAAATGACATTGGACAGCTTCCTTAACAGAGATTCTTAATTCTTAGATGGTTTCAGCTTCGGTGAAAATTGAAACACCCATACCTTTAGCAATATATCCTCCCACTTCGCTTTCTTCTACTAAAACAATCACTTCTTCCATGTTTTTATTCTTTAAACAAATTTACCAGTTTTTTTCTAGTTTAATATTCCTGATATTTTTTTTCCAATTTTAAAGATACTAAACTTTTTCCTCTTTTAATCTTGCCAGTAAAGAGGCAAATCCTCAATTACGCTTCACCAATTTAAAGGGTATTCCATTTACGGTTAAAATGTATATTCCTTTTTGATCAATGTTACTAAAATCAATTTCAGTCTTTTGCCCTGCATTTAAATCATACATTCCTTCAAATACATTTTGGCCCATAAAGTTAGTGAGTTCAACTTTTACTTGATGGATAGTATTTACAGAACTTAGGATTAATTTATCCTCAAATGGATTGGGGTAAATAGTTATTCCATCTTGAACCAAACTGTGTAATTTTACACTAACTGTTTTTGAATATTCAGAACGTGCATCAAAGTCTATTTGTTTTATGCGATAATATAAAACATCTGTATTTACTTTGTTTATTTGATCATCGAATTGATAGGTGCTCACTCGATCTGTAGTTCCATTTCCTTTTATATTTCCAATAGTTTTCCATTGCTCTTCTTGTTTATCTGAACCCAGTGACCTTTCAATTTCAAAATAATTATTGTTTATTTCTGATGCAGTCTTCCAATTTAATTGCACCAAATTTTCATTCTCTAATTTTGCATTCAAATCGAGCCAAGTAACTGGTAAGGTGGTTGTGGTTCCAGAGAGGAAGGGGCTTCGCTGGTAAATAGGAAAAAGCGTATCAGGACTAAAGGCAATTACCCTAAAATAATAGTCGGTATTAAAATTTAAGCCCGTAACTGTAACCGATGTGCCCGTGCCATTATAAACAACAAAATTTCCATTACCAACAGAATCTCCCAAACCATATGTACTATTTGCCCTATAATTTATGCCAACAATTGGCGTATCTGTAATGGGTGAGCCAGCCCTTGCTACTACAATTCGCCTAACTCCATTTCCTTTTGTCCAGCTAATTGTTTTACCTGTTACACCAGAATTAACAATAGTTAAATTAGCATCTGTTGTTGGCCAATTTGGACGTAACTTAACAATCCAATTATCCCAAAACCCCTGGCTGGCCTGGGTTTTATCGCAAGCAATGCCAGATTGTGTAAGTCCTCCAAGCAAGTAACCTCCATCATCAGTTTGCAAAAGAGTAGTTAAATAACTCCTAGTATCTCCACCATATGAACAATCCCATTGCTTAATCCCATTTACATTGGTTTTAACAAGCCAATAATGCCCATCTGTGGTACAAGTAACTGTTGTAGTTTTATTGCCATTTATGCCTGAATATGAGGAACCCCCAAAAATATAACCTTTATCAATTGTTGTTACACTAGTACTACCATAATCATAACTTGTTCCTCCAAACCTATAGTCCCATAGTTTATTACCTATACTATCCGATTTAACAATCCATAAATCTTGGTAATTAGAGCCACCCCAGGGGCTTTGAGTTTTATCGCCAATGCTATCTGAACCAGAGCCGCCGCTCATCAAAAATCCCTTATCCTTGGTTTGGCTAATACTTGACAAATTATCATAACTATTACCCCCAAAGCGTTTATCCCAAATTTGGGTACCAATTGCATCTAATTTTATTATCCAATAATCAGCAGAGCCTCTAGAAGCTTGGCTTTTATCGCCATTTATGCCTGAATGTGAAATTCCTCCCAATATAATTCCTCCATCTTCAGTTGACTTCATACTTCTTATTTCGTCAGGAAGATCTCCACCGAAACGAAAGTCTGCTGTTTTGGTTCCAAAATAATCAATGTAAACTACCCAATAATCAAGACCCCCACGTGTGCCTTGCGATTTATCACCAGTTGCTAATGACTTTGAGCTACCACCTAAGGCATAACCATAAGGGTAATTTTCAATCATGGTATATAAATAATCTACACTATCACCGCCATAGCGGTAATCCCACTCCTTATTACCAATACTGTCTATCTTTACCACCCAATAATCGTATAATCCCCGGCTGGCTTGTGTTTTGTCTCCGCTAATTCCAGAATTGGAAATACCTCCAAGCAAGAATCCACCATCAGGTGTTGGAAGTAATGCTACTAAGTCATCAAAACCAGCACCCCCATAACGTTTGTCCCATTGCTGAACTCCCAAAGCATTTATTTTCACTACCCAATAATCTGTGCCACCTTGTGTTCCTTGAGTTTTATTACCGCTTATAGGTGAATCTGATCTTCCACCCAAAATATAACCTCCATCTGTAGTTTTTTGAATCATTCTAAGATCTTCATAACCGCTCCCACCATACCGATAATCCCATTGCTTTACCATATACTGAGCCGATGTAACATTGCAAAACATTGAAAGGATTAAAAGTAAAAATAAAGGGTTTTTCATAGGTTAGATTTATTGATTATCAAATATAAAATAAAAATCAGCACTGCCAAGTTGTTTCAAAGAGAAAATCGGTTTGAACCAAATTTAGGTTCAAACTGTGAAAACCTTCTTTCTATAAATTTGGGCTAAATGCGCTACCTTTGCAGTTGATATGGAAAAAGAGCAAGCGTTTTTTACAATGGTGGCCAAAACCCAATTTGGATTGGAGCAGATTTTGGCAGATGAACTGAGGAATTTAGGTGCAGAAAATGTAGAAGCGCATAACCGAGCTGTTAGTTTTACGGGCGATAAGGCCATTATGTACAAGGCCAATTTGTGGCTTAGAACGGCTTTAAAGGTTTTGATTCCCATCAATAAATTTAGGGCGCAAAACGAAACGCAATTATACGATGGAATAAAAAAAATAAATTGGGCCGAATACTTAGATAAGGATGGCAGATTTGTTATAAGAACGAGCCTAAAAAGTGAATTCTTTAACCATTCGCAATATGTGTCGCTCAAATCAAAGGATGCCATTGCCGACCAATTTAGGGAGAAATTTGAGGTAAGGCCCAGTGTGGATTTATTGCATCCCGACTTAAGCATAGACATCCACATTAATAAGGATGAGGTTACGGTTTCGTTAGACTCTTCGTCTGAATCTTTGCACCGCCGCGGATACCGAACCGATAGTACCTTAGCGCCTATTAACGAGGTTACGGCAGCAGGTATGATTTTGCTTACGGGCTGGAATGGTGAAGGCAATTATGTTGACCCCATGTGTGGCAGCGGTACGCTTTTAATTGAGGCTGCTATGATTGCCAAAAATATGCCACCAAACTTAAACAGGGCGCAATTTGGTTTTGAACGTTGGAAGAATTTCGACCCCATGATTTTCTCTCAAGTAAGAGAGGATGCTATTGCCCAAATAAGAGAATCGAAAGCAAATATTATTGGTTCAGACAAAACGTTTAAAGCCATTGATATTTCTAGAGAAAACATAACCCGTGCCGGATTAGATGAGGATATTAAAGTAAGCAACAAGCGTTTTGAAGAGGTTAAAGGTGCTGCCGGCGGTGGCATTATGATTATTAATCCGCCTTATGGAGAGCGTTTGCCAATTGAAGAAATTGGGGCTTTTTATAAAATGATGGGCGACCAAATGAAGAAGGAATTTGATGGCTATGATGTGTGGGTAATTTCATCAAACATTGCGGCTTTAAAAATGACTGGCTTGGCGCCTTCGAAGAAAATTATGCTTTATAATGGCGCCTTGGAATGCCGTTACCAGAAATTTGAAGTCTATAAAGGAACCAGAAGAAAAGAATTTAAGGTAAATCATGAGGCGGCAACGGAAGTGGCAACGGAAGCGGCAACTGAAGCTACAACGGAAGCGGCAACGGAAGTGGCAACGGAAGCTACAACGGAAGGTACAACGGAAGGTTTAACAAATGCTCCTGAAGCTTTATTAGATGCGGCTAAAGAAGCTAAAAAAGCACCTGCAAAAAAATCGGCAGAATAGAATTCTTAATTCCCATTTACCATTACAGATTTTACAAGATTATTTCCTTTAATTTCTGGGCTATACATGTTTTCTACTTGAATTGGTAACAAGGTAAACTTGCCCTCAAACCTTGGTTCAAGGCTAAAACTGAACACATAATTTCCTGCCCGCATTTTTCTAAAATAAAGGATGACTTTGTCTTTATGGTACTCAATTTCATCTGCTCCAAAAGTGCTTAACTTACTCAAATAATTGAAACTTGCCGCAATGGGTATTTGAACCATCACATATTCTTGGTTCTTTAAACTGTTAATGCTTACCACATAATTTGCTTCAATATTGGTTTTTAAATTGCTTACACTTTTACCATCTTGCATAAAATGTGTAGAAATTTTAAATAAGGAAGAATCAACCCATGGCTTTTCAACAAACATTTTCCTATGCACAAACAACTTGGCAGATGCACCAAATTTACTTAAAGAATAGGATGCATTATTGGTCAGTTTTAATCGAATGGGAAATTCATTTCCCAAGTCTTTTCCATTCAATTTGATGCGCGTTTGCAAATTGCCCTTTTCCATTATAGCAATATCATTGGCCATGGATTGCAAGACCTGAGCCGATTCAAATGTATTCCGGTAATAGCCAGAACCGAAGGTTTTCTCATTAAAAAAATGCTTCCTAATGCCCGCCAAAATACTCGAATCGGCCCCATCAAATTTAAGCACCTCATAAGCCATTAAACTTACACTCGATTGATTTTGGTAAATATTTATATACGCATGATTCCAATAAACACCGCCCTCTTTTTCTTTCTGAATACCCTCAAATAAAAAGCCAGAAAAATGAGCCATCTGCAATTTTTGCTTCAAAGAAGTTAAGAGCAAGCGATCATATAAAGGCAATGATTCCTCCTTAATCTGATCAATAATTTCGGTATAATTTAAGTCCACCCTATTTTCAAATAAAACCTCCATTGCCCTAATTTTATCTAGGCGATTAAACTGCTGAAAATTCTTCTTAAAAAATGCAAGTCCATCCTTTAATGCCTTGCTCTCATAACCCATTTTCTGGGCAGTTTGCAAACTTTTTAACACATAATGTGTCAGCCAAATTTCTTCTGGAGAACGAGAAAACCAGCCATAGGCACCATTAGATTGCTGCAGCGATTGCAAGCGCTTCAAGCAAACTTTTATTAAATCGTTTTGAGAAAAAGAATCACCCAATAATTTACACAATTTCTTTTCCACCAACAAGGCATTGAGTTTAGAAGCAGTTTGCTCAACACAACCATATTGATAAGCCTGCAAACGCTTAATTTCATCCCTAATTAACTGGGTATAATTATTAGAAATACTTAAGGCATAATCGCCCTCCACTTGGGTAGCAAAATGCAACAAAGTATCCTTTTTTAAGTCATAATAATCGAAGTTATTTTGCTCAATGCCATTTGGCAAAATAGGCAATAAATACTTCTCCCCATCTGCATAATTGAGCTCAGTTTCTAGCCTATACGCCAATCTTATGGTGTCGGCTTTTTCGGCTCGAACCAATACATTTTCTACCAATCCAATTGCAACCTGATGTTGGGTTTGCTTCAACAAAGAATCATTGAGAAAAAACTTTGTTTTTATAGACAAAGAATCGCCGGTATAATTTGTGAGCTTGCCCTTAATAAAAATCTCATCGCCTTTTAATGCAAAAGAAGGCAAAAACAATTGAGCAGAAAGGGGCTTAAAACTTCTAATATCTTGCGCGTATAATTTGGTGCGCAAACCCTCATCCATGGCCAAAATAAAGTTGCGCCAACGGGTAATATTATCAGGAAAAGTAATGCTTACATGTGCCTCACCATATTTATTGGTTACCAAATTGGGTACCCAAAAGGCATAGTCCCTAAAATTATCCCTACCCGCTTTCACAACTTTGTTTCCGGCCATTTGAGCCAACCTATTCCGTTGCTCCATTTTAAATTTATTCTCCATAGAAAGTTCTACTATTTCCATTTTATCAATGGTATTTTGGGGCACACTTACAGAGGCAGCATTCACCCGCACACCATCAATATAGTAGGCATTACCATCTACGCGTGACCCTCTAAAGTTTGGGGTAGCAGAACTTATTCCATCTACCCCCAAGGTTGTTCCTGATATCTTGTTTACGCTCCTAGTTCCAGCAGACAACATTTCTTTACTTGATGCAACATTTCCGTTTACTCCGCTTGGATCAATCAATTGCTTTTTATAGAAAATTCGAACTTCCTGCAAAGTAGTTCCATCACTTTGCTCCATGGTAAAATTAACAAAGCGAACCTCATTTGCAAGCACCCAAATATTGGCAATTACGGCATTTTTATAGCCGATATAGCTGGCCGATAATTCATACGTGCCTGGAGAAATATTCTTTAACACAAACTCACCATCATCATCCGTTAAACCTGATAAAACAGAACCGTTCCCACCTTTTAATTTTAATGTTACAAAATCCAAAGGCTTTTTATTTCGCACATCCACTATTCGCCCTTTTATCATACCAGTACCCAATATGAGGGGTTCTTTGGAATTTTCATATTGGGCAAACTCTTCTTTGCCAATGGCAGATTTTCCAAAATAGATGCTTGGTATAACTACCCCATTTTTCAAAGCAAATCCGCAATCTTGCAACCTAATACTCACATTATGCAGTTTGTTTTTTTGCAATACAATTTGCTGAATAATGGTTACGCAAGATCCATATCTTGTTAAGCGCAGTTGGTAATTTCCTGCCTCCACATCGCGTATCATAAATCCACCGCTGGCATCAGAAAACGAAATGCCCTTTACCCTTCCCAATTGTTCTAACGTAACAATCACATCAGACAAAGCACTTCCATCATTATCAAAAACAAAGCCCGACAGCATAGGTTGTTTTTCATCTGAAGCGCCAATTTGCACAGTGGCTTTTTCGCGCAATTCTACATAATCGTCTTTGCGATAATTTACCAACATCGATTCACGCATATTATAAATCTCTTGTAGCCTCTTTGCCTTTAACACCAATGCTTCCAGCTCACTACAAGTATGTTTAAAATCGGTAGAGTCTAAGCAAATTAACAGTTGTCCATCTGCCAAAACCTGCTGCTTCAATATCCTTCCCAATTGATTCTTGCCATTCGTAAAATAAATATTATATGAACCTGGATTGAGCCAAAATATTATATCATATTGCCCATTGCTAACCGTTGGATTGAGTAAACTTTGCAATTCATCCCCCTCATTAATTAGCAAAATTTTTCTCAAATCAACAGCATATAGTCCACTTATAACAAGCTTTGTTTTTGGAACATCACCATTGGGTTTCGGTTCGAACCGATAATTAAAATAACAACTTTCATCCATGGAGGTTTGTGCTTTTGTAGGCGAATTGCCCGCCAATGGCAGTTTCATCTTAATTGGCAAAATAATACCCATTGCGGTATCGTACAAGCTTCTAAAAGATTCATCTTGGGTTTTGAAAAAAGCAAAATCGTATGGTAGTTCAACCGAATCTAGTTCTTCGCGAATGATCCTTTCTCTAAAATAAACGTAACGGCTATTTGGTTCAAACCGAATTTTTTGGAACAAACTTCCGTTGGCAAAAACAGCTAAGGTATCGAATTGAAACAAACCAAAATAATATTGAACCAGCGCGCCATTGTTTAAATATTTATTGGCCAATGGAAAATTAAAACTTTGGATTTGTTGTGGCGCACAAAAATAAACATCGCGTCTATACTGGCTAAAATTATTAGGCGCAAAAACAAACAAATGCTTTTTAATTTTGAGCATTTCTGCTTCGCTAAAACCCAGATTATATTTAGTAGGAATTTTCGCAATTCCTGCTGGCAAACACAAGGTATCGAAGCTAAAAATATACCTGTTGCTATCTTCCAAATTCATTGCTGGCAATATATACGTGGCCGTTTTGGTGCGCAATGAAATAGCATGATTCCCGGCATTAATCCAATAGGCATAACTAGGCAGATTGCCGTTCTTAACATAGCTTGGGCGACCATCAATTTCCATATAATAAACCTCTATCCTTTTGCCATTTCCAACCACAAAAGGGATAAATTCAATTTGCTTTTGAGCCAGTTTTTTCTGTTGAACAAACAATATTTCATTTGGATAACGGAGTCGGTAATCGCCCATAAAAACAAAGCCAGATTTGAGCAAAGTAGTATATGAAACAGCGGCCAAAACCTTATTTTCAACCGAGAATGGCCAAGGGTTTAAACGGGTTCTATCTTGCAGCAAAATTTTGTTCTTCTCCGAGCCAAAATAGGGAACCGAGGGTGTGTACATGCCATCAAATTGCGCATTGATTCCAAAGGCAGTTAGGTTAACATTTGGCTGTGCTTTCCTATCCGAATTTAGCACTTGAATGTTGACCGCAAGGGTTTGACCAGGATAAATCTCATAAGGCAAATTGGTCTTTACACTTAGCTCCTTCTCCTTAAAAGTATAAACAGCCTCTCTTACCTGCGTGCTGGCCCTATACATGGTGGTATAAATTACATTATACGAAGCCAAAGAGGTATCGCCTTTTGCATAATTTAACCAACGCTCCTTGCCAGCCAAAATCAGCTTATCTCCTTTATAAATTCTATAATAAAACGGAAAATTTCCCGGGTTATAACTTTGAATAAAAATGCTATCATGGGTTCGTATACCTTCTAATAACAAAGGTTGCGGCATGTGTGGCAAGAACAACCACTGAATTAAATTTCCTAAAGAATCTTGCAGTTGGTATTTATCACAATTGGGATCAATATAGCGTTGGACAGGCAAAAATAGGGTATCAATTCGCAGCACTTCATTGTTATTATACCCTTTAAGAATGACTTTAAGAGATTTGCTTTTTCCCTCAAAAATATACGCACTAAAAACTACACCTTCTGCATAATCTAAGGTATAATAACTTTGCGCCTGAACCACCTCCAAAGCAATTTCCTTTTTCTGCAATTCACCAGCAGCATTGCTAAAACTAATTTCGGCGGTAAGCTTCATGTCTAAAGGTGGCAGGGCATTAGAAGGCACTATAATTTCTGTTGCATTGGCAATGTCCATTTCCACAAAAGTTTCATATAATTTCTCGTACCATTCGTTGGGTACAAACAAAAATTTGCCAGTAAAATTTTGAAAAGAATTGAGCCTCAACCTAAGCCTCACCCTTGCATCTGTTAAGGGCAAATCGTTGGCATCTTTTGCATTTAAAATTAATTTAATTTTCTCTCCTTTATAAATTTTTATCTTATTGGCCTGAACCGAATAAGTGCTGTTTCTTAACTTATAATCTTCTACCCTAAAAAAGGTTGTTTGCAAAACAACACCACCTTTATCGGCAAATTCTAAACGATATTGTTGGTCAATTTTTAAGGTATCTGCAAGTTTAAATTGATGCACATAAGCACCTCTCGTTTCAGGCTTCACATATCCCATAAAAACGCGGGTATAAGGATAATATTCTGTTATTAAATAAAGTTTGAGCGGCCTGGTAAAGGCAATTCCATCTTCATTTAAAATATAGGCCTTCAATTTCACGCTGTCTTGTAAATGAAACTTGGGTTGGTTGAGCATAAAATAACCGTGCGAAATGGCGGGCCTGCCACCAAAACTTGGCGGTATTTCGGTGGGATAGGATTTATAATCGCCCGTAATTTCGCCCATCATAAAGTCCTCATTTTTCTTAATAAAATAGCTTCTTTCTTTTTTACTGCGACCCAAATTATAACAATCGCACAGGGTATCAAATAACACCAATTCGTTGTTTACCCAAATAGATAGGTTTGGATCAACCTGCCAACTTGTATCAAATAACCTAAGCTGAACCAAGTCGTTAAAGGAGTTGACTTGAATTTTGGCGAACGGCACATTAAGTATTTGATACTGCAAATTGGGTTCTTGATACCGAGCCAAAATATACATGCCGGGCGCCAACTTTGGCTGATAAACCAGAAAGCTATCTACCTTATTTTGAAAGAACCAAGGGTTATCGCTAAGGCCCTTTTTATGGATGTAATTAGCTTGAACCGAATCGAGTTTAAACACAAAAGTATAGGCTTGTTGCGGAGCAAAATTATATTGCTGTGCGTTTAATTGTATGGCCACAAAAAATGCGGCAATGACCAGTATTAGGCGACCCATCATATTTATTTTAAAAGTGAAACATACAAAAGAACTACTTATGAGTCACCATAATATTATTTTTGGTTCAACCCGAAAAATAATACCGAAATTACAAAACAAATAATGCATCTTAGATAAATACCTCTTTGTATTATTTTAGAGGCATTTACCTTGGTAAAATTATCAAATAACTTTGGGCTATTTAATCATTATTATAATTAGCACAACTTTATATTGCTCAACAATCAAATTGCTTATAACATTTCATCCATCAAGGAACTTCTATAAAGGACTAACAATTGCGCAACTTTTTATGACCCAAAAATCCTATTACTGGGCACTTGGCTAATAAAGGAACTTATAAAAAAATACGAGACAAGGGCACTTGGCTAATAAAGGAACTTATAAAAAAGTACGAGACAAGGGCACTTGGCTAATAAAGGAACTTATAAAAAA
>JAWXAZ010000087.1:0-5070 GCA_034439755.1 bacterium
AAAAAGAGGGTGTTTGTGCCCCTGCAATTTTTCCGAGGAAAAAGAGCAAAAGCATGAAAACAGGAATTTTTGTAAATTGTTTTTTCATGTTTATTTATTTAAGTGTTGTTTAGAGTATTTTTAATTTATCGGCAGCTAATATAGGATATCCATTATATTAAAATTAAGAAATCTTAATTCTTGCAAAAAAAATAAAAACGCAACCTAAAACCTCAATAAACTGATAATATGGTATATACATAATAATCTATCAATTTAAATGGCAAAAAAATCCGTTTTAGTTGCATTAAAATCGTCTAAATACCTACCCTATTTTTAATTTAAACTAAAAATTTTACAAATTAATTACCATCCTATTTCAAAATTTTATGGTTTTTTCATTAAAATAATTGCAAATTTTTTAATTTTATCAATACCCAAAACTGGTTACTCAACGCCACACAAATTCATTTAACTTATTGATTTTAAATACCTTGCTATTTGAAGTAGTTCGTTCAACTGCTACTTATACTTTATATAAAGTGCAAAAAAAATCTAATTAGTGGAAGTTAAACGAAGTAAGGAATCCTATATATCTTTACTAAAAGAAAGCCTCTGATATAGGATTTAGCCTATTTGCGAAAATAATATTGTTATAATATATTCGTCAAAAACTTAAAGCCCATTTTTAAGTTAAACTTTAGTAATGGGTACTCATTAAGTTTTATTATCATTTTAACTTTTAACAACAAGCACCATGTTTAAAAAACTAACTTTAATTATCCTTTGCATTTTTTTTAGCTTAAATACTTCCATGGCTCAAAACCCAAGTAGTGGCGAAGAAATCATTGGCGTTTGGGAATCTGGAAGTGGCAAGGCCCGCGTAAATATTGCCAAATCGGGCAATTATTACTATGGTAGAATTGTATGGCTTAAAGAGCCATTAGACGAGAAAGGAAAGCCCAAAGTTGATAAAAACAATTCAGACGAAACCAAAAGAAGTGTTCCTTTATTAGGCTTGAAAATGTTGAGTGGCTTTGAATATAAAAGTGATAACTTATGGGAAGAAGGCACCATTTACGATCCAGAAAGCGGAAGTTTATATAACTGTAAAATCAACTTAGAGGACAAAAACACCATGAATATTAGAGGGTTTATTGGTATTTCGGCATTTGGCAGAACCGATGTTTGGAAACGTTTAGCAATGAAAAAAAAATAGCGCAAATCAAATAAGCAATTAAGGGCTTACTAAATTAATTCCTATTTGAAAATACAGCGGGTTTGTTAGGGTATTTTCCATGTAAAAGGGCTTATCGCTTCCTAGGAGTCTAAGAATATCGCCTTGATCCATATTAAAATTATAATTAATGCGATAACCAACTTGAAGCGATAACCAGATAAAGTCTGTTATTGCTTTTTCATAGGCAATGCGTGGTCTAATTTCTGCCCTGCGCAACTCTAAATTATCATAAGCAACATTTGTGCTTCGGTTTATCATGCTATAACTTTGTCCTTCGAGTTCGTATCCCAATAGCAAAAGATTGCGCGTATTAAATGAGCGTCTAAAAGCAAGTCTAGATGGAAAAAGGGCTTCAATTCCCCATTTCTTATTTTCAAAAGTGTGGTTGTATAAAATTACAGGAATTATGCTATTGGCCCCTGGGCGGTAACTGCGCGAAATGCCTATGGCAAATAAACTTCTATCATTTCTTTTCCAACCATAAAATGCGGCTAAGGTAATTTTAGGGGTAGTTAAATACTGCGCTAATTTGTTGTCGGATAAGGTATAGTCGCCATTGGCTTCTGCAGAGGTGAAAAACAATAAAAAGTTCTTTTCATTGATGGGCTTAAAGACCGTAGTGTTAAGGCCTAAAGTAGTTAATCCCCTATTGTGCAAATTATGAATCACATAATTATTTGTGGTATGCGAACCCATGTTATATCCATTGCGCCAGTAAGTGGCTCCTAAATTAACCAACCATTTGGTATTAGAAACAACAGGAACATTGGCCACAAGTCTTAAGCCCCCAGATGAGTTAATATTGGCATTGCCATTTTTAGCATAGGACGCAATTGCATAAGGATCTACATTGGTTAGCGTATGTGAACTTTGGAAATCGTATGCTATGGTGATTAATTTATTGGGACTTAAGCCCAAAACCTTAGAAGTACAATACCGTTTGGTGCCACCAGAAACATCCATATCTGCAAATTGGCTATAATCAATTTCCTCCTCCTTTGCACTCGAATCCTGCTGGGCAAAAGCAGCATATTGTAAGGCCAACATAAACCCAATTAAAATGACTACGCGCATAACTTATTTTAAATATTTAGTGTTCTAATTAATTTTAAAGCAGCAATATCTTTGATTTCGGAAGTATTAACAATTGTTTTTGAGCTATTTCAAAAATTCATCCAACATATTGGACTTTAGTATAGGCAAATGTAATGAATTTCAAACGCTTAGTTTGAACAAAAAAGATTGTCAATTTCTCGCAAAATATTAGTGGTAAAAGCTTTCCATAAATCATTATAGGTTAAATACTATGTGCAAACCTTGATAGAATTCTTTTAATGCAATAGCTGTTTGAGCCTAAGCATTTAAAAAAAATACATCCTAAAAACAGGATTTAATACTAAATAAAAAGGGCTTGCAAATAAAATTGCAAGCCCTTTTTGTTTAGCGTTTAAAAGAAATAGTCTCTTAAACTTTTACAGCTTAAGTTCGGTTTGAGCCAATTTTAAGCGGGTGTAATCAACGATCTAAATCTGCTGGTTAATTAGTCTCTCACCACTTTTACAGATTTGGTTCGGTTTGAACCAAAAGTTAAAATATAAATACCCTTGTCTAAATTACTCGGAATATTTAATTGATGAACCCTATCTAGATCATTTAATTTCTGACTCATGATTAATCTTCCGCTTAAGTCTCTCAACTCAACTGTTTCATTCGACAATGATTTGTACTCAATAAATAATGCGTTGTTAAATGGATTAGGGAATACATTGATTGGTTCGGCCGAAACTTCTTCCTTGCTATTTTCTATGGCAATGGTGTTAGAATATTCGAAGCTTCCATCTCTGTCTACTAATTTTAAACGGTAGTAAGCGATAGGCTCATTGTTTAAAAATGCATCTCTGTCTACAAAGCTATAATTCTTCAAGCTATTGCTGTTTCCGTTAGATTTTACTTTACCTAGCGTGCTAAAATCGGCTCCAGTGAATGAACGCTCTACTTCAAAATGGCTGCTGTTTCTTTCTGTAGCAGTTGACCAATTTAAGTTTGCAGCAAATTCTGATTTGTTACCTGTGAATCTAATCATTTCAACAGGAAGTGGATTCATGTCATCGGCAGCAGTGAAAATAGCTGGTATATCATTTAAGGTAGCTAATCCAGAAATGGTAAAAGCAACTGAATCTACCATGCTATTGGTACTACCCAAAACAAACCATGAATTTGCTGGTGCTTTGGCAGCCAGTTTAAAATCAACTGTATTTGCCAATGAACCCATCCAAATTGGCTTATATTTTAAAACCATATTGTAGGTGTAAAATCCCGTTGGTGCTTCTGCGCTGCAATAGAAATATGGATACGCTGTAGCAGGTGCAATAAGTGGTGGTGTTACACCACTGTATATACGCATTCCCATTGAACTTGGCGCTGTAGCAAATTGATCATACGTGATTCTTGCGATGGTATCGCCACCGAATAAGAATGATTGTGTACCGCCAGCAACTGGCGTTGTTGGAACATTAGTAGCCAGAGGAGGTGTAGAAGTTGGTGTAAATTCGTATGCACCCACATCGGAAACTCCATTAGCTCTATTAGCAACGCGATTATTTCCATTGATGTCTTTTGGCACGCTAGTTTGATACTCTGCCCTACCGTTTAAACTCCAGGAGTTAGGACTAGTTGGATCTGGCATTAAGTTGGTAGTTGAGGTAAATCCAGGATTGTAACTCAACGATAATTTATCTACTCCAGAATATGTTTTCCAACCTTGGATGGTAGCTTGCGAACTTGCACCATTAAAAAGGTTAGTACCTGCGGTGAAATAATTATTATAATTGGCCTCTACATTGGCAACAGGATTTGCAGAAAAATAAGCTGCTGTACCTGTTCCTCTGTTATGGAAAACATTGTTTTTCAACCTTAGTCCAACACCACTGGTATTATAAATATATGCACAATAATTAGAAGAAGATACACTAAATGAATTATGCATTACATCTATATATTGAGAAGCATAAGACACATAAATGGTTCCAGACGTCATGCCGCCACCACCAGTAACCACATTATTGGCAATTAAACCTCTTCTATCTACGCTGTTATAGGAATAGTATCCCAAATACATGGTATAATTATTATTAAAACTCCAATTATTATTGGTAATGTTAATTGAATCAGCATACATAAAATAGTTAATATTTCCTGAGTATATAGAACTAGGTGCAATTACGTTTTTGTTGAAAGTAAAGTTACTAGAATAGTAGGTATAGACAGTGTATGCATAAGAGTTGGTTATGCTATTTCCATCAATAACTAAGTTTCTATATCTACCAGGATATGTATTACTTTGACCAAAAAAGTAAATTCCATAATAAGAACCAGTCATGGTATTGTTTTTCAATACAAATCCATCGAACGTATTACCTAAACCTGTACCATAAATCATGTAGTTACCATAAGAAGTTTGAATGGCCATATCTACCTTACAATCTATAATGGTATCGTTGTTGATTGCGCCTGTAAGTTCAATTCCATTTTGCTTGTTGGTGGTAGAAAGACTTCTAAAAGTAATTTTACTAAACTTGGTATTGGTTGCCGACTCCAAGCGAACAATATAAGCATCAGTAGTGGAAGGAACAATAACAACAGAGTCGACATGGTTTGCCATTGATTTAAAGGTAATGGTGTTAGTTAAACTAGCACCCGTAGTAGCAGGCAAATTAAAGCTTTCTGCATACGATCCTGTTCTTACGTTAAATACTACTGGACCACCTACACCACGAAGTTGCAAAGCAGCAACGGCAGCCGTAAATGAAGGATAATCTGAAGGAGCAGTTGCACCAATGATATAAGCACCA
>JAWXAZ010000088.1:0-16425 GCA_034439755.1 bacterium
CATCAAATAGTAAATAACTTTATAAAAAATTTGTTTTTAACCACAACATATTGTTTATAAAGTTATTTACCTATTATGCTTAACTAAACGACATTGAATTATGAGTTATGAATTATGAATTTTTAATTATGAGTTATGAATTTTTAATTTTTAATTAATAGTAATGCTTGCGCCGAAGTTTATAGGTTTATGAACTATGGACTATGGTCCAAAAATTATCCAGCTACAAAAGTTTCCTATCTAAGACTTTCCTTAACAACGAAGTGATTAATGGAGAATGGAGAATTTATAATGGAGAATTGATAATTAAGGATTTTGAACTAAATTTTTGTTTTTGAGAAAATTCTGAATAGGACGAAGGTGAGGAAGGTGAAGAAAATGCCGAAATAAATAATGGGTAGCCAAAAAAGATAGTCATTCATCTTTCTAACCGATTTGTTTTTTTCGCTCAACTCGTTTTGTATGGCTATGGCGTTTTGTTGTATAATGTCCAAATAGGCTGAACCAACACTGAAGAAATGTGAGAAGTTTGGGGCCAAACTGTTTAATAAATAAGCTTTGGCCTCACTGGATTTATTGCTCTTTACCATCTGTAGCAAACTGTCGCGACTGTCTATCAATTGTGCCCTAACTGAAATTAATTCTTGTAACTTCTCTTTTTGCTGTTCAGTTTTTGCCTCCGATTTTAGGTTCTCTATCAAGCTGGTGTTTTCCTTGCGTATCGACTCTAAATTTTGTTCAATGTGCTCCCAATTTGCCGCACTTTGGCTATATACCAACAAATTGCACTGGTGCATGGCCAAGGATGTATTGATAGTGGCCTGGGTTAACGCATTTGAACTAATTCCCGCCGATGTTATCAATTGCGCATAGTCCTTTTCCGACCGCAGACTGTTCTTGGCATTATACCAAACCATGCCCAAAAGAATAAATATAAATATTGGAAGTGTGATTAAAAAAAACTTGAACCAGGATGATTTTTCCATGTATGAGTTTTGAATTATGAATTATGAGTTATGAATTTTGAATTATGAATTATGAATTATGAGTTATGAATTATGAGTTATGAATTATGAAGTATGGGTTAAAAAGGCCGAAGCCTTGGCTTAGGCGTAAGAACTATAAAGTATGTGCAAGCAGAAAATTAAGCAACAAAGGCAAAGCATAACAATCAACAGATGGCCATGTACTATGGCCCAAAAATCACCCAGCCCAAAAACCCAAAACCCAAAACCCAAAACCCAACGACCAAAGCCCAAAGCCCAAAACCCTATTGCATCAACATCTCTTTCAAATCTGAACTATTAGGCAATTGAACATTGTTGTCTAAACTCTCAAAAATAGAATTCTTGCTCAAAAACTCAGGTACTATCGCCTTCATTTTGGCAACAATTACCATGTTATCTTGGCAGTTATACGACTCTACCAATTCATTTAAACGCCTATTTACCTCCCCAAAATCGTAGGTGCGTACCTTGCCTATCATTATTTTTTCGTGGTGTGTAGGAAGCGAATTCTCCTTGTCATTAAGCAACTCCTCAAATATCTTTTCGCCAGGCCGCAAGCCCGAATACACAATTTGAATATCTTTGCCTATCACCAAGCCAGATAGCTTCACCATCTTCTTGGCCAAATCTACTATGCGGGTCGACTTTCCCATGTCGAAAATGAAAATCTCGCCTCCTTTGCCCATGTTGCCTGCTTCTAATACGAGCTGACAAGCTTCGGGTATTGTCATAAAATAGCGGGTAATATCTGGGTGCGTTACCGTAATAGGGCCGCCTTCTTCTATCTGCTTCCTAAACTTGGGAATTACCGAGCCACTCGAGCCCAATACATTCCCAAAACGGGTGGTAATAAACTTGGTGCTCTCTTTGCCCAAACGCTTTTGCTCTTCAGACAAAGCTTGCACATAAATTTCGGCAATGCGTTTACTAGCGCCCATCACATTGGTGGGGTTCACCGCCTTGTCTGTACTCACCATCACAAAGCGTTCCACCTGGAATTGTAAAGCCAAATCGGCCAGTATGCGGGTGCCATTCACATTTACCCTAATGGCCTCACTGGGGTTATCTTCCATCAATGGCACATGCTTATAGGCCGCAGCATGGTAGATAATGCTAGGCCTAAAAGTTTCAAATACATTAATCATGCGGGCTGCAATGGTAACATCGGCCACCACAATTTCGGCAAAGGTATCTGCCGCACTGCTGTGTATGCCCCTAATCTCGGCATCCAACTCGTACAATTTTATCTCAGACGAATCTATACATACCAGTTTGGCGGGTTTAAATTGCAAGAGCTGTCTCACCATTTCCGAACCAATAGACCCACCAGCGCCGGTAACCATCACCACCTTGCCATTTACCTGTGCCTCTATAGCTTCCTTGTTCAACTGAATAACATCGCGTTCAATGAGGTCTTCAATGCGCACCTGCTTCATTTGCTTAAAGCTTAATTCGCCATTAATCCACTTGCTAACCGGCGGCACTGTGCGAACGATCACATTTAGGTTCAGACAGCGCTCTATGATATCTTGTTTTTTGGCAATGCTTAAGTTTGGATCAGCAATAACCAATTGTTTTACCTCAAAGCGCGTGAGTACCGACTCTAAATCTAAGCCGCCAAATATTTTTATGCCCTCTAAAATTTTGCGTTGGTTGCCATCTTCTTCGTCAAAAAAGGCCACTACTTTAATGCCCTCGGCACTCTCTTGCTCCAATTTACGCTTGGTGGTTAAGCCCGCAGTGCCACCCCCATACACCGCATAATTGGTTTTTTTATCATCGGAGTGACTGCTAATTCTAATATACGTTAATTTAATAAAAGCCCTATATGCCGATAAGAAAAAGATAGAGAAAAACAAATCCAAAAATAGCACTCCAAAAGGAATTAAATGAATGCTATTGCTAGGGAAATAATGGTGTACCGCATCTATAATAAACAAGAAAATAAAGGCTGACCCCATTGCGTAGAAAATGCGCACGGCATCTTGCACACTGGTATGCCGCAGCACAAATTTTTGCAACCTAAAGAAGTTAATGGTAACCCCCTTTACCAGCAGCACAATGGGCATAACCGATATAGCCTCAAAGAAAAAATCGGCCGGCAAACCCAGGCTATACCTAATAACCACAGCCAAAATATAGGCAAAGCTACACAAGGCAATATCGAACAAAAGAATGAACCACCGAGGTATTTGATTCGATTTAGAGAAAAGTAAGTGAAGTAGTCTCATAATGTGCAAATATAGCTTTTTCATCAAATTTGCAAATTCGCAATAAAAAAAATAGGTTTTGGTTGTTGGTCTTTAGTCTTTGGTCGTTGGTCTTTAGTCTTTGGTTTTTAGTCTTTGGTCTTGGTTTTTAGGCTTTGGTCTTTGGGCTTTGGTGTTGGTTTTTGGGTTTTTATATGCCCAAGGCATGGGGTATTTGGAGCTAATTTGAATAGAATGAGGAATAGAGAAGTGTTTTTGGGTGGAGGTTGTTAGACTTTAGGCTTTGGTATGGAAAGACGGGAGTTGATGGCACTGTTGGTAGTCCAATACTAATCAATTAAATTAGTTGGTGTATTTCCTAATAATCCAAATCGTCTTTGGTAATGGAATAAACCCTTAAAAAAGTGAATAAAATAAAGGCAATAAATAGGCCTAGGGCAATAATGGGTAGCCAGAAAAGGTATTCATTAATTTGTACGATGGTATTGTTTCTATGCGTTAATTCATGGTTTAAATCTAGGGTGTTTTGCTCAATAAGGCTTAAATAGGCAGCACCTACCAAGAAAAATTGAGCATAGTTTGGGGTCATCTTACTAAAGAAATAAGCTTTTGCCTCTTTGGTTTCATTTGCATTTACCAATTGCACTAAACTATCTCGTTGCAGCATTAGTTGCGCTCTTATGGCAATGAATTTTCCTAATTTGATTTTTTGCGCCTCGTTTTTTGCTTCCAAGTTTAGTCTTTCTATTAGGTTGTTGTTTTTTATTCTAATTGCATTTAAGTTTTGTACAATAAGTTCTTTTTCTGCAGAGGTGTTTTCATCTAAAACCAATTGCGTGCATTGTTGCAAGGCCGATGCGGCATTAATAGTGGCAAGAGATAAGGCATTAGAACTAATGCCTGCCGACTCAATTATTTGAGAATATTCCTTATCTGTTTTTTGTATAAACCTGGCATTATAATAAATCATCCCAAAAAGAATGAAAATAAAAAGTGGCAATAGAATTAAAAAAAACTTGGTAGACGATGATTTTTTCATAATTAATGGTTGCGAAAATAATATAAGTAGCGAATAAGGCGTATTATTTTCTTCTTAATTTTGTATTAATTGGAATAAAATTAGTCGCATTATTTGTAAGTGTTTGAAAACTAACACAAAATGTTCAAATAAATTAATAGAAGGCTCCCATTTACAATCTCAATTGCGGCCCGCAAAAAGTTAATTTTGTCATAAACTCAAATAAAACTACATTTGCGCTCCCTAGAAACTATGATCCAAACAAAAGCAATAAAAGCCAATTGGTATTTAATCTATACCAACCCCAGAGCCGAAAAGAAGGTAGAGGCAGAGTTGCTAAAACGTGGGTACCAGGTGTTTTTACCCATGCAAAAAACCTTAAAACAATGGAGCGATAGAAAGAAATGGGTGGAAGAACCCCTGTTCAAATCCTATTTATTTATCTACATCGAATTGGAAAAGTTTTACTATAACATCATAAGCATCCATGGCATTGTAAAATTTGTAAAATTTCAAAATGAAATTGCAACCGTAGATGCCCGCGAAATAGAATTGGTAAAACTCATGCTAGGCAACATAGCAGAAATGGAAGTTTTAGCTTCAGAAATTCCCGAATCTGGCGACGAAATCGAAATTATTGCCGGCCCCCTCATAGGCACCAAAGGCAAGCTCATCAAGCACCAAGGCAATAAAAACGTGCTCATATCCCTAGAAACCATGCAGCAAAACTTGGCACTTCACATCCAAAGCACCTATATTCGCAAAATAGTTAAAACAATTATGAATTAGGAATTATGAGTTATGAATTAAAAATAATCAATTACCGATAAAAAATTACCATTAAAGAAATTCATGAATTCAAAAGTTCAATTAAACAAACATGGCAATTCATAACTCATAATTCCTAATTCATAATTAAAAAAACATGCTCAAACCACAAAATATCCTCCTCCTCCTAATCACCCTAGGAACGCTAATCACAACAAGCTGCCTCTCCAACAAAAAATATGTTTATTTACAAGATAAAGGAAACGTGAAAACTGATACCTCAGGCACTATGTTAACTCAAAGTTATCAATACAAATTGCAAAAAGGAGATATTCTTTATATTTCCTTATCAACCGATGATGAAAGATTGAATAAGATTTTTGTGCCAAGTGGCGGTGGTGGGCAAATGATGCAGCAGGGGCAAGGAGTTGTTGGTACAATGTTTTACTATATTGGGTTTACTATTGATGCTAATGGAGAGGTAGAATTGCCTTATGCGGGTAAAGTTAGTGTTGGAGGCAAAACCATAGAAGAAGCAAAATTGGCTTTGGAAACTTCATTGAAAAAGTTCTTTAAAATATTTTATTTGCAAGTGAAGGTAGCAGAATTTAAATTCTCAGTTTTGGGTTATGTAAATAGGCCAGGGCAATATTTTTTTCAGCAAAACAAAGTTAGTATAATCGAAGCTATTTCGCAGGCGGGCGATTTACAAAATTTGGCCAAACGTTTTGAGGTGCAATTGTACCGCCAAACACCTGAAGGTGTGAAATTGGTTAGTTTAGATTTAACCGACCGCAGCCTAATTAATTCACCCTATTGGTATATACAGCCCAATGATGTGTTGTATGTTCAACCTTTGAAGGTTCGTACTTTTGGAGATTTAACCAATTTGCAGACTTCCTTAGCTGTAATTACACCAATTATTACAACCCTTTTGGTGGTTTTGAATACTTATATTCTTGTTGTTAATTTAAAATAATATCTCTATCTAAATATGAGCGACTCAAACATGAATTCTATAGGCCAAGGCAATTTGGAAGAAGGCCTAAATATTAAAACTATCATCGGTAAAATTCTTGCCTACCTGCCTTATTTCATTTTATCTATCATTATAGCATTAGGCATTACTTTTATAGTTAACCGTTATTCCGACCCAAGGTTTTTAGTGAAGGCAACAATTTTAATAAAAGATAAAAACCCAAGAGGGGGTATGGATGGGGCAGAGAGTTTCATCCAAGGAATGCAGCTTTTGAGTTCTTCTAAGAACATTGAAAATGAGCAAGGAATCTTAAAATCTAAGACCATGGTTGAGGAAACCCTCAGGCATTTAGACTTTGGGATATCTTATTACACTAAAGGCTCTATTCGTTTATCTGATTTATATGGTAACTCACCATTCCTTATTCAATTAGATAGTAGCCATTTGCAGTGCCAAAATGCTTTTATCAATTTACGGTTTGTACCAAATAACCAAGTAGAAGTTTGGTTAGAAGGTAATGCAGAAGTTTTTGTTCCTAAAACAGGTGATATTGTTCAAAAAATTGAAACGAAACAAAAATGGATTTTTAAGCAAGAGAAAAGTATAATAACAGATTATTTTGCATTTACCTTAAGGGTGATTGATCCGAGAATATTAGCTCAAGAAGATGCCATTTATGCTATTAAATTAAATCCATTTTCTAAATTGGTTGGTCAATATTTTAACAAATATTCCCTAAAGCCAATCAACAAGCAATCTTCTATTATTGAAATCAGTAAAGAGGGAGCCTACCCAGAAAAAGAAATGGCCTTTGTCGACCAACTTTGTGTTACTTATATTCAAATGGGTATGGACGATAAAAATAGGGTAACCCAAAATACCATACGTTTTATAGATTTGCAATTAAAAACCATATCAGATACATTAGGGCAGGTAGAAGAACAGTTACAAACCTTTAGGACCAATAATAAAATTGTAGATTTAAGCGTAACTGGTTCAAGTATCATGGAAAATGTGTTAGATTTAGAAAAGGAAAAATCTGAACAAAATTTGCGTGATAAATATTACCAATATTTGGCAGATTATGTTAAAAAAGCAAATCCATTAGATCAATTGATTGCCCCAAGCATTATGGGCGTAAGTGATCCTATTTTGGTTTCGGTGCTACAAAAAATGATTGAATTGTACGCAAAAAAGAAAACTTTGGAAATGAGTTTTCAAAATGACAACCCCCTAATTAAAGAAGCTAATCAAAACCTTTTAAACTTGCAAAGTACTTTATTAGAAAACATCAAAAGCATTCAAAGAAATTCATCAGTAGTTTTAAATGATTTAAATCAAAGAATAGCCAAAGCAGATAGTGAAATCAGTAAATTACCTAGTAAAGAACAACGCCTATTAAATATAACCCGTAGGTATCAATTGAGTGATAAATTATATACTTATTTATTGGAAAAACGTGCAGAAGCGGGCATTGCAGGCGCGGGTATTAACCCAGATAATAAAGTTGTTGATAAGGCCATGGTTACCGAAAAAACATACCCCAAAGAAGCTAATAATTATTCAATTGCAATGGTAATTGGATTTGTATTGCCTTTAATTATTGTATTAGTAAAAGAATTCTTTAATAATAAAATAAACAACCATTCCCAATTACAACAACTTACAAAAATTCCTTTAATTGGAAGTATTGCTCACAATTCAAAAAATACTGCACTAGTAATAGCCAATCATCCCAAATCTCAAGTGGCCGAGGCTTTTAGGAATTTAAGAAGTAATATTCCTTATTTAGTTGGTAAGGAAAGCAAAAAAATTATCATGGTTACTTCCACCGTATCAGGTGAAGGAAAAACGTTTATTAGCATGAATTTGAGCACAGTACTCGCTATTGGTGGATACAAAACCTTATTGATAGGTGTAGATTTGCGAAAACCTAAAATCTTTCAAGATTTTAAACTCGATAATAGCTTTGGATTAACCAATTATTTAATAGGTAAAGCTAGTAAAGATGCTATTATACAAAAAACTGGCATTGAAAATCTAGATGTTGTTACTGCTGGTCCTACTCCTCCAAATCCTTCGGAATTAATTATGTCTGATGCTTTTTATCAATTATTAGAAGACTACAAAAAGGAATATGATTATATCATATTAGATACGCCTCCCATTGGCTTAGTTGCAGATGGATTGGATATTTTGAAACATTCGGATATACTATTATACGTTGTTCGCCAAAATGTAAGTAAAAAGAATTTTTTAAACCTAATAAATGAATTACATGCCACAGAGCAAACAAAGAGCATAGGTCTTATTTTTAATGACATAAATTTTGCAACTTCATACGGATATGGTTATGGAGCATACGGTTATGGTTATGGCTCAGGTTATGGCAGTAGTTACGGTTACGGTTACGGTTACGGTTATGGCTATGGTTATGGCGGGCAGTATGGGTATGGAGATACGGAGATGGAGAAGAAGCCGCTTTGGAAGAGGGTACTTGGTCGTTAGAATCCAGAGGCCAGAATCCAGAGTCCAGAGACCAGAAGCTAGAGTATAGAATTGAGGGTCTTGTCTTTTTTCTGGCATCTGGTCTCTGGCTTCTTTTTTTTACCAGTTATTCATTGAAACCTGCCAAATATTAAATCTTTACAATTAGTTGTTATTAAATTCATATTATTGTTTAATATTGCGTAAGAAAAGTACTCGTTAATGGTTTTGGGTTGTTGGGTTTAGGGTTTTTGGTTTTGGGGATTGTTTTTTTGAACCAGGGATGGGACTCACCGAGCGAAGCTGTGTAGGGTTTTGAGTTTTAGGTTTTGGGTTTTTGGTTTTAGGGTTATTTATGTATAAGGGTTTTGAGGATTTGGAGGTTTGGAAATTGAGTATGGAATTGTCTGTCCAAGTTTTCAAATTTATCTCGGCTCATTTCAATAGATACCACCCACTTGTTGATCAAATTACTCGTTCAGCCATTTCTGTTCCTAGCAATATTGCTGAGGGGCATGAAAGAGGAACTAACCCTGATTTTAAAAGATTTCTCCATATCTCCAAAGGCTCTAATGCAGAATTAAAAACACAACTCATATTACTCACCAATATTTTACCATCCGATCACAAGCTAGAAATCGATGAAATGATAAAAAAATCAGATTCAATATCCAAAATGCTATATCGCCTAATTCAAACCCTAAAATAAACTACCCCAAAACCCGAAACCCAAACCCCAAAACCCAACCCCCAAAACCCTTGCTCGACGCTCTAATTACATCTAAAACTCGTATCAAACTACTACTAAAGTTTTTTCTAAACTCTAGTAAGCAGGACTATTTGCGTAATTTAGAGACTGAGCTGGGTGATAATACCAATTCTATTAGAGTTGAGTTGAATAAACTAGAGGCGGCGGGGTTATTGAAGAGTTTTGTGCAGGGCAATAGGAAAATATTTCAGAGCAATACAGATCATCCTTTGTTTGGTGATATCAATAGCATTTTGATGAAGATTACTGGCTTGGATGAATTGATTAATAGGGTGTTGAATAATGTAGGGGAGTTGGAGTTGGTTTACTTAACAGGTGATTTAGCAAAGGGAACGGATTCGGAAATATTGGATTTGATTTTAATAGGAAACATCAACCGCAGCTACTTAAATGACCTTATAGAAAAAGCAGAAAAGTACATCAAAAAGAAAATTCGTTTCGTAGTATTCAGCCCAACAGAATTCGCAGAAAAAAAACAAAAAATCCTCCAACAAAACGATTTGTTGTTATGGAAGAAATAAAAACCAGACGTGTCTGCCAAGCCTTCAGCGTAAAAGGAGCACAGATACAAGATTTCATAAATCACAACTCATAATTCAAACTTTGTATTAAACTCTGTGCCCTCCGTGGTTTTAAAAAAATATCCCTAAAATGAACAACACAAAAATAGCAATCATTGGACTAGGTTATGTAGGCCTTCCCTTAGCCGCTGCATTTGCAGAAAAATATCCAGTAGTGGGTTTCGATATCAATAAAAAAAGAGTTTCAGAACTAAATGAAGGAAATGATTTTACCTTAGAAGTTGATGCTGATACATTGAAAATGGTTTTAGTAAATAGTGTAGGCGAAAAAGGTCTTTTGTGTTCAACCAATATGGAAGACATAAAAGATTGTAACTTTTATATTGTTACTGTTCCTACTCCAACCGACAAGCACAATAGACCAGATTTAACTCCTTTATACAAAGCAAGCGAAACAGTTGGTAAAGTGCTTAAGAAAGGTGATATCGTAGTATATGAATCAACAGTATACCCTGGAGTAACGGAGGATGAGTGTATACCAGTTTTAGAAAGGATTTCAGGTTTGAAATATAATGTAGATTTTTTTGCTGGCTATTCTCCTGAGCGAATCAATCCAGGGGATAAGGAGCATACAGTAACCAAAATATTAAAAGTTACCTCAGGTTCAACGCCAGAAATGGCAATACATATTGATGCGGTGTATAAATCCATTATTGTAGCGGGTACTTTTTTGGCTTCAAGCATTAAAGTGGCAGAAGCGGCTAAAGTAATTGAGAATTCACAGCGTGATATCAATATTGCCTTTGTAAATGAATTATCCAAAATATTTAACAAGTTAGGTATAGATACCAATGATGTTTTGGAAGCGGCTGGTACAAAATGGAATTTCTTAAAATTTAAACCAGGTTTAGTAGGAGGGCACTGCATCGGAGTTGATCCTTATTATTTAGCCCAAAAGGCGCAAGAGGTAGGATATCATCCCGAAATTATTTTGGCTGGCCGGCGATTAAACGACAGTATGGGGGCCTATGTAGCTGAAGAGGTTGTTAAGTTAATGGTAAAGAAAGAAGTGCCTGTTAAAAGTGCCAAATGTCTTATCTTAGGTTTTACTTTTAAAGAAAATTGTCCAGACGTCAGAAATACCAAGGTAATTGATATTGTGAAAGAGCTAATCAATTATAATATTACACCAGTAATTTTTGATCCTTGGGCAAATCAATCTGAGGTACTGCATGAATATGGGGTAGAAGTGTATAATGAAATACCAGAGGGTAAATTTGGCGCTGCTATTTTGGCGGTTGCTCATAATGAATTTCAACCAATCGACATAAAGAGTTTGCTTATAGACAATGGGGTGCTATTTGATGTTAAAGGTTTATTGCCTCAAGGAATGGCTGATGCGAGATTGTAATTTATGAGAGTATTAGTTACAGGCGGTGCTGGTTTTATTGGTTCAAACTTAGTCGCTGCATTATTAAAAAATGATGCGGTTAGCTTTGTAAGAATCCTTGATAACTTTGCTACTGGCCATAAACAAAATATTCAAGAGTTTTTTGAAAATCCTAAATTTGAAATGATTGAAGGTGATATAAGAAATCCAGAAAATTGTTTAAAAGCCTGTACAGGAATTGACGCAATATCGCATCAAGCTGCATTAGGTTCTGTACCAAGAAGTATTGCTGATCCAAAAACTTCTCATGATGTAAATGTAAATGGATTCATAAACATGCTAGAAGCCGCTAGAGCAAACAATATTAAAAGATTTGTTTATGCTTCTTCTTCATCAGTATATGGCGATTTAAATGAATCTCCAAAAGTTGAAACTAGAGTTGGAAAGGTATTATCTCCTTATGCTGCAACTAAAATGGCCAATGAATTATATGCGGAAGCTTATGCACGTAATTATAATATGACCATTTGTGGATTCCGGTACTTTAATGTATTTGGACCGAAGCAAGACCCTGAAGGACCTTATGCTGCGGTTATTCCATTGTTTATAAAGTCTGCCTTAACTCATGTTTCTCCAATCATTAATGGCGATGGAGCCATTACACGCGATTTTACACCTGTAAGTAATGTAGTTCATATTAATACAAATGGATTGTTAGTTAATTTAGAAGAAGGAAAACATTTTGTTTTTAATGTGGCTTGCGGCCATACAACGGATTTGAATAGTCTTTGGGATATAATTAAGCAGATTACTAATACTGATGTAAACTCCATTCATGGACCAAATAGAAGGGGTGATATATTGTTTAGTTTGGCTGATATAAAATTTGCTGAAAACATATTGAACTATCGTGCAAATGCTAATTTATATGCTCAAATGCAATCTACTATAGAGGATTATAAAGAAAGGTATTTTAATTGACACAAATTATAGCAGAAATTGCACAAGCACACGAAGGTAGCCTGGGTATAGCTCATAGTTATATTGATGCGTTGGCCGAAACAGGTGTTGATGTGGTGAAATTTCAGACCCATATAGCTAGTGCCGAAAGCAGTTCTGATGAACAGTTTAGGGTAAACTTTAGTTATGAAGATTCTACCCGATTTGATTACTGGAAACGAATGGAATTTACTGCCGAACAATGGACAGGTTTAAAACAACATTGCGAAGATGAAAATGTGGAGTTTATGTCATCTCCTTTCTCTGTTGAAGCAGTAGAATTATTAGAGCGATTAAAAGTAAAAAGATACAAAATTGGTTCTGGAGAATTAACCAATTATTTGATGTTGGATGTAATTGCCAAAACAGGGAAACCTATCATCTTATCATCAGGAATGAGCGATTGGAATGAATTAGATGATACCATTAAATTCCTGAAAAACTACAACAATCATTTAACATTATTGCAATGCACTACCGCCTACCCAACTTTACCAGAGCAATGGGGATTAAACATAATGCAAGAAATGAATCAACGCTACAATTTGCCTATTGGATTTTCAGATCATTCTGCTGATATATTTGCCTGTTTGGCCGCCACAACTTTAGGCGCATCAATTCTTGAGTTTCATGCAGTGTTTAACCACAGTATGTTCGGACCGGATGCAATAGCATCTTTAAACATCAACCAAATAAAACAACTTGTAACAGGGGTCAAGGCCATTAATACTGCCCAACAAACAAGTGGATTAAAAAATGATTCTTCAGGTTTTAATTCATTAAAAACCATGTTTGGTAAATCGTTGGCCACACGTTTAGCGGTAAAAAAAGGTTTAACAATTGAATTACATCAACTTGAAAGTAAAAAACCAGGTGACAGAGGAATCGCTTCCAAACATTTTGAAACCATAATTGGAAAAACTTGGAATACAGATTTAGCTGCAAATATCTTTATAAACCCAAATGATATTAAATGAGCACCAAACGAAAAATATGTGTGGTAATTACTGCACGTCCCAGCTATAGCAGAATTAAAACAGCTCTTGAAGCAATCAAAAATCACCCCGATTTAGAATTGCAATTGATTATTGCAGCATCAGCATTATTAGATAGATATGGGTCTGCTGTTAATTTTATTGAAAAAGATGGATTTGAAATCACTGCTAAAGTTTTTAATGTGTTAGAAGGCGAAAATCTTACAGCGGCTGCAAAAACAACCGGAATAGGAATATTAGAATTGAGTACTGTATTTGATAATATAAAACCCGATATCGTAGTAACCATAGCCGATCGATTTGAAACAATGGCAACTGCTATTTCAGCATCCTATATGAACATTCCTTTGGCTCATGTTCAAGGTGGAGAAGTAACTGGAAATATTGACGAAAAAGTTCGTCATGCCATTACGAAATTAAGCGATTACCATTTTGTGGCGTCCAAAAGTGCATTTGATAGAGTTGTAAAATTAGGAGAAAATTCAGAATTTGTTTTTAATACAGGTTGTCCAAGTATTGATTTAGCAAACGAAGTTTTAAATAATCCAGCATTTGATTTCGATTTGTTTGAAAAATACGGTGGTTCAGGAAAAAAACTAGATTTAAGTAAAGGCTATTTGGTTGTTATGCAACATCCTGTAACAACTGAACATGAGCAGTCTCGTGGTCATATTGAAATTACTTTAGAAGCATTGCATGAATTAAATAAACCAATTTTATGGTTTTGGCCAAATGTGGATGCTGGTGCTGATGGAACATCAAAAGGTATTCGTGTATTTAGAGAAACGAAAAACTCTTCAAACTTTCATTTTTTTAAGAATATGGAACCCAACGATTTTTTAAAATTATTAAAAAATTCCGATTGCTTAATAGGAAACTCAAGTGTAGGTATTCGTGAATGTGCTTTTTTAGGCGTTCCTGTAGTTAATATAGGTAGTCGTCAATCTGGAAGAGATAGAGGAGCCAATGTCATTGATGTAAACCACGAAAAAGAAAGTATAAAAAGCGCTATTTTACAACAAATAAAAAATGGACATCAACAAAAAGATTCAATTTATGGTGATGGAAAAGCTGGAGAAAAAATAGCAAATTTGTTAGCTGAATTACCTTTACAATTCGATAAAAAATTAATGTATTAAACATGTTAGAAGTCGAATTTGAAGGTTTCAAATATTGTCGTTTACTTTCTTCAGCTATTAATAAAAATAAAACTCACGAATTAAAAGCAAATTTTGATTACGCTTTTATAGTGAGTTATGATGGAATGATTGAAGACTCTGATTTTCAAGTAATAGATAAAAATGCTTGCCTTTTTGATGTCAGTTTAAGTAATGAAGATATTGTAAAAAACTTTAACGCAACAGGAAGAAACGAATATAGAAGGACTTTTAGAACTGAAGGTTTAGAATTTCATGTAGGTTTCGAAGATTTTGAAAAGTATTATGATTTCTACAAAAAATCTGAATATGCACGAAATTGGTTTCCTGTTCCTCAAATAGAATTAGAAAATTGTTTATTATTTACGGCTACATTTAAAGAGGAATATATTTCTGGAATGTCGTGTTATTTAGGTGATGAAACAATAAGAGTGAGTAGAATATATTCAACAAAAAGAATCAATGAAAACCCTAAAGTAAATGGTACAATTTATGGAGGCGCTGCCAAAAGATTAGTTATTGAAATTTGTGATTATGCAAGAAACCATGGTTTTAAATTTGTTGATTTAGGTGGTGTCGATTTAAGTGGAAACGAAAAATCGGGTATTTCAGAATTTAAATTATCATTAGGTGGCAAAATAGTTCCAGTAAAAATTGGGCGATTTATGAAGCCTGGTTTTATTGAAAAACAAAAGGAATTATTGACAAAAGGAATTGACATTACATAATAAAGAATGATTCAAATTATAGGGCATAATGAAATTGTATTTAATTTAAGTAAAACACTTAAAGAATGTAATATTTCTTTTAGAATTTTAAGTAATAAAGATTTTGTTGAGCCAATAGAAGAATATCTGAAGGTTCAAACATTAGAAGAATTAAAGTTCGAATTGAAAAAGGTAATATCGCCTACAATTATAATTTCAGCTGGAGCACCTTGGATTTTTAATGATGAATTTTTGGACGCATTTGAACCTTCTGGAATTTTCAATATTCACGGAACACCTTTGCCTCAAGATAGAGGAGGAACTATTGTTTCTTGGTTAATTTTGAATAAAAAACGAATTGGAACTTCAATTATTCATAAAATAGTAAAAGAGCCCGATGCTGGTTCAATATTAGTTTATAATGAATTTATATATCCACCTCATTGCTATTTTCCAATTGATTATTTGAATGAATACAACAAACAACAAGAAATTTTAGTTACGGAATTTTGTATGGGATGGAGTAAAGGAAACATTGATTTATCGAAAACTGCCGAACAGCCTCCTTATTTATCGAGTTATTGGCCAAGATTAAATGCAGCATTCAATTCTTGGATAAATTGGAGTTGGAGTGGTGAAGATATTGAACTATTTATTCGTGCCTTTGATGAACCATATCAAGGTGGACAAGCACTTTGGAGAGGAAAAATAGTTTGGTTGAAAAAAGCATTTTTCCAAAAAGACACCAATTTTCATCCCTTTCAATGGGGAATGATTTATAGAAAAAGGCAACTTCGCAATACTTCATATATTGCAATTGCAGTAGATGGAGGAACCTTGTTTGTAGAATCATGCTTAGATAATGAAAGCAATTGTATGATGCAAAAAATTAAAGAAGGAGATAGAATATCTTGTACTGAAGATAAATTAGCTTCGTCTATGAAAAGAACTATTAAAAACAATACTGGCTTTGCACAACAAGGAAATATTGAATGAAATTATTAGCCGTTAACTACCATTATTTTCGTGAAGAAAAATATGATGCAGGAATTTACCCTTTGTCAAAAAAATCATTACAAAAACAAATAGATGACTTAGCAAAGGAATATACTTTTATTTCACAATCCGAGATTTCTAAATTAATTCAACAACAAAATTTTACTTCAAAAAATTATTGTGTTATTACCATTGATGATGGATTAAAAGAACAAATGGATTCATTTGATTTTCTTAAGCAATTGGGAGTGCCTTGTATTTTATATGTTCCAACTTTTCCTATTCAATTTAAAAAAGTTTTAGATGTTCATAAACTGCATTTTGTAAGAACAAAAATGAATGATCAAGAATTGTATGATTTATTAGATGAGAAATATGTTATTAATTCATTTGAATTTATTCAAGAAGCATTAGTAAATCAG
>JAWXAZ010000089.1:0-35304 GCA_034439755.1 bacterium
AAATAAGGCAGTCTCTTTTGAACTAAGCTTATTTGCTAAAGGTGCAACAGGAGGGGGTGCTGGAGGTGTTGGGGGAGGGGGAAGTTCACCGCTATTATTATTTACAGGCTTTTGAGTAAGATTTATATCTACCAAATTACCATAACCCACATTTGTTTTAGCACCAATGCCGTTATATTTTAAGATAGCCTTAAACAGCTCAATTTTTTTTTCTACTTCTAAACCATTGGGTTTTAAATCAAATTGAAATTGAAATTGTACGCCAGGTAATATTTTTAAGAAAGGCAAAGGAACGGGGTTTTTAAGCATCGATTCGGCGTAACTTAAGCCCTCTTTAATATGAGGCGTTATGCTATCTGTTCCCAAAATTTGTTCTCTTGTGTCAACATAATTACTAGGGTTTACAATAATGGCATCATAAAAAACATCTTTTTGATAATGGCCTAATTTTTTGCCTTGAAAAAGCCCTTCAAAAATTGCCTCTTCAATTTCAATTACTTTCTTTTTTATTAGTTCTTCGTCTTCATAAATATTAATCATATCAAATTCAATCTTGGGATTTAACCAATGCCAAATTAGTTTAGTTTTAGCTTCTTTTACATAATCTGGCGTGTTTTTATGTTTTCCCCAATTGGGGAATGCCGCTCTTATGGCACCTTTCACAGAACTTCCAGGCAAAAGGGGCATACCACTGCTAAAATCAAAATAGAAGCCCAATTTTAATTCTTCCTTGGTATGAATTTCATGCTCATAACCTGCACCAGTTAATAAACCTGGGTAAGTAGTAAATAGTTTGAACGAATTTTTTTGATGGCCTTCAATTGTTATTAAACAATATGTATCTTTTTCATCCCAAACCCTGTTTTGGGTAATTTCTTTTATTTTCGATTTAATTTGAACTTCATTTCCTTCTTTTTGGTCTAGTTGTATGCCAACAAAAAAATCTTTATTATAAAGGTATCCTAAATTTGCGTTGCTCATAACATTTATGCTTTATCAATTGAAAAGGTTCTTAAAATTATTTTTAAGGCTACCGAGGCATTCACAATATTTTCTTTCAATTCCTTAATCACTTCTATATCATTGTTAGAGATGAGGTCGTCTAACAATTTGTCTTCTACCTCTATATTGTTGACCATTTGTCTGCCTAATGTTAATGCGATTGCTTTGATAATTTTCTTTTTTGAAGGCTTGTCAGGTTTTGAAGGAGGATTGGCGCAATATGCTGCCACAGCAGGTTTAATACCCATATTAATTACCGTTGCTCCAAATCCAGCTATATAGCCTTCATATTCACCAATTATAGGTTCATAGGTTCCATCCAGTTTTCTTATTACTATGCCACTTTTTATAAGTGCATCATTGGCTTTGCTAAAATATTGCTCAATTATTTTTGGATTTCTCATGACTGTGTTTGATTAGTTTGTGAAGAAGGAAATTGCTTAATACTGCACAAGCCATAGCCAATACTGCCATTTGCACCTAACTGTACCTTTTTGCTATTAATGCAAGTAGCTAAGTCAATAGTAGAATCGTATTTTGTGGCAAAAAAATAAAAGCGGGTTTCGCGTGGCACCACTTGTTCATAAAACAAGTTGTTACTTTGGCCATTTTCGAGCTGATTACGAGCTATTACAGGCAAACTATAATCATCAGTTAGGGCCATAAAATCTTCATCATTGAACATAACCAAGTTATCTCCAAAAATCGTTTTTATTACGTTGAATTCCAGTGATGTATCAGACTGAAAATGGAAAGTTGAAAATTCTTCAATTTTTAAATTTTGGCATGCAGTAGAAAAAACTGTTGGACAACCTTTGGTAATTGCCATTATCATAAACGCTTTAAGTTTAATCATTAATTTATCATCCAAAGAAAAGTTGAGTAAATCAATATTTTCCAGTAACCTTTTAAAAACCATAGGAGCGGTAGCATTAAAGAATGGTTTTTTATTGCTACGTACCGGATAACTTAGCAATATGCCATCATGAAAAACATATTTTCCTTTTATTAATTCAGGCCCGCTTGGTTTACTACCAAAAACATCAACAACTTTTGTGCTTAAGGTAGCCTTGTCTGGTCCTTCGGTAAAGAATTCCCTTAAAGCTCCTTTTAAGCTGCTGCTGTATATTGCAGGTAAACTATTTACATGGTCGCGTTGAACCAAATTGTCAATTACCCCTTGACTGCTGTTACCTGCACCTACATGCAGATTTGTGTGATTTGTAATGAGGAAGAGTTGTGAAGTATTCATATTTTTTCTGTTTTGTAGTAATTAAATCCAATGGTTCTAAATGCTTTTTGATTTTTTAAATATTTTGTGAACTCTAGTAATTTGTTGCCTTTGATATAAAATACAGAGCCTTTTTCATGTAAGAATATTTTCTTGCTTTTGGTAATCATTTTTTCATTACTTTCATTACTTTTTGTATTGATTTGTGACCAGTTAGTAATTGTAGAAGTGGTATTCAAATGTCTAAATTCCACAATTCTATTGATTGCAAATTGTACCGTATTCAGTTGACTCTGTTCTATTTTTGAATCTGATAATAAAGTTAATTTATAATTGGCTTCATCATCAATTTCTTCATCACTTTGAATTTCAAATAATGGGAAATGGGGGTTCTCAATTTTTTTGAAGGTAAATTTAAACTCACTGCCATCGCCCCCTAAAAAACCAAGAAAAGAGCCATCTTCTATTGCTTCATTCAATGAAACATACATTCCCATTTTAAAATCCTCCTTTAAATAACAGTAGTCTTGCCTATAAAAAGCATCTTCTAAGGATTCGCCATTCTTTTTGTTGCCCGCTTGGCTGCAAATTCCAAAAATAATGTCCTCATCCACAATTGCTCCAATTAGATTTTGCCAGTTTAACTTATTGTTTTGTTTATGATCGTACTCCTTAATTTTAGGAATAGTATTTTTATCATTAATTAAATGAAATTGCCCTGCATTATCTTCTTCAAAAGAAAATTCAATTACTTTTTTTTCTGCATCCTTATAAAATTGTTTATCAAAGCCAGCAGGAATTAAACTTTCTTCTCCTTTCATTAATATTAATGGCGAAATACTGTCAATTATTCCAAAGCTAGTTTCAGCATTTGCATTGAAACTGCTTGAACCAACCAACTCATCATTTGTTAATTTTGATGAACCAACAGGAACAATTTGGATTAATTTTTTAAGTAAAGCATAACGCAACATTCCCAATAAAGTGGTTTGTTGCGGGAGTTTACTGCTTCTTACCAAATAATTGCTTTTACTTCCATCGGCAGGTAAAAATCCTTTTTCTGTTCCAAAAAAGTAACGGTCAATGGGTTGTATCGTTACTAGGTAATTTGTTTTATCTGTCATTTTCGTCAAATCCTTTCAAAAATTTATTGAATCTTAGCATGTCGTAAACTTCATTTAACGTTTGTTTGTATATAGCTGAAAGTGCTTTTGTCTTCTGCAATTTGAATTTTTCAACAACGATTTTGGCCGCAGTTTTTAAATATTTGGAGCTGGAATAGCCTTCAATATTATTTTCAAAAAACGCCTCAATTCTATTTTCATCAAACCCAATGCTTTCAAAAACCTTTTCGTTTTCACGCAAATGAAAAGCAAGAGCACTTATTGTTGTTGATTTTACCTTACTTACCTTACTAAGTTCATCAAACAAATTCATGATTGTATTGCTGGCATCCAAACCCATAAACACATCAAAGAAAGAGCCACTGTGTTTTAGCAATTGTATGCTTATTCCATTGCCACCCAAATCTTTTACTTTGTGTAGCAACCTATCTGCATTTTCGAGTGCCTCAAATACAGGATATTTATAATAGGTAAGTGAAATGCCAAAGGAAAGACTGGGCCTTGTTTCAAAATCCTTAAACTGATTCTCAAATTTGGTGTTAATCTCTCTTACCAATTGAATAATGTTTTGCCCATTATTTACTACTGGAGCAAAGAATAGCATATCGTCGCCACCAATATAAAGTGGCACTCCTTGATAGTGGTTAATTAACTCTTTGGATTCTTTACCCCAAAGAAATAATGCTTTTGAAAAATCAGGCTCTTTACCATCTGGCAGATTAGTAAGTGCCTTCCCAATTTTATCTCCGTCTGCTTTTACAATAGCAACATATTTATGATAGGATTTAAATGAATAATCTTTTGGGCTATAATTATTTTGTTCTAGAGAAGGTTGATTGTTTATGTTTTCTTCCTGCTGTTTAGCTTTCTTTTTTAAAAGCGTCTGAAGTTCAACCATAAATTCGGTTGTTGTGACCTTCTGGTTTGTATCTTCCTCATCTTCCTTTTTAAAAGAAGTCTCTCTTAATAATTTTGTATATCCATCTTGCCCGTTATCGAGTATTGTTTTTAACTCTCTGGTACTAATCTCCTCCATCGACTCGTGCCGGTCTGTTATGGTATATATTCTATAGTATTTTGCGTAAAATTCTGTTTTATAAAGATACTTGAATATTTTATAAAGAATACCTGTTTGATCGCCTTCATAGGCGGGGTTTTGCAATTCTAATAAGTGCAAAGTGGGACTTAAATTTAAAATGAGGTTGGTCTCTACAACTTCCTTTTCGAAATAATAGGTTTTTAAATATTCCTTTAAAAATGTGCTCACATCCTTCTCGGATATTTTACCTTCAACTATTAACTCCTTGGCAGTTTCATTAATCGCATTATCTATAAACGTTTTAAATTTTTCAAAACCAATTGAACCCGTTTTAAAAATGAGCCAATCTGGAAATAGGCCCACTTTTTCGAGTTCAAAGTCGGCTGCATTTTCAATGTAAGGTAGGATAATATCTTTTTTATTTCCAACTAAATCATAAACTTGTTTGGTTATCCTATTCATAATTGTAGAAAACAGAAAACTTACAAACCAAAATTCTTTTAATCTTCTTGCCTTTGAAAAGGTCAAGTATATTGGACCAATGGTAAGGGCGGTATATTTTGTTTTCATAATTTCGTTCTAATTTGTTCAAAAATATTCTCAATAAATTTATATTCAGTGGTATTTTGAAATTTATCTTCAACGTATTTGGGCAAATGCACTAAATAATTTATTGAATTTGGTTCCTTTTCAAAAAAAATAAAACTCAAAAAATCGCTAATTTTAAATTGCTGGCAATCAGGAGTTTTTAAATTTAAACTTTTGGGCCTACCACTTTTACGTTCTATTTGAAAATATTTATCTAAAATTATTGGCGAGTTATCTTTTATGACAATTAAAACTTTAAAAGATTTTTCTTTATAATTATAAATAGGCTTTAAGATAAATGGAGTTTGAAATCGCTGAATTTCAATTTTGTCTTTTGATAGGGGATCTTTACCGTCAGATTGAATTTTTGAAATTGTTTCATTATAACTTTGCCAATTTTCAAGACTGGATAGGCCAAGAGTGTCTTTTATTAAAAGTTTTTTAATCTGCGAATAATGCAATGGTCCATCTATGTTTTTACGTTTCTCAATTTGCTCACATAATCTTCCAGTAATATGTTTTTCAATTCCATTTTTATCCTTAATGGAATAATTATCCTTAAAAAACATTTCCTTAATTGTCTTTTTTTCCCATTGTACCTTTAATTTTTGCTTTGCGTAAAAGAATATTAATGATTTAAAATAAAAAACATCTGTCATTTCGGGTTTATTATTAACAAATATCTTTTCCCCCCTTTCGTTTTTTTTTGGCCTTTTGAGATGCAAACCAGCCCTTAAACAATTATAAAAAATTTTTATTTGCTCAAAAAAACTTTTTAATTCAGATAATTTTTCTGGTAATTTATTATGTGAAATATTATAAGAGTATTTACATAAATTTTCAGGTATTTGAGCATCTAAAACAGTATATGAACCAAAACCTTTAGATTGCCTTGTTCCGAAATTGTTTGTAAAAAGAAATTCGGCAATTAATCCCGGCTTTTTTAACAAATCCATTAAATCTGAATTCAATGAACACAATTTCATTTCCAAATCTTCACAAAAAGCAAATTTTTTATATTCATTTGGGTCGTCAATATCTTTATCTAAATTGCCAAAAAATAACGGATATGATTCCAGTTCGGCTATAATACGTCTATCACTTTCCCTCCCTTTTTTCTTTATTACTCCATTTGCTGATTTGACTTTGTTAATTAATTCAATCTTAACCTCAGACAAATTAAGAATGCTTAGCTTATAATTTAAAGCTGGATGATTACCATTCCCAATCAATAAATCTTTTTTTATAGCTATTTTCTTTCCCATTTCATACTTTTCAGCCAAAGACATATTCGAAGATTCTGACATCTCCTCACATAATTTAATCATCAAAAACCTATCTAATTTCGGTTTCACCTCGCTGGCTCTTAGCGTTGCGCCTTCTTGGTTATGTTGAAAATGAATGATAGGTGTATGTTGCTTTAATTTAAAGCTAAGTTGATATGGGTTATTCATAGTGTGCCTTATTTTATGGGTAAAAATTATTTTAAATTTTCAATTAACTATTGCAGCCTTAAAATGGTCATTTCTTTTTCATGTATTTGATTAACTTTCTGTTGCAAATTCTCTTGTTCATATTTCTTCTCTATCATCTGCATTTGAAATTGGTTCCTGCTTTTCTCTATTGCAGATTTTGCATTCTCACTTATCTTTAAAAGCATGCAACCTTGTACTGCTTTTATAATATAAATAAGTACTACAGTACTTGCAATAATTAAAATAGCTTGTGTTATTTCCATTGTTTTATTTTCCTTAAATTCTTTATAAATCTTGGTCCGTATTGTAAAACAAAAAGCCAAATAGCCCATATTAGAATTACCGAAGTAAATAATAATTTAATAGTTAGTATCCAGCGAATAGAATTAAAGCTATCTGCCCATGAAAGATTATCTAAGGTACTATTTTCTAGGGTATTCATTCCTAAAATTCCTGCAAATAAGGATATAGGTAAGAACCAAGATGCAACCCTGCTTAATTTTTGTTCTTCAAAGCTTTCAACATAGTTGTTTAATTCTTGAATTTCCTTATCCAAATCGTTTACCTCTTCTTGTATTCGCATGGTTTTATGAATGAGATTATACAACTCTATACCTTGTTCTTGTGGGGTAATTTCTCTAAAATTTATGCGGTTTACAAATTTGATATATTGTAAATATAGCCTAGATATTTGTAGTCGACTTTCAGAAATATCACCTCCATTTTTACCCAATGTTTTGGAAATGCGCGCCACCTCTCCTCCAAAGTTTAAAATATAGGTGCGCTGAAGGAGACATAGCATCAACATTTCAAAATAAATATACCTTGCATGATTAATAACAATATGCTGAGTAAAATAACTCTTACCCACCAACAACACAAAGGAATACCTACTCACGCCATAGAGTTGGCCAGAATGAAAAATGTTGTTTGTAATGTGGTCTAATCCTGTATGCTCTAACCAACGGTCATACGTTTGATCAGTTAATAAATTTTTAAGCATAGTTTTACTGTGGCAACTTGCTGTGCTATCATCCACAAATAAAAACCTATACCATTTGTTTGAGGTTTGGTAAATGTATTCCTCTTTTACCTCATTAAACTTTTTCAATTCAATCAAAAGTTTGTCATCTACCATATAACACAATACAAACATACGGTCGTCTAAAACAGGATCAATTAAAATGTCTCCCACATTTGCAATCTTTTCGTTGGAATGAATTTTATCCCCTAACAGGCTTTGAATAAACTTAGGCAACACAAAAAAAGCATCTGTTAGGTTTGAAAAATCTTCATAATAGGAAAAATCTTCAACAACCAACATTCCATGCGGTGTTGGTAAATTTGTTAATGCTATTTTATCTGCCAGAAAATTATTTTTGGTATCCTGTGTATATGGGAATTTGTTTCCTAAAAATTGAGGATAAATGCGTCTACCGTATTCATTAATTTTAAGAATTCGATTAAAATCTGTTTCCGTGTAGTTTTCGAGATGGAAAGAAAGAATGCCAACTCCATGCTCATAAATGTTTAATAGAATATCTTTTATTTTTAAAGTGAGAGGAATTTCACCTAAAACATAAATATCATACTCCGACTCTTGGTTTATTTTACTGTACTGATATTGTAAACCGCTTACCAAGGTTTTGTCTGATTCGTTATCTAAATTCAGTACATCTCTTACATGGCTATAAAAATAATTATAATCATTGTAGGTATGATAACCATCATACACTTTAAAGTCGAATTTGAATTTCTCCCAAAAATCAAGTTCCATATTTTTGATGAAAGCATCTAAGGGAGTTCTTTCATCTAAAGACTGGAATCCTTGTTTTGAGGTGCTCTTTACTTCCCATTTAAATGGAAATAAGAAGGTATGAATGCTATGTGGATTTTTCTCTTCCATTTAATTATAAATAGAAATCACATACTATCTTGCTGATTTTACAATCAAATAAAGCATTGTGCTCGTTCATGTTTTTGGGTAATTGATCCTTATCTATGTCTAAAACTAAAGCTAATCTACTTTTATCAGGATCTATGTTTCGAATATTTAGCAGTGTTGCAATATCCAGAGGTATATAATGAATTTGTGGTGGTAGGTTGAGCGCACCCCCAAATAATTCACAGAACAAAACCCAATCCCAATGCGGCACATCTGCCCATATTTGAAAGGTTGGAAGGGTTTTTCCTAACGGATTTTTTCTTACATCAAAATAATTTAACCAATCCAAGAGTGCTGTTTTAATTTCATTTCGATTACCTTTTATATGATGTTTATCTAATAAGAACAGATTTTTTCCTTCTTGCAAAAAGCATTTCGATAGCACATTTTCTTGAATCCAAGGATTAACCTGAGATTGGTCATAATCAGTAAACTCAGCATAGAATTCCTCCCCAGTTTCTGCCACCAATGCAATGGAAATGAGCGTGGTGTTTTGGTGCAATCCAGTAAATTCTGTATCAAGAAATATTTTTTTTAGGTTTGTTTTTTTCATGGCTTATTGATTGTCTTATGATGGCATAATAAATTTAAATTATAAAATTGATCTCATAACCAATAAAAGCACCAAATAGGAATGATTATTAAATTGATATGCTACTAATTTTATAAATAGAGTTTGGCAATACATACAACTAAGGTAAAATTTTACTTGGAATTGTCAAGATTTATTTTTATAGGCTTTTCTGGTTAATTTTTTCTATGAAATTAATATCCCTCTTCTATTAAATGAGATTGCCCACTAATAGCAATTAGGCGGCGGGTAATATTAATGTGCTTTGTTAAAGCGAAAGACAAATCATTTAGTCCAATTCTTTTGGACTAAATGATTTGGGGTATTTGAGTTAATTAAAGTGCTTTATTAATTCTACTAATTTGTTTTAAGAAGTTTATTTTAATGACTTATATGCGATAAAAAGTTAATTCGTTTTTGTAATTTTCAGCAAACCTGTTAACAATACAACAAGCAGCATTCCTATAAACTGATGGCCAATACCCAGTATCACAAATGAGTTTGATTGCGATGCATTTATAAGGGTTAGAATGCCCAAGCTTACTTGCATGATTAACCAATATAACAAAATAATAGCACAATGAGATGTTTGTCGAAATTAGACTATATATTTTGTACAATCGGTTTAAATCTCAATACATGGAGTTATGTTAATAGTATTAATTGCCCCTTGTTGAAGTGTAAAATAAGAGCAACAGAGAATGGTTTGATAAATTCAACTATTTAGGGATTAATCAATTAAAGTAGGGCTATTTTATTGAACAATATATGGTTGAACATGATGTTTAATCATATATTGTTCAATTCGATCTATTTCTTTTAAAGGAACGTAATCAAAGAGTTTTTGATCTCTTATTTCAGACCACATTTTATGATTATCTATTAAAGATTTATCAGGTTCCTTACCTAGAATAAAGTAGCCCCAATTGGGCTCATTGCTTAATTCAAAAGCTTTTATTAAACTTATATATTTGGCAATGTGATTTTCAATTGATACATGTTTGTTTTCAAATTCAATGGTTTGCCTTGTTACTGGTACTTCATTTCTTCCGATGAAGTTAATAGTAGTTGGGAACAGTAATTTAGGAATTTCAACAGAGGTTAACTTTTTATCTAAATTAACCATTCCCTCAATCTTTGGATATAAATTGGATTTAATTTTCTCTAAAAAGGTTCTTTTTGATGGTTTCTGAATTATAGGCTCTATTTAGAAAACATACTTTTTAAAAAGCTTATTAAAATTTCCCGAATTAGCTTCCAGATTGATTTCCTTTGGTTCAGTAAATGAAATTAGATTATTCGAATATTTTGAAAGATAGCCTAGGTAGCTTTTGCCCAAATAACCTTTTGAATTTCAATTCAAAAGGCATATTCATACTCTCGTAATGGGCAATTTGTAAATCCTTGTTTATCTCACTCTCTAGATTTTTCAGACAAGATTTTAATAAAGAAAACGCAGTCTCTGGAAGCAGATTCTTCATAATACCAATTTATTAGGTGAGTATTTGAAATATATCTTTTCCTCAACTGCCAAAATAAGTGCAATACTTATCTGTTCACCTATTGAAAGGCGTATTGGCACGTTTAATATGGAATAATAAGTCTTCTTTATACTCTGTTAATCAATGTAGTAGATAATATTTGCTTATGGTTATCTATCGTTTCTTTCAGCCATTGATGAGAAAATAACCGTTGCTGCAATAATGTATTTTTTTCTTCAATATTGATACCCTACTCCAAAGGAACTGAGCTCAAAATTGAGTCTAAATTTTCTCTACACTCAAGCACACAAAGTCATACATTTTCCAACATGTTTTCCACGTCACAGTTTAATTTCGACGATTTTTTGTATAAAACCTTGGCTAAATCCGCATTTTAAATAGTTGTTATGGTCTGCAATATTTGATTCAGTTTCGTTAATGCAATATTAGGTTAATTTGAGTAAGGTATTCTTTAGGTTACATAATTTGGGATTTCCCAATTTGGATATTCTTTTCTCTTAATTGTTTTATATCTATGCAAGCAAGGCCTGTATAACAGTAAAAAAGAAAGATATCTCTTGTATCTGCTGTAATGCGCATGTAAATAGGATAGGGGCTGGAAGTTGTTCCTTTCGGCTTTCTGATAAAGAATAGAATGTTGAATGTCTTTGGTGCCATTTTAATTAAGGTTATACAAAATTATGTTTATGAACCTTCACCATCAAGATGTTCATTAAGAGAACAGATTGTTATGCTAATATTTACAGGGTAATTCGTGTGTCTTTTTTGGGATAAAAATACGCCCCACGATTATACCTGATTAGTTTTGCATTCTTTTGATGATTTTTGACATTGTTAGAAAATAAAAAAGCCCGCAAACTTAATATTTACGGGCTTTTTATTGCCATTAATAGGTCTTTTATGTGGTGTGGGAGGGAATCGAACCCCCGACACAAAGATTTTCAGTCTTTTGCTCTACCGACTGAGCTACCGCACCAATTAGGGAGTGCAAAAGTAAGGATTTGTTGCATTTTTGCAAATGAATTATTAGAATTCTGTAAAATTTGGTGAAATATTTTATTTGCCTTTTGTAATTCCAATAATATTTGCCCTTTTGCGCATGACCTTGTGCAACTTTAATTATTTCTGTTTGAGGCTGCTAAATGCGATCCTGTTTACATTCAGCTATTTTTGTTCGGTTAAATTTGCCCAATACCACAGGCAATTTTGTGGGACCATTTTCTGCAGAATTCCTTTTTTACATGGGTAAAGTGTACTTATTGGGCTCCAAAAAAACAAGGATAATTTAAGATTTAAGGCATTTTGGGGCAACAATGGATTGGTTCAGGCCGAATTTTTTAAAGCTTGTATGGCAAAGAAAATCAATTTGTTGCGAAAGTTTGTAGTAGCATTGTAGTAGCCTAGATTTGCACAATTTTTTGTAGTGAAAGGATTGAAGGGCTGCCTAATATGGTTAGCGCACATCTTTAAGCTAATTTTACCATAACAAATCAAAAATAAACATGAAGATATTTACAAACTTTAAAATTTTTGTGCTGCTTACGCTGCTTTCGGTCGGCTTAAGTGCTCAGAATTACAATGTTACCTTTAAGGTAGACATGTCGCAGTATGTTGGATTAAACGATACTGTTTATGTAAACGGAACCTGGAACAGTTGGTGTGGATCTTGTAATAAGCTAGTAAAACAAGGCAATACCAATATTTGGGAAGGTACCTTCCTTATTCCTTCTGGAACGCATGAATTTAAGTACACCATTGGTGGCTGGAATGCGCAGGAGGCCCTTACAAATGGTTCGCCTTGTACTATTACCAGTGGCGGATTTACGAACAGGACATTAAATTTAACGGCTGCTACCGTTATGCCTACTGTGTGTTGGAACTCGTGCTCGGCTTGTAGTTCTTTATTGCCCATGAATTTACCTGTGCGGTTTGATAGCCTTAACGTAGATTATGCTATGGTTGATTTTGGTGGAAATGCCAGTTCAGTTGTGGCCGATCCAATGAATGCTACCAATAAAGTTGGTAAGGTAACAAAATCTAATACAGCCGAAACTTGGGCTGGAACTACGCTTGGTGGTGCCAATGGTTTTACTGTTGCGGTGCCTTTTGCTGCTAACGCCAACAAATTAAAATTGCGCGTTTATTCGCCAAATAGTGGCATTGTAGTAAGATTGAAGGCTGAAGATGCGGCAGACAATACCAAAACGGTTGAAACTGATGCTACTACTACGGTTGCCAACGCTTGGCAAACTTTGGAGTTTAATTTTGCTAACCAAGCTTCAAACACTGCAGCAATCAATTACACCTATACTTATAAGAAGGTTTCTGTATTCTTTAATTTTGGTGTTTCTGGCAATACTGCTGGTACAAAAGATTACTATTTTGATGATTTAGAAATGGTTGCGGCAAGCGGACCAATTTTGATGCAAGTGAAATTGCCTATCAATTTTGATAGCACCAATACCGATTATACCATGATTGATTTTGGTGGAAACGCTTCTTCTATTGTGGCCGATCCAAGCAATTCTAACAACAAAGTAGGTAAGATAATTAAAAGCAATATGGCCGAAACGTGGGCAGGTACTACTTTGAGTACAAATTCTGGTTTGGCTTTAGCAATTCCTTTTAGTGCCAATGCCAACAAAATGTCGATGCGTGTTTTCTCTCCAGATAATGGAGCGGTTATCAGGTTAAAAGCAGAAGATCCCAATGATCCAACTAAGAGCGTTGAAACAGATGCTACCACTACGGTTGCCAACGCTTGGCAAACTTTAGAATTTAACTTTGCAACCCAAGCTACAGGTACTGCATCAATCAATTATGCTTATAACTACAAAAAGATCTCTGCATTTTTTAATTTTGGTGTAGCTGGAAGCGCTGCTGGTACTAAAACGTATTATTTTGATGATGTAGTATTTGGCTCCGGCGGAACACCTCCTCCACCTACCAAGGTAAATGTAACCTTTACAGTAGATGCGAAGAACTTGCCTTTAGCACCTGGCGATACCGTTACTTTAAACGGAACTTTTAATAGCTGGTGTGGTGCTTGTACCAAAATGACTAACCAACCTGGAACAAAAATTTGGTCGGCCACCGTTGCATTAGACACGGCCACTGAATATGAATTTAAATATGTGATTGGAAATTGGGTAGCTCAAGAGAACTTACCTCAAACATTAGCTTGTACCAAAACTACCAGCGGATTTACCAATAGGGTTATGAAAACAGGTTCTACAAATGTAACCATGCCTACTGTTTGCTGGGAAACTTGCGGACCATGTTCATCTGGTGGACCAACCAAAACCAATGTAACCTTTAGGGTTGATATGAGCAAACATGGTATTGCAGCGGGTGATACCGTTACTTTAAACGGTTCATTTAACAACTGGTGCGGGCAATGTACGCCAATGACTAAAGTTGCTGGAACAGATGTTTGGGCGGCAACCGTGTTATTAGACAAAGATTCTACTTACGATTACAAATACACTATTGGTAACTGGGCTTCACAAGAATTATTAAAAGAAGGTTCTACTTGTACTACTACCAAATCTGGTTTTACTAATAGAACCCTTACTGTAAATAAAACAAACGATACCCTTGCAGTTGTATGCTGGGAAAGTTGTGTAAGTTGTGCTAATGCTGCACCTAAAACAAAGGTTACTTTTAGCGTGAACATGAAAAATTATGTGGGCGATTTAACTAAAGGGGTAACCTTAAACGGCAGCTTTAATGGCTGGTGTGGTAACTGTACGCCAATGACTTTAGTAGGTAATAATATATATTCTGTTATCCTTACTTTAGATACTGGTAAATATACTTTTAAATATACCATTGGAAATTGGGACGATGAAGAGTCTTTTGCTCCGGGCGATCCTTGTACCATTACAGATGGTAGTTTTACAAACCGCTTTTTAAATATTGCCGATACCAACGCCATAATGGTGGGTGCTTATTGCTGGAATACTTGTACCATTTGTAACGCAGTTGGCTTAGAAGAGCAATTATTAAACCATGCTTCATTATTCCCTAATCCGGCTAAAGAAACCTTGAACATTGAATTTGGTCAAACAGTTAAAGCCAAAACCAATGTAGGCATCTACAATTTATTGGGTGCTAAAGTTGCAGAGAAAAGTTTCTTAAATGCCAACAGTGGCATAATTAGTTTAGATATTCAATCTTTAGAAGCGGGTGTTTACCTAGTGAAGATTGAAATGAATGAAGCTGTAAAAACCTACAAAATTGTGGTTGAATAGTTTCTAGTTTTTTGTGTAATTAACAGCGAAAGCCCTTTCAAGAAATTGAAGGGGCTTTTTCTGTTTTAGGATATTTTAGAAAGGTAATCTGTTAAATTTATACCGTTCTCTAGGCTCATTTTCTTTCTTAGGCGGTAGCGACTAATCTCCACGCCACGGGCAGAAATATTAAGGATGGATGCAATTTCTTTGGTAGATAAATTCATTCTTAAATAAGCACACATTTTAATGTCGTTGGCCGTTAATACAGGAAATTGCGCCTTTAAACTCTTGGTATAACTGTGGTGAATGTTATTAAAATATAGCTCAAATTTCTCCCAATCTTTATCAATCAAAGTATCCTTTTCAATGTTCTTAATGAGCTCACTTATTTCGGGCTTAATTTTAGGGTCGTTGCTAATGCTAGAAATGTGTTTGAGTTTATCTTTTATAGACAAAAGCATTTCACTTTTCTGAACCAAATGCATGGTAGATGAGGCCAATTCCTTTCCCTGATGGTCTACTTCTTTCTGCAGTTGTTGATTTTTTAGTTCAACCAGTTCCATTTCCTGTTTTTCCTTTTCTAAACGCAGTTGTTCGGTTTGTTTTTTATGGTAATCGTCCTTTTCGGCAATAATTCTAATGGCCTTTTTACGCACCAACATTTGCGGGTAAAAACCAATCACTAAAACCAGCAAAACTGCCATCAACGAATAAATTAATTTGGCCGCAGTGGTCCAATACCAAGGAGCAAGAATGCGCAAGTAAATTTTGGTTTCTGGTCCTTCTAATCCCATGCATCGCCCTTTTACCCTAAGTGTATAATCGCCATAACCCAACTGGCTAAATTCGCGGGTAATATTGGGTTTCCAGGCCGACCAACTTTTGTCCCAGCCCTCTAAGTAACTAGAGAAATTGAGGTCGTTAAAGAAATGCGAATTAGGCGAGCTAAAGGAAAATTCGATGGAGCGGTCGTTAAAAAACAGTTTGTCTGAACCCATTCCAACATATTTATAATAAAACGAATCGGGCTCCACCAGCGAGCTTATGCCTGTTGCAATAACACGCGGCGGGTCTTGTTTGAACCGACTAATTTTCTGCAGATTTATTTGAACAAAACCTGTTTCCACCCCAAGGAAAATATGTTGATTTTGGCACTCGGCCATAAACTCAAATCCCCCCACCAGGTTCTGGTCGAGCTTAGGCAGTTTAATCTTTTTGTAAGCATATTCTACCCCGTTATAGCTTGGGTTAAGGTAACCAATTTCGTTGCTGGCGATATACCAAATGCGGCCATTTTTACCTTGGAAAATACGTTTATACACAAGGCCTGTATCGAGCCATTGCTGCAGCGATTGAAACAATTTAAATCGATCCAAATCGGCATCGTATTGATAGATTCCTTTGGTAGTGGCAAAGCAAATTCCGAGGTCGGTATTAAAAACATAGTTCTCTGTTTCGGCGGGTAAGCCTTTGTTTGTGCCGTATAGAGAAACACTTGTAATCCCTTGCAGGCTTTGGTTCAGCCCAATTTTATATAAACCTTTATAGGGATGGCCCACCCAAATATTGCCTGCATTGTCTTCTTCTAAAAACCGACTCGATTCTTTAAAGGGGCCGGGCTTTGATACGAAGTTGAGTGTGCCATTTTCCCACTTAAAAATATTGATGCCGTTATAGGTGCCCAATGCAAAATAACCAGGATTTTTTTTGAGTGGAATAATTTTCCAACACCCGCGTGTATCGGAAATCTTTTGTGCCGTAAGTTCGTTAATTAGAAAGAGCCCCTCGTGGTGACAGGCAAATAATTTTCCATTGATTTCTTGCACCCACCAAACCTGCCCTTCGGTATTCTGAACCAATTGAAACGACACGCTGGAACCGCTTGTGACCGACCTTGCATATAAGCCATTGTTGGTGGCAAAATAATATGTATTTCCATACTGCGTCATGGCGTAGCCTGTTCCTTTTAATATGCCATCTGGGTACAAATAGCCAAAGGGATAATTGAGGCGAATTAGGTCGATTCCATTGTCTAAACCAAGCCAAACATTCTTATTTTCATCTTGGAGTATGCTTAATACATTGTTGTTTTGTAAGCCATCTTGCACACTAATTTGGTTGAGCACCATGCCATTGCTGTCTAAGAAATAAACACCGCCCCTATTGGTTGCAAGCACAAATTGAGAGCCGTATTTGCAAGCACGGTATATTCTACTTTGTTGTATCTGTTCTTGGTTAAAAGGGGCCTTTTGCAGCGAGCCATTTTGCAACAGGTAAATGCCGTTTTTATAGGTTGTAATGAAGTAGGTGTTTGGGTTATATTCTAATATGGCCGATATGTCTAGGTTCGAATGCAGCAATATGGGTTTAAAGGAATCAAATTTGTATTCGAATATGCTGCCACTGGCATCGGAGAGGAGCAGTTTATTGTTTACTTTATGTAGGTTTTCTAGCAGGTTCTCCGATGGTTTTAAGGTGATAATTTGGTTGCCATCGTAAACAAAAATCTGCCTGCTAGTTTGAAAGATTATTTTATCGTTTTGTGCCTCAATGCCCCAAATATCCTCAAATCCTTTGTAGTTTTCTGGGAGTAATTTGGCCAAAGTGTAAAATTGAATATTGCCATTAGCCGCTATTTGGTAGTACCCAATTTCGTTTTGTCCGCCAGCATACACACGTTGCTTTTTACTGTCGTAATAAATAGAACGCAAAATGGTGTGTTTGGGTAATGGGAAATTGCTAAAATCTTTGCCATCGAACAAAAGCAATCCGTTATTGTTGGCAAAGAAGATGAGTCCGTTTGGTCCATCACAAATATCCCAAGTTTGGGTACCGCCATTGTAAACCTGCTTCGGGTAATTTTTAATGAGGGGCGAAGCCATAAAGTTTTGGGCTTCTAAACAAGCAGGTATTAAGGCAAGTAATGCCAAAAGAAATGAAAATACAAATAGTTTAAAACCCGATTTCTTCATAATTTAATCAGGGAAAAGATATAAAAACAATTTAAAATTCCAAATAATAATTCATTTGTTATCAGGAATTTGACATTTTTTGTAGTAGTGATGTTGTAATAGATACTTTGTTTGATGTAGGTGAGTTGGGGAGCATAAAAGCAGGTTTTCACAATTTTGTCGAGACATTTACAACATAAATAGGTCGCGTTTGAAATCACTTTACAAATTTTCTTTCCGATTGGCGCTGCTAAGCTTGCCCCTTTTATTGGGGGGTACCTTACAAAGCAATGCCCAAACATTGGATAGCCTTGGCCAGGAGCTTACGTTGCCCATTCCAAGCAGTGCGGCAGGGGTAATGCCGCTCAAAAAAATAAACGTAAGCGGTTATTACCGGTTTTTTGGGATCAACCGAAACTTACAGCAACCCTTTGTGGTAATTCCAGGAAATCCCTATGCCAGTGCCCCGGCCTATATTTTGGGAACGGGCGATGTTTACCGCGACCCACCTTTGATGCTGTTAAATTTATCGGTTCAGCCCACGTCTAAAACATTCATTGGAATGGATTATGCCTTGTACCACAACTTTTCTGGCACGCCAGGAACTAGTTCGGTAAACCTAAACTTAGGAATTAACTTAACGGGCAGTGTGCAAACCGATATTGGGAAATTTACGGCACACATGGGCGGTATCAATTGGGTAGATGTTAGCGGCATGGTGTTTAGCAGTTTTATTGGCTACCAGCGCTATAGCATTTATGAACGCTGGCCTTGGGAAGGCAATGCCATTACTTACGACCGTGCTTCAAACTATTATGAATACGGAAATATTAGCCGCGACATGCGATTTGGCATGCAGCCATTTAAAGGGTTGTTGGTAGATGGCGCAGAATTGCCCGGTAATGTTTCGTTTAGGTTTTTATATGGCACCACGCCAGCACAAGCTTTTACCACCAATGGAATTCCGAGTTATACCATGGGCGGCCGCGTTAGAAAAAAATACGAGAACCATACTTTTGGGTTCAATGGCATGGATTATAAATTGTTTGTAGATTCATTGGGCAAAGAGCAAGCAGGCATTCAGCTTTACACTTTTTCGTACGATTTTGAGCATAAAGATTGGGTAATTGCGGCCGAGTTTGGCAGGGGACAATTGTACTCGCAAGTTCAGCAAAAAGGTTGGGGAGAAGCGGCCCGTATTAGCATTAAAACACCCGCTAAAGCAACCTTCTTTCCCATTGAAGTGGAAGCATTTTATTTGAGTCCGACGTTCATCAATTATTACGGCAATTTTTTGAGTGCCAATACCAATATTGTAAGCGCTGGATCCTTAAACCAAAATGGCTCTACTTTGGGTGGTAGCGGGGGTATTAGCAATTTTGCAGGCTCTATTACAGATGTGGGTCAGGTGAGCAATAACCGCAAAGGTTTGAGCCTAAATGCTTGGTTCAATTTAAGCAAAACTACCAAGTTAAACATAGGCAATATGAGTTCTATGGAAGTAGAATCGGTGGGCAGAGAATTGGCCTTTGGCCATAAGATAAATTCCTTGCCTTTTTCTAGGTTTACGCCGTTTACCAACAACGTTGGTTCTTACAACAATTGGACCTCCTATTTCAGGGGATTTTCGCAGGTAATGCATGTTACAGATACCAATAATTTGGGAATGCCAAAATCATTATTGGGCTTTAACATGTTGCAGGTGCAATTAAAACAGAAGGTGAATATTCCTATCCTGCCATTTTATGTGTTGTATGTGGGGTCTTTTGGTTCGGCCCAAGAAGGTTTTAACTTTTTGCCTGTTTTTAATAACCAAGCTTTGTTGCGCACATATTATCATGAGTTAGATGCTATTTTTATGTTGGGCAAAGATTTGAGTTTGGTAAGCACATTTGGCAAAGAATATATAAAAGGCGGGGCCGGTTTGAACCGAGGCGATAACGTGGATGGAAAAGTTGGAAGCGTTGCCAACGACCCGGTAAACCAAGAAGGCACTTTATTTGGATTGGGCTTGGATTACCGCATATCGCGCAATACCTATTTCTATATACGTAGAAGGTGGTTTGAGCAAGTAGACAAGAGCTTTGTGCTCGATAACATTAAAGGAACAGAAACAACTATTGAACTAAAATTATACTTTTAGCATGAAAAAATATTACAGGTATATAGGTATTATATTGGCTTTTTTGCCGCTCACTTTATTGGCGCAAGAAAAGAAGGTAGATTTTTTTGGCTCGGGCAGGTTTGCCTTGAACAATGGCAGCTTAAGTGGTGAGCTAACCAAGACCGATACGGTTACGCCCCAAAAGCAAATGCGGGGAAGTACCTTGTTCGATTTGGGCTTTCACATTAGGCCAAGTGCCGAAACAGAGATTAAAGCAATAACGCGTGTAGTCAATGATATCAATGGTTTCTGGGGTGGCGGCATTCTTTTTAATGTGCGCGAATTGTATGTGCGCGGATTGTTGTTGAAAAGGTTTAAATACCAAGTAGGCGATTTAAATACACGCATGACGCCTTTTACTTTATACAATACAGAGGGCGAATTAAGTGCGCATAATCCGCTTGCTTTAAACACGTTTTCGGAAGTCATAAACTACGATAAATTTTATGTAGACAATGCTTGGCGGCAGCAAGGTGCTATGGTAGATTTTGGGTTCGATTTTGATAAATACTTAAATCATTTGCAAATAAAATCGATGGTGAGTAAGAATAGACAAACCGATTATTTTAGCACGCCAGATCGCTTGTTTTCTGGCACTACGGTATCGGCAAAATTCTTTAAGCAATTGGGTTTGTCGTATAATTTAGCCCATGCATTTGATGTAAAGAACTCGGCCATGTTTTCTGATGCTTTGTTTAAAAATACAGTGCAAAGTTTTGGGGTAGATGAGGAATTAAATTTAGGCAAGAACACAATCATTGTTTCGCTTGAGGCAGGTAAATCGAAAGTGCTGTATGAGAATAATGCAGCAGCGCCTGTTGTGCCTAATGGCGCTTTTACTGAGGCCGGACTAGCATTTAAAAACAAGCAAAAGGGTTGGCGCGCGGGTTTGAATTACCGCAGTGTGGAGACTTCGTTTAGAAGCATGGGTGCGCAATCGAGGCGTGTAGATTATAGCGCTACAGCCACCGAATACGCTTATTATACCAACCGTGAAACACCAAGACCTGCTAATATTTTAGATATATTAACCGATGGCAATTACTATAACATGTTTTTACGCCCAGATTTAAAGCAGTTTAATCCGGCTTACGAAAACAGACAGCCCTACGGAAAAGCCACGCCAAACAGGCAAGGGGCAGAGGTAACTATGGGTTGGAATACCCAGAAAGCGCGCTTGTTAAAACTGGGTTTAGATATGGCCAGTTTTAAAGAAATAAGTGGGCAGGGTACTGTAAATCTGCGCAGCTTTAATGAGCTTGCGGCTTATGTAGATTTGGGTTTAAACGAGTTATACAAGGGCAAGAAAAACTTGCATGTTGGCGCTTACTTTCGCATACAGAACACTAGCAGAGAAGGCACCCAAGGAATTGATTTGGTCAACTTAAAAACGAATCAGTTTAAGTTGGGAATTGAGTACGAAATAATCCCAAAATTATCCTTTCAAATGGGCGCCATTCAGTTAATTGCCAATGGCAACGAGTTTTTGGCTCAACGCAATTCCTTTAATGAAATGAACTTTTTTACAGCCTATAAAGCTAATTTAAAGGAGACTCTTTTGTTGGGCGGAATTAACTATCAGTTTAGCAAAGCAAATTGCTTAAAACTACAGTGGCAGCAAGTAAATTGGGACAATGCCCTATTGCCTACCAACCAATACAAGATTAACCGTTTTGCTGTTTTATACAACCTATTTTTCTAAGCAACACATGAAAAAATTAAACTTATACTTTTGTGTTTTGAGCCTATTTATTCTGGCTGGATGCAAAAAAGATGCGAAAATTGAAGGCCCAGAATTGGTGGATATTTTTGGAGAATTTAAAGTGCTTGAACCAATTATGGGTTCTCAATCTACTGCAAATTTTGCTGCGGGCGATTTAATCCAATATAGCTGTAAATTGTCTATTAGAACCAATTGGACCATTGAGGTAATTGGATTGAATAGCGGTGCTAGAAAAGTGTTTACAGGCAATGCAAAGGATTTTGTTTTAAACCCGGTAACCTGGAATGGCACCATCACTTTTGCACCTTTCTTTAGAAAGAATGAGCCTTGTGTGGCCCGCATGAGCTTTGCCAATTATACAGATACGTTGTACTCAGATACCTTAACCATTACCGAAGCGCGTCCTACGCCTTTAGTCGATATTTTAATCGACGATTTTGAAAGTCCGCAACGCCCATACAATACTTTTACCGAAGGGCAACAAAGCTTTAACGGCACCTCGGTGAACTTTCAAGGGGTATCGCCAGGAGAGAAAACAAGGTTTTATGTATTAGCCGGTAACCATGGTCCTACTGCCAGTTTGTTTTTATGCGGTATGAACCTAAGTTCCAAGATTAGTCAGGGTGTAGGAGAAAACTATTTTAATTTTGCCACCGAGAATCCCAAGAATGTTTATTTCAATGCGTATGTTTATGGCTGGGGCGATAACAAAGCCGAATTGAGCATTGAGTTTCAGGAAGACGATAACAAAGATGGCATATACCAACCTGCCGAAGAGGGTGCTTATACCTATAGGTTGCCGGTAAATTGGACGGGTTGGAAACTAATTAGTTTCTCTTACGATGAAACCAAAATATCTACTTCTGGTGGATTTGGAAATTCGGATAGAACCGGAAAAAAAGACTTAGACCGCATCATTGCTACCCAGTTTTTATTGTTGGCTCAGCCCGGAACTTCTGGAAACACCAGAGTGGGCATAGATTATGCCTCGTTTACCTATTATAAACCCTTTCAACCATAGATGAAAAAGCTATTGAGCATAGGGCTAATTGCAGTGTTAATGGCAAGTGCCTGTGGAATTCGCATGCACCAAATGAACTTAATAGATGAGTGGGGAAATACCTACGAGCAATCTGCTGTAAAAGTGTTTCAGGACAGAGAAATTTACCACGATCAAACGGTTGATGTTTGGGGCATGGAGCAAACAGCCTGCAAGAATTTTGCGCGTGTGGATTCGGTTTCTTATAATGGAAAATCGAGTATAGGTTTGGTGTGGAACAGAGAAGGATCTTGTCCTTGGGTTGGTATGGGCATTGGCTGGAACGGTTACGCTGCCAAAGACTTGAGCGAGGTGATGCAAACGGGTAGCATTGATTTTTATGTGCGTGCGGTTGCCGGAAAACAGTTTATTCCTACCTTGATTTTCTTGTTAGAAGATTATTCTGGCGTGCAGTCTGCCACGCTGTTAAAAGCAAAGCATTTAGAGTTGTACCCCATTACCGAAACTTGGCAAAGGGTGAGTATTCCTTTAAGCGGATTTTTATTGTCGAGTGCGCCGCTGTGCGACTTTAGCAACATCAAAAGTTTGAACATAGAATGCCAGGGCGCGGGTGCTATTTATATAGATGAAATAAGCGTGGGTGGCGCTTCCATTAAGGCAGGTTCTACCGAGAAATTTGGGGTGGCATCCACAACTAAATTTCCGGCTATGATATTTCAAGATGCGGTAACTTATGCATGGGGTTTGGGCAATTTGCCTGGCAGGAATATTGAATTGGTTGAGTCAGAAAAATTTGCGGGTGAGAAGTCGTTGCACCTTGTTTGGAATGAGCAAGCAGCACCAAAAGGAAACAAGCAAATGGGCTTTAATTGGGCGCAATGGCAGGCCATTTCATTGGCAGATTCGGTTCAGACCTATTCAATTGAGTTTTATGTAAAAGCTAATGATAAAGCGGCGCTAACTAATTTGATGTTTGGGTTTGAAAGCTATAATGGCAAGGCGGTATTGTTGCCCATTGCCGAAAAATATTTGAAAGATGCAGGAAGTTCTTGGCAAAAGGTAGCGGTTCCTATGGGCGATTTTGATTGGGAAAAAAGCGGTTTTGATATAAAGAGATTTAAGCAATTCCTGATCCAATTTAAAGGAGAAGGAGCAGCCTGGATAGACGAAATTAGTTTAAACAAAAGGAATTAACATGAATAGGGAAATTATTTTTTATTTATTCTTTTTAGGGGTGTTTGTGCAATGCAATGTGCCTAAGAAAGACAGCAATGCGCAAAAAGCTAAGGCGCTATTGGGCAAGATGACTTTGGAAGAAAAGGCAGGACAGATGACGCAGTTAACCATTGAGATGATTTCTGCTGGAGAGCTGCCAAACTTGGCTGTGCCACATGCTTTAGATACTGCTAAATTGCGCAAGGTGATTGTTGAAATGGGTGTTGGTTCTATTTTAAATGTGGGAGGTTATACTTACACCCGCCAACATTGGAAAGAGATTATGACGGCCATTCATGCTTATGAGAAAATGGGCAGGTTGCAGGTGCCGGTTTTATATGGAATAGATGCCATACATGGCGCCAATTATACGGTTGGTGCTACCTTGTATCCGCAACAAATTTCTTTGGCTTCGAGCTTTAATAAAGACTTGGCAAAACAAATGGCACAAATGGTTTCAAACGATGTGCGCGCCAGTGGTATTTCGTGGAATTTTTCGCCTGTTTTGGATGTGGCTAGAAACCCAATGTGGCCTCGTTTTTGGGAAACTTTTGGCGAAGACCCGTATGTAGTTTCTGAAATGGGCGTGGCCATGGTTGAAGGCTATCAAGCGCCACAGTCTGATGGAAAATTGGGCGTTGCGGCATGTTTAAAGCATTATTTGGGTTATGGCGATCCAAGGAGTGGCAAGGATAGAACCCCTGCATATATTGCGGAACGACAATTACGCGAAATTGTATTGCCACCCTTTGAAAAGGCAGTGGCTGCTGGGGCTAAAACCATTATGATAAACTCGTCTGAAATTAATGGAGAGCCTGTACATGCCAGTAAGTTTTTGTTGCGGACTATCTTGCGCGATGAATTGAAATTTACCGGTGTTACGGTAACAGATTGGGAGGATATTAAAAACTTACGCGATAGACACCATGTGGCGGCTACGTATAAAGAAGCAGTGGCCATGGCAATAAATGCGGGCATTGATTTGGCCATGGTTCCGTTGGATTATGAGTTTACGCAATACTTAATTGAGAATGTAAAAGAAGGAAAGGTACAAGTGAAATTAGTGGATGAGGCCGTTTATAGAATCTTGGTATTAAAGTTAGAATTGGGCTTGTTTGATGAAGCTTCGGTGGACATGGATTTATATGAAAACCTGGGTTCAGAAAAGAGCAAGCAATTGAGTTATGAACTGGCTACCCAATCGATTGTTTTATTGAAAAACAAAGATAATTTGTTGCCATTGAAGCCTAATGAAAAGATTTTGGTTACGGGCGCAAACGCGCATTATATAAATGCCATGAATGGCGGTTGGACGCATACATGGCAGGGCAGAGACCCGCAGTATAATACTGCAGTAATTACGCCGCTTATGGCATTGGAGAATGTGTTTGGAAAAGAGCAGGTGACCTATTTGCCTGGCAACACCTATACGGCCTGTTTAACAGATTTACAATTATTAGCAGCGGCCAAAGATGTAAAGACAGTGGTTTTATTTTTAGGAGAAGATACTTATACCGAAAAGCCGGGCGATATAAACCGCTTGGAGATGGAAGAAGCCCAACAAAATTTGATTAAGGTTTATGCTAAAGCAGGTAAGAAGATTGTGTTGGTATTGTTACAAGGCCGACCAAGAACTTTTGAGACAACGGAGCCTTTGTGCGATGCTATTTTCTTTGCTGGTTTGCCAGGTAATGAAGGTGGTAGGGCTTTGGCCGAATTAATTGTTGGCAAAGTAAATCCGAGTGCAAAATTACCCTTTACCTATCCTAGGTATGAGGGCGTGCATACCACCTATGATTGTAAGTATTCCGAAGTGTTGAACAACGATTTTAAACCTATCGGATTTAATCCCTTATTTCATTTTGGTTCAGGCCTAAGTTATACCCAATTTGAATACACAGATTTACAGATTGAGAAACGCGATTTAAGAGCGAGTGATAGCGTGGAAATTCGTTTTAACCTAAGCAATACGGGCGATAGAATGGGAACAGAAACGGTGTTGATTTATTCTAAAGATTTGGTGGCTAGCATTACGCCATCGGTTAAAAAATTAAGGTCGTTTAAGCGAGTAGATTTAGCGCCTAAAGAGACCAAGGCCGTTGCTGTAAAAATACCTGTTTCGCAATTGCGTTTTGTGGATGTGAACAATAAATGGCTCTTGGAGCCGGGGACTTTCTATTTTGAGGTATCTCAATTAAGAGATTCAATTAACCTACAACCTTAATGAACAAATTTTATATTTTATTTATATCGTTTTTCTGCTCAAACTATTTGGGTGCGCAAGAATTTTTGCGTTGGAGCGATGAGTTTAATGGCACGGCCCTAGATACCAATTATTGGGAATATCAGATAGGTGATGGTTGTCCGGATTTATGTGGTTGGGGCAATGCCGAATCGCAATCTTACCAACGTGATGCGGTGAAGGTGGAGGGTGGTTTTTTAAAGATAAAAGCAAGCAAGGAAAAAGTTGGCAACAGCAATTACCGTTCGGCCAGAATTAGAAGCATTGGGAAGATGGATTTTGCCAGTGGCAGAATTGTGGTTAGGGCTAGGTTGCCAATTGGTAAAGGTTATTGGCCGGCAATATGGTTTTTGCCTACCGAAAGTTATTATGGCAATTGGCCATTGAGCGGGGAGATTGATTTAATGGAGGGCAAAGGGCAGGAGCCTAAAACCACACATGGCACCATACATTATGGCGCTTATGTGCCTAATAACAAGTATACGGGCACTTCTTATACCTTGGCAACAGATTCGTTTACTTCGGGCTTTCACGATTTTGGTTTAAGGTGGACAAACGATAGCATTTTGTGGTATGTGGATGGTGTTTTATTTAGCACAAAAACGAGGAGCAACCTCACCGATTTTTGGTGGCCGTTCGACCGTAATTTTCATGCCATTATTAACTTGGCAGTGGGTGGATATTTCTTGGGGTATCCAGATGCTACTACGCCAGATACAGCTACTTTGCAGGTAGATTACATAAGGGTTTATCAGGATTTGAAGCAAATTTTTATCAGTGGTCCAGATGCTATTTTGCGTTTAGACAAGCAGAAGGAATTTTATACACAAGAATTAGCTGGTGCAACGTATGCATGGCAAGTGCCCGCGGGAGCTCAAATTATAGGTGCTTCCAATGGTTCTAAAGTTAAAGTTAATTGGGGCTTACATTCAGATAGCATCGGTGTTTTGGCGACGCATAATGGGTTCAGCCAGAAAATTAACAAGTATGTTTTAGCGCTGCCCGATACGTGCGAAGGCTTGTTAGACAATGTAGAAACGTTGCGTACTATGTATTGGGTGGGTGGCAGTGGCACGTATAGAGCGGGTGTTACCAATCCCATGAAAGACTTTGTAAACACGAGTAATTCGGTGAATAGGTATTACAGAAGTGGAGGCACAACGTATGATGCCCTGTTTTTACATACCGATGTGATTGATGCTGCAAAGGATTTTGAGGATGGCAAATTGTTGTTTAAAATGAAATTATATACCACTGCGCCGGTGGGTACGGAGGTAAATTTGAATTTTGAAAACCGCAAGCGTGCCGAATCAAATTATCCGTTGGGTAGACGTTGTGTTTTGCAGGCTAAAACCACTAAGGATAGGGCTTGGGAGGAGCTTACCTTTAAGCTTATTTTGAAGCCAGACCCAGGTACTTTAGATGGTACCATAAATCAATTGGTTTTATTGTTTGCGCCCAATACCAGTTCTTCTGATGTATATTTTATGGATGATTTTGGGGTGAAAGAAGCGCCTTGTAAGGAGTTGTTAAACAGCATAGAAGAGTCCGTTTTGGAGCCTATTTTGGTGTATCCAAATCCATTGGTACATGGAGAAGATTTGCGTATTTCTTTTGATGCCAAGCAATATGTTTTGCGCGATATTTTGGGTCGAACCAAGATAACTTGTTCGCATATAAATGAGTTGAATGCGCAATTGGGCGCTTTGGATGCGGGCACGTATTTCTTGTGGATGAGCAATGGAAAGCGCGAGGCTCAAGTTAAAATTCTTAAAGTACAAAATTAATATGAAGAAGATAAAAGTCCTGTTATGGGTATGGTTACAAGTAATTATGTTTGCCGCAACTGGGCAAGTTATAAAGGTAGCTGTGGTTCAAAAAGGTGCAGGAGTTTTTGAGCTTCAACGCGGCGGCATGCCATATTATGTGAAGGGTGCGGGTGGCAGTGTGCACATGGATAAGGTGCTCGAATGTGGTGGAAATTCGCTGCGTTTATGGGGTGCAGAAAATGCGCAGGAGGTATTAGACGAGGCGCAAAAAAATGGCTTAACCGTAATGTTGGGTTTGTGGATGCCACCAGAACGTCATGGATTTGATTATAGCGATAAATGGGCTTGTGAGGATCAGGTGGCACAGTTTAAATCGGTGGTAAGTAAGTATAAAAATCACCCAGCTTTATTGATGTGGGGTGTGGGCAACGAAGTTGATTTGGAGTATACCGATTTTGCCGTTTGGAATGCTGTGCAAAACATTGCCGCTATGATTCACGATGAAGACAAGAATCACCCTACTTGTGTGGTTACGGCAGGCATTGATGCACCCGAAGTTTCATTGATAAAAACGTATTGCAAAGACATTGATATTTTGGGCGTGAATACCTATGGCGATTTGCCTTCCTTGCCAGAAAAGATACGATTATTCGGTTGGGAAAAACCTTATATGGTAACAGAATGGGGGCCAAACGGACATTGGGAAGTGGCCAAGACCACATGGGGTGCGCCCATTGAGCAAACGTCTACCGAGAAGGCCGTTACCTACCGCAAGCGCTACCGAGATTTTATTAAAAAAGACAATAATTTGTGCTTGGGATCTTATGTGTTTTTATGGGGACAGAAACAAGAAACCACACCTACTTGGTATGGTGTTTTTATTGATAACAAACAAACCGAAGCGCTTAACGTGTTGCAAGAAGAATGGGGTGGCACAAAACCCACACATTGGACACCACAAATTCTTTCTTTCGGTTTGAACCAAGGCGCCGCTATCACGAGTGTGAAGGTGAGGAAAGGTGCCAATATACAAGTTGATTTGGCCGTAAAGCATGAAGACCCAGCTAGCTTAACGTATAAGTGGGAAATACTGCAAGAGAGCGAGTTTACCAAGAGCGGGGGAGATGCAGAAATTAGGCCAGAAGCGCTTGCCGTAATGATGAAAGGCAATGCCCAAACAGGGTATTCATTTAAGGCGCCATTTCAGCGCGGAGCCTACCGTTTGTTTGTGTATATTTACGACAAGCACAACCAAGTTGCATGTGCTAATTTTCCTTTTTACGTTAATTAGTGTATTGGTTTAAAAGACGCATGGTATGTGTTTGTTTTCTTTAGTTAATTTGGTTTTTGCTGCATAAATCTCAGTTATTTGGGTAACAAATGTTACTATTTTGTTTTTACCAAGCCTTTATCTTTGTTTATACAAATGGTCAATTAATTAGTAAGTGCCAAAAGTATAAGGTTCATTGTTCAGTGGTATTTGGGTAGTTAAAATTAGCAAAGGCAATGCATTAGAATTATACCGATACACAATTTGTGATTGCCCAAAAGTAATTGAACTAAACAAACTATTGTTATCAATTTGCCTTGCTAAAATCAAATTAACCTTCGAAATATTTTAAGTAATGGCATTATACTTTTAATTATGGCATAAATTATACCTACATTTGGTATAAGGAGTTTTTGATTGTACTGGCATAACCCATTGTAAACAGGTTAAATAGCTTTGGGATATTTAAGCGGTACAATTAATAACATTTGAATAAAACAGAAATAAACCAATAATAAATTTATATGAAAACTAACATGGGAGGAGCAGACAGAGCGATTAGAATAATCCTTGCTGCCGTATTTGCATTTCTATTTTTTACTGGCACCGTTACCGGCGCATTAGGTATGGTACTTTTGGTATTGGGTGGTGTGTTTTTAGCCACCAGCTTTATCAGTTTTTGTCCGCTTTATGCCATTGTAGGATTTAATACTTGTAAGATTAAGTCGTAAAGCTACTTAATACCGATATAACAAAATAAATAGTCCAATTTCGAAACGAAAAAAAACGCCACGAGTTTTGAAAGCTCGTGGCGTTTTTTTATGATTGTTTTTAATTTAATTTGATGATTTTCTGACTTGGTATTTTAACTTGGTTGCATTCCATTTCTATGATATAAATGCCTTGATTTAAAGCCGACATTTCGTTTAAGCTATAACCATGATACCCAGCTTGTGTTTCAATTGATTTTTCTATCAATAGTTTTCCTTGCTGGTCGTAAACCTTAATGTTTAGTATGCCTTCCAAGTTTTGATTGCACCATAAAACGGGTGTATTTTCAAAAGGATTGCTTAAGCTAATTTTGGTTTCGGTTCTATCCAAATCATGGGCAATGCTAATGGTTTTGCTATACGTGAATGCGCCATCGGTATCAACTTGCTTTAAGCGATAGTGTATGGTTTGGTCTACAGATAAAACTTGTTTATGAAGGAAAGAATAGCTTTGTTTTTCTTGGCTATTTCCTGCTGCTTTTACCTTGCCAATTGGTTCAAACCGAAACCCATCTTTTGAAACTTGCACTTCATAATAGTGCGAATTTGTTTCGGATGCGGTGGCCCAATTAAGCAAGTTGCTGTTTGCATCTTTCTTCTGTGCAGTAAAAGATAACCATTGAACAGGCAAGGTATTTACGCTCGATACAGAACCAATAGTGAAATCGGAGAAGCCAATAATGTTGCCTGTATATAGGTTGGAACTTGAAACGCTGCTGCCAATTGTTTTCCATGAATCGCTGTAGTCTGAACGCCTGATGATATACAAACTATCTGGAGAGCTAATGCCCGGTATGCCTGTCATATCTATGTTAAGTGTATAAGCTATGGTTGAGTAGTAGTTTCCGGTGCCCATGCCAGAATAGCTCGTAACATACCAATGAGTTTGACTGGTATTGTTGGGTGTAAATACACTTGAGTTAGAAGTTGTAGAACTTGTGTTTGTGGCAAATACGGGTGAGGCTATTGAGGCAGGTGGAGTGTTGTACCGCGTAATAGATAACTCACCGTTTGTATTGCCAATGCTGTTAAAAGTAAGACCAAAATTGCCGCTGCTAAAAGAACTTGCAAAGGTTACACTTTGAACGCTATGAGCGCTTGCGTTGGCTATAGAAATGTTGCCAATGTAGATGCCATTTCCAGAAGCAGATTTATCGCGAAAGGCAACCAGCACATAAGGATTTCCTGCAAATGCACTTAGGTTAACTGTTTCATTGCGCCAATCTGTAGCAAATGCTGGCGTGTAGCTAGAAGATGTGGGCGTGTCTGTACCCAAAGTAGGCGAAGAAAGCTGACTAGATTTGCTGTATAAAGGTGTAAACGAAAAGCCTCCATTTGTGCTTACTAAGACTTCCAATGTATCATCGGTACCTGTAAAGGTATTGGGAGCATGTGCTACTTGAAAATGCATGATAGGCAGCGTTGAACCAACCAAGTTAATGGGTGGCGATATCATGGTAGCTTCTCTAACAGGGGTGATGATATTATCGGCATACAACACATTTGCATTGGTGATGCCATTTGCCTGTGGGGCAGATTTTTGTTTCCATATAGCAGGAGAATTGCCAATGCTGGTCCAAGATGCCATGATGTTGTTGGTAATTCTGTATGGGAGATTGTTGGGAGCAACAGCAGTAAGATTAAGCACGAGGGTATCATTGCCAATTAATCCATCGCCCGATAAGTTGGTATAAACTTTTACCTGATAAGTTCCTGGTGTGTTTACATTAAGTGAATTAGTGCCAGAAAACAACACACTGCTGGTGTCGCCAGAAGCCATTCCAGCCAAAGTAGATATAGGTCCAACAATTGCGCCACCATTTACGCGATACCTCACTTGTATGCCACTTGAGCGGGCTTGTGTGCCAAAGTTTTTAACTACCGCACGCAGTGGAATACTGGTGTTGGTTGGGATCAAGAAATTGTTATTTGGGTTACTCGTAGAAACGCCAACATCTACAGCGGGTATTGGTTCAACCACACATTCCATCATAAGCCTGGTGGTTGCCCAAGCTGCTGGTGAGGCATATATTACGCCCGTATTTACATTGGTAACACCACCTGCAGCCGTTTGCGACATAAAATAAAAGCTTGTGTTGGGCCTCATCGGATTTTCGGATTGAGAGGTTCCTAAAAAGTAATTTAGGCTATTTACCGAATTAGAGCCGGCAATACCAACAATTACAGTTTGGTTGCTAACGGCAGCAGGAATAGACATGTTAAAAATTAGGGTGGTGCCTAAATCAGCGGTTTGGACAATATAGCCAGGAGACCTTGCCAAAATTCGACCTAAGGAATCTAATACCAAACCACAAACAGTGTCGCCTAAGGCATCTGAATTGGATGCAAGAGGTGATCTAACTTGAGTTACCAAAGCCTGCCCATTGATAAAATATTTTGCACCCCAGAAGTGTGCAATGGAAGTTCCGTTTCCACCACTGGCCGGCACAAGTGTGTCTGTATAAGCATTTCTGTTGGTGCTTATAGCTAAGCCATTTGTTTTTACATTGTTGGCTGGGTTATCATCGGTAGGTACAGAAACCGTTATTAGGTTTGAACCAAGATTGGTTGGATAAAATGGGTCGAAGGCTACATTCACATTTGCATTAGGTGCTAAGCTTGCAATAAAGGCATTGGTAGTATATGTATTTGAACCAGTGATGTTGAGTGTTACAGTTAAATTGGTAATGGTATTAACACCGGTATTTACAATATTGGCCCTAATAGAATCTGAAAGGTGAAATGGCAAGGCAATTCTTCCTTGCGCATAAATGGCGCGCACGGCAGCATCATTTAACATTAATGGAGTAAAGGTATAGGTTCGACCCAAATCTGGGCCTGGGCCTGCTGGAGAGCTAGTGGGATTTCTGTAATTAACCGCATTGTTTACATAAAATCCGGTATTGGCAACAGCACCACTCCAAACCACAGTTGAGCCTTTCACCAAATGCAAATTTTGGTTTAAGGTGGTCATGTTTTTTCCAACAATGCCTACGGCAGAGAACCTTGCTACAGCAAGGTTCACCGTGCTTGTCCATTTGCCATATCGGTATTCGATTACATTGGTGCCTTCATATAATTTTATTTGAAAGTTAATGGTATCCCACAAGCCACCAACAGTAGCTTGAAGTTTATCTTTTACATTTTTCCATTGTATGGTGCAAACTTGTGTTCCCGGCGACCCTGTGGTAAAGTATCGGTATTCTGCGTTGTTTGAACCAGGATAAAGATCTTGTCCAAATGCAAACAAGATGCTAGAATCTGTTGCAGTGGGCGTAGGTAAGGTGGTTGAAGTAAAAGGGCCGTTGGGAGGTGGCTGTGCATGCGCGGTAAAAAGAAAGTGCCTCGAAGCAGTGTCTTTACCTAATTTAATAAAACCATTTGTGCTAAAAGTAAATGAATCGTAAATAGCGCCATTAAATGAAAAGCTAAACCCAATGGGTAAAGGTGCAGAAAAGGCATCGTCTTTGTTGGCCAGCGGAATGGTATCGCCGTTTGAGCCTAAATCTACATAGGTACCTGTGGCGGTTGTAAAGCCCCCAGGTAAGTAGTTTAATTGAGCCCAAGCCTGTTGGCTAAGGGTGCATAAAGCAAAGAAGAGAAGCAAATTGGTAAGGTGTTTTTTCATGTTATAGAATATTAATTGTATTTAATTTATATTGATTCACCAAAAGAATAAGACACAAATAAAGAACGATTGGTTAATCAAGTTTAGTGATTTGCAATGAGATAAGCAAATTTTTTTACTCCATTTTGGACTAATACCGATACGCAAAATGTAGTAGTCCAAAAATATTAGGACTAAACACCGTGTTTTTCGGCATTTACCACACTAAAATCATTTGCTCTTTAAAGTAGTTTTAGCGTTAAAACACCTCACCATTTAAGACATTATAAACATCGCTCGAAATAGGATTAACTAAATATTAAGAAGCGGAATTTTTTTTACTTGAAAGATTGTTTAATTTTCTTTTTTAAAATCAAGAGCAATCAGGGTAAAAATCAAGACACATAGAACAATAAGTAGGACACCTAGCATATCAAAGATTACCTTAATTATCCTTCCCATGTTGTTGCTTTTAGGATTGGGTAATTTGATGGCTTCAACACCAAAAATGGCACATGGTTAGTGCTCAACTTGTGGCGCTGGAAGAAACTTGGGTTAAAAGTGGACGTTTATGATGCTACCAAAACGCTTGTTATAAATCCCATTATTTGGTCAACTTATTTTGGCGGAGAAGCCTCAGAATTCTCAACTAGTTTGGCCAGCGATAGCAGAGGAGATATTTACATAGTAGGAAGAACCTTTTCTGCCATTGGTATAGCTACTGCTGGTGCTTTTCAAACTACCCGAAGCGAAAGTGCCGGCCAAGATTGTTTTCTTGCAAAATATTCGCCCAGCGGCTGTAACGGCGATACTGGATATTTAAATATTACCATTAGCAAACCCTTGGGTTCAGAAAGTTTTTCATGGAATGATGAAATGCAATTATATCCAAATCCAAGTGCAGGCATTTTACATTTAAGAGACGGTCTGAACCGAGCGCTAACGATAAGCATACAGAACACATTGGGAGAGCAGGTTTATAGAAGCCAGTTAGAGCCAGATGGAAGCATTGATTTTAAGTGTGCTAAGCAACGGCCTATACCTAATAAAGCTGAGCACTCCCGAGGGTGACACATTTGAGAAACGCATAGAATTGCTGAGGTAATTAGAATACCAGAGATATAATTATTTCAAGTTTGCAACTCTATTATCCAAATAAATTAAAGGACAAGGTTATTGAAAATTGTACCGGCTCTACATCTTTACTAAGAAAGGAATGGGTTGTGTCTTGGTTTAAGAATAATATGGTAGCAGATTTCTTATTTGTTGCCTCTCAAATTAGTCCTAGTCAAATTGCTACTAGTCAAACAAATCGGATTCCATTGTATGGTACAAGTCTAAATCATATGGAAACGTATTTGACCAATTGCTTGCTCATTTTTCATTACAAAGTAATTTATATCCCGATAGTCTGTGGTTAACAGAATGGGGTATTTATGGTAGTTCAAGGCTTGGTGTTGCAAAAAGCGGGAAGTTGATTACAAGTGTTTTTGGTAGGGATATAAATGAAGACGGATTAATATCTTCAAGTGAGTATAATATTAGTACCCTCAATAATATAAATGAAAGTAATTCAAGTTTTTCTTATATTAGGGGGAAGAAACATGATGAATTTAGTAACCATTTAGGAAATATTTTGGTAGTTGTAAATGATAAAAAGAAGTCAATTTGTGTAAGTGGTAGTTTTGTTGAATATAAGGCTGAAGTAGTGAGTGCAGCGGATTATAGTCCATTTGGTGCTCCTTTGGCAGGGAGAACTTTTCAATCAGGTGAATACCGTTTTGGGTTTGGTGGACAGGAAAGGGATGATGAGATTGCAGGAATAGGAAATACTATGACTGCCGAGTTTTGGGAGTATGATGCAAGGTTGGGGAGAAGGTG
>JAWXAZ010000090.1:0-8570 GCA_034439755.1 bacterium
AAGGAAACAGAGAAGGAAACAGAGAAGGAAACAGAGAAGGAAACAGTGAAGGAAACAGCAAAGGAAACAGCAAAGGAAACAGCAAAGGAAACAGCAAAGGAAACAGCAAAGGAAACAGAGAAAGAAACAGAGAAAGAAACAGAACGAGGAGCGAAAAACTTGGTACTCGGTACTAAACCCCGCCCCAACTTTCCCTATCCAAACTCCTATACTGAATGGCTTCGGCCAAATGCTCAATTTTTATTTCTTCTGAGCCTGCCAAATCACTAATGGTTCGTGCCACTTTTAAAATTCTATCATAAGCCCTAGCCGATAGCTGTAATTTGTTCATGGCTACCTTCAATAAGTTTTGGCCAACTGGCGTAAGTTGACAATATTCCCTAGCCATGGTAGAGCTCATTTGTGCGTTGGAATAAACGCCTTCCATGTCTATATACCGCGCACTTTGTATGTTGCGTGCCCGCACAACCCGCTCGCGAATAATTTCGCTTCGTTCGGACTTGCGAAGATCACTCAATTGATCAAAATTTACTGGAGTTACCTCAATGTGTATATCAATGCGGTCTAATAATGGTCCACTTATTTTACTTAAATACCGCTGCACCACCTGGGGCCCACAAACACATTCTTTCTCTGGGTGGTTAAAGTAACCACAGGGGCAGGGATTCATGCTTGCCACCAACATAAAACTGGCGGGATATTCTATAGATGATTTTGCCCTCGAAATATGCACACGCCTATCTTCCAAAGGTTGCCTCATTACCTCCAAAACCGATCTCTTAAACTCTGGCAATTCGTCTAAAAACAAAACACCATTATGGGCCAAAGATATTTCTCCTGGACGTGGGTTATTGCCTCCACCTACCAAGGCCACATCTGAAATGGTATGGTGGGGCGATCTAAATGGACGCACATAAAGCAAGGAACTGTTTATGGGTAGTCTTCCAGCTACCGAATGAATCTTGGTGGTTTCTAAGGCCTCTTGCAAAGTAAGTGGCGGCAAAATGCTCGGCAACCTTTTTGCCAACATCGTTTTTCCTGCCCCGGGCGGACCAATTAATATGGCATTATGCCCGCCTGCCGCCGCTATTTCCAATGCCCGCTTAATGTTTTCTTGTCCGCTTACATCTGCAAAATCATCCATGAGTTTGTTCTGACTCGATTCAAACTCTTGTCGGGTATCAACGTTAAACAATTCTAATCCGCCTTCAATGCCATTAAAGAAATCTATAACCTCCGCAATATTATTGGCCCCATATATTTTAAGGTTATTGACAATAGCGGCTTCGCGGGCGTTTTCTTTGGGTAAAATAAAGCCTTCAAAACCTTCTTTACGCGCTTGGATGGCAATGGGCAAAGCACCTTTTATGGGTTTTAAAGTACCATCTAATGCCAATTCACCCATGATGATATATTGGTGTATTTTTTCAATATTTAGCTGCTCGGTGGCCGCCATATAACCAATAGCCAAAGGTAAATCATAGGCACTACCCTCTTTTTTTATATCTGCGGGCGCCATATTTACCACAATTTTTTGCCTTGGCAAGGTATAATCATTAAACTTTAGGGCACTCTCAATGCGCTGCAAACTTTCCTTTACGGCATTGTCGGGCAACCCAACCAGGTAATATCCCACACCAGAATTCTGCCCCGTATTCACTTCAATGGTGATGGTAACCGCATTTACGCCATAAACAGCGCTTCCAAAGGTTCGTACAAACATGTTATTTTATTTAGTCACAGCAGCCTCAATTTGCTGCCTGCAAGTAAATACAAGGTTTCCACAAAAGAGAATTTTTACCCACCCAAAAGATTCAGTTTATCCAGTTAACCAGATAAATTTTAACGCATCATTGGTTCAGACCAAGTTTATCCAGTTAACCAGATAAATTTTAACGCATTATTGGTTCAGACCGAAAAACTTACATGATAACAATCATTTTGATGCTATTTAGAAAAAGTCTAAATTGCCGCCCATAATGAATTTATCTCAAATAAAATCTGGACAAAAAGCCGTGGTTACCAAGGTGCATGGCGATGTTTTTGCGTTGAAATTATTTGAGATGGGGGTATTGCCTGGCGAGCAGGTTGAGTTGGAAAATATTGCCCCTTTTGGCGATCCAATTGCCATTAGGGTGGGGGAGTCTAAATTGTGTTTGCGTTTGGAAGATGCGGCGCACATCGAAATTGAGTTAAGTGAATGGAAAGATTAATAACGGTAGCGCTGGTAGGCAACCCAAATTGCGGTAAAACTTCTTTATTTAATGCCCTTACCGGTCTGAACCAAAAGGTAAGCAATTTTCCTGGTACTACCGTGGAAAAGAAGATGGGCCAAACCATGCTTACCGATAAGGTAAAGTTGCAAATAATTGACTTGCCGGGCACTTATAGCCTTTATCCAAAATCGGCCGATGAGTTAGTTACCTATGAGATTTTGCGCAATAAATCGGAAACCAATTTCCCCGATTTGGTTATTTTTATTGCAGATGCCTCTAACCTAAAACGAAATTTATTGTTGTACACCCAAGTGTGCGATTTGGGCGTGCCTTCAATTTTGGCCTTAAACATGATGGATGTGGCCGAACGAAGGGGAATTGAATACCGTTTGCCAGATTTAGAGCAGGCTTTGGGGGTGAAAGTGGTGCCCATTAATGCCCGCAAACGCACTGGAATTACCGAGCTAAAACAGGAGTTGATAAACCACCTGCCGCAAAGCCATGTTTCGTATTTTAATTTAAACCGGTTGAACCAGGATATGTTGCTCGAATTAAGTGCAGCAACAGATAAGCGCAATCATTATGCGGCTTTGCAATATTCTATTAATGCAAAGGATTTTATCACAGAAAAATCGGCGCGCATAAAGGGTATTTTCGATCGCTACCAGTTTAATATCAGGCAATTTTTAGAGGATGAAGTTTTTGAAAGGTATCACCTCATAGACGAAGCGGTTAAAGCTTCTCGGGTAAAACCTAAGGATAATTTAAGGAAGTCGCTCACCAAAAAAGTAGATGCCATTTTAACCCATCGCTTTTACGGAATTGGTATTTTTTTATTGTTGATGTTTTTGATATTTCAGGCGGTATTTAGCTGGAGTACCTATCCCATGGATTTGGTTGAAATGGGCTTTTCTTTGCTAACCGAGTATGTTAAAACTACCCTGCCGGCAGGCGTTTTAAACGATTTATTGGTTCAGGGCATATTGGCTGGATTGAGTGGGGTAATTGTATTTTTGCCTCAAATAATTGTGCTATTTTTCTTCATTGCCATATTAGAAGACATTGGCTATATGGCCCGTGTGGGCTTTATTATGGACAAAGTAATGCGTCCCTTTGGTATGAATGGAAAATCTATTGTGCCTTTAATTGGGGGCATGGCTTGCGCTGTGCCGAGTATTATGGCCAGTAGAAGCATTGAGAATAAACGAGAGCGCTTAATTACCATTTTGGTTATTCCTTTGATGAGCTGTTCTGCACGCTTGCCTGTTTACGCTTTATTGATTTCTATGTTTATTCCAGACACCGCTGTTTGGGGCCCGTTTAACATTCATGGTTTGGTGTTGATGTTTATGTATTTAATTGGGTTTATTGCGGCCTTGTTAAGCGCTTGGGTATTTAAAAACTTTATTAAGCAAAACAACCAACAGAACTATTTTTTAATGGAGTTGCCTGGGTATAAAATGCCATTGGCTTCAAACCTATTGATTACACTTTATGAAAAGGCTGGAGCCTTTGTATTTGGTGCGGGCAAAATTATCATTGCGGTTTCTGTGATACTATGGGTATTGGCTTCTACCGGACCAAAAGATAAAATGAATGCGGTTACTTTAAAGTATCAAACTGAAATGGCGCGCATGTCTGATGCAGAGAAAAATGAGGCCATAATTGGGGGAATAACTTTGAAGCAAAATGCAGATTTTTTGGAGGCCAGTTATGCCGGACAATTTGGAAAGTTTATTGAGCCTGCCATTAGACCATTGGGCTTTGATTGGAAAATAGGCATTGCCTTGCTTACATCATTGGCCGCACGTGAAGTTTTTGTGGGTACCATGAGCACCATTTATAGCGTAAGTGGCGCAGATGATAACCTAGATTCTATTAGAGAAGCCATGCAGCGCGAGCAGAATCCGCATACCCAAAAACCTACTTATACCTTGGCAACGGTCTTTTCCTTGTTAATTTTTTATGCCTTTGCTCTGCAATGCATGAGTACGGTAGCCATTGTAAAAAAGGAAACTGGGGGTACAAAATGGGCACTTATTCAGTTTATTTATTTAACTGTTTTGGCTTATGGCAGCAGCTTCTTTATTTACCAGATTTTTGGGTAAGATTTTTCGTAAGATTTTTGGATGATTGATATGAGTTTTTCTTATAGCAGCAGCTTCTTTATTTACCAGATTTTTGGGTAAGATTTTTGGTGATTGATATGGGTTTTTCTTATGGCAGCAGCTTCTTTATTTGCCAGATTTTTGGGTAAGATTTTGGATGATTGATATGGGTTTTTCTTATGGCAGCAGCTTCTTTATTTACCAGATTTTTGGGCAAGATTTTTCGTAAGATTTTTGGATGATTGATATGGGTTTTTCTTATGGCAGCAGCTTCTTTATTTACCAGATTTTTGGGTAAGATTTTTCGTAAGATTTTTGGGTGATTGATATGGGTTTTTCTTATGGCAGCAGCTTTTTTATTTACCAGATTTTTGGGTAAGATTTTTGGATGATTGATATGGGTTTTTCTTATGGCAGCAGCTTCTTTATTTACCAGATTTTTGGGTAAGATTTTGGATGATTGATATGGGTTTTTCTTATAGCAGCAGCTTTTTATTTGCCAGATTTTTGGATAAGATTTTGGGGTGATTGATATGGGGTTTCAATAAGTATGGTAAATGCCAAACGCCTATTACCTTTGCGTATCGGTATAATTGAGCAGAGAAGTTGCCTTAAAAGGGAAAATTTGCCTAGGTAAAATCTACCGATTTTGTCACATGGCGTTAGCTGCCGTTGTCACATAATTTTGCTTAAATACTGTAAATTAACCTATTATGGCAAATGCCTGACAAAGTTGGTTCAAACCATAATTTTATATAAATAACTGTAATATAGCAATTTATCATTTTTCTCTTGTTTTTTTGACAGATAAACATATCTTTTCACGAAATTTGCAGATTCTATAAAAATAAAGGAGAGAATTTAATATAATATGAGGCAGCTTAAAATAAGCAAACAGTTTACCAACCGCGAGAGCAAATCGTTGGATAAATATTTGAACGAGATTAGCAAGGTTCCTATGATTGATGCGCAAGAGGAAGTTGAATTGGCTAGAAGGATTAGGGAGGGAGATCAAGTTGCTTTGGAGCGTTTGGTAAATGCCAACCTTCGATTTGTGGTTTCGGTTTCTAAACAATATCAAAATCAAGGTTTAACTTTAGGTGATTTAATTAACGAGGGTAACTTAGGTTTAATAAAAGCTGCTAAGCGTTTTGATGAAACACGTGGATTTAAATTTATCTCTTATGCCGTTTGGTGGATTCGTCAGTCAATTTTGCAAGCTTTAGCAGATCAAAGTAGAATTGTTCGCTTACCCTTAAACAAAGTAGGATCAATAGGTAGAATTGGAAATACTTCTGCTCGTTTAGAGCAAGAATTAGAGCGCGAACCTACCGTAGAGGAAATTGCAGAAGCAATGGATATTCCTTTGCAAGAAGTAGAAAATGCCTTGCGTTCCACTGGTCGCCATTTAAGTATTGACGCGCCTTTAACAGATGGTGAAGACAATACTTTATTGGGTATCTTAGATACCAATGATGAGCCAAGACCAGATGTGCAGTTGATCAACGAATCATTACAAAAAGAAATTAACCGTGTTATCTCTACTTTAAGTGAGAAAGAGCGCGATGTATTAAAATATTATTACGGCTTAGATGGTGGTCCGGCACATACCTTAGAAGATATTTCTGAGAAAATTGGCTTAACCCGTGAGCGTGTTCGTCAGATTAAAGAAAAAGCCTTGCGCCGTTTACGCAAATCGAGCAAGAGCAAAATCTTAAAAGCCTATTTAGGGTAATAAAAAATCCCAATCAATGTTGATTGGGATTTTTTTTTGCCTCTTCTGCTATAATTTTTTTGAGGTCTTCTAAATAGTTTACATCATCAGACTCAGACGGTTTAACTATGGTGGCTTGCTTTAATTTGTGAACCAGACGAATCATCCGCATGGCCGCTCTGTAGCGCTCCTCGTATGAGAGTGATAAGCGGTGTTGGAACTTTTCTTCTTCAGTAAAATAGAATTTCATCTGATTCATGTATTCAAATTTAGGTAATTACTTATAGGAATAGTAATGTGAGGTGAGGGAAAAATAGTTAATTTAATTTGTGTTCATTGCCATTTTAAGGAACAAAATATAATGATGTTTAGTTTTTTGAGTTTTTATTCTTGACTAATTGAGAATATTTTGAGGTACATTTCTCCGTTTTCTATGCACTTAAAATAGATTTTATCTTCGTTTATTAGGATATCATCTCTAAATGGACATTTGTAGTACTGTTCTAATCCTTCAATTGTATTTATTTCAATAATATCAATGGTTTTAAACATTCTGTTTTTTAATTCCAATATTGGTTTATCTTTAAATGTGCCTATAGAAAGTAAATATTTGTTATTGAAAATGGGTTTTATATCTTGGTAGAGAAAATTGATTTCCCAATCTGTTGTATCATCTAAGAATTTTGAATATTTTTCTTCAGCAAATGGCTGCGATCCATTTCCATAAAAACAACCCTGAATGGGGTCTCTTCCAACAAGGCTAATATCACCTAGAAAATCATGTGTAAAATACCAGTTTTCATTGAAATTATAAAAAAAGCATTTGGTTCCATATCCAGCGCGAAGTAATCCAGATTCTTTTTCATGAGGCAGAATATCCCTATCAGGCATGTAATAACCATTTGCAGGAACTAGCTTAATTAAACCATATGTGATTCGATCATCATAATACCAGTTTGTAGTAGATGTTATAATTGTATCACCCTTAAAATAAAAGCCATGGTGAGGCAAAATATATGTATCACGCTCCTTTGAATTATGATTAATAATTGGATTAATTAATATTTGTTTTGTAAACAAATCATACTGGATTATAATTTGGTTTGAACGAAGTGAGGTTGTTCCAGCTTTAATCGATTTCTTTACACCTTCATCATTAGTGTAATTAAAGTCTTTTTCATCTGCTTCAACTGCCTCAATTCCCGTTGGTAATATTAGCTTGTTATTTATGAAATGGACTGACGCGACACTAAAAACTTTTCTATTTACATCTGTGAATGCCGTTTCCCCATTTCTAGCTATGCTACATTTTGTAGAATCAAATTTCGCGAAAAATTCACAATAAATTTCTGCTGCATTATATTTTGCAGGTAAATTCAGAATTGGTAAAACTTGACCTGTTAACGTATTTATATCGTATATTATATTTCTTGAATCAGTTAATAATAAAAGGTGATCCTTAGTAAATGGAAAAACCGCATCCCTTTCAAAAATCAATAACGAATCTATTCCAATCAATTTAATTTTATTTGTCTGTTTAATGTTTATTTTTTCTACGGGTAATGACTCAACAGTTACTTTATGCCACTTTTCAGCCTCATTGTAATAAAGATTTCTCCTAAAATAATATTGGAGCCTAACGAGGTGTTTGTTTTCAGTTATTGTTTTGTATAGATCGTCATTACAAATTATTTTTAGCCGCTTTATTTCTTCATGGCTTAATTTGAAAAGGTCGTGCATAAATAGTGGCAAGTCTTTTTTTCTTAGACCACCATCAAGGTAAAAAAGCACAACAATATCCTTTTTTGTATTTTTTATTTTTGTATAAATCTTAATAAATTGAGGCACCCAACTTGTAGTGCCAGCTAAAATAGGATAAGTAATTACGAAATAACTATTTGTTAAATTCCCATTTAATTCTTTCCTAATTAACGCATCAAAATTTTGTTCTTTTATCCATTTGTCTTTATAATAAACGGAGGTGTCAAATTGGCCATATGATGGTTTGAAAACACAAAACAGCATAATGACTATTAAAGTTAGCTTCATTTTAATTTATTAAAAAACCAATATAGAAACTAATTTTTAAATTTAAAAGTTTCCATATTGGCTAGGATAATTTTGAGAATTAACGGAAAATAATTACTGAATTTTCAGAACTGTAGTAGGGGAATTTATCAGTAATTGGTGAGGTAATACAATCTCCTGAGTCATCACATTGGGTGGGAATTGTAATTGCTGTGATTGTTCCATTTGTGGTAGTCATAGTAATTCCTGTGCAATTTCCGCTGTTATTATCACATTTCAAATTTCTGACAGAAGACATTTTTCCACCACCTGTTGAACTTTCTCCAACGATATATCCTTGAATTGAAACGTACTCATCATGAGTTAAAACTCTAGTGTAAGTAATTCCTTCCTCAACAACATAAGTTGATTGACTAAAGCCATAAAATACGCAACCACAGAGGATTGCAAGAGTTAACAATATTTTTTTCATTATTTTAGATTTATATTTTTAAATTTTACCCC
>JAWXAZ010000091.1:0-9855 GCA_034439755.1 bacterium
AAGGGGGAGCTTACCTTTCTCCAAAAAAACAACTTTCCAATAAAACCAGTATCTGCCAGTCATATTTTCAATGTTTTTTGCTCTTCTCGGACGCTAATGTATAATAACATAGTATTTAAAATTTGTTTTCAATAATTACAATCCGCGTACCAATCGAACTAGAATTACAATTATGGCAAAAAGAAAGATAAAAATGCTGATTCTATTGATTCCATGCATCACTTTTAGGTTAAATGATGACGGAGTGTCAGTTTCTTGTTTTTTCCAAAACATTAAGTAAATCAAAAATTTGTGCCACATCATAAGGCAAACTTAACCTTTTTAGTCCAATTTTTTTAACCCAATTTAGCTTGTTAAAAAAATATTTTTAGACTTGTCTAAAAATTATATATTTGTGGCATGTATTCATTTACAGAAGAGAACTACCTAAAGGCAATTTATAAGTTGCAGGAACAGTTGGATGAGCCAATAAACACCAATGCCATTGCAACGGTTATTCAAACAAAGGCCGCCTCTGTTACCGATATGGTTAAGAAATTATCTGAAAAGAAGTTGCTTAAATACGAAAAATATAGGGGTGTTGAATTAACGCCATTGGGAAAAAAGGTGGCTATTGAAACGGTTCGCAAACACAGATTATGGGAAACCTTTTTACACCATAAATTGGGCTTTACTTGGGATGCGGTGCATGATATTGCAGAGCAATTGGAGCATATTCAATCTGCGGAATTGGTAGATAAATTAGATGCGTTTTTGGGCTTTCCATCCCACGATCCGCATGGTGATCCCATTCCGGGAAGAAACGGTGTTATAAAGCAAAATAATTTTATCCTTTTAAGCGAATTGAAGTCAGGAGATAAGGGTGTAATTAGCGGAGTGGTGAACCACAGTCCATTATTTTTACAGCATCTTCAAAAGCACTCGCTTGTTTTGGGCAAGCTAATTAAAGTGTTAGAAATTAGTGAATTTGACCAATTGGTTAGGGTAGAATTGGAAGACAAATCTCGCTTGCAATTAAGTCACGAAGTTGTAAGAAATATCTTAGTAAAAAGCAAATAGATATGAAACCAAATTCAGGCAAGTCGCTTAGCGAAGTTCACGAATCCATAGACGTTTCTCAACCCAAGAATAAAATCAAAACCTTTCTTGCTTTTATTGGTCCAGCCTACCTTGTGAGTGTGGGTTATATGGACCCAGGCAATTGGGCCACCGATATTGCAGGAGGTAGCAAGTTTGGTTACAGCTTAATTTGGGTACTCTTAATGAGCAATTGGATTGCCCTATTGCTGCAAAGTTTGGCTGCCAAATTAGGCATCGTAAAAGGTTGGGATTTGGCTCAGGCAAGCAGACAACAATATCCAGCTTGGGTAAATGGTTCTTTATATGTTTTCGCAGAAATAGCCATTGCAGCAACAGACTTAGCAGAGATAATTGGTATGGCCATTGGTCTGAACCTACTCTTTGATTTGCCCATGCTGTATGGCGTGTTGATTACTGTTTTGGATACCTTTTTATTGTTGTTTCTAATCAATAAAGGAATTAGAAAAATTGAACTATTTATAGTGAGTTTAGTGAGCATTATTGGATTATCCTTTTTAGCCGAAATGATTATTGTTGAACCCAATATGCCAGAAGTGGTAAAAGGATTTATGCCTACCGCATTAAGTGGCGATGCACTCTATATTGCCATTGGTATAATTGGCGCTACGGTAATGCCGCACAACTTATATTTGCATTCGTCATTGGTTCAGACCAGAAAAATAAAAAAGGACGATGAGGGAATAAAGCGGGCCATTCGCTTTAACTTTTTTGATTCGGTCATAGCTTTAAATGCGGCATTTTTTGTGAATGCGGCCATCTTAATTTTGGCCGCTGCGGCCTTTCACCACAATGGGTTTAACGAGGTGGCCGACATTGCCGACGCGCATCAATTGTTGAGTGGCATTTTTGGTACCTTGGCGCCCACCTTATTTGCCATAGCCTTAATTGCGGCTGGACAATCCTCTACTATAACAGGAACTTTAGCCGGACAAATTGTGATGGAAGGCTATTTAAATTTGCGCATTAGTCCGTGGGTAAGACGCTTGGTTACCCGCTTAATTGCAGTGGTTCCGGCGGTTATCACCATTGCCTATTTTGGCCCAGATAAATTGGGCGAGTTGCTTATATTGAGTCAGGTTATTTTAAGTTTACAATTGGGGTTTGCTGTGATTCCACTGATTCATTTTACCAGCAGTAAAAATTTAATGGGCAAATTTTCCAATCCAGTTTGGGTAAAGATTTTGGCATGGGTATCTGCCATTTTAATTATTGGACTAAATATAAAATTGGTTGGCGAAGAAGTCAATAATTTTTTAGCATCGAGTTATGCAAGCATTGAATTTTTTAAAATAGCCTTATTTACAGTGTTGATTTTAGCTGGTGCATTGCTATTATACGTAACCTTTGCACCCTTTGTAAAGCGCAAATTAGAGAAGCGCATTGTGCCACATTTGCCTATTAAAAAATTGGATTTAAGTAGGCCAAATGCGTTTACTCGGATTGCTATTGCGGTTGATTTTTCTGAGTTTGACGAAGCCAGCATTCGGCATGCGTTAAATATGGGAAATAAAGATACGGTGTTTGTCTTAATTCACGTTGTAGAATCGGCAGCGGCAAAGTTACATGGAGCCGAAGTGATGGATATAGAGACCAAGAAAGATTTAGAAGGAATTCAATCTTATGCGAATGATTTAATTGAGGCAGGTTATGCGGTAAAGTATGAAATGGGATATGGGAATAGGGCCCACAATATTGCAAAAATTGTGGAGAGTTCTGAGGCTCAATTATTGGTAATGGGGGCGCATGGGCATGCAGGATTAAAGGATTTGGTATTTGGCTCTACAGTGCATGCAGTAAGGCATAAAGTTAAGGTGCCAATTTTAGTGGTTAGATAAGATGAAAAATGTGTTTGAAATTGGGTCGGTTCAGACCTATGAAATAATTGTAGCAGCTAAGGATACCGCCACTTTTGATAGTGGAAGAGTGCACCCCGTTTATGCAACATTTGCATTAGGCAGAGATGCCGAATGGTGTTGCCGACTTTTTGTTTTGGAGATGAAAGAGGATGATGAGGAGGGCATAGGAACATTTTTAAGCGTTGAGCATAAGCAACCCGCTTTAATTGGAGAGAAGGTGAAATTTATAGCTATCGTTAGCAAATTGGATAGAAATGAGATTATATGCACTTATGAAGCTTTTGTTGGGCAGAGGATGGTAGCAAAAGGGGAGCAGGGGCAAAAAATTTTAAAGAAAGAACGCTTAGAAAAATTGTTTAACGACATTTCTCAATTGAATAATTAGATTTGCAGCCCTCTTCTAAAGAAGGGGAATGAAATGGCAAAATTAAAAGAAGTACATATTCCCAATAAGAAGGCAGGATTTGAATACATCTTGCTGATGAGGTTTACAGCAGGTATGGAATTAACAGGAACCGAGGTAAAGTCTATTAGGAATGGGAATGCCAATATCAATGATGCTTTTTGTTTTTTTAAAGGCGAGGAGCTTTTTATAAGAAACATGAATATTGGAACTTTTAAGCAAGGTAGCATTTTTAATCATGAGCCACTTCGCATAAGGAAGTTGTTATTGCGTAAAAAGGAATTGCTTAAGATTAAGAATAAAAGTTCTGAAAAAGGGGTGGCTATAATTCCGGTGAAGTTGTTTGAATCGGAGCGTGGGTTTTTAAAAATCGAAATAGCTTTGGGTCAGGGTAAAAAAGCATACGACAAGCGTGAATCGATTAAAGAGCGTGATGTACAGCGCGATTTGCGAAGGGTAGAATCTTAAGGTAATGATATAAAAAAAGAGGCTGTCTTTGTGAGACAGCCTCTTTTTTTATGCGTTATTTTGTTTGATTAAAATACAAATCCTAAACGAACACCACCTGTAGTAACACCGAATAAATCTGTGGTACTCGCTTTTGTAGTTTTAGCAGTAGTTGATACAGAACCAACTTTAGTGATGGTTTCGCCTTCACCTGTATTTGCCATGCCAAATAAACCTAAACCAAATTCACCACCAATGAAAACTCCATCAGCAATATAGTAGTCTGCACCCATCATTAAACCTAGGTTTAACATGAGCATTGAACCGGCAGTTGACTTGTAAGAATCTCCTACCACGATAGATCCAGGATTAGGATTGCTAACACTTGCATTGGTAACTTCTCTAGAAGCTTTTCCACCAAGAGTAATTCCTAACTGAGCACCAACATAAGGAGATAATTTACTTGTACCTTCAAAGTGCATTTCATAGCCAGGCGTAATTGATAATCCTAATCCGGTTTTGTCTGTAATTTCTGACGTGTTAGCAGTATTGGTAACAGAAGTTTTGGTAGTAGAAGAACCTAAGCCTAAACGAATTCTTACTGCAGCATTGTCTGCTAAGAAATAACGTAAGCGAAGTTCTGCTGGCAAATTGTAGTTAACAGGTGCAGTACCTGTTTGGAAATTTAAATTAACCTCGGCTGTTTTGCTTCCAGCTGATGGTTTTTGAGCGAAGGCAAAAGAACCTGCTAATGCGAACGCTGCAACAAGTAATGTTTTTTTCATACAAATTTTTTTTGTTTGGTATCACAAATTTAAACGAAATAGATTTCGCATTGTCAAGTCAGAAATCTCAGAAAAAATGTTAATAACATTTAAAACTATACAAAATGGTTTTAATCGACTAAAAATCAGTGCTAAGCTTAAATTAAAATGAGGTAAAAAGTTGATAAGTTTAATGTATTACCAAGCTTGATTTCCAATTAAAGGAACAAATCTGAAGGCTTGCATGGGAATAACTTCTACGTTACCATCGGTTTTTTTGATGATTGTATGCATTATTTGTGTTTTTTCGTCGCCAACAGGAATGATGAGAATTCCACCTATTTTTAATTGATCAATTAAGCTTTGAGGCACCTTAGGTGCGCCAGCGGTTACAATGATTTTGTCGTAAGGCGCATTTTCTGGGTAACCAATAGAACCGTCGCCCAAAATAAGGTTAGCTTGGTAGTTTAGTTTTTGGAAGAGCTTTTTAGTTTTGATAAACAGCTTCTCTTGTCTTTCGATGGAGAAAAGTTTGGCGCCCATTTCCACTATAATGGCAGCTTGATAGCCAGACCCCGTGCCAATTTCTAATACTTTTTCATTTGGTTCGATATGTAATAACTGCGTTTGATAGGCAACGGTATAAGGTTGAGAAATGGTTTGCCCTTCGCCAATTGGAAATGCTTTATCTTGATAGGCATGGTATCGAAAGTCTTTATGTATGAATAAATGCCTTGGCACCTTATTAATGGCTTGAAGCACGCGCTCATCCAAAATGCCTTTTTCCTTTAATTCTTTCATTAAGAGTCGGCGGGCTCCTTTATCCTTATATGAATCTTCTATGTTTAACACCTTTGCAATTTCAGTTATATGAGATTAATAATAACTGCTTGTTCAATATTGTTCTCAACAATTTACTAAAGCTTGTTTTGGAATGTGTTCAAATGATCTTTAAATGGTGGATATTTGATTTAGGGTTTCGGGATTTTGATTTAGGTTTTCGGAATTTTGATTTGAGGTGTATAATTTTTATGATAAGCTTAGTGAACTTTGTTTAAATCTATTCTCTCATTGTCGCATTTATGAAATTGTGCTGGAATACATTTGTGATACCATACCAACGCACAAAATGATTAATATTGGCATAGTAGGCGCCAACGAGACAAGTAAGCGGCACATTGAGAAACTAATTGAACTAAAAGAGTTCAAGTTGGTAGGATTTTACGACCACGACCAGGTAAGTTCGGCCATAATAGAGGAGAAATACCAAATACCGCGTTACAACAGCTACCAAGAGCTTATTAGGCAGGTAGATGCTGTAAACATACTTACGCCCGTGGGTTCTCATTTTCAATATGCTTCTAGCGCCATAAGGCATTGCAAGCATGTGATAGTTAAACAAGTGTTGAGTGAAAATTTAGATGAGGCACGCGAGCTGAACCAATTAGCTGATGAAGCCAATATACAGTTGTATGTTTCGCATCATGAGAAGTTTCATCCCAATTATCAAACCTTGAAACGGCTTTTAGACCAGCCCTTTTATATTGAAAGTGCCCGTTTTGACAAGCATATTTTAAATTACAGTGAAGAAAACATGGTTTTTGATTTGTTGTTAAATGAGTTGGAATTGGTTTTAAATTTGGTGAAAGCTAGGGTTAAAAAGATTAGGGCAACTGGAGCGTGCTTGCATCATTCTCATGTTGATTTTATTAATGCCCGCATAGAGTTTGACAATGGTTGTGTTTTGAATATGGTTTGTGGCAATTTTGAATCGGAGCAAAAAAACAGCATTCGATTTTTTCAGAAAAACCGCACCTATCACCTTAACCTCGATAATTTTAAAATTGGCATGTTAAATTCTACAGTGCCAGATAATAGGGAGCACGAATTGAATTTGGCTAAGACAAAAAATGTTTCGGATATGATTAAAAGGGAGCTTTCCTTTTTTGCCAATTCCATTTCTAACCATTCATTGAACTTACGCACCCATTACGATAATTTCCAAACGCTGGAGGTGGCGCATGAAATAATTGATAAGCTAAATATCAACAAAAGGTAATACTTTTGCGCTTTAATCGTTTTGGACTTTGATGTCAAGATTTAGTGTTTTATTTATTTTTCTATCGCTGATAATTGGTTTAGCCTGCAAAAAAAAGGATGTGATGATTCCATCCTATACTTATTTGGCACCATCTACTTTACAAACAAAATTTGATAATACCCAAGGGTATCCCTCTCAAAAGGTGGAGGATTACTATGTATTTGCCAATGGGGAAATTAAAGGCTTATATGCTGTAAATACGCGTATTCCTTTGCAGCAGGTGGGTAAAACCAATATCAAAATTTCGCCGGGCGTAAAATACAATGGCATGGCAGAGCAGCGCATTATATATCCCATGTTTAATTTTTATGAAAAGGATTTAACATTAATGGAGGAGCAAGTAGATACCATAAAGCCTTTGTTTACTTATGTGGAGAATGCTGTGTTTCCTTTAATAGAGGATTATGATGGGAGTGGTTTGGCTTTTGAGTATAATCCGCAATACAAAAATGTAGGCGACACTTTGTTAAAGGATAATTCTGCTGGGGCTTGGTTGCCGGGGCAGTTTTCTGGAAAGGTTGAATTGAAAAGTGACAATACCAGTTCTACTTTAGAATTGTATTCTAAGGTTTTTAACAATTGGCCTAGGTTCACACCCTTTTATTTAGAATTGGATTACAAGGGGAATATACCCATTGTTATTGGCATGTATGCCACGAGCAATGGGGGAGCAGATGTAAGCAAATTTCCAGTTTATGTTGCCAACCCTAAATTGGGTTGGAATAAACTATATTTAGATATTGAATCTGAAATTAATCAGCGTGGAGCAGGAGTTCAGTACAGGATATTTTTGAGTTTTAACAAGGGTTCTGTGGTAAATCCTGAGGCCTGGATTGACAATTTAAAGGTGGTTTATCTTGATTAGGCGCAGGTTATTCCATAGGGCGGTTTTCATGATTTTCGACGGCATTGCCGGTGGAATAGGCTGGGCTTTATTTTTTGCTTACAGGAAATATATTATTGAATCGGATAAGTTTGGGTATAAAATTCCGGTTGAATTAGATAAGAACTTTTACTTGGCTTTGATTTTAATTCCAATATATTGGATCAGCCTATATTTTTTGGCTGGCCATTACAAGGAAGTTTGGCGTAAATCGCGGATCAATGAGATTTCTAAGACCTTTACGGTTACCGTAATTGGGGTTATTTTGTTATTTTTTGCTTTGCTATTAGACGATGAGGTAAGGTCGTACCAGAGTTATTACAAGAGTATTTTGGCCCTATTTGCACTTAATTTTGGATTCACTTTGTTTTTTAGGTTGATAGGCGCGTCTTATATTAAATCTCAATTGAGGAAAAAGAAAATAGGCTTCAACACTTTAGTTGTAGGAAATACCCAGAAGTCGTATCAATTGGTTACCGAATTATTGGCAGAAGGTAGTACCCAAGGAAATATTTTTAAGGGATATGTGAGCATGAATGGCGTTGCGAGCAACCACGTATTAAAAGATTTGATTCCTAACTTGGGTAATTTCGAGAATTTGCCTTCTTTGATCAAAGATTTGGAGATTGATGAGGTTATTATTGGCATTGAGAGTTCCTTACATTCAGATATTAATAAGGTAACGAATGTTTTAGAGGACCAACAAGTAGTGCTTAAGATTATTCCAGATTTATTTGACATGATGAGTGGACAGGTAAAGATGAACAATGTTATTGGTGCTGCTTTAATAGAGATTAATCACGATAGCATGCCTCATTGGCAAAAGTTAACGAAGCGTGTGATTGATGTTTTTAGCTCTGCCCTTGTTTTGTTAATAGCTCTGCCAGTATTTGTGATCATTGCCATTGCTGTAAAATTGGGTTCGGCCGGACCTGTTTTTTATAAGCAAATAAGGATAGGTTATAAGGGGAAGCCGTTTCATATTTTGAAATTTAGGACTATGATTCAAAATTCGGAGCTTGGTGGTCCGCAATTATCGAGTGCAAACGATTCGAGGATAACACCTATAGGAAAGTGGTTGCGTAAATATAGGTTGGATGAGATACCTCAGTTTTTTAACGTGTTGTTAGGTGAAATGAGTTTGGTGGGGCCTAGGCCTGAGCGCAAATTTTTTATTGATCAGATTGTTCAAATAGCGCCACATTATAAGCATTTGCATAGGGTAAAACCGGGGATAACAAGTTGGGGTCAGGTGAAATATGGATATGCAGAAAATGTGGACCAAATGGTTGAAAGGCTCAAATTTGATATTTTATATATAGAAAATAGGTCGATAGCAATAGACTTTAGAATACTGATTTACACTATTTTAACTGTTTTGCAAGGCAAAGGCAGATAGATTTTGGAATAAATTCTATCAAACTCATTGGAAAATTTGATATGTTTCCTATCTTTGCGGTCCTTAAAATTTAATAAATAATGTTTGCAATAGTTGAAATTGCTGGCCAACAATTTAAAGTTGAAAAAGACCAAATGGTTTATGTGCATAGATTGCCACAAGCCGAAGGCGCCAGCATTGAACTCGAGAACGTGTTGTTAGTTAACAACAACGGAAGTGTAAAAGTTGGATTACCAACTGTACCAGGTGTAAAAATTGGCGCCACGGTGTTAACGCACCTAAAAGGCGACAAAGTAATCGTTTTCAAGAAGAAACGTAGAAAAGGTTACAGAAAATTGAACGGTCACCGTCAATCATTAACCAAGATTCAAATCAATTCTATCAACGCATAATTGTAGGAGGAAACTAAGAAATGGCACACAAAAAAGGGGTAGGTAGTTCAAAAAACGGTCGTGAATCCCATAGTAAGCGCTTAGGCGTTAAAATATTCGGTGGTCAATCTGCCATCGCAGGTAATATTATTGTTCGTCAAAGAGGAACAAAGCACCATCCAGGTGAGAACGTAGGTATTGGTAAAGACCATACTTTGTTTGCCTTGGTTGATGGTAAAGTGGTATTCAAGAAGAAAGCAAATGATCGTTCATTTGTTTCTATTGATCCAATTGTTGCACAAGCATAGTATTGATCAAAATTAGAGGACAATTCTGATGGAGTGCAACTCCATCAGAATTTGTTTTTTTCGCCTGAGTGAATGTTGAGGTGGTGGAAATGCCACCTTTGTTAATGCTATGGTGGTCGAAAGGGGGGATTATCTCATTTGGCTATAGCGTCCCGAGCATAGCTCGGGAAGGCGAGCGGTAGATAATCTTTTTGGGAATAGATGAACATAATTGGGGGATTA
>JAWXAZ010000092.1:0-13888 GCA_034439755.1 bacterium
AAATATACCAGATTAACTCAAATTGAAAATTATTATATGATTGAGATTTTAAATGGATTAAAAATAAAAGAGAATTAGGAATGAGAAAAGACTCACAAGGAATTTACCTTGCATTTGCAGAGGCATTTTAATAGTTGATTTCAATATTTATAAAGTTTTTATCATTTTTTGGTTACCACTTGGTAAAATAAAATTTCCCCAATTTAATTTCATAAGACAATTAAAATTGTTAATTAGTAAAATTGGTTTAAACCATAGCGAGTTTTTGTTAATTATTATTGCCTAGAACAAAGTAAACTAATGTACAATACTCACCATTTGTTTGGCACTATACCTAAACCCATTCGTTTTCGATACTTCCAACAAGCAAATAAAAACACCTTCTAACATTTCGCCACTTTTGTTTTTTCCATCCCAAGCCTCTCTAGGGTCTTTGCTTTCAAATATTACAATGCCCCATCGGTTCAAAATTTTGAAATCATAGTCTTTCAAGCCTATCGAATTTATCATGGGCCTAAAATCATCATTCAACCCGTCGCCATTTGGTGTAAAAGAATTGGCCAAATACACAGCATCCAATTCTCTCACCCAAATATAGGCATAACTCGTATCTGGCAAACAATTGCCATGCAATTGAGCATATACCGAAATGCGCTTAAGTCCCACGCTATTCTCCCATTTGACTAAGATTTTGTGGGTGCCCTGACCAGATACAATCTCACCATCTTCAACGGTCCATATTAAATACAAGCCATTTGCATCCGATACTTCATAAAGTGCTTCACTTTCGCCAAGTATGGCCGTGTCAATTATTTGGGCTGAACCAAAAAATGGCAAGCTGAGGCCCATCATAAAAATTAACCTGAGCCAATACACTAGTAATGGTTAATTGCTCCCGGACTAGGTTTTGGAAACACCGTTACACTGGCGGTGCCGGTAATATTTGCCATACAAGATCCTAATCCACTGGCACTGCTTATGGTATATGGCTTAATTCCCGCAGTGGTATAAACCAGACTCGTAATGGCATAAGTATTGGTCAAAATATTAGTTAAGGCAACCGGCGTTATTCCATCGGTATAGGTACAAGAAAAGGGAGGTGTGCCTGTAAAAACCAAAGATAGTTTGCCAGAGGATAAATTGTTGTTACAAATAGAATCGGTTCCGCTAATGGTAACACTTACATTTGGCAAAATTAGAATGGCCAATTTAACTGTATCGCTATAACAACCTGTAGCGCCCACTTCCACCAATTGCAAAGTATCGGTACCAGCAGTGGTGCCAAAATTAATCACAATGCTGTCACTTCGCCCGGCAACAGTGCTTATGCTGCCATAAGTGCTGCCGTTTCTCAACAACCAAGAATAGCTTGAGCCAGCCGTGGGGTTTACATCATAAATCTTATTGTTCGATCCTGCACAAACAGTATCTGTTTGGCCTTGAACATGATTGGCAACGGTAATCATTAGCAACAGTGCTAAAATTCTACATAAATTTTTCATAGGTTTTGTTTTTAATAAGCTTGTATGCTTGGTGGGGTAATAGTAGGATTAATAGTAATGCTATAAGTTTGCGGCAATCCTGTAATGGCCGCGGTAGAAATATTTCCTGGTGATGGGTTATTGCCTGCACTGCTTTGTTCTGAACCAAATTGTGTTATCACAAAATAATAGCTGGTACCGGCATTCATGCTAGGCCAGGCTCCCGTGTTTATAGTAACGGTGCCAGAATTGATACCACTTATTATTCCACTGGCAAATAAGCTTCCAGACGCGGAGTCTTTTCTAATTTCGTAGTTCAAAAGAAAGGTGCCAATGCCAGAAATGGCCCCATAATTGGTGAGGCTTGCATCAAAATTGGCTGGCGCAACACCACTGCATAAAACTTGGCTACTGCTTGGTAAGGTAATGGTAGGCGCAGGGTAAACTTCTACCAATTTTGTGGTGGTTGATCCAATACAACCACTCACCGTTTCATTCACTTTTACAGAATCAACCACCATGGAAACCGAACCATTGGCCCAAGAAAATCGAGAAAAAATTGCCCTGCCTGCAATACTGCTATCTAGCTTGCTGCTGCTGCTTGAACCGGCATTTCCAATGCTCCAATTTACACTAGAGCCAGAATTGCTTGCCGCATTGATGCCAAATAATTTGCTGGTGCCAGACCATACTTTTTGATTTTGTGAAATACCACTATGGCCAATAGCCATTAGGCATAATAGAAGCAATACATAAGGGGTTTTAATTTGTTGGTTTTTCATAAGCTTTGGTTTTGTTAATAAGCAATTAGGGTAGATGAATTTAAAATAAAATTAAAGTTTGCAGCTGTGCTGCTCAAGTTTGCAGTATAGCCATTGCCATTCACGGCATACACATAAATATAATAGCATATTTGTTTGCTCAATCCTTTCAAATAAAACTGACTGGGCAAGGAATAATCAAAATATACAATTTTGCCACTGCCATGGCTTATGCCACTGCTAGGCAAACTTGCCACAGAAATTGCCACAAAATCTGCGCTGTCAATATCGTTCGAAACTTGATAACTCGTATACCGTTCCACAGGGTTTATAGAAGGCGAATTTTCATTGGCCACCACCATATATCGGGTATCACTATTGGCTGAACCAAATAGCAAGGCGCTCATATTAAGTGAAACACCTTGGCTATCCATATTCAAAATAGCAACCTGTCCCGACACATAATTGGATTCGTGAAATTGAATGTTTTTAACAGGCGTAAATACGCCTACACCCGAATTTGTACCTGTCCAATTCCCCGTGTTTCTAAGGCCATTTCCTACGTTAGAATAAAATGTACTCACCTCCCCAATAATACCGCCAGTATACCAAATACTCTCAAGTCCATTATTAGATGCATAATCAGAATTGGTGCCCGGTGCTTTAGAATTATTAGAACTGGTACTCCCCAAATTCCACCCACTTGCCATGGCCCAATTTATGCCCGCAACATAACTATTAACCCCAATTGCTGTACAACTAGAATTGCCATAAGGTACTCCCGTATAGGCTATAATTTGGTCGCCAGAACCAGATAAATTTAAGCTACTCGCCCTTAAGGTTACAATCCCATCTCGCGCATCCATTTCGTTTACATATACACTCGAGGTATCGCTTGCAACCCTAATCAAAGTGCCCGCTGGCACATCTCCTAACAAGGTAAATTGCGATAAGCCAAACGTGTCTTCGGTCTTTCTAAAAGTGCTGTTAGCACAAATTCCATGGTCGGCAAAATACAAGCTCCTTAAATTTAACCGCTTTAAGGTTATAAACTCAAACACGTCGGCATCGGCATCTACATGCGTAAAAAGAATGTCGCCAGAATTAGGTACGGTTTGAGCCAAAGCGCCCAAACTAAATAATAAAATGAACCCCAAGCACAATGGGCTTCCAATAAATATAATTCGCCTTGGGCAAATATGAAACGGGGTAGTTTTCATCTTGTTTAATTCGGTTCAGCAAAGTAAGTATTGCTCTTTATTATTTGCAAGTTTTTAGACCCTATTCAATCCAGTAAACCCGATAAGATTTTTTTCTTCACTTAACAATTCTTTTACAATTTCATAATACTGTCCTTGCTTCACAAGTTCAAATTTGTATAGGCATGAAATCAACTACAAAAAATAAGCGCGATATAGAGCTACTTGTTATTTCAGATGTTCATCTTGGAACTTATGGCTGCCAAAGCAAGGCATTGCTAAACTACCTAAATAGCGTAAAACCTAAAACCTTGGTCTTAAATGGCGACATTATAGACATGTGGCAATTTAGCAAAAGATACTGGCCCAAATCGCACATGAAGGTGCTACAAAAAATACTAAAATTTGCCAGCAATGGCATTAAAATATATTATATAACTGGCAACCACGACGAATTACTAAGGAAGTTCGATGGCTTTCAAATGGGGTCCTTGGAAATATGCAATAAGTTAAAACTGGATTTGAATGGCAAGAAAACCTGGATTTTTCATGGCGATGTGTTCGATGTTACCATGAAACATTCCAAATGGCTCACTAGGCTTGGTTCGCACGGTTACGATTTGCTTATCCTCATTAATGCTATGGTAAATTGGTTTTCGGAGAAAATGGGAAAGGGCAAAATATCCCTATCCAAAAATATCAAAAATGGCGTGAAGCAAGCAGTGAAATTCATCAACGACTTCGAGATAATTACAGCCGATATTGCCATTGCCAACCAATATGATTATGTATTATGCGGACATATTCACCAACCCGAAATGAAAACAATTACAACCAACAAGGGGAGTGTTGAATATTTAAACTCGGGCGATTGGATTGAGAACCTAACCGCCTTAGAATTCAATGAGGGCAATTGGACTTTATATAAATACGATGAACAAGAATTTGAAAAAGACGACTCCCTAGAAGATAACGAAAGTTTGGTGATGATGAGCAATGATAAGATTTTCGACAAGCTACTAAGCGAGTTCTTGGGTGATGACAATGAAATTAAAATAATAAGCTGATGAAAATTCTTTATGCGGTTCAGGCAACAGGAAATGGCCATATAACAAGGGCTATTGAGCTTATTCCTCATTTCGAAAAATGGGGCGATGTGGATATTTTAGTTAGCGGCATACAAGCCGATTTGGAATTGCCCTTCAAAGTAAAATATCGGTTTCATGGCTTGTCATTTGTTTTTGGCAAGGAGGGTGGTTTAGATTTATGGCGATCCTATTGGCGCTTGAAATCGTTTAAACTGTTAAAGGAAATTAAAAAACTACCCATCCAAAAATACGATTTAATCATAAGTGATTTTGAACCTATTTCTTGTTGGGCTGCTTTAAAAGCAGGGAAGTTTTGTGTAGGCTTAAGCAACCAAGTAGCCACCTTGCATCCTTTAGCTCCCATGCCTCCTAAAAACGATATCCTTGGAAGAATGGTCTTGGCTCATTATGCCCCCATTTCTGTTGGGTATGGTTTCCATTTTAAGAGCTTGGATCAGCATATATTTACACCCATTATTAGAAAAGCAGTGAGGGAAATTAATAACACAGATGAAGGACATTATACGGTGTATTTGCCTTCCTATTCCGACAAGAAAATTATAAAGCACTTAAAGAAGTTTAGCCACATTACCTGGGAGGTTTTTTGCAAACACAGCAAAAAGAAATATAAAGAAGACAATGTAAGCGTTTACCCAATTAACAGCGAGCGATTTTTAAAAAGTATGGCAAGTGCCTCGGGTGTATTGTGCAATGCGGGTTTTGGCGTAACAAGCGAAGCTCTTTTTTTAGGTAAAAAATTACTCGTTGTTCCCATGAAAAACCAGTTTGAACAACATTGCAATGCGGCCATGCTAAATTCTATGGGTGTTCAATCCATTAAAAAAATAAGCAAAAAGCACTTAGTTAAATTGGGCGATTGGCTCAACTCTAATGAGATTATTCTGGTAGATTATCCCGATCAATCTGCCCAAATTGTGGAAGAAATTGTTCTGAATCACGCGGGGCAAAAAGAATTGGTTAAACTTGCCAAGCAAAATTTAAACTTGTACCTACATGTTTAAATGCACTTAAAAATATACCATGTCATTTGATAATAGTAAACGATCCGATTTTGGACCACACTTTACTTGGGGTGTTTCTTCATCGGCCTTGCAATCGGAAGGGGCTCATAACACAGATGGTAAAGGTCCTACCATTTGGGATGAATTTTCGGATAAGCAGCAGGTTAAAAATAAAGATACGCATTATCAATCTGGCCTTTTTTACGAACATTATAAAAAGGATATCGACCTCATTAAATCGCTCTATATTCCCAATTTTAGGTTCTCTATCTCCTGGTCGCGCATTTTGCCAGAAGGCACAGGTGCCATTAATGAACGCGGCATTCAGTTTTATCACAATATTATTGATTATTGTTTGGTTCAGGGCATAGAACCTTGGGTAACCTTGTATCACTGGGATTTGCCCCTCATGCTAGAGAAAAAAGGTGGCTGGACAAACCGCGAAATCTTAAATTGGTTTCAAGAATATGTGCAAGTTTGCTGCCAGTATTTTGGCCACAAAGTAAAATATTGGATGGTTTTAAACGAACCCTTAGTGTTTACCGGAGCTGGTTATTTTGCAGGCGTTCACGCCCCATCCAAAAAAGGATTAAAGAACTTTTTACCTGCGGCACACCATGCTGTTTTGGCTCAGGCATTGGGCTTTAAAATTATCAAAAAAGAATTTCCAAGTGCTCAGGTGGGAACTACTTTTAGCTGCTCCCATTTAACCGCTCAATCCAATAAAGAAATTCACATTTTGGCAACAAAAAGGATAGATACTTTGCTCAATAGAATGTTTGTAGAGCCCAGTTTGGGCCTTGGATATCCCATAGCAGATCTGCCAGTTTTGGCAAAAATAAACAAGTATATGTTGCCCGGCGATGAAGAGCTTATGAAGGTCGACTTTGATTTTATAGGCTTGCAAGTTTATACGCGCGAGGTAATTAAATACAACTTTTTTACGCCTTTTTTAAAAGCCAAAATTGTGCCTGCAAGCAAAAGGAAAGTTCACCATACCAAAATGGATTGGGAGGTATTTCCAGATTCAATTTACGAGGTGGTAAAGAAATTTAGCCAATACCAGAACGTAAAAAAAATCATCATCACAGAAAATGGTGCATCCTTTCACGACGAATTAGTTGGGGGTGCAATTGCCGATCACCAACGTGTTAATTACCTAAAAAAGCATATCGAAAAATTGGCCCATGCACAAAAAGATTTCCCCAAGTTACAAGGATATTTTGTGTGGTCGCTCACCGATAATTTTGAATGGGCAGAAGGCTACGAACAAAGGTTTGGCCTCATTTATATCGATTATGAAACCCTTCAACGCACGGTAAAAGACTCGGGTTATTGGTATAGCAATTTCTTGAACCAACTCAAACAGGAATAAATTTTTTCACAAGCACCCTTAACCATTTTCAATACTTTGGTTATTGGTATAGCAATTTCTTGAACCAACTCAAACAGGAATAAATTTTTTCACAAGCACCCTTATCCATTTTCAATACTTTGGTTATTGGTATAGCAATTTCTTGAACCAACTCAAACAGGAATAAATTTTTTCACAAGCACCCTTATCCATTTTCAAATATGATTTTTTGTAATTATCATTGACGAAACACAAAAGCATCATGTCAACAGATTTTATTGTTCCTTTATTAACACTTGTTTCCCTCGAAATAATTTTAGGAATCGACAACGTAATTTTCATCTCCATTATATCGGATAAGCTACCCGAAAATCAACGTGCCAAGCTTAGGAAAATAGGCATGGGACTAGCTATGCTTATGCGATTGGTGCTGCTAACAGCCATTTCTTATATCATGAAATTGGAACACCCTTTATTCGAAATTGCCGATAAAGTGATTTCTGGCAAAGACCTCATTCTGATCACTGGAGGTTTATTTCTTATGTATAAAAGTACCAAAGAAATTTATGAAAAAACCGAAAACGACCATGTTGAACACGATTTAAAAAAGGCAAAAAAGGCAAGCTTCAGAGATTTACTCCTTCAAATTTTGGTGCTAGACATTGTTTTTTCCATCGATTCAATTATTACCGCGGTGGGCATGGTCGAAAATATTTACATCATGTATGCAGCCGTTATTATTTCGGTGGGTATTATGATGTGGTCTTCGGGCAGCATTAGCAAGTTTATCCATGATCATCCTTCTTTTAAAATCTTGGCGCTTTGCTTCCTCATTGTTATTGGCGTGTCGCTTATGGCAGAAGGTTTTGGCCACAGCATTCCTAAGGGGTATATTTACTTCTCAATGGCCTTTGCCTTCTTAGTAGATGTTATTCAAATGAAGACCAGCAAGCCTCAAAAGAAAAAATAAGGTTCGGTCTGAACCAATTATATTACTGAAATTGAATTGAAGTATGGCTAGTTTTTTTGGAAATTACCAAAGTCTCTTAACAATAAAAATTCTTTCAAATTACCTATTAAACAACAAGCGCATTCCCTTGTTTGTTTCGTCAAAATTGCCCTTGTTGTAAACCAAATTTCCATTCACAAAAGTATGGGTAATCACCGAGTCAAATTGCTCACCTTCAAACGGACTCCATCCACATTTATACAAAATATTACTCTTTCTTACAGTATAAGATTGGTTCAGGTCTACTAAAACCAAATCTGCGTAAAAGCCTTCTCTGATATAGCCTCGCCGGTCTATTTCAAATAAAATTGCCACATTGTGACACGCTTTTTCAACAATCTTTTCTAAGCTAATTTTACCTTGTTTATGTAATTGCAACAAAGCATTTAAGCTATGCTGAACCAATGGTCCGCCAGATGGTGCCTTTAAATATGGATTCTCCTTTTCTTCTATGGTATGCGGTGCATGGTCGGTAGCAATTACATCGATGCGGTTGTCTATCACAGCCTGCAAAATGGCATCCCTATCACTGCTTTTTTTCACCGCAGGATTCCACTTAATCCAATTGCCTTTTGTGGCATAATCTGCATCACTAAACCACAAATGATGCACGCATGCTTCGGCCGTTATTTTTTTCTGAATCAAGGGAATGGTTGGATCAAACAGAGCCAATTCTTTTTCTGTGCTTATATGCAAAATATGCAAGCGTGTTTGATGCTTTTTGGCCAACTCAACCGCAAACGACGACGATAAATAGCAAGCCTCTTCACTTCTTATGATTGGATGAAAACGGGCATCAATGTTGCCCCCAAATTGGGCAATAATATCTGCCTGATTCTTTTTTACCACAGGGTCCATTTCACAATGGGTAGCAATCAATGTTTTTACCTCCCTAAAAATTGCCTCCAAAGCATTTGGGTCGTCTACCAACATATCGCCCGTGCTCGATCCCATGAAAATTTTCACCCCGCAAATCTTGCTTTCATCTACCCTTAAGAGCTCCTCCAAATTGTGGTTGGTGGTGCCCATAAAGAAACTATAATTGCCCAAACTTACCTGTGCGGCCCTGCTATATTTTTCTTCTAAACGTTCTATGGTAGTTGCCGAAGGCGAAGTATTGGGCATTTCCATATAAGATGTAATGCCACCCGCCACCGCAGCCTTTGCCTCGGTATAAATTTCGCCCTTATGCGTTAAACCCGGTTCTCTAAAATGAACTTGATCGTCTATTAAGCCAGGCAACAAATATTTGCCTTCTGCATTTATAATTAAATCTGCCGGCATAGAGATACCCTGACGTTCAATCTTTTCTATTATGTTTCCTTTTATAAATACATCTGCATGAAAGACCTCTCCTTCATTCACCAATTTTGCATTGCGTATTAATGTCGTTTTCATCATGGCACAAATTTATTCAAATAAATTAATTGCACTCATTTTAACCGTCATTTAAATTGTTTGTGTGTACCTTTGGCCGTATAATTTTTACTCCTTGTTTAAATCACCCAAATTTTTTGCTTGGCTCGCCTTTGCCGCTGTCTCCATTTTTTGGGGTACCACCTTTCTAGCAATTAGCATTGGGGTAAAAACCTTTCCTCCTTTGCTCATGGCGGCATTTAGGCATACCACAGCCGGCATTTTGCTGTTAAGTTATTTCTTAATTAGGGGTTATAAATTGCCCAATTTTGCTACCATTAAAACTTTTGGATTAAATGGAATATTGATGCTAGCAGGCGGAAACGGCATTATTTCTTGGGGCATGCAATATGTTGGCAGTGGCCTCACCGCCCTTATTTGCGCTTTAACGCCAGTTTGGATTGTGGTTATAAACCGCATAAGTGGCAACATGGAAAAGTTGCATCCATTAGCCGTATTGGGTTTTGTTATTTGTTTAGTGGGCCAAATGTTTTTGTTTAAAGATAAAGTGCAATTGTTTCAAGATCCCATGTTTATTTGGGGCATTTTGGCCGTGGTGGCATCCAATTTTTTCTGGTCATTAGGAACCATTTATTCTAAGAACCACAAAACCGATGAGCATCCTTTGTTTGCCTCGGCATTGCAAATGATTCCAGGCGGATTGTTGCTATTTATTGCAGCCTTTTTGCGTGGCGAAATGCACGATGTTTCGCCTGCACCAGAAGCCATTTGGTCTCTCCTTTATCTTATAGTTTTTGGCAGTATTTTGGCCTACGGTTCATACATGTATGTGCTTAAACAATTACCAGCAACCATCGTCTCCACCTATGCGTATATCAATACCTTGGTGGCCATTATTTTGGGTTGGTTTTGGCTCAACGAAGGCATAGATACATCCACCATTTTTGCTGTTATTTTAACCATTTTAGGCGTGTTTTTAGTTACCAAAAATTCATGATCAATTAGGTTAAATATTTTAGCTTTTTTGGCTTGTTTTTAGTCATCAAAACTTTATAGGTAACTAAGTCAAATATTTTATCTCTTTCGGCGTGCCGTTAGTTGCCAAAAATTCTTAGTCAAGTAGGTCAAATATTTAAAGCTTTTTACGCTTGTTATAATTTATTAAAAATTCACAGTCAATTAAATCAAATATTTAAACCTTTATGATCGTGCTGTTAGTTGTCAAAAATTCTAAGTCAATTGGGTTAAATATTTTAGCTTTTTGCGCTTGTTTTATGTCACTATAACTTTATAGTTAACTAAGTCAAATATTTTATCTCTTTCGGCTTGCCGTTAGTTGCCAAAAATTCATAGTCAATTAGGTTAAATATTTAAAGCTTTTTATGCTTGTTATAATTTGTCGAAAAATCACAGTCAATTAAATCAAATATTTAAAGCTTTATGGTGGTGTTGTTAATTGCCAAAAAATCACAATCAATTAAATAAAATGTGCCGACTATTTTATGGATTTTGTCTATCACTAAAAATTTTTAGTCGATTAATCTGAAATTCTTATATTTGGTTCGAACCAAAGAATCGCAAGTGCCAATGAAATATCTGTTTTATGTTTTAATCTTATGTTACTTATCCTCCTGTGAGGAAGTAAACAAACTCATAGAATCGAGCAAAGATGGTAAAACAATTACCTATGATTTTGGACCGCAAAAACGGGTAGAAATAACCCAATCAAAACCAAAAAAAACATTTAGGCTAGAGCCCCTCGATGAAAGTGTAAACAATCCATATCTTTTGGTCTTTATAGATCACCTAAAAATGGTTGTGCGTAAAAAAGATACCACGGCACTTTTTGCCATGCTCGATCACAATATTATTGTTGACCACAACAACGCTGAGCGTGGAATAGAGGCATTTAAGAAAGCCTGGAAATTGGATCAGCCAGAGCCCTCTCCTTTATGGAAACTTTTGGGCAAACAATTGGCCTTGGGAGGCGTAACAGAAAATGAAGGCGATCGCTATTATTTCTGCATACCATACTCCCAAAGCAACAAGGCTTATGCCCAGTTTAGCTATGATTTTGATTGGTATCACACCGCAGTATGTTTGGTAAAGGAGTCTTTGGTTTGGATTAAACCAGATGAAAAATCAGAAAAAATTGGAGCTTTATCCTACGACATTGTAGAGATGGATCCCGATTATTCTCCAGCCCATTTTACCAAAATTCAGACCTTGGATAAAAGCCTTTCGGGCTATGTGAAAACCGCCGATTTGGCCTTTACTTCGGAGCCACATTTAGAAATTGTGGAAATTGCCAGTGAATATAAAGTGGTGGCATACGTAACATATGATTAGCTTTACCGCAAATTAAGCTATGCCCAAAATACCACAAAAACCCAAGAGGGGAGAGGAAAAGATAAATTTACATCCGCGCAATGCGCACAGAATGGGCTACGATTTTGAGGCCTTGTGCCTTGCCCTTCCTGCCTTAAAACAGTTTGTACGGCCCAATCCTTATGGCAATATGTCCATAGATTTTGCCAATCCAAAAGCCGTTTTATGTCTGAACCAAGCGCTCTTGAAAAGCTTTTACCATATTGATAATTGGGAAATTCCTGAGTCTTATTTATGTCCCCCCATACCAGGTAGGGTAGATTATATTCATTTTATGGCCGATTTATTAGCCGAATCGAATGGCGGCAAGGTACCAACTGGAAGTAAAATTCATGGTTTGGACATTGGTACTGGGGCAAATCTAATTTATCCTATGTTGGGAAATGCTTGTTACCAATGGAAATTTGCAGCCACAGAAACAGATGAAATTGCACTTCAAAATGCTGCCAAAATTGTAAAGAATAACCCCAGTTTGGAAGGTCAGGTTGATTTGCGTTTACAAGCCGATCCGCCTCAAATTTTCAACGGTATTTTGAGTCCGAAAGACATTTTTGATTTTACCCTTTGCAACCCGCCATTTCACGCCAGTGCAGAGGAAGCCTTTGAGCAATCGACCAGGAAAATGCGTAATTTAAATCCCAAGGGCGACCGTGCACCGGTATTAAATTTTGGTGGAGTAAGTCACGAACTATGGGTAAAAGGTGGCGAAAAAGTTTTTGTAAAAAGGATGATTCTAGAAAGCAAGCATATTGGCTCCAGTTGTTTTTGGTTTAGCACCCTAATTTCTAAAGGGAGTTCCATTGATGAATTGGGTAGTTTTTTGCGTGAGGCAGGCGTACAAGATTTACGCATGGTGAATATGAGTCAAGGCCAAAAAGTAAGTCGCTTCATTGCCTGGACTTTCCTCAACAAACCGCAGCAAAAAGAATGGCGCAAACAGCGGTGGGAGAAGTGAGTTATGAGTTAAGAAGTATGAAGCACTAGTAAGCCGAAACTTTAACGTAGAAGTATGAGTTTTGAAATTGGAAAAATGAGTGGGGAGGTTTGACTCAAGATACTGAACGTTGAGGGTTAAACAATCAAAACAAAGCATAACAAACCACAGATGTCTATGGTACATGGACTATGGTCTATCAACCCAAAATTGCCTGGCTACCCAAACTAAGAGCTAAGAACTTCAAACTAAGAGCTAAGAACTTCAAACTAAGAGCTAAGAACTTCCCTCCAATTTTTTTGCTTATTGAATTTCCATAACTTGGCTTGAATGGAACATCAAAATAACCTGCACAATATTGAAACAGGCAAGTTAGGGGAAGACCTTGCCACAAATTTTCTTGTGGAAAATGGATACGAAATTATTGAGAAAAATTATGTGGCCACCAAGGTCGAAATAGACATTATCTGTAAGATAAATAAGCTCTGGGTCTTTGTGGAAGTTAAATGCAGAAACAACGCTTTGGTTCAGCCAGAAATGGCTGTTGGATTTGCCAAGCAGAAGAACATTGCACGTGCGGCAAGCTCATTTTTATACCAAAATAAAATTGTTGAACCCATTCGATTCGACATCATCGCTATCAATTTTTTGAATGGAAAAGTAGATATTGCGCACTTTGAAGATGCATTTTATCCGGTTTTCTATAAATAGTTTTTTCCATGAATATTGAAAAGGTACTTGCTGCGCCCCAATCAAAGGTCATGATGACAAGGGTTGTTGAGTATATTGGGGCCGACACTAAAAGGTTAACCGAGTTAATGGATGTTTTAAAAGGAGGCGACTATTTGCTATCGCAACATGCTGTGTGGCCTTTGGCTTATGTGGCAGAAAACCATCCCGAATTGTTTGTAGAACACCTGCCATTTTTAATTGGCTTATTAGGAAAACCAAATCATGTGGCTGTAAAAAGAAATATTTTGCGTTTGCTTTTTTACGTAGAACTGCCCGAAAGCGAATTGGGGATTTTGGCAGATAAGTGCTTTCATTATATCCAAAATCTAGATGAAACGGGCGCGGTAAAAGCCTTTTCAATGTCGGTTTTATACAAGATTTGTCTAAAAGAACCCGACTTGTTTAACGAACTAATTCCAACTCTTGAAGACTTGATTCCATTTGGAACTCCCGCCGTAGTTTCAAGAGGTAAAAATATCCTCATGCAATATAAAAAAAGTTTGAACCAAACTCCAAATACCAAGCTCCCAAAGAATAAAACCC
>JAWXAZ010000093.1:0-21512 GCA_034439755.1 bacterium
AACCCAGTAAAACCGCTTATTCTTATCCACTATTCAACGTTGATTATCCACGGAAAACCCTGATTTTACTGCTAACTCAGACTTTCCTTTCTGACACTATTTAGAAGAAAAAAATGGCCAAATTGAATGGGATAAAAACTATGTGGATTTAATGCCAAATGAGGCAAAAAGAATTCGATTTACCGCAAAAAATACGAGCAAATTGCTGTTGCAAAACGTGGAGTTAAAATCCTTAAATCCAGCACTAAAAATCCTAATTTTAGCAAAACAAATTAAATAGAAGTTAAAACAAAATAAGCATAGATTTAAATAACTTAATTAAATGTTAATACATCAAAAAAACTCAATAATAGAAGCTTAGAGGGCTGTAAACACGATGGAATAAAATATATTGCGGCAAAATAAGAAAGTTATGAATATTACTAAAACTGCATTCTATGGATTTAAATTGTTTACCCTATTAATTTTACTTTCAGTATTGGGACAATTAAATGCGAAGAATTCGGAGATTTTATTACCACATATTTCATACCTGTCACCCAAACCAGGATCAGTGGGAATAAGTGTATCCACCAATTTAATTTTCCGGTTCGACAAGCCAATATTGAACATGCAACAATTGGAAAAAGCTTTAAGTATTTGGAACCGTGAAAATAAAATTGAATACGATTTAGTTAGTCAACCAGACCCTTTAAAATTGATTGTAAAACCAAGGACTTCCTTGCCCTACGGATCCGAAATAAGGGTATTAATTAAAACAGCCAAATTACTAACTGGATTAGGCGATGAAAGTGCGATTATTTATTCTTTTAAAACGCAAAAGCAAACCGATTTAAAGAGCTACATAAACGAAGATTGGTTGCAGAACAAAAGCACTGCATTACCTACACAAAACGGAACAGCCGCATTGGGAGAGAAAATTACCAATGATTTTATCAATGGCATTCCATTTGAAATGGTTACTTCTGCAGGCAATCCGAATGATTATTTCTTTACTTCCACTATGTTATCACCTTTTAACAATGATCGGTTAATGATTATTAACGGTCAGGGAAAATTGGTTTTTGATAAGCCAACTCCGTTCAACGCATTAGATTTTAAAATGCATGACGACAGCACCTTTTCTTATGCATTATTGGATACAGATCCCGACAAATATAGTTTTGTGGTATTGGATAAAAATTTTAAAGCAATTGATACTGTTAGAGCAGGTAACGGCTATATTACAGATATACATGAATTGGTAAAGGACAAAAAATCGGGAAATCATTTTTTATTGGCACAAAGGATTGTGACGGTAAATATGCGTGATATCATGGGATATGGAAGCACCGAAGCCAAAATTCTCGATCTAATTATTCAGGAAATTAATGCCAATGGGGATGTTTTATTTGAGTGGAAATGTTTGGATCATTTACCTGTTTCTGATGCGCAAGGGGTAAATTTAACGAGTTTAGGAGTGATAGATTATGTGCATTGCAATGGCATTATGTTAGACTCAGACACTACGCTTTTATTATCGTCGAGGCACTTAAGTGAGGTAACAAGAATTGACCGCAGAACAGGTGAAATAATTTGGAGATTGGGAACAAGGGCAAGCAGCCATCAATTTAATTTTACCAATGATATAGATGGATTTTCTTATTTGCACCATGCACAAAAACTAAAAAATGGACATATTTTATTGTTCGACAATGGAAATTTTAGACCAGGAGAAAGATACTCACGCGTTGTTGAATATGAGATTGACGAGAAGCTAATGAGGGCAACTATGGTATGGGAATATAGAAATACGCCAGATGTAATCACAAATTTTATGGGAAGTGTACAGAGGCTCGAAAATGGAAATACCGTGATAGGATGGGGATCTGGTGCGCCAAGTTTTACTGAAGTAGATTCGACCGGAAAGGTTATTTATGAGGGCGCATTGCCAGCAAATGTTTTAAATTATAGAACATTTAAATACCAAATACCAGATTTAATTAGTAGGCTTCAACCCAAATTAAATTTACCTAAGAACTTTGAAATTTGTCAGTTAAAAGATCCAGAATTTTCAAATAAAGTGTATCGCTTAATAGCGCCATTTATAGACAAAAATATCTCGGGCAACTATCAATTATATAATTTGGATAAAAACGTTTTAGAATTAACCTTAAAAGATAGTGCGAGTAATTTTTTATCTTACTACAAACAGCCACTAAACTTTAAAAAGATAGGTTTAATGGAGCGCGATACAACAATATGCGTGGCAGGTACCAATATTATTTTAAATATAGAAGACAACTGTATTCAGTCGAGTTATTTATGGAGCACCAATGAAACAACCAAAGCCATTGATTTTAAAACTAAACCTAATTTTAATAAGGCATGGGTTACCATAAAGAATGGTGAAATGACCCAGACAGATAGCATTGCAATAAAAGTTACGCCATTAGAACAATTTGAAATAATTGGCGAAACTAATCCCATGAAAGCGTTTCAAATTTTAACCTATTCTGTTCCGTATTACAAAGGAGTTACTTATGAGTGGAAACCTGTGAACGGCAACCTAATTGCGGGATACGAAACCAATTCGGTTCAAATACAATGGGGAAATAAGCCTACAGGAAAATTGATGGTTACCATTATAGATCCTTTTGGATGTTCTGTAAGTTTTAAGTATGACACTATTAACATTTTACCAAAAGTAACAGGTTATGATGAGTTGCGTTTAAATACCGACTTAAAAGTATATCCATCTCCCTTTAACGAGTGGGTTAATTTAGAATCATTGCATGCATACAAATACAAATTGATGAGCTTAACGGGTAATGTAATTGAGGAAATTTCTAGTGAAATGAGTGGGTTAAAAACCATTCAAACACAAAATCTAGCAAGTGGAATTTACCTTATGGAAATTACTCTTGAGAACGAAGTTTACCGCATTAAAATTAGCAAGGATTAATTCTTTTATATCATTTGAAAGTCGGCAATTTTGTTAAATTGCATGATCATGAGATTGACATTTCCTATTTTATTAATGGTTTTATTTGGATTTGCTTTTAAGCAGGTTCATGCGCAATTTAACCTCATACCAAAGCCTCAAATAAGTTTGGCTACTGAGGGCGCATTCACCCTATCTAATAACTACCAGGTTGATTGTTTAAGCAGCGACAGTTTCTTGCGTGCAAGCTTGTACAAGTGGGTTAAAACGGAGGCCATTAAAAAGGCTCAGGCCAATAAAATGGTACAAACAAAAATTGCCATTCAATTGGTGGGTAAAAAGAAGTGGAATGCCTACTTAAAGAAACTGACCTTTAGTAAAACTTTTGAACCAGGGGCAGAAGGTTATGTAATTAAGATAGAAAAAAACAGCATTTTAATTTTGGCTCAGACCGAAACTGGATTGTTCTATGGATACCAAACCTTAAAACAATTGTTCAATTTACCCCGCATGGCTTGTGGCGAAATTTACGATAAACCCAGCTTCGCTGTAAGGGCTTGGCAAGATGATATCAGTTGCGGCCCCATTCCAAACATGAAACAATTAAAGGAAGAAATAAGCACACTGGCGCATTATAAGCTCAACTATTTTACCTTATACACCGAGAATGTATTTAATTACGCTTATAGCCCAGAGCTTGCGCCCAATGCAGGAATTACGGCAAATGAAATACGTGAATTAAGTAAATTTGCATCGCTATATCACGTTATGTTGATTGCCAACCAACAATCGTTTGGCCACATGGAAAAGATTGTGTGTAAGGAAAGATTAGATTTTTGGGTGGCCCCTGGAGTAAGCAATTGGCAAAACATTTATCCAAACGAATTGGTGGCTAAAAACAACCTATTTAATTTAATAAGAGATGGCTATGAAATGGGGGCAAAAGGCGTGCTTAATACCACTTGGGACGATGGCGGTTACGCCTTATTTGGCAACAATTGGCGTGGATTAATTTGGGGCGCAGAATTGAGTTGGCAAGCACCCAAAACTAAAGAATCATCAGACAATAGGTGGTATATTTTTAACCAAGCATACGACAAACATTTTTGGGGTTTGCCATTGAGCCAATATCAGAATGCCTTGGCCAATTTGCACCTGGGCAAGGTAGAAAAGGCCTTGCGAAACGAATTATTTTTTGAACCTATTTTCCCCATTTTCCCAAGTTCTATTGGACAAAAAGCAGAAGACAATAACAAAGAAGCCTTGAATGAATTGGCACAAATTTACAAAAAAGTAGATAGCCTAACGGCATTCGGTTCGAACCAAAACCAAGCTGTGAGTCATTTAAAATTTGCCTTAAAAGAAGCACAATTTTCTATAAGCAAAAACTTGTTTAAGGCCAATTATCAATTGTTTTTAGACCACTGGCTTTCGGCCGCGCAAATCATGCAAGAGTTGGAACAATTGCAGGTTAAATTAAGCAATATTAGCAGTGATTTTGAGCAATTGTATTTAGAAGAAAACAGGTCGTATTACCTGCAAGAGAATTTAGATGAACTCAATAAACTTGCCAAACATTTGAAACAAATTCCAGATCAATGCCTCATTGTTGCATCGCCACAAATAAGCTCAAAAGGTAGAGAAATAAAGTTGATTGCGCCCTTGAGTGGGGCGCCCATCTATTATAATTACGGGGCAGGCAGGCCATTGAATGGCAGCTCTGAGCTTCATAAAAAGCCTATTTTTACCAAAGGCGATGTGCACATCAATTGCGCTACTAAATCGCTTAATGTTTTTAACCAAGTAAGTTCAGAAGACTTTATCTACCACCAGGCCATTGGCAAAATTAAACACATTAACATAGATTATAGTAAGTACGATGCCGCGTATTCTGGAGGAGGATTTCAAGCGTTGGCAGATGGAAAAATTGGTTCAGCCCAAAACTTGAGAAGCGGCAGGTGGCAAGGATATTCGGGAAATGATTTGGAGCTGGTGGTAGCATTTGAAAAACCAAGTAACATTAAAGAAATAGAAATGGGCTTTTATCAAAACACACCCTCTTGGGTAATTTTGCCCACCGAACTGCAATTATTCACCTCAAATGACGGTATAAATTACGCACCCATAGGCAGCATTAAGCACCAAGTTCCGGTTGATAACCAGGAGGCCATTAAGCATGTTTTTGCGCAACAATTCCCTAGGTTCAAAACAAAATACCTAAAGGTAATTGCCAAATATTACGGTCCCTTACCGCCTAATCATGCAGGGGCAGGCAATGCTTCTATGATTTTTGCCGATGAGTTAATTATTCGATAGCTTTGCGTGCCTTGCGCACCTTGCGCACCTTGCGCACCTTGCGTGCCTTGCGCACCTTGCGTGCCTTGCGTGCCTTGCGCACCTTGAGTGCTTTGCGTGCCTTGCGTGCCTTGCGCACCTTGCGTGCCCAACCAAGAGCGTGCTTTGGTGCGAATTGATATGGTTAATTATGCGATAGCATTGCGCACCATGCGGGCCATATAAAACCCGTCGAAACCAGATTCTGAAGGCAATACCACGCGTTCTGCATCAAGGCTAAAATCAGGATTTTTACTTAAAAACTTCTGCACCTGCAATTGGTTTTCGGAAGGTAAAATACTGCATGTAGCGTAAACCATTTTGCCACCCACTTTCAAAATCTTAGCATATTCTGTTAAAATTGCTTCCTGTTCGGCCTTCACCTTATTGATAAACTCAATGCTCAATTTCCATTTGGCATCGGGGTTTCTTTTTAAAACACCCAATCCACTGCAAGGCACATCTAACAATAAACGATCGGCGGTATCGAGTAATTTCTTAATGGTTTTGCTGCCTTCAATTAGTCGGGTTTCTAAATTGCTCACCCCAGCTCTTCTGGCGCGTTTCTTGGCTTCATCCAATTTCCATTGCTCGGTATCGAGGCTTATAATGCGGCCCTTATTTTGCGTAATAGAAGCAATGTGTAAGGTTTTTCCACCGGCACCCGCACAAGCATCTACGATGCGCATACCGGGTTCAATTTGAAGAAACTCTGCCACCAATTGCGAAGAAGCATCTTGTACCTCAAAGAAACCCTCTTTAAATTCTGGCGTAATAAATAAATTCTGACGTTGCTTCAAAATAAGTGCATCCTTGCAACCTGTTACAGGTTCCGTAAAAATACCTTTTTCGGTTAAGCTTTTTGCCAAATCGGCCTTATTAGTTTTGAGCAGATTCACCCTTAAAACCACCGGAGCAGTTTCATTAAGCGCTTCAATCTCCAGGTTCCACTGTTTTCCGAGCTCGCTCCAAGCCAAATCGTCTAACCAATCGGGCACAGAATGCATCAATTTCCTTTGCGTTTTTATGATTTTATAGTTGTGGTGAACACGCTTCTCATCCACATTTTTAAACTCCTCCCACCTAGGCAAGGTAACACCTTTTAATACCTGCCAAGTACCAAATAAAGTAAACAAATTGGTTTCATTTAACTCATGAGTTTCAAGCTCTGCCACATGCCTAATTAAGCGCCAATAACGCACCATATCGTAGGTATTTTCTGCAATAAACGCACGGTCTCTGGCACCCCACAAATTGTTCGATTTAAGAATACGTTCCAATACTTTATCGGCATATTTGCCATCCTCAAAAATGGTATAAATGGCTCTGTTAACGGCTCTTAATAGGTTCAGGTGAAACTTCATATTCTTAAATTCTCGCGCTTAATGCGCCGCAAAGGTACAAATAAGAAATGGTTTCCGCTTATTCCAAATCTTTGAGAATGCGGTATTCGGCCGGAAAATAGTTGTTTACCCTGTTTGGTAAAACCTTTATCCAACCCAACGACAGGCCTTTAAAACAAGCCAAACACCAACCCAAAGGCATCTCGTTGTTCCATGCAATTGTACCCTTTTTTAAATAGGCATGCGATTCTTGCAAATTGAGCTCGTGCCTTGGTATTTCTCGGTTTATGTGCACAGATAAAGCCAAAGAATGTTCTGGAATTAACTTGCCCGCTTTATCTAATTTTCCCATGCAGATGCCCACTTGCTTTACGTATAAATTGCTGCGTAAAGGCTCGTACGATTCTATTAAATTTAAAGGGAAGGCAAATACAAAATCATTCTCTATAAAGTAATCAAACAATTGGGGCTGAACCAACCACGCATGCAAGGAAGGCAGCATTTTCTTGGGCACAAAATTTAATCCCGCACGCTTCATAGAAGGCTTGCCAACGCCAATTTCATCGGGCTTTTGAAGCACTGCCATAAACAGGCCTTCGCCTTTCACTTTATGAGGCAAAAACCTAAATTGAAAACCTGCCTGAACATGAACAGGCCAATCACTAGGAACCTTTATTGGGAGTGGGTTCAGACCGAAATTTTTTATAATTTTACTTACTTGATCTTCATTTTCCATTGGGTTAAAAGTGCAAGTTGAGTAAACCAATATTCCGCCTGGTTTAAGGCAGGGTAAAATGTCTTGTAGAATGCGTGATTGGCGGGCTTCACAGATCTCCACATTTTCTTGGCTCCATTCCTTCATGGCATCTTTATCTCGGCGCCACAGGCCTTCGCCACTACATGGCGCATCTATCACAATGAGGTCGAAAAAGGCACCCAATTTTTGAAAGTTCTTGGGATCATTATTGGTTACTGCCACGTTTGCTTGTCCCCACCTAACGAGGTTTTCTTGTAAAACACTCACCCTACTTTTGATAATTTCGTTGGTCACCAAAAACGCGTGAGGAGGCAGTGCATCAAGCAACAAGGTACTTTTACCACCCGGTGCCGCGCACAAATCGAGCACATTCAATTTGGGTTTATCTAGGGGTAATTGTTTAATGACGTGATGCAAAAACATGGAGGAACTCTCCTGCACATAATAAGCGCCGGCATGCCACAAAGGGTCTTCAATAAAGGGGAATCGCTGCGCTAAATAGGTTGCATGTGGGCACCATTCAACGGGGTCTTCCAACTTTATATTTGCTTTTAATTTCGACAAATTTTGGCGAATGGAAGCGATAGGAGGATTAGATAAGGCATCAAAAAAATATCCTGCCTCTTCTGGAAAAAGCGACAGGATATTTTTTTTAAAAGAATCTGGCAATGTTAGCATCGCCATCAAAATTAATAGGTCTTGGCCAGAAATTTTTCAAAATCTAATTTTAGCTCCTTATAAATTTTAATAAAGGTATCGTGCTGATCCAATAATTCTGCTGGCATTTCCATTGTGCGGTGATCGCTAGCGACAGGGTTGCTCATTACATTGCTTACAATTTGATTATCTACTTGCTTAAAATCGTGCTTAAGTTCATCTATAACCTCATTTTGCCTGATGAATTGGTTTTGAAAATGTTCAACTTCTACCATAATTTCGGGCTTGTTGTTTTGTTTCACTACCTCCTCGAGGCGATTTTGAAAGGTTTTCACCTCATCTTTATAAAATTTTAACTCGTTCACCCAATTTATCAAATTGGCATGAACCTCATTTAAGTGTGCTTTGCTTTCCATGGTAATAAATTATTAAAGTTTCTTGTTTTAATATAAACAAAACTAAGCACCAAGCACATTTAAACAAATGATGAATGTCATAATTTCGGAATTTTATGTGACTCAAAAACACTCATTTGTAAAAATAGGTACTTTATAAAAAGGTCTAGGTAGGGAAAGATTGTACTTAAAAAAATGTTAAATCGAATTTGAATATGGATGTATGTAAGCAAATATATTATTTTCACCCCCGAAAGAGTAAAATCCATTATGAAAAAAACCATAGGTCTGTTATTAATCCTGCTTTTTTCGGCGGGAATTTCATTTGCCAAAGATGCGTATAACATTACTGTAACCATTAAAGGAAAACCCAATACGAAGTTTTATTTGGGCTATTATTTTGGCGACAAGCAATACTTGAGAGATAGTGCCATTACTGACAAAATGGGCAAAATGGTCTTTAAAGACGCAAAGCCATTGGAAGGGGGTGTTTACTTAATTGCCACTGCAGAAAAATCGCTGTTATTCGATTTTATTGTAACCGAGCCTGTAATGAGTTTGGAAACAGATATTGCAGATGTGATTCCGAATATGAAAATTAAGGGCTCACCAGAAAATGATGTATTTTTTGCATATACCCGCTTTACGGCAAAGGTTGGCAAAGAGGCTAGTGAGTTAGACGAAAAACTAAAGGTGGCCAAAGAAAAAAACGATACGGCCGAGACTAGAAAATTGCAAGAAAGGTATCGCCAAATTTCAATTGATTTAGCAGATTACAGGAAAAATGTGTTGGTTCAAAATCCAACAACTTTATTGTCCAAAATCTTTAAAATGATGACCGATGTTGATGTACCCAATCCGCCAAAAAACCCAGATGGTAGCATCATAGATAGCAATTTTCAATTCAACTATTACTACAACCACTATTTCGATAATTTTGATTTTAGCGATGAGCGCATTGTAAGAACGCCAGTTTTTCATGGTAAAATAGAAAATTTTATGTTGAAGCTTACGCCTCAAATGCCAGATAGCATTATTAAATCGGCCGATTTTTTATTGACCAAGGCGGCAGCAGGAAAAGAGAATTTTAAATATTGCTTGTACTGGATTACCAACCATTATGAAACCTCAACTTATATGGGTATGGACAAGGTTTTTGTTCACATGGTAGACCAATATTACAATAAGGGAAAAGCCTTTTGGGTAGACGAAACCTTGTTGTTTAAGATGAAGGATAGGGCCGATCAATTGCGCAACAACTTGCTTGGCAGCAAAGGGCCCAATTTAACCATGTTAGATACCAGCCATGTTTACCACAGTTTATACAATGTTAAAGCTAATTATACCCTGTTAATTTTCTTTGATGCCAATTGTGGTAAGTGTAAAGAAGAGATGCCAAAATTGAAAACATTGTACGACGAATTAAATAAAAAACCTGCGTTTAATGGCAAAAAATTCTTTGATGTGTTTGCTGTAAGTTTAACGCCAGATCCCAAAGAATGGAAAAAATACCTTCACGAAAGTAATTTCAAATGGCTCAATGTGTATGATCCAAACAATGAAACTAATTTTAGAAAATTGTATGATATTTATAGCACGCCGGTGATTTATTTATTGGATGAAAATAAAAAGATTTTAGCCAAAAGATTAACGATTGAGCAGTTGAGGGAGTTTATTTCCGACACGGAAAAGAAAAACCAAGCTAAATAAAATGAAAGCAGACATATTGGTATTTGCGGCACACCCCGACGACGCTGAATTGGCTTGTAGTGGCACCATTTTAGCGCATATAGCCTTAGGTAAAACGGTTGTAATAGTTGACCTAACCCAAGGCGAATTAGGCACCCGTGGCAGTGCCGAATTAAGGGCAGAAGAAGCAAGAGAATCATCTAAAATCTTAGGCATCCAAGCCAGAGAAAATTTGGGTTTTAGAGATGGCTTTTTTGTGAAAGACGAAAGTCATTTACTCAAGGTTATTGAGATGATTAGAAAATACCAACCCGAAATTGTATTGGCTAATGCCGAGAGCGACCGACATATAGACCATGGCAGGGCGGCAGATTTGGTTCATGATGCCTGCTTTTTATCGGGATTAAAAAAGATTGAAACGAACTACCAAGGAGAAACTCAAGTTGTATGGCGACCAAAAAATGTTTTTCATTTTATTCAAGATAGGTTTATTACGCCAGATATTATTTTTGATATTACGCCCTTTTATGATAAAAAAATGGAAAGCATAAGGGCATTCAAATCGCAGTTTTTTAACCCTAATTCTGCCGAACCACAAACCCCAATTTCAACCCCAGAATTTATGGAATATGTGCAAGGAAGATGCGTAGAATTTGGAAGACGAATTGGCGTGAAATATGGCGAAGGATATACTGTTAAAGCGGATATTGGCAGTAAAAACCTATTCGATTTGGTTGTAAATTAAATGCCTTTTCGGCAGAAAAATCTATTCGGCAGAAAAAATCTACAACACTTAGCGCTTAGCTAAAATCAATATACCAAGCCTTTAATTTTGCTAAAAACATTTTAACAGAACCAGGAAATTTTAGGGTTACTTTTGGGTCATAGTCCTTTCCCATTTTTAAGACCTCTTTAAAAAAGAAAGAAGAAGTAATTCCCCATTTTTGGGCAAAGGTTTTGCGGCCATTGTTGCGCACTACCCTGCCGGTAGATTTACATTTAAAATGGTAGACCAAACTCTTGCCAATGCCTCTAAAATCGCGCACGCCAATTTGCCAAAGCTTCATGGCAAAATCGGGATCAGAATAAAATCCAGGCGAGTATGCCTCATCGTAACCACCCACCTTATCCCATAATTTTTTATGCACAATACTAGGCGGCCAACAAGAGCCAAACCAATCTTTTTTGGGGCTAGCCTCAGACAATTCTATAAAAGCCGCCTCCCTAAAAGCATTGTAGGTTCGGCCAAAATCATAAGGCGCTAACAAAGCTTTATTGCCAAAATTCTCGTATTCAACCATGGTTCCAGAATAGTAAAAAAGCTCGTCGCCCTTGGCCTCAATGGCATCCATTAAATGCTTATCCCAATCTTTGCCCACATACATATCATCGTTTAAGTATAATACATATTCGGTTTGAACCAATGAAGTTAATGAATTTAGTGCCTTACAAACACCTACATTTTCTGAAGCAAAGGCATACCCAAAATCACTATTTTTAATCCATTCTAAGGTGCCATCAGAACCCTCGTTTACAAACAACAAAACCTGATGCGAGTAAAAGCTATTCTTTAAAATGCTCTTTAAACATAAAAGCAGGTAAGGCAGGTTATTCCAAGTAGGAATAAGAATGCTAAACTTGGCATTTGTAGGACTCTCGCGCCTAACTAGGTGCACATTAACCATGCCTAACTTTATTTATTTAAAGCAGTGCCTTCATCTACCACCCCATAATACAATTCAATATTGGCAATGGATTTACCAATCATTAATTCTTTTCCAGTAAAAGAATCCAATATCAACATTATATTACTTGGAGTTCCTTTAGGAAGCGGACCTAATACACGGGCAAAATCTTCCCTAAAATTATCCTTGTTAATGATGTGTACAAATTTGCCTTTATCGATGCCATTTACATAAACACCTCTTTGACCAACTTTCTTAGTATCGTAAGAAGCTAAACCCACCATTGATTTTTCGGTTAACAACTTTTCGGGAACGGTAGAAGCCTTAGAAATAGTGCGCTCGTAAGGAGAAACCTCTGCTCTTGCCGCATTAATTGTTAACTCCTGACCTTCTCTAATTCTATAACTTAACAAACCATTCCAATTAATAATATCTGTGGCCGAAATTTTATACTTTCTGGCAACCATTTGTAAGGTTTCATTTTTACCAACCACATGGGTAGTATTTTTTGTTCCAGAACCCTTTCTTTGGTTTGTTGATTTAACATCAATGGCATTTTCATTGCTCAATAAAGTAGAGTACAAATCGTAGTTATAATTAGTTTCTTTATAATCAAACACTTTATAAGCAACACCCCTTGGATGTAAATAGGCGCTATCTAAGGAGGTTAGTTCTTCTTTTCTTCTCTGTTTCATTAGCACCACCATCATCATAGAATCATCATCCATTTTAGTTTGGTTGGCTAAATCAACTTCTTGCTTAATAGCAGGTATCTTTTTATCCTGAGCTTTAGGTGCAGCAGCCATGGCTGGTGGCGGTGTTTCTGATTTTGGCGCTGGTTTTGGTTCTACTTTGGCAACAACGGGCACTGGTTTAGGCTTAGGCGCTGGTTTTGGTTCTACCCTAGCTACAACTGGTACTGGTACTGGTTCTACCCTAGCTACAACTGGATCTGGCACTGGTTTAGGCGCTGGTTTTGGTTCTACCCTAGCTACAACTGGTACTGGTACTGGTTCTACCCTAGCTACAACTGGTACTGGTACTGGTTCTACCCTAGCTACAACTGGATCTGGCACTGGCACTGGTTTCGGCTCAACTTTTGCAACTATTGGCTCCGGAATAGGTTCTTGCTTGGGCTCAACTTTTGCAACCACTGGCTCTGGAATAGGTTCTTGCTTGGGCTCAACTTTTGCAACTGGTTGAGGTGCTCTGTTTACCGTTCTTAGCTGAATAGTTTTTGTTTCGGCCTTAGCTACAACTTGCGCTGCAGCAGGCTCAGCGGGTTTAACCACGGGCTTAGTCTCGGGCTCATTATTTTTAGCAAGTGCTTGGGGAGCAATTGGAATTTTAACTTTTTGCCCTTCCTTTAAATTGTAATTCTTAAGGTTGTTTAGGTCTATGATATCTTGCGGCTCTACCCCAAAACTTGCGGCCAAATGGGTAACGGTTTGCGGACTAGCAACCACATAAGTATTATATGTTTTACCAGAATTAGCATTGGGTGTTTGTTGATTATTAACAGGCGCGGTTGGAGGGGTTGAATTGGATGTTGGCGCGGTTGGAGGGGTTGAATTGGATGTTGACGCGGTTGGAGGGGTTGAATTGGATGTTGGCGCGGTTGGAGGGGTTGAATTGGATGTTGACGCGGCAGGTGGCGTTGAAGTTTTAGCGGCAGGTGCAGCATTGTTTCTTGCACTGGCGCCTAAATCGGCATAGCGGATAGATGCTGGAGCAGGCAATGTTTTAGCCAGAGGCAAGTTGGTGGGCGTTGCCGCTACGGTTGGCGCAATGGCCACATTGCCATATTTTTCCTCATTCATAGGAATACGCAATATTTGTCCGGGGTAAACATTATCACTTACAATGGGGTTGCTACTTAATATTTGCGATTCACTAACTGCATACTTGTTAGCAATATTGGTTAGATTGTCGCCCTTAAGGACCCTATGCACAATAAATTTATGTCCGTCTCTTATTTCTGATCGCAAGGAATCCTTTGGATTTGCCTGAACCAAAAACGCAAAAAACATAAACAAAGTGAAATAGGCAATTTTCTTGCGCATATTTTGTATTTTAAAATCCAAAAATACACTTTTAATCCAAGCAATTACAAACCTATATTATCTAAGGTTGCTGTGCGAAAACCTATTTATTGTACACTTATTTAACCTGCTGCTCAACCAAAAGACTCCAGGCAATTGGAGCGTCATTAAAGAGAATTTTGGTGCCCAACCAAGTTTTTTTAAACAATTCGGAGAAGCGGTATTTGTTGAGATGGGCTTCGCTTTGCCAATAGCTATAGGTAAATAAAACATTGGGCTGAACCGAATCTTTTAGTAAAGTTAATCCTTCGCACCCTTCAAAATTGGCAATTTGATGCTTCACAGAATTAAACAGTGCTAAAAACTCTTCCACCTTTTCTGGCTCAAAACTCATGCGTACAATTCTATTTATCATGCCGCAATTAATGTTTTTTTGAACGTAATTTTTAGAAAAATTATGGGTTCAGACCGAAAAAAAATGGATTAAATAAATGAAGAAGAAACTAAACTTTTACAGGAAGAATATTTTTTAGGAATTTTTTATCACTGCTTATCAATTACTTGTAATTACAAAAGGTATTTTGTATTGCATAGTACTAAAATTCTTTTAGATTTGTGCCATACATTGAACCTTGTAATAAAAATATATGGATATTGAAAATAGCAAAGCGCAGATGAAAAAGGGGGTGCTCGAATATTGCATCCTCTCTATTATTAGTCGGGGCGAGGCTTATGCCAGCGACATCATTGAGGAGATGAAAGATGCAAAATTAATTGTGGTGGAGGGAACTTTATACCCTTTGCTGAGTCGCTTAAAAAACGATGGCTTATTGAGCTATAATTGGGTAGAAAGCAAAAGTGGTCCGCCGCGAAAATACTATCAGCTCACAGAAACTGGGGAGTTATTTATAACAGAATTGGCCACCACTTGGGATGAGTTGGGGCTGGCAGTAAATCATATTATTAATAAAACAATCAATCAACAATAAAAATGGAAAAGGTATTTCAAATTCACCTTGGGGGCTTGCTCTTTACAATTGAGGAACAAGCTTATCAACATCTTAAATCGTACTTAGACAAATTGCATACTCATTTTGCTACCCATGCCGATGTGGTGCAGGATATTGAGGGAAGAATGGCAGAACTTTTACACCTTAAACTTACCAATGGCAAGCATACTTTACTGCTGGCAGATGTGTTGGATGTGATTGGGGTAATGGGCAATATTGACCAAATGGATGAGCATGGCGAGAGCAAGGCAAAGCAATATGCTAAGCAAGAAAACACGTCTCATTTAAACATGCCCAGACATAGAAAATTGAGAAGAAGTCCGTACGATCAAAGTTTGGGTGGCGTTTGCTCTGGCATTGCTTCGTTCTTTGATATTGACCCTGTTTTGGTGCGGGTATTGTTTGCAATTTTGCTGGTGGTTTATGGCAGTGGTATAATTCTGTATTTGGTGTTGTGGATGGTATTGCCGGTAGCAAAAGGCGATGAAGCTGAGTACATGAAACAGCAAAGGCAAAATAAATCGAAGCGTTTATATAGAGATGCCGAGAACCGTGTAATTGGTGGTGTTTCTGCTGGCTTGGCTGCATATTTTGGTTTAGACCGTGCTTGGATAAGGCTGGCTTTTGTGGTTTCTATTATGCTATTTGGAACCGGTTTTTGGTTGTATATTATTCTATGGATTATTGTACCAAAGGCTGTTTCATCTACAGATAAATTGTTAATGCGGGGCGAACCAATTGACATATACAGCATAGAAAATCAGGTGAAATATGGCCTTGGCAGCAACAAGGTTAATAGCTTTGCGCAACATGGTAGCAATGTAATTGGCAAAATAATTGGGGGCTTTTTAAAGTTGATGGGCATTCTATTGGCCTTGGTACTTTTCTTAAGTATTGTGGGCATTAGTGTGGCTATGGTTGCGGTATTTTTTAACTTGGGTAAAACCCATTTTTTAAATGAGTTAATTATTTTTACTGTTCAAGATACAAGTGTTATTTGGGCTGCAAAGATTGGTATATTGATGGTATTGGTATCGCCGCTTATTGGCATGTTAATGATTGTGATGAGAGCGATATTTAAGTTAAAGTTTATCAATAAAAATTGGGCCATTTCTTTGGCGAGTATATTCATTATTGGCTTTGCTTTTATGCTATATGCTGGTATCAATTTTGGCACGAGTGTGAGTCACAGCGAATCTAAGCTTGAGTTAAAGAGGATAGCAGCGCCAGACACCCTGTATTTGGAAGGTGCTGAAATTCCGTATAGCGAAGAATACAGCTTAGAAAATGATGGCGAATTGGTGTTTAGAGACAAGGGTGTTTTAATGGGCAAAAAGGAGTTTTATTTGGAGATTGATGATGTAAAAATTAAGCAAGGAAAAACGGATAGTTTGGTGCTTAAAATTGTAAGAAGATCGAATGGTAAAAACGAGTTGGATGCAAATGAAAAAATAGCCATGATAAGCTATCATCCCAAAATTGAAGGCAATAAAATTGTTATCCCTAACTACTTTAGTTTGGCCAAAGACAAGCAATTTAGTTGGCAGGAAGTGGATGTTGTATTGTGGGTGCCAGCAGGAAAAGTGATTCATATTGATGCAACTTTGAAAGGAATATTAAGTGAACAAAATTTAGATGAAGCAGATGGCGAGTATTATCAATTTAACAAAGGTGTTTTAACTTGTTTAGATTGTGATGGCGAATCGGAAGAGGGAGAAACGGATTTGTCGAATGACGATGCTTCTATTAATTTTAATATTGATTCAAAAAACGATAATGTGAAAATGGAAATTAACATATCGGATGATGGTAAAGGCAATACTACCAAAACAAAAAAGATGCTTACCAAAGATGGCAAGAAAATAACCATTGAAGAAACTACCAATGATGGCGTAACCGTAAAAAAGCGCATAGAGCGGAATTAATTATACCCACTACTCGCGATTGATTTAAAGAGACCATCCCACAAGATGGTCTCTTTTTTTATGTTTTACCAATTGTAATTATTAAATCGCCCAAAGCTATTTGATAATTTTACTAGGAAAATGCCGATATAACAAAATAAACATACAATGAAATATGTATCGAAATTGGACTATATATATATTGGGTTTTCGGTACTATTGCTTGCAAATTAATTGGTTCGAACCGAAATCTTTGAATAAACTTCTTAGGGTTACCATAAGCCTAAAAAAGGAAGTTAATAATAGTTTTTTTGTTGGGTAAGCTTGGCATTGGCATTATATGATTTTGCTCATAAACGATAATAGAACCAATTAAATATAGAACTTTGTTTAAACAAATGACCACATGGAGGAGCATCAATTACCCATTAATTGTTTTGATTGTAAACATTTAACTGACAGTGTTTTTTGTGCGCTAAAATCGGAGGAAATCGATTTAATTAATACGCATAAAATAATCAAGTTTTATAAAAAAGGGGATATCTTATTTAATGAAGGGGAATCTGTTAAGGGGCTGCATTGCTTAGAGATGGGCAAGGTTAAGCTATACAAAACGTTAGAAGATGGTAATGTGCAAATTTTGCGCATCTCTGCTTCTGGCGAATTAATTGGTTACCGGGGATTATTGGGCAATGGGATTTATATTGCTTCGGCAGAAGCATTAGAGGATGTAAATGTTTGCTTTATTCCCAAACTTATTATCCATCAACTATTGGCCATAAATGCTAATTTCTCCTTGCGTTTAATGGCAAAATTTGCTTCCGATTTAAGTGAGGCCGAAGAAAAATCAATCTTCTTTGTTCAAAAATCGAGTAAGGAAAGACTGGCCGAAGCCATCTTAATGTTAGAATCCACTTTTGGGGTAAACAAAGATCAATATATTCAATTAAACCTAACCCGCCAAGAGTTGGGAGCATATACTGGTTTGGCCACCGAAACCATTATTAGGGCTTTAAAAAACTGGGAAGATTTGGCGATTCTTCAATTGAATAAAAAGAAAATTCGTGTGTTGGACAGAGAAAAGTTAAAGGCTATCTCTAATGGAAACAAGCCTTGAGGTAAGAACTGATTTGAATCATTTAAAAAACTGACTGTGGTCAACATTAAATAGCTTGTAGTATCTGTATTTCGCATAAACTAAAATAAATTGGAATATCCAGAAGTAGATATCGTTGTACTGAATTATAATGGCAAGAAATTTCTAGGTGACTGCTTTCATTCATTAAAAGATTCTACCTATCCCAAAAAGCATGTTTTCTTATTAGACAACGCATCGCCAAACGACGATGTGGCTTATGTTAGGGCGAATTACCCTTGGGTAAAAATTATCCAAAACCCTTTAAATAACGGGTATTGTGCCGCCTATAACCTAGCGTTTGAACAATGCAGCAGCAAGTACATCATTTGCCTTAACAACGATGTGGTGGTAGACAAGCATTGGCTCGAACCCATGGTAGCATTGGCAGAATCTAACCCCAAAATTGGGGCCATTCAGCCCAAAATATTGGCTATGAAATCGCCAGAATATTTTGAGTATGCGGGAGCCTCTGGCGGACAAATAGACAAGTATGGTTTTCCATTTATGCGCGGCAGGATTTTTGATTCTTTGGAAAAAGATTTGGGTCAGTATAACGATGCTGCACAAATATTTTGGGCCAGCGGTGCAGCCATGTTGGTGAATAAAGAGGCGCTAAAATATTCTGGTAATTTAGATGAAATCATTGTTCATCACATGGATGAAATAGATTTATGTTGGCGTTTACAACTTAGCGGCTTCGAGGTTCGGGTTGAACCAAAATCATTTATCTACCATGTAGGTGGCGCTACCATTGCAGCTAGAAGCTTTAAGAAAACCTATTGGAACCATAGAAATTCCATTTACATGATGCTTAAAAACTATGGCTTTGCCAACATGGTTGGCAGAACTTTTGTGCATATACTATTAGATTATATAGCCTTAGCACAATCTTTATTAACGGGTCAATTTCAGGTAGCACGCGGAATTTTTATGGCACATATCTGGCTCATTGGCCATATTGGCCTCATAGTAAAAGAACGTAAGAAGGTTCAAGGTAACAGAAAAGCAAGCGATACAATCATTGACCGAAACATGTATCAAGGCAGCATTGTTTGGGCCTATTTTGGCAAAAAAATTAAGACATATACACAACTAACTAATAACTAAAATGAGAATAGATTTGATTCACGAAGCATTAAATGGATTGAAAGTTTTTCAACCAGAAGTATTTGAAGACGAGCGTGGTTTTTTCTGTGAGGTATACAGGAAAGATCATTTTGTGGCTGCAGGAGTGAGCGATGAATTTGTGCAAGACAACCATTCTAAATCGGCCAAGGGTGTAGTGCGTGGCTTACATTTTCAATGGGAGCCACCAATGGCTAAGTTAATGCGTGTTACCCAAGGTGAAGCTTTTTTAGTTGCGGTAGACATTAGGTTGGGCTCCCCTACTTTTGGCGAGTGGTATGGCGAGTTGGTATCGGCCAAAAACAGAAAATTGGTTTATGCGCCCGCAGGATTTGCCAGGGGATTTTGTGTTACCAGCGAATCGGCAGAAATACAATATAAATGCACCGGAATATACAACAGTGGTGCAGAAGCAGGCATACTTTGGAACGACCCTGCCATAGGCATAAAATGGCCTGCACTAGACCCAACCCTTTCTAACAAAGACAAGGTAGCTCCTACTTTAAGCGATTGGAAAAAAGACCCAAGGGCACAAAACTTTAAGTTTTAATATGATGGCGCGCAAAAAAGTTTTAATCATGGGTGGTGCAGGTTTTATTGGCTCTGTGCTTTCTCCCTATTTGCATCATGCAGGATATGATGTAACTGTTGCCGATGCTTGTTGGTTTGGCAATTACCTTCCGGCAGAAATAAAACTAGTAAAAACAGACTTGTTCGACTTAAAGCAACAGGACTTAGTTGAGTACGATAGCATTATTTTTTTAGCGGGTTTATCTAATGATCCCATGGCAGAGTTTTCGCCAAAAAGCAATTTTATTTTAAACACAGCATTGCCTTCGTATATTGGTTTTATGGCAAGAGAAGCGGGTGTTAAGCAAATGATATTTGCGAGCTCTTGTTCGGTGTATGGTTATACCCTAAATAAAACTTATACCGAAGATGATCCTGCAATTTGCAATTACCCTTATGGCGTTTCTAAACTGCAAGGTGAAAGAAGTTTAATGGCCTTAGCAGAAGAAAACTTTAGGGTATTGTGCATCAGACAAGGTACCGTTTGTGGATTTAGTCCACGTATGCGCCTAGACTTAGCCATGAACACCATGCTCAAAAATGCCTTACAAAAAGGCAAAATTAGCTTGAGCAACCACCGCATTTGGCGACCAATATTGGGACTAGAAGATTTATGTATGGGATACAAAGCGGCTTTGGAATTTGATTCTCCAGGGGCCGAAGTATTTAACATTAGTTCCTTTAATACTACGGTTGGCGAGTTAGCCAAATCGGTAGCAGATTACATTGAAACTAACCTCGATAAAAAAATTGAAATTGAAGATTTAAATGTACAAGATTACCGCAATTACAAGGTAAGCACAGACAAAGCAAAATTGTTGCTTAACTATCAACCTAAACAAAATGATTTGGATATTATCAATAACTTATTTCAGCACCTCGATTATTTCAGCGATTTCTCTGATGAGCGATTCTACAACATTGAGGTTTTTAAAAAATTAGTGGCCAACAATATTATTAATCCATGAGCCATATAAAAATCATGATTACGGGAGCAAATGGACAGCTTGGAAGCGACATTCTCCACACCTGTAAAAATGCAGGTTTCGACGTATTTGGCTATACACATGCTGATGCCGATTTAGCAGACACTGCTACTTGGTTAACTTGGATACAGCAAAATAAACCCGATATATTTATCAATACTGCGGCCTTTCACCACGTAGACCAATGCGAAGCAGATTTGGCAAAAGCCATGCTTATCAATTGCGAAGCGCCTGCTCATATCGCTGCCATTTGCAAAGAAAACCAAGTACGGTTTATCCATATTAGCACCGATTATGTTTTTGATGGCGAGAAAAATACTCCTTATTTGGAGTCGGATCAGGCCAAACCTTTAAACAACTACGGCTTATCTAAATTAAAAGGAGAAGAAGCAATCCTTTTGGCCGATCCAAACGCTCTGATATTAAGGGTTTCGGCTATTTACGGTATGAATCCTTGCAGGGCAAAAAACGGGTTAAACTTTGTGCAATTGATGCTTAAAAAGGCGAGTGAAAATGCCCCACTAAAAGTGGTAAACGACGAAAAAGTTTCGCCCACTTCTACCCAAAGCATTGCCGATAAAATAGTTGAATTGTTGCCAACCAAGTTACATGGTGTGGTACATTTAACTTCGGAAGGCGAATGCAGTTGGTATGAGTTTGCCAAAGAAATTTTTGATTTCTCTATAGTAAAAGCAGATTTGTCTATGGCCAAAAGCAGCGATTTTCCTGCAAAAACACCCCGACCAACATACAGCGTTTTAGAGAACAGCAAATTAAAAGAATTAAATTTAACAGACATGCCTCATTGGAGAGAAGCTTTGCATGCTTACCTCAGAGACATGAAAAAATAAACAAATAGAGTCTGCTCAACAACTCAGCTTCAAAAATTTACTGTCAAAAAGTCTTGTAAATAGCAGAAATATTTGTTGAAAAAAGTTCAACAAGGAAAGCCTC
>JAWXAZ010000094.1:0-35699 GCA_034439755.1 bacterium
CCTGCATACTTATAAAGGAATCGTCCTGTGTTTTGATATTGGTCAATAAGTTGTCCTTCTTGCAAAGAAATACCCAAAACACGATAGATAAGATAATGAAAGTTATCATCAGCTTTCATTTCTTCTGTTCGAGCTTCAATTTTCCCTTTCAGGTTTGCAGAATAAATTTCAGCTAAATTCTTTATACTTTGTATTAATTCGTCCATTCGTTTTTGATATATAATTTGTTTCGCAAGTTACGAAATTTTGTTCGGTTACGGTCGTCCTACAATGAGGCATAACTTGTTTAAAAGCGCAATGGTTTTTGTTTTTGCTAATTTTTTTTGAAACCTATTTTATAACTCTTTACCAATTTTTAAGTCAAGTTTCTCAATTCCCTTAAAACATAAACCCAATTCTAAAATACCACGGACTATTAGCATAAGGATTTTGGTCGTGCAACACATTATACAAAAGGTAGATTTGCGCGCCCCTGCCGCCCATTCCGCCACCCACATACAATTGGTTAAACCACTGCCGCTCAGAAATAGTGGGTGTCTTGTAAACTTGATAATTCATGGGTGCATACTCTACATGCGCAAAAATGTTTCCAAAAAGTCCTTGCCTAGCAAACAAAAGCGGACCATAAGCCGTGGAGGTAAAGGTTTTATTGTTAAATTTTTGCGACTCATAAATATACGTAAAACCAGTTCCCAACATTGTTTTGGGTTTAACCATATATCCCACCATGGGCTGAGCCAAAAAATACCCATAATTGCCACTAAAACCACCGCCAACATTTCCGCCATAGGTCAGCTTACTGGGGTCGAACCCTTTCTTGGTGCCTTCATAAGCTTTCAATTGTTCTTGCTTTTTAGCCTCCTCTTCATCCAGCTGTTGCAGCTTTCTTTGCGCATTGCTATTCAAGGTAAAAACCAATAAGGTGAGTATAAATATGGATAGTTTTTTCATGTTGGGCAAAAATAAATCAATTATATGGATAAAATTCGGTCAAGGTTTTATTAATTCGCACTGCTATTAACGCAAATAAATATGACCAAAGTACATAATTTCTCTGCAGGTCCGGCAATTTTACCCCAATCTGCAATCGACGCCAGTGTTTCTGCACTACAAAATTTCGCGGGCACAGGCCTATCTTTAATTGAAGTTTCGCACAGAAGCAAGGAGTATGAAGCGGTAGTTGCCGAAGCCGTTCAGTTAGTAAAAGACATCCTAAAACTAGGAGATGCATTTGAAGTAATATTTTTACAAGGTGGCGCAAGCCTACAGTTTGATATGATTCCAATGAATTTTCTTGGTTCAGGCAAAACCGCTGCTTATGTCAATACCGGCGTATGGGCAGGTAGAGCCATTAAAGAGGCCAAAATGTTTGGCGAGGTAAATGTTTTGGCAAACGGCGAGGACAAAAATTACAGCTATATCCCAAAAGATTACGTCATTCCAGCCGATGCCGCCTATTACCATTGCACCAGCAACAATACCATCTATGGTACCGAGATGTTCGATTTCCCAAGTTCTCCAGTACCTATGATTTGCGACATGAGCTCAGATATATTTAGTCGCCCTTTCGATGCTTCCCAATTTGACATGATTTACGCCGGCGCACAAAAGAATATGGGTCCGGCTGGAACAACTTTGGTTATCATCAAAAAAACATTCTTAGAAAAGGCCAATGCCAAAGTGCCTACCATGCTAAATTACAAAGTGCATGTAGACAATGGCAGTATGTATAATACTCCCAGTGTATTCGCTATTTTTGTGTGCATGCACACCTTGCGTTGGATCAACGAAATTGGTTTAGAAGCCATGGAAACTAGAAACAAAGCCAAAGCAGATTTATTATACGCAGAAATAGACCGCAATCCTTTATTTGTAGGAACAGTTGCTAAGGAAGACCGCAGTCGCATGAATGTAAACTTTGTGCTTAATAACAAAGACTTAGAAGAGCCATTCTTGAAATTCTGCAAGGAAAGAAACCTCAACGGATTAAAAGGACATAGATCGGTAGGCGGCTTGCGCGCCTCCCTATACAATGCCCTAGACATAGAAAGTGTTCAAGTCTTGGTAGGCGCTATGGCAGATTTCGAAAAAGCAAACGGTAATTTTTAGTTTATAGTTCCGAGTTCTTAGTTTAAAGTTTGGAGTTTAAAGTTTTTAGGAAGTTCTTTGTTGGTTGTTATAAGTTTATAGTTATTAATTCATGCTTCGGGCGATGCGCAAGCAACCTTGCTAGCAGCTAATGAAATTCATAATTCATAATTCATAATTTTTCCCCCAATAAGGATGTGTGTCAATAAAAAACTGAGAGTTATGAGCTATAGATAGATGGAAGCTCAGAAGTAAATTGAAACTCCAAATTATGAATTATTAAAGCAGAACAAACTAAGAACATGCAATTAAAATTATAAGAACTGTGCACTAAAAAAAATAAAAAAAATGATAAAAATATTAGCCAATGACGGAATAGATAGCAACGGAAAATTAATTTTGGAAGCTGCAGGTTTTGAGGTGATAACCGAGAAAATTCCACAAGACCAATTATCCTCTAAATTAAATGAATTTGATGCCATTTTGGTGCGCTCTGCCACCAAGGTGCGCAAAGATTTAATGGATGCTTGCCCTAACCTTAAATTAATTGGTAGGGGCGGTGTTGGCATGGATAATATAGATTTAGAATATGCCAAGCAAAAAGGAATAAAGGTAATTAACACCCCTGCATCTTCTTCTATTAGTGTGGCCGAATTGGTTTTTGCGCATTTGTTTACTGGTATTAGGTTCTTGCAATATACCAACCGCATTATGCCCACTGAGGGAAATACGCGTTTTTCCGAATTAAAAAAAACAGCTTCCAACGCCATCGAATTACAAGGTAAAACCATGGGCGTTTATGGCTTTGGCCGAATTGGTCAGGAAGTAGCCAAAATTGCTGTGGGACTGGGTATGAAGGTATTGGCGTTCGACCCATACGTAGATCAAATAGAGTTGGTGTTAAACTTGCCAATGTTGGGTGCAAATTCTCGTGTGAAAGTGCATTTAAATACTGTAAGTGAGCAAACGCTTATTTCGCAAAGCGATTTTATTACCTTCCACATTCCGTTCAATGAAGGCGATAAACCTCCTATTGGGGCAGAACTTATCTCTCAAATGAAAAAGGGCGTAGGTCTAGTTAATTGCTCTCGTGGTGGCGTAATCAATGAAGCCGATTTATTGGTTGCCCTTAATAGCGGTCAAGTTGGTTTTGCCGGATTAGACGTGTTCGAAAAAGAGCCGCCTGTTAACATGGATATTTTGCAACACGATCATGTTTCTTTAAGTCCGCATGTGGGTGGTAGCACCAAGGAAGCGCAAAATAGAATTAGCATAGAATTGGCCGAAAAAGTAATTGAGTTTTTTAAGAAATAGGTTCAAACCAAAATAATTTTAAATGGCAAAAGTTAAACCCTTTGCAGCCCTTCGCCCATGTAAAGAAAGGGCTGGAGAGGTTAGCGCACCTCCTTTTGATGGCGGGGCAAAAGACCAAGCATTATACGAATTAACGCATAATCCGCACTCATACTTGCATGTGGTTAAACCTCATTTGCACTTTAAAGGTGAGAAAAAAAATCCAGAGAAACATTTTCCCATCGGATTAGAATACCTCAAAAAATTTATTGACGAGGGCTTGCTAATTAAGGACCCAAATCCGTCTTTTTATATTTACCGTTTAATAAAAGGTCACCAAGCTTATGCAGGCATTATTGCCATGGCCAGCGTAGACGATTATCTCAACAACGATATTTTAAAACATGAGAATACGCTAACAGATAAGCAAAATGAGATTGCCGAGCACATTCGTTATTATAACAATTTGGGTAATCCTGTTTTATTAACTTACCCCGACGATGAGCACATTGATTTACTCATTAATCAGTACATTTTAAAACATGCTCCCGAGTATAATTTTATCAGTGCCGACCAAGTTAAGCACAACCTTTGGGTAGTTACAGAAGAGAAGGATATTGAATTATTAGAAACCCGTTTTGAAGCAATTCCTAAATTGTTTATTGCCGATGGTCACCACCGTTCTGCTGGTTCTGCGGCATTTTGTGAAGGCAAGCGCAAAGAAAATCCCGGGTATACAGGCGAAGAAAATTTTAATTTTTTTCCTGTCTGTCTGATCCCATTTAGCAAGTTAAGTATTTTTGAATACCACCGTTTGGTGAAAGACAAATCTATTGTAGATAACCCAAATTTCATTGAAGAAATCAAGAAGTATTTTATCAAAATTCCGAGCGGACATTTACCCGTTCAACCTTTGAATAAAAAAGAGTTTGGTTTGTACTTCCATGGCAAAGCATTTTTGCTTTTGTTAAAGCCAGAATTTGAATCGCAATTGACCGGTACTTTAGATAATTTAGATGTGAGCATTGTAGAAGAATTTATCTTAAAACGCATCTTTCATATTACCGATAGCAAAACCGATCACCGCCTTAGTTTTATGGATGGTGGCAAGGGTATTGGGCATTTACAAGAAGCAATAGACAATGGCGATTTTGATTTGGCTATTACACTTTTCCCAACCAGCATAGAAGAAGTAAAAGCAGTGGCCGAAGAGAACTTAATTATGCCACCTAAATCTACTTGGATTGAACCAAAAATTAGAACCGGACTCATCATATTAGACCATGGATAATTTAAGTACCAAGGAAGAAAAATTGCAGGCGTTTTCGAGGCTACTCGATATCATGGACGAACTGCGAGAAAAATGTCCTTGGGATAAAAAACAAACCCTCGATAGTTTACGACATTTAACTATTGAAGAGACGTATGAAATGGCAGATGCCATTATAAAAAACGATTTAAAAGAGCTTCAAAAAGAACTGGGCGATGTATTGTTGCACATCGTGTTTTATGCCAGAATAACCAGCGAAATGGGGAAGTTCGACATTACCTCCATCATCAACACCCTTTGCGAAAAACTCATTGTAAGGCACCCGCATATTTATGGCGATGTAGTGGTGGAGAATGAACAACAGGTAAAAGAAAACTGGGAGCAAATAAAATTAAAAGAAGGAAATAAGTCGGTTTTAAGCGGTGTAACCAAGGGAGCTCCTTCTTTGGTTAAGGCACTGCGCATTCAAGATAAAGCCTCGCAAGTTGGTTTCGATTGGGAAACCAGTGAGCAGGTGTGGGGCAAGGTTCACGAGGAGCTGGAAGAGTTGAAAGCGGAGTTGGATCAACCCGATAATAAATTAAAATCTGAACAGGAGTTTGGCGATTTGTTATTTGCCTTAACCAATTTAGCGCGCAAATCTGGCCTAAACCCAGACGATGCCTTAGAATACACCAACCAAAAATTCATTACCCGCTTTATGTTCATTGAAGAACGCGCAAAATTGTTAGGTAAATCTTTAACAGACATGAGTTTAGAGGAGATGGACGCCATTTGGAACGAAGCCAAAATTGTATAGACTTAACAGCACAATTAGGCTTTCATTTGGGTTTATTTTCGATTTTTTTTATTGATTTTGTGACAAGGTATTGAAACATAAAAAGGGTATTTTTGTCATGAGTTTATAGTTAAATTTATGGTACACAAAATTACAGACGAAACTTTTGCCAAAGAGTTGGCGAATAATGAAAATGTGGTGATAAAATTTTATGCAGATTGGTGTGGAAGTTGTCGATTATTTGCCCCAAAATTCACCCGTTTAAGCAATACAGATGCTTATCAATCCATTCAATTTTTAGAGGTAAATGCAGAGGAAAATCCAGCGGCTAGAAAATTGGCCAATGTGAACAACCTGCCTTATTTTGCCACTTTTAAAAAGGGTGAATTGGTTCAAGGCGAAACCACTTCTAAAGAAGAATATTTGGTGAAGATGATGGATCAATTAATTGCTTAAACATGAAATTACCAGTCATTAAAAATTTGGTTGAAACCAAAATCTTAGCAGAACTCAAAGATGCAGAGCAGAAATTGTGCAATGAAGAGCAACTTCCTTTTGAGGTTTTGGGAGACGACGAAGGTGAGCAATTAACTCATATTTTAGGGGCGATTGATATTCTTGAGCGGGTTGAAAACGAGAAAATTGATCTGAAAGCTGCCACACGTGCTTTTTTTGAGCGCGTAAGGAACTCTATTTCATAGAGTTAAAATTGTTGAAAGAAATTACATTTTTTTCTGATTAAAATCAGGTCTCATTTACACTAAAAATCTATTTTTGCGTGGCTTTATAATAAAAAATTATGTCTACAAGCGTCGATTACTTTGCCATTTTTATGCAGTTCTTAGTAGCTGTTGGATTTGTGGTTTTTGCCATGGTGGTTTCACACATGGTAGGACCAAAACGTAAAACGAGTGATAAGCTCGAAGTATTTGAATGCGGAATTGAATCTACGGGCAATGCCCGTATGCCATTCTCTATTCGTTATTTTCTTACGGCCATTTTGTTTGTAATGTTCGACGTGGAGGTTGTGTTTATGTATCCATGGGCGGTAAATTTTAAAGCATTGGGCGCAGTTGGATTTTACGAAATGTTGTTGTTCATTAGCACTTTGTTATTGGGATTTTTTTATATTCTAAAAAAGGGTGCATTGAAATGGGAATAATTATGAAACAATTTAATTAGAAAGTATTTTATGTCCACTATAAAAATTACAGAAGCACCTCCCGGACTTGAAGGTTCGGGATTTTTTGCCACAAGTCTTGATAAGGCCGTAGGTTTGGCTCGAGCCAATTCTATTTGGCCTTTGCCATTTGCCACCTCTTGCTGTGGAATTGAGTTTATGGCCACTATGGCATCCAATTACGATTTGGCACGCTTTGGTTCAGAACGTATTTCTTTCTCGCCGCGTCAAGCCGATTTGTTGATGGTAATGGGTACTATTTCTAAGAAAATGGGTCCGGTTTTAAGGCAAGTATATTTACAAATGGCCGAACCTAGGTGGGTGATAGCTGTTGGCGCTTGTGCCTCTAGCGGCGGTATATTCGACTCCTATTCTGTGTTGCAGGGAATTGATAAAGTGATACCTGTAGACGTTTATGTGCCAGGTTGTCCGCCTCGTCCAGAACAAATAATTGATGGCATCATTAAAATCCAAGAACTGGTAAAGAATGAGTCGCTCAACAGAAGAGAATCTGCAGAATACAAAGCATTAATGGCCAGTTACGGCATACAATAAATGAGTGAAGTAAACAATGCATACTTGCTGAAAGAATTGGAAGAGCAATTCGCAGCGTCTATTTATTCGGCCGAAGAACCTTATGGTATGTTAACCATAGAACTCGATAGAAAGGACATAGCGCCTGCTATTCAGTATTTAAAGGACCATGCCGTGTTAAAGTTCAACTTTTTAACCGATGTATGTGGTGCACATTTTCCCGATAAAATGGGAAAAGAGCTTTCAACCATTTACCACCTTCACAGTTTTACCAACAACATTCGCCTCAGAATAAAGTGTTATATGCCTCTGGCTGATCCAACCATTGCGAGTGTTTCGGCGATTTTTAATGGCGCAAACTGGCAGGAAAGAGAAACATTCGATTTCTTTGGAATTGAGTTTTTGGGTCACCCCAACCTAAAGCGAATATTGAATGTAGAAGAGATGGAATATTTTCCAATGAGGAAAGAATATCCGTTAGAAGACCAAACAAGAACAGACAAGGACGATACTTATTTTGGAAGGTAACAGCATGGAAAATAATATAGGCCAATACGATCATAAAGAAGAATATACCACGCTAAACCTTGGGCCAACGCACCCGGCAACGCATGGTATCTTCCAAAATATTCTAACCATGGATGGTGAGATTATTGTGGATACCGAGCAAACTTGCGGTTATATTCACCGTGCTTTTGAGAAAATTGCAGAACACAGGCCTTTCTATCAAGTTACACCTTTAACCGACCGTTTAAATTATTGCTCTTCGCCCATTAATAACATGGGTTGGCACATGACGGTAGAGAAGTTATTGGGTGTAAAAACACCCAAGCGTGTAGATTATATGCGCATCATTATTATGGAATTGGCGCGTATCTCAGACCATTTGGTTTGTAACTCGGTAATTGGGGTAGATATTGGCGCACTAACTGGCTTTACTTATGTGTTTCAATGGCGCGAGAAAATCTATGATATTTTTGAGGAGGTTTGTGGTGCCAGGTTAACGACCAATATTGGTAGAATTGGTGGCATGGAGCGCGATTTTTCGCCCGCTTGTATATCCAAGATTAGGGCGTTTTTGAAAGAATTTCCCGCTGCCTTAAGAGAGTTTACCAACTTGTTGGAACGCAACCGCATTTTTATGGATAGAACCATAGGTGTGGGTGCTATTAATACAGAGCGTGCTTTAAATTATGGCTTTGTGGGACCAAACTTAAGGGCTACAGGATTGGATTATGACGTAAGGGTTATGTCGCCTTATAGCAGTTACGAAGATTTTGACTTTGTGATTCCGGTTGGTATCAATGGCGATACGTTCGATCGCTTTATGGTGCGCCAACAAGAAATGTGGGAGAGTCATAAAATGATTGGGCAAGCCTTAGAAAATTTACCCGAAGGAAAGTTTTTTGCGGAGGTTCCTGAGTTTTATTTGCCTCCAAAACAAGAAGTGTATAACAACATGGAAGCCTTAATTTGGCATTTCAAAATTGTGATGGGAGAGGGAGAAGTGCCTGTGGGTGAAGTGTATCATTCGGTTGAAGGGGGCAATGGTGAATTGGGATTCTATTTAGTAAGTGATGGAGGAAGGGCTGCATACCGCTTGCATTTCCGCCGACCAAGTTTCATTTATTACCAAGGATATCCCGAAATGATTAAGGGCTCTACTTTGAGCGATGCCATTGTTACTATGAGTAGCATGAATGTAATTGCAGGAGAGTTAGATGCATAGGAGAATTGATAATTGAGAATTGATAATTGAGAATTAATAATTGAGAATTCATAATTCATAACTCATAATTCATAACTCATAACTCATAACTCATAATTAATAATTAAAAACAGGTTATGTCAGACATAAAATTTAGTGATGAAACATTAGCAGTTGCCAATAAAATCATTGCGCGTTATCCAGAGGGAAAGCAGAAGTCTGCTTTGATTCCTTTATTGCATTTGGCTCAGGCCGAATTCGATGGTTGGTTAAGTCAGGCTTCAATGGATTACGTTGCTTCTTTATTGAAAATTCAGTCGATAGAGGCGTATGAGGTGGCATCTTTTTATTCGATGTTTAACCTTAATCCGGTTGGCAAATGCTTAATAGAGGTTTGTAGAACCAGCAGTTGTTGGTTGCGTGGTGCCAATGAGGTGATAGACCATATTGAAAAGAAATTGGGAATTAAGGAGGGTGAAACTACTGCTGATGGCATGTTTACTTTAAAAACTGTTGAATGTTTGGGCAGTTGCGGCACGGCTCCAATAATGATGATTGGCGCGCAGTATCACGAAAACCTAAGCCACGAAATGGTGGATGGTATTTTGGATCAGTGCAAAACTGAGGCCAATAGAAAAACGTATTTAGATAAAGTGGTTGTTGATAAATATTAATCCCATGGGTAAAAAGATATTATTAGCGCACGATCATGTGCCGGGCATTCAGGGGTATCAAGTTTACCGCGAGAATGGCGGATATGCTTCGGTAGAAAAGGCTATTAAAACAATGACTTCTGAGGCTTTGGTTGAAGAAGTGAAGAAATCTGGTTTAAGAGGTAGAGGTGGAGCTGGTTTCCCAACCGGAATGAAGTGGGGCTTTTTAGCTAAACCAGAGGGTGTGCCTCGTTACTTGGTTTGCAATGCCGACGAGAGTGAGCCGGGTACTTTTAAAGACCGTTATTTGATGTCGCGTATTCCGCATATTTTGGTTGAAGGCATGATCACTTCTAGCTTTGCTTTGGGTGTAAATACAGCATACATCTATATTAGAGGAGAGTATTATTATGTGCTCAATATCCTCGAAAAGGCCATTGAAGAAGCTTATGCAAATGGCTGGCTGGGCAAAAATATTTTAGGTTCAGGCTACAACTTGGATTTATATGTTCATGTAGGTGCAGGTGCTTATATCTGTGGCGAAGAAACTGCTTTGCTAGAGAGTTTAGAGGGCAAACGAGGTAATCCAAGGATTAAGCCGCCTTTTCCAGCTATTGCAGGTTTGTATGGTTGCCCTACCGTAGTGAATAATGTTGAAACTTTAGCCGCAGTTCCTTTCATTGTGAACAATGGTGGCGATGCCTATGCGGCGGTTGGTATTGGAAAATCTGCTGGCACCAAACTTATTTCTGCATCAGGACATATCAATAAGCCTGGTGTGTATGAAATTGAAATGGGAATTACTGTTGAAGATTTTATTTATAGTGATGAGTATTGTGGTGGCATCTTGAATGGTAAAAAACTAAAAGCTGTAGTGGCTGGCGGTTCTTCTGTTCCTATTTTGCCTGCCGATAAAATTCTGACTTTAGCCAGTGGCGAAAAGCGCTTAATGTCTTACGAAAGTTTGGCCGATGGCGGCTTTGGTGGTGGTACCATGTTGGGCTCTGGTGGCTTTATTGTGATGGATGAAACTACAAGTATCGTAGAGAATCTGTTCACTTTTGCCCGCTTTTACCACCATGAAAGTTGCGGACAATGTTCGCCTTGCCGCGAGGGTACTGCTTGGATGGAGAAGATTCTTCATAAGATTATGGACGGCCATGGAACTTTGGCCGACATTGATTTGTTGTGGGAGATTCAGGCTAAGATTGAAGGCAATACCATTTGTCCGCTGGGAGATGCAGCAGCATGGCCTGTTGCCAGTGCCATCAGACATTTCAGAAGTGAGTTTGAGGAGTATGTAAAGAATCCTAATTCAATAAAAAAAGTAAAGCATTATAACAATATGCATAATTTAGAAACTGCGTAATTAGTTAATTAATACAAAGAAAAATATGATATTAAGATTTCTGCTAAATGCAGATAATTGGTTTAAGAAATAGAATTTTACATGATTACGCAAATACAAATTATGAGATAATTTAGGGTGTTATTTACAACCATATTGATAAGTTGATTTTGGAAATTGAGTTAGAAATATTAAACTTTAAATTGGATAAGTGGCTAATCCTTAAATGTATTGAAATAAATAGGAATAAAAAAAAAAGAACCATGAAAACAAAACTAATTTTAATGGCAGTTTTTGCCTTAGTTGGATTAACAATGTTGTTTGCTTTTAAGCAAAGTGAAGAGGGTAAAAAGTATTTGCATTTAGGCGTTGGTTATCAACAGATTATTGTTATTGATGAAAATAGTAAAATAGAATCTGCAGTAAATTCTGAAAGAGATTATGGGTCTTTTTTAAAACAAATAAATTTAGAAATGAATAATATTTCTAAAAAAGGATTTAAGTTGGTAAGTTCAAGTCAAGTACTTCCATTAGGTGCAACAACTAGATTTAATACAGTTTATGTTTTTGAAAAAATAAGAATAGGTGCAATTTAAAAATAATTAAAATATAATAATTAAGGCTAAACTTATTGAATTAATCAACATATCAAACTAGAAATAAAGTATAACAGAATATCAAGATTGTCTCATCTTTATCAGTGAAAACTTATTAAGGTGTGGCTAAAAAAAATATAAATGGCAAAAGTAACACTAGACGGTAGAGAGATTGAAGTTCCAGATGGAACCACAATTCTTCAAGCGGCAAGAATGATTGGGCCGGAGGTAGCCCCACCAACCATGTGCTATTATAGCAAGCTCAAAACAAGCGGCGGTTATTGCCGTACTTGTTTGGTGGAGGTAACCAAGGGTTCTGATAAGGATCCGCGTTCTATGCCAAAATTGGTGGCTTCTTGCCGAACCAATGTAATGGATGGTATGGAAGTTGGAAACAATACTTCTGCTAAGGTTATTGAGGCTAGAAAGGGTGTGGTTGAATTCTTGTTATTGAACCATCCTTTAGATTGTCCTATTTGCGACCAAGCGGGCGAGTGTCATTTACAAGACCTTTCTTATGAGCATGGATCGAGCAAAACCCGCACCGACTTTGAGCGCAGAACTTTCGATAAAATTGATATTGGCGACAAGATTCAGTTGCATATGACGCGTTGCATCCTTTGTTACCGTTGTGTAAAAGTGGCCAATCAAATTACAGATGGCCGCGTGCATGGTGTCATCAACAGGGGTGATCATTCAGAAATATCTACTTATGTAGAGCAGGCAATTGACAATGATTTTTCTGGTAATGTTATTGATGTTTGTCCGGTTGGAGCCTTAACAGATAAGACTTTTAGGTTTAAGAGCCGGGTTTGGTTCACCAAACCTATGACCGCCCATAGAGATTGCGAAAAGTGCAGTGGCAAAGTAAATTTGTGGTACAAAGGAGATGAAGTACTTCGGGTAACTGGTCGCAAAGACCAATGGGGAGAAGTAGAAGATTTTATTTGTAATACTTGTAGGTTCGACAAGAAAAAAACTTCGGATTGGACCATCGAAGGACCCACTCATGTGAGCAGGCATTCTGTAATTTCTGCTAACCATTACGAGGTATTTAAAACGCCTAATGAGTTTAAATTAAATGAGGTTAAACCTTTGGCAATAGAAGAAGGAGCAAAATCATGAGTATATTAATATTCAAAGCCATTTTGGTGCTATTTATTTTTGTGGCAAGTTTAGGGATAGCTGCCTATAGCACCTATGCCGAGCGTAAAATTGCGGCCTTCTTGCAAGACCGCATTGGTCCGGATAGAGCGGGTCCTTTTGGACTTTTGCAACCTATTGCAGATGGAACCAAGATGTTCTTAAAAGAGGAAATCATTCCCACGGTTTCCGATAAGTGGTTGTTTATTTTGGCACCAAGCATGTTTATGGTTACTGCCCTTATGACTTCTGCAGTAATACCTTGGGGCTTGCCAATGGAATTTGGTGGCGTTAAGTATGCCTTACAAATTGCCGATATCAATGTTGGTATTTTGTATATAATGGGTGTGCTTTCCTTGGGTGTTTATGGCATTATGATTGGAGGCTGGTCGTCTAACAACAAATACGCTTTATTGGGTGCCATTCGTGCCAGTAGCCAAATGATTTCTTATGAATTGGCCATGGGTATGAGTATTGTGGCTGTGCTTTTAATGACCGATGGTTCATTGAGCTTAAATGCCATTGTTGAAGGTCAGAAAGGCTTTAATTGGAATGTGTTTTACCAGCCTGTGGCCTTTATCATTTTCTTGGTTTGTTCTTTTGCCGAAGCCAACCGCACGCCGTTCGATTTACCAGAATCTGAATCGGAATTGATTGGTGGTTTCCATACAGAGTATTCGTCAATGAAATTGGGCTTATATTTGTTTGGTGAGTATATTAATATGTTTATTTCTTCGGCCATTATCTCAACCTTGTTTTTTGGTGGTTATAACTTCCCTGGATTAGAATATTTAGGAACCATTCTACCCGTTAATTTGGTTAGTTTAATCAGTATGGGGGCATTATTTACCAAGATATTCTTCTTTATATTTTTCTTTATGTGGGTTCGTTGGACGATCCCAAGATTCCGCTACGACCAATTAATGCGCTTAGGATGGCAAGTGTTAATGCCATTGGCCATTATTAACGTATTGGTAACAGGAGCGATTTTAACTTTTTTCGGTAATTAATATAGGACTAAGCAGTAATGACACAATTAACCAATAGATCCAAAGTGGTTTCTAAGCCCGAAATGACCTTTGCAGAAAAGATGTACCTGCCTGCAATTTTGAGCGGACTAAGAATTACCATCAAACATTTGTTCAAGAAAAAGGCAACCTTAAAATATCCAGAGGAAACGCGCGAGTTTGCGCCAGTTTACAGGGGTATGCACGTGTTGAAACGCGATGATCTAGGCAGGGAAAATTGCACCGCTTGCGGATTATGCGCCGTGGCTTGTCCGGCCGAGGCCATAACCATGGATGCTGCCGAGCGCAAAAAAGGAGAGGAGCATTTGTATAGAGAAGAGAAATATGCAGCCAAATATGAAATTAACATGTTGCGTTGTATATTTTGCGGACTATGCGAGGAAGCTTGTCCAAAAGATGCCATTTACTTAACCGATAGAATTGTGCCTTCGGAGTATTCAAGAGGTGAGTTTGTGTTTGGTAAAGACATGTTGGTAGAGAAAATCGACGCCAGGGTTGATATCAGCAAAAGGAAAAAGGATTATACAATTTAAGCTTTTAAAGAAGCTAACTAAAGATAAAATCAGAGATGAGTAGTCAGTTAATATTTTTCATGCTTGCAGCGCTCTCCATATTGAGTGCCCTGTTTGTGGTGTTTTCGAAAAACCCAATCTATAATGTATTGTGGTTGATTGTGTGCTTCTTCTCCATTGCGGGACATTATGTGATGCTCAACGCCCAGTTTTTGGCCGTTGTACACATCATTGTATATGCAGGCGCTATTATGGTTTTGATGTTGTTTACGGTTATGTTATTGAACCTAAACAAAGAATCGGAGCCTCATAAATCATTGATGCTTAAAGGTGCCTCGGTAATAACAGGCGGCATGATGTTGTTGGTGTTATTGGCAGCCATGAGGTCTACCGAATTGGGCGCGTATGCCGCACCAGCAGTTACAGATATTGGCTATGTTCAAAAAGTGGGCATGAAATTGTTTACCGATTTCTTGTTGCCTTTTGAAATGACAGCAGTTTTATTTTTAGGTGCCATGGTGGGTGCAGTGGTTTTAGCAAAAAAGGAGGTTAATTAATGGAACAGCAAATTTTACAAGCTCATCCCCAAAATTGGTATTTGGTTTTGAGCACCATTTTGTTTTCTATAGGTGTAATGGGTGTATTAATGCGCAGAAATGCCTTAATCATTTTAATGTGTATAGAATTGATGTTAAATTCTGTGAACCTTTTATTGGTTAGTTTTTCTGCCTATGCAGGAAATACAGACGGACAAGTTTTTGTGTTTTTTATTATGGTAGTTGCAGCAGCAGAAGTAGCAGTAGGATTGGCTTTATTGGTAAGTATTTACCGCAATATAGCCACAACAGATATAGACGTGCTCAGTAAATTGAAATGGTAGGATCATTCAAAAATAAAACATGGAAAACTTTTTAGAACTCACAAAATTAATAAGTCCAGCAAGCCTCATTCCCTTGTTTCCCTTGCTTGGATTTTTACTTACCGCTTTCTTTGGTAAAACCTTAAAACACGCAGCAGGCTGGTTGGCCAGTGCAATGATTTTAATTTCATTCTGCTTATCAACTTTCCTATTCATAAATTTACCTGCAAATGCAGATTTAAGCTTTACCATTTTCGATTGGATTAAGTTTGGTAACGTTACCTTATCGTTTGGCTTCTTAATAGATCATTTATCCATTATCATGTTATTGGTGGTAACCGGTATTGGTTTCTTAATTCATTTGTATTCTATTGGATACATGCACAACGATGAAGGCTTTGCAAGGTTTTTTTCCTATCTGAACCTATTTATCTTCTTTATGCTCTTGTTGGTTTTGGGAAATAGCTACTTGGTGATGTTTATTGGTTGGGAAGGCGTAGGTTTATGCTCTTATCTACTTATAGGATTTTGGTTCAAGAATGATGCTTATAACGATGCGGCAAAGAAGGCTTTTATTATGAACCGAATTGGCGACTTAGGCTTCTTGGTTGCTATGTTCTATATGTTGTTTTATTTTGGTGGATTAGATTTTGAAACGGTAAATGCCGGTGCTCAAACATTAGAAGTTGGAAACACTTTATTGGTAACCATTACTTTGTTATTGTTTGTAGGTGCTATGGGTAAGAGTGCTCAAATTCCTTTGTACACTTGGTTGCCAGATGCCATGGCCGGACCAACGCCCGTATCTGCCTTAATACACGCAGCAACCATGGTAACGGCTGGTATTTATATGATTGCCCGTTCTAATATTATTTTTGCCATGGCGCCATTAACTTTAGAGGTGGTTATGTGGGTTGGGGTAATAACGTCGTTGTTTGCAGCCTTCATTGGCATGAAACAAACAGATATTAAGAAGGTATTGGCTTATTCTACCGTTTCACAATTGGGATTAATGTTTGTGGCTTTAGGCGTTGGCGCTTTCTCTAGTGGTATGTTTCATGTGGTTACCCATGCGTTCTTTAAAGCCTTGTTGTTCTTAGGAGCAGGAAGCGTTATTCATGCCATGGGTGGCGAGCAGGATATTAGAAATATGGGCGGCTTGGCCAAGTATATAAAAATTACTTTCTATACTTTTTTAATTGCCACCTTAGCTATATCTGGGATCTTTCCGTTTGCGGGTTTCTTCTCAAAAGATGAGATTTTAGCAGCCTCTTTTAGCGAGCATAAAGCTGTTTGGGTTTTGGCAAGTATTAGTTCTATGATTACGGCTTTTTATATGTTTAGGGTGATGTTCTTAACCTTCCAAAATTCGTTTAGAGGAACCGAAGAACAAAAGCACCATTTGCATGAGTCGCCCTGGACCATGACTGTTCCATTAAGTATTTTGGCAATCTTTTCTATGGTAGCTGGATTTTGGGGAATGCCTGCGGTGATGTCGAGCACACATTGGTTCGGCACCTATTTAGCGCCTGTGTTTGAAGGTTCAAAAGCCTATTTGGGCGAAGGTCATCACTTAGACCATGGCACAGAAATTATGCTAATGGTTATTGCAACGGTGCTTGCCTTGGTGAGTATTTCTATTGCGTATGTGATGTATGTAAAAAACAAAACTTTGCCAGAAGCAGATGCAGAAACCACTGGTGTGGCCAAGTGGGCTGCTAATAAATTCTATGTAGATGAATTTTACGACAAAATTATTGTTCGCCCTATCACTATATTAAGTGATGTGTTGTTTGTGTTGGTAGATAAATTGGTGATTGATTTGGTGGTAATGGCGGGTGCATGGCTGGTAGGCTTTACTGGTCGCACCATACGTTTGGTTCAGACCGGAAATACAGGGTTTTATGTTTTCGCAATGGTTATTGGAATGATGGTATTAATGTTTATTCAATTGGTGTACTAAAAATGCTTAGCTTAACTCTATTATCGATACCGCTACTCGCTTCGTTGTTGCTATTATTTAGCAGGGGAGCCATGAGCAGAAACCTGGCCTTGGTGTTTACCTTGGTTCAATTAGGTTTCACAATTTTTGCCTATACCGTTTTTAAAGCAGAAGGTGCTGGGCCATTTGATTACATGCAAAATTGGTCGGCCAAGCCATTTATTAATGTGCACTTGTCTATGGATGGCATGAGTTTATTAATGGTGATGCTTACGAATGTTTTGCTTCCTTTAATTGTGTTGAGTGGGTACAACCGCGAGACCAATAGGATGCATGTTTTTTATAGCCTCATGTTGTTTATGCAATTTGCCTTAAACGGCGTGTTTATGGCCTTTGACGGCTTTATCTATTATATTTTCTGGGAGCTTGCCTTAATTCCTATTTATTTTATTGCCTTTAATTGGGGCGGAGAAAATAGAGCTAAGGTTACCTTAAAGTTCTTTATTTATACTTTGGCGGGCAGCTTATTGATGTTGTTTGGCTTCTTGTTTTTGTATAATGGAAGTCCGGCCAACTCTTTAGAGTGGAGCTCATTGGTAGCTAATCCGTCATGCAGCTGCAATCAGAGCTGGTTGTTTTGGTTGTTTTTTATTGCTTTTGCTATTAAGATTCCGATTGTGCCATTTCATACTTGGCAGCCCGATACGTATCAAAGTGCGCCTACACAAGGAACCATGTTGTTAAGTGGTATCATGTTAAAAATGGGTACATATAGTTTAATACGTTGGTTGCTTCCAATAGTGCCAGCAGGCGTGCAAGAATGGCAGCCTTTGGTTATAGCCTTGTGTGTGGGTGGTGTGGTATATGCCTCTATTATTGCCATTATGCAACGCGATATGAAACGTTTGTTAGCCTATTCGTCTATTGCCCACGTAGGCTTAATTAGCGCAGGTATTTTTGCCCTGAACCGAAGCGGTATTCAGGGAAGTTTGGTGCAAATGGTATCGCATGGTTTAACGGTTGTAGGCTTGTTCTTTTGTGCAGATATTATTTTTAACCGCACCAAACATGAAGAGATTGAAGGATTGGGCGGCGTGCGTTTGGCAGCACCTAAATTTGCGGCCTGGTTCTTAATTATTGTTCTAGGATCGGTTGCCTTGCCTTTAACGAGCGGATTTGTGGGTGAGTTTATGTTGTTGTTTGGCGTTTACCAATACAATACCTGGCTGAGTATTTTTGCTGGATTAACCATTATTCTTGGAGCTGTTTATATGCTTAGGATGTACCAAAAAGTTGTGTTGGGAAAAGCCATCAAAGAAAACATGGTGTTTCCTGATTTAATGTGGAATGAAAAAATTGTATTGGTGAGTATAGGCGTTATGATATTTGCCTTAGGATTATTTCCCAATCCAATAATTGAACTGACTGAACCTATTTTAAAAACCATCATCAAATAATAGTAACATAGTGAATACGCTTATTTATACTTCTGTGTTAGGGTTTTTCTGCATGTTGGCAGAAATCATGAACCTAAGAAAGCTAATCATTCCTGTATTGGTTTTGGGATTGGCCATTATTTTCGGATTAAATATGAACGATTGGAACCTGAATCAGTCGTATTTTAACAACATGCTTAAGGTTGATAATTTTAGTGTGGCCTTTAGTGGCTTGGCTATTTTTGTTACGCTGTTGGTTTTTATTTTGTCGACAGATTATTACGAGAACCAGCAAAATCATATTAGCGATTACATGACCATCCTTACCTTTATTTTGGTAGGAGCCTTAATGATGTTTTCATTTGCCAATTTAACCATGTTATTTTTAGGTATAGAAACACTTTCTATCTCATTGTATGTGATGGCGGGTAGCAAGAGATTTGATGTTCGATCCAATGAAGCGGGTTTCAAATACTTTTTGATGGGTAGTTTTGCTTCTTGCTTTTTGTTGTTTGGTATTGCCTTGATATTTGGTTCAACGGGATCTTTTGATTTGGCAAAGATTGCCGATTATACCATTCAGAATCAGCAAAACATTTCACCGATGTTTTATACTGGGATGGTATTGATCGTTTTTGCCATGTTATTTAAGGTTTCTGCGGCTCCATTTCATTTCTGGGCTCCAGATGTGTACGAAGGTTCGCCAGCGCTTATAACAGCTTATATGAGCACTTTGGTAAAAATTGCTGCTTTTGGTGCTTTTTACAAATTAATGAGCGTCACTTTCTTTTATACTTCGTTTAAAGCCGAGTTGATATTGAACATTGCGGCTATCTTAACATTGGCAGTTGGTAATTTAATGGCATTGGCTCAAACCAATTTTAAAAGACTTTTGGCCTACTCTGGCATATCGCATGCGGGTTATATGATGTTGATTATTTTAAGTGCTAAAAATCAGCCAGCAGGTGCTTTATTTTATTATTCTTTGGCCTATGCCTTGAGCACAATTGCCGCATTTGCCATTGCAATTCCGGTTTTTAGTGCAGCCAAATCTGAGGATATTGACACTTTTAATGGCTTAGGCAAAAAGAATCCTGTGGCAGCAGCGGCTATGAGTATGGCCATGTTGGGCTTAGCAGGAATACCTCCATTTGCTGGATTTTTGGGTAAATACTATATTTTTACAGAAGCTTTACATAGCAACTATTTTTACACCACTCTTGTGGCCATATTTGCCTCAATGATAGGCGTTTATTACTATTTTAAGGTGATTATAGCCATGTATGGCAAACCCGCTAACGAAGCTAATGTGGAATTAACCTTCAATTTTAAGCTAGTTCTTTGGGTATGTTTGGCTTTAAGCTTGGCCTTTGGCTTGTATCCAGCACCAATTTTGAATATTTTTTAATCTTAATTTAATTTGAATTATATTGCGAAGCAGTTCGCTTCATAATTAATTAATATGCGATGCAACTTGCATATTAGTAAATATTGACTTTTTTTGTAACTAATTAAACAAATAAAATAAATACACATGAACAAGGTAGCAACACCTCAAAAAGAGAGCACATTAAAAAGCAATTTTGCCGCACTCACCATTCCAATTCTAGTAATCACTGGTATTCTTATTTACATGTTTGTCTTGGGTAATCCTTCCAATTTTGAAGGAGGAGATTCAACTAACCATCCAGTATCAGAAGGCATTGGTCACGTATTAGGATTAATTTACAAAGGTGGATTTATTGTACCTATTCTATTATCGTTAATATTAATGAGTATTACTTTTTCTATTGAGCGTTTTTTAACTATTAACAAAGCACAAGGAAAATCAAGTGCAGAGGGTTTTGTTCGCAAAGTACAAGGACATCTTTCATCTAACAATGTAGATGCTGCAATTTCTGAGTGTGATAAGCAAAGGGGTTCGGTAGCTAACGTAGTAAGAGCTGCCTTAATTAAGTATAAAGAAATGGAAACTAAAACTGAAATGGACACAGACCATAAGGTGATAGCTATCCAAAAAGAATTAGAAGAAGCCACAACTTTAGAATTGCCTATGTTAGAAAAGAACTTGGTTATTATTGCAACCATGGCATCAGTTTCTACTTTGATTGCGTTATTAGGAACGGTATTGGGTATGATTCGTGCGTTCTCGGCATTGGGAACAGGTGGCGCGCCAGATTCAGTAGGATTGGCGAATGGTATTTCTGAGGCTTTGATTAACACAGCTTTGGGAATTGGAAACTCGGCTATCGCAATTATTATGTATAACGTATTCACCACTAAAATTGATAAAATTACTTTTACAATTGATGAGGCTGGATATAGCATTGTACAAACATTTGCTGAAAAGAATAAATAAGAAGGATTTTTTGGCTTTTGCCTAATTATCTATTTTGATTTTTTGAGTTTAATTTTTAATAAAATATATTATGCCTAAGGTTAAAGTACCTCGTAAAAGTACTTCGGTAGACATGACGGCCATGACGGATGTGGCTTTTCTGTTGCTGACGTTCTTTATGTTGGCTACGCAATTTAAGCCTGATGAGCCGGTGACAGTGAATGCACCCTCATCGGTAGCCGAAGTGCCTATACCCGATGTGGATATCATGACCATTACTATCAGCAACGATAGCAGGGTTTTTTTCTCCATGGAAGGACAGCAATATAAGCAGGAACTTATCCAAAAGATGAGTGCTCTAAAGCAGATTCCCTTCTCAGCTGAGGAAGTAAAGGCTTTTTCTTTAATGTCGAGTTTTGGTGTTCCTTTTAGTCAGCTTAAGACTTTGTTGGCTGTTAAACCAGAGGAGCGCGCCAAATTCAACCAAACAGGAATACCTTACGATTCTTTAAACAATGAATTGGGCGACTGGATATGGCAAGCGCGCCTTGCGAATAACAAGGTACGTGTGGCTATAAAAGGCGACCAAGATGCTAACTTTCCTGTTGTAAAGCGCGTGATAGCCACTTTACAAGAGAAAAAAGTAAATCGTTTTAATTTCATCACCAACATGTCGACTGAGACTGTTGAAAAAGAATAAAAGAAAATGTCAGAAATAGAAGGCGGCGGCGGGGGTGGCCATAAAAAGGGCGGTAAACCAAAAGGAAAGAAAATGTCGACACGGGTTGACTTTACGCCCATGGTAGATTTGGGTTTCTTACTCATTACCTTTTTTATGTTAACTACCTCCATGAACAAGCCAAAAACCATGGAAATTAACATGCCTGTGAAGGATGTTAATGAAATAGATAAGCAAAAAGTGAAAGCTTCTCAGGCAATTACTTTATTGTTGGCAGAAAACGATCAAATTGTTTACTATTACATAAATGAAACAACGGGAGAACCAGAAACTCCGGTGATTACGAATTTTAGTAAGGGAGGCATTCGAGCAACCTTGTTGCGTAAGAACAATGAATTGCTAAACAAAGCCAATAACAACAACTACGATTCTATTCCAATCTTGAAGCAAATGTATAAGCTGAACCAAATTCAAGAAGACGAAATGAAAAAAAGGATTGCTGGGATTAAAGCGAATAAAGATGCCTTAATTGTTGTAATTAAGGCTGATGATAAAGCTAAGTACAGAAATCTAGTTGATATTTTGGATGAAATGTTGATTTGTAATATTGGTCGGTATGCCATCGTTGACATTACTCCAATAGAGCAAGAGTTAATTAAAACCGCAATGACAGTTAAACCAAATTAACATGGCAGCAAAATTAGATATTTTTGATAGCAAATGGGTTGAACTGATCTTTAACCACCGCAACAAGGCCTATGGTGCTTATGTATTGCGTAAAAAGGGAGATGAATATACCATCAAAGGAATTGTGTTTGCTGTGGTTTTATTTACAGCAAGTATATCGGCTCCGGTGATTGTGAATTATATTCAATCTAAGATTCCTAAAGTAAATGAGGTAAAGGTAACCGATGTAACTACATTGGAAGAACCACCACCAATTGATAAGAATGAACCACCTCCACCACCAACGGAGCCACCGCCACCTTTAAAAAGTACGGTGAAGTTTACGCCACCAGAAATTAAGCCCGATGAAGAGGTTCCAGACGATGAACCACCTCCGATTCAGGAAGAAATGAAGGATAAGGACGCGGGTGTATCTACTGTTGTAGGTGATCCAAATGGTGTTGATGCAAGTTTAACTGAAGGTGGCGATGGCGATGGCGACGCGCCCGAAATTTTAACCTTTGCAGAGCAAATGCCAGAATTTTCGGGTGGTACCGAAGAAATGTACAAATACCTAAGTAAGAATATTCAGTTTCCGCCATTGGCCAGAGAAAATGGAGTGGAAGGTAAGGTTGTTTTGACTTTCGTAGTAGGTGCAGATGGAAAGATATCTCAAATTGAACAAGTGGGTAAAAAACTTGGATGGGGTTGCGATGAAGAAGCGATAAGGGTTGTAAAAGGAATGCCTAGTTGGACACCAGGAAAACAAAATGGTAAACCAGTAACTGTTAAGTTTACTTTGCCAATTCGATTCCAATTAAACTAATTTATAACAAGGCCTGAATCTGCTTTGATGCCTCCTAATAGGTTGGCGGCAAGGAGGATTCGGGCCTTATTATTTAAATAAAATGAACGATCAAACAGAGGAAATAAGAGAGAAAAGAGAAAGCAAAGTTTCGGGGGTGCTAAAATATTTTAACGCCATTATGGGTGTTTTTTATGTGGTATTTTCCATTGTTTTTTACTTAAACCCTTTTATTGAAGGGATAGATGCTTGGGCCAAAATTGCCATTAGTTTGGTGCTTATGGCTTATGGGTTGTTTAGGGTTTGGAGGTCGTTATGGCGTTAAGAATTTGTGGTTTCATTTTGCTCGTTTCTCTTTTGTCTGGATGCGCTAATAATTCGGGATCCCAAGCGCCCAAAGATACCGTAAGCACAGGCGAAATTACAGTAGCTTGCGATGAAAGCTTAAAGCCCATTATGGAAGCAGAGAAAATGGTCTTTGAGGGATTATATACCAATGCTAAAATCAACATGCTTTTTATGAGCGAATTTGAAGCGGTGCAATATTTATTAAAAGATAGTGCCAGATTGGCCATTATTACCCGCGAGCTTAAGCCAGATGAATTGGCCGTTTTAAAAGAACAAAAAATTAGCAAGGCACGTTACCATAAAATTGGATATGATGCCATCGCATTCATTATGCATGCCACCAATAAAGATACCAGTTTAAGCCTGAACCAAGTGAAAGGTTTAATGAGTGGTGAATTGCATAATTGGAATCAAATTAATCCAAACAATAATTTTGGTGAAATTCAAATCGTATTTGATAATCCTACTTCGGGCGCCATTAGGTTATTACAAGACAGTGTATTAAAAGGATTGCCTTTGGGGAAAAATTGCTTTGCCTTAAAAGGAAATGAAGCGGTTTTAGAGTATGTAGAGAAGAATAAAAATGCCATTGGCATTATTGGCGTAAGTTGGATCAGCGATACAGATGATTTAAATGCCCGTCAGTTTTTAGATAATATAAAAGTGGCAGAAGTTGAACCCATCTTAATGCGTGTTGCTGGAATTAACAATAAACCCATGCAAGGTAATATTGCCTTAAAGCAATACCCTTATTATAGGCTCATAAAAGTAGTGAGTAGAGAGATGCGCGAGGGACTTGGCACAGGCTTTGCTAGTTTCATGGAAAGCGAACCCGGACAAAAAATAATTTTAAAAGGTGGATTGGTGCCATATCGCTCATCCATTAGAACGATTAATTTAAAGTAGAAACATGAAAAAGAGAATATTAAGTTTGCTTGGACTGGTAATGTTAACTGGTTTTATACAAGCTCAAACCCTTTCGGAAGGATTACGAAATATTGATTTTGAAAAATATGAGGCATCGCGTAATGTGTTTGGTCAATTGGTTGTTAAAGAACCCAACAATGGCGATTACTGGTATTATTTGGGTCAGTCTTATGTTAACTTATTAAATGTAGATTCTGCCACCTATTGTTATAATGAAGGTATTAGAGTAGCGCCTACCAACCCCAGTAATTATGCTGGTTTGGGCGAATTGGAATTGTTGGTTGAGAACAAGGTTAAGGCAAAAGAGTATTTTGATAAGGCACTTTCTTTTAGCAAAATGCGCTCTGGCGTAATTAGTGATATTAGGGCGCTTACAGTGGTGGCTTCGAGTATGGTAAATAACGACATTACTAAAATGCTAGATGAAGCCGAAGCCCTCATTAAAATGGGTTACGATCAAGATAAGAAAAACTATGATTTATTGATAGCTGGCGGCGATGTTTATTTAGAAAAGAACGATGGTGGTAATGCCGCAACTTTTTACGAGCGCGCAATTGCGATCGACCCTAAAAGACCAAAAGCGTATACCCGTGTTTCGGTTATTTGGATCAGGGTGAAAAATTATGAGCAAGCCCAAACAGATTTAAACCGTTCATTTGAGAAGGATCCTAATTACGCACCCGCCTGGAAATACCAAGCCGAGTTGTATTATTCGCAACGTAAATTCTCATTGGCAAAAGAAGCTTATGGTAAATATTTAGCCAATTCTGAGCCAAGTGTTGCCAATCAAATTAGGTTTGCGCGTATCTTATTTTTAAGCAAAGCTTATGAAGATGCTTTGGAGAAAATTGATGAGATTCAGAAAGTAGATAAGACTACTTTGTTTGTGTATCGTTTGCGTGGCTTATCTGTGTGTGAGGTTTTGGAAACTAAAAATGATCCAGAATTAGCCAACAGTGGCTTGGCTTCTATGGAATATTACTTTAACATGCAAGATGAGAAAAAACTCACTGCTTCAGATTACGAGTATTTAGGTCGTTTACAATCGAAGGTTGGGGGCAAAGATTCTATGGCAGTTTCTACTTTAAAGAGAGCTATGGTATTGAATCCATACAATACCGATATGTATATTGATTTGGCAAAAATATATAATAAAATGAGGATGTTCGATTCGGCTTCGTATGCATATGAAACCTATATTGCCCGTGCTAAAAGAGTTACCGCTGCAGATTATTTCTTGTTTGGTAAATCTGCTTATTATGCCAAACAATATAGCAAAGCAGATTCTGCTTTCTTAAAGGTAAATGAATTGAAGGCCGACTATCCTGATGCTTATTTGTGGAGGGGAAATTGTAATTCGGCCATGGATCCAGATTTTGAATCGGATTTACCAAAGGTTCATTACGAAAAATACCTTGAATTGTTAACTGCCGATCCAGAGAAATTTGAATCGTCGTTAAAGGCTAAAAATAAGGGTGGCTTGATTAACGCTTATGGTTATCTTGGGTTTTATTACCTTAATAAGGATAAAAAAGCAGAGGCAAAGGCTTATTATAAAAAGGTACTTGAACTTGATCCAACCAATGTGAAAGCCAAAACGGTAATGTCTGATAAGTAATACCAATTGTAATTATTAAATAGCCCAAAGCCATTTGATGATTTTACTTGGGTAAATGCCGATATCACAAAATAATAGTTCAATGAGATATTTAACGAAATTGGACTATATATTTTGAATTTTCGGTGTAATTTTTTTTAGTTGCTTTTGGACTGCCAATTCAATGCTAAAAATAATGGAGACATCGGTGTGTGGTAGGATTGTTTTACCACAAATCGATGTCTTCGTAGTTAAAGGGTCCCGATATGGCAATGCCCACAAAGAGCATTTGTGGCAGGTAATCGTAGCCTAGGTTCAAAACAACTCTGCTGGCAAGTGGAATAAAAACGCCACCTCCAAAGTTTAAAACAAATTTTGTTTCATTGCGATCGATTTGCCATTCGGTATTGCCTGGGTTGGCAAAAGGTGTTTGAATTTCATAGAACTGTCTTTTCCTAATGGTTCCCACTCCAATATAAGCTGGGATTTTTTTTGTAATGGCGAATACGAAATTAGCATTGGCTCCAAAAGAATAGGTGGTTTTAGATTTCCCCGTTAACCATGAATTTGCCCTTGCCGTATCTATATTTAAATCGCCAAAACCAGCTCTATTTATCTGGATATTTTGCACGCCCACGCGCCAGCTAATGCCAAAGCCTGTTTTTCTGTAACTCACATGGTTTCCGCCTGCCATGAGGTGTTCTGAAGGGACGAGTCCCACCAAATTAACTTTGCCAAATAATTGGAACTCTGCCGGAATAAGGCCCAGGCCAAAAGCATTGTATTTAATTGCTTTTCCTTTGTTGGCACTTGCCATGGTAAAGCTGGTGTAACTTGTGCCTTGACTCCAAATTAGGTTAGAAACGAGGCTCAAGCAAAGAAGGAAAGTATACTTTTTCATGTGATTGAATATATAGTTCTGAATTATACGTTATTTTTGCCAAACATATGCAAATTGATATTTTAACTTTGTTTCCCCAAATTTTTGAGGGACCATTCACCCAATCCATCATAAAAAGGGCTGTAGAACGCGGATTGGTTCAGATCGAAATGCATAACATACGCGATTATTCGCTGTCTAAACACAAAAACGTAGATGATTATCCTTTTGGTGGTGGGGCAGGTATGGTAATGAGTATAGAACCCATAGACCGCTGTCTGAACCAATTAAAAGAAGGGGTAATCTATGACGAAATTATTTATATGAGCCCGGATGGGGAGCCATTTACCCAAAAGGTGGCGAATGAATTGTCTACCAAAAAGAACCTTGCTTTTTTATGCGGGCATTATAAAGGTGTTGACGAAAGGGTACGTGAGCATTTGGTAACGCGTGAGTTGAGCTTGGGCGATTTTGTATTAACGGGTGGCGAGTTGGCCGCGGCTTCTATGGTAGATGCCATTGTGCGCTTAATACCGGGTGCCTTAAACGATGAAACGTCGGCATTAAGCGATTCTTTTCAAGATGATTTAATTAGTCCGCCAGTATATACCCGCCCATCGGAATATAAAGGCTGGAAGGTGCCCGAGGTTTTGTTATCTGGTCACCAGGCGAAGATAGATGAGTGGCGGCATGAGCAGAGTTTGGTTCGAACCAAGGAGAGAAGGCCAGGGATTTAGTGGAATTGAGAATGGAGAATGGAGAATTGAGAATTGATAATTGATAATTGAGAATGGATAATGGAGCGCGGGGAATTGATAATGGGGAATTGATAATTGAGAATTGGGAATTGATAATTGGGACTAGATAATTGATAATGGATAATGGAGCGCGGGGAATTGAGAACGGACTTCGAACGGCAATTAGCCAGGATTAATTACCTTTTTGAATGCTATGCTAAAAAGACTTAGATTTGAATTGACTTTTTTAAGATGTAAAATCAATATAAAATGAAAAAAGCACTGTTTTTTATTTTATGCTGTATGGTTTGTGGTGTAAAATTGCAGGCACAAGTTTACTGCGAATTAGATACGGTATATAGAAATTATGCCAAAGAAGCAGGAAGTAGAATTATACAAACATCCGATGGTAATTTTGTTACGTTTAGCGTATCCGGACTAAATGGTAATCTTGTTGGAGAATCACCTAAATTTAATCTTACAAAAACAGACGCCTGTGGCAATGTATTATGGCGTATTAAAAAGTTTGACTCATGTACCGTGGATTGTTGGTCTGGTGTTTCGGATTTGTTTGAAGAACAAGATGGGAATATCGTGTTTAGCGGTTTCCTTGCAGGAAGTTTAGGGAAGGACATTAGGCTATATAAAGCAAGGTCCACAGGAGAACTGCTTTGGTCTGTACAAATTGGCGATAGCACAAAGAAATACACGAATATAAAAGGACTCAAGGTTAGTGGTAACAAATATTTGTTTGTTGGCTCTTTTAGAAACTCAATAAACGCTAATTATAAATCGGTGGTAGTCATTGCTGATACCCTGGGTCATACTTTATTTCAAGACAGTTTTCCGATGCAAACAGTCGACTTTTATTCCGCAAGTAAAATAACAGACAATAGTATGTTGCTTGTAGGAGGGGAAGATACTAGTATATTTATTATAAACATGGATACCATGGGAACCATAACTAATAAGTATACTTTTCCAAGATTAAGTAATTTGGGCGTAATACATATTGGAACAAATATGGAAGGTACAAGATTATTTTACTTCGCAAATAGACAATCTAATAATCAAACGCTATTTGCCCATTTGGATTTAAGGGGGAATCTGATAAAGGATAGTTTATATAATCAGTATATTGACCTACCCTATACTTATGGTAACAAAGCATTTATTTCTCCAACTGTAAATACAGGCTTTATATTGCCAGGTGAAAAAATAATTTTAGTAGATAGCAATCTTCATATCGCATGGGTAAATACTTATGATAACATTATTCATCGAAGAAAGTCCAATTATTCAATATTATCTTCAGACAGTTCAATTGTCTCTGTTGGTTCAGGTTTTTTTCGAACTCAGGGAATCGGAAATGAGATTTCAGATTTTTGGATTGGTATGAAAAGTATAAGCATAATGGTAAAATCCATTAACATTGTTGGTTCCAGTAATATCAATCAAATTCATGGGTCTTTGCAGCTATCGGCCGTTGTTTTACCAGAAAGTGCTATCAATAAAGCTGTTTACTGGGAAATAAATGATACCAGTAAGGCCAGAATTACGCAAACAGGTTTGGTAACGGCAAAAGCAAATGGCATTTTAACCGTTACTGTAACCAGCTCAGATGGGAGCAATATCTCTGCCCAAAAGGATATTAACATAACCAATCAGGAGGTAGGTATTTCTGAATATCGAATACCAGAAATTGAACTATATCCAAACCCGGCAAGCTCCTTTATTCAGATTCAGTTATCGTCAACTAGAATAAAAAAACTTGCCTTGCTGGATTTGAATGGTAAATTGATTCATGAGTTAAGTTATTCATCCGAGATGGAGGTAAGTGCTTTTGCAAATGGGTTGTACTTGGTAAAAATAGAAACCGATGCAGGTGTAGCATTTAAAAAATTAATTATTATCAAATAAACTCCCCTAAGTCTATGGCATTAATACAAACTACGCTAAGCCAACTAAGAACAGCATCAGCTTTAAGCCCAACCGACCAATACTACACCACCGATACGGGTCAGGAAGGCTTTTGGTATGAAGACGGCACAGGAAGCCCTACTGATGATAATACTGGCACGGTTTTATATAACACTTCAGGAGCAAATCAAATTTTCAGGCGTGTTTTTGATGCCGGATTTGTAAACGCAAAATGGTTTGGCGCAATAGGTAATGGCATATTTGATGATACTGCTGCTATCCAAGGGGCATTAGATTTTATTAGTAAAACTAGTGACACAAATCCAGCTAATATACCTAATTTCGGTGGAGGGACCGTGTTTTTACCCAAGGGTGTAATTTAATTACAGACACCTAATTAATTGGTGAAAATTGCCGATTGATTGGAGTAAATAACCGGTATTATTTTGAATATCTTCACGGTGGTTCTCCAAAACCCACTGGCGCAGGAACTTTAATAAAAGCAAATTTTGAAGATCCAAATAAATGGGTTATTTCATCGGCGACCTATAAAAACAATATACCTCCTATAAGTTCGAATTTATTGCCTTATGATATAGCATTATCTAAAGCTGGAGGGTCAAATTACAGTTATGGTAATTACATCTACCGCATGGGCATCAACATTGAAAATCTAACCATAGATGGGGGTGAAAATAATGCCTTCGGTGGTATACGTTTATCAAATGCGGGAAATTCCACAGTCCGCAATGTGGGGGTACATCGTGCAAAATGTGGCATAATGCTCAACACTTGTTGGGGCGGATCAATTGAAAACTGTTTTGTAAATATAATTTGGTATGGTGCTTTGGTTATTGATTGTAATTCTTCAGTTGTTACTGATTGTTATTTTAGGGGAATAACAAGCGAAATTTTGATTCCTGCCGGAAATTTACCCGATTTTATTTATCATGATTTGCCTTATTTAGATTGGGATTTGGACGATGTTGTAAAATATGGTAATACAGGTATTTATTGTTATAATACAAGCAGTTTATCCCTAAATAGTACCGTGGTCGAATATACTACCAATGGTATTAGCTGCTTAAACTCAACTATGACCTTAGTTTCAATATACCTTGAAGAAATAAAATATTATGGTGTAGTTGTGGGAATTGGAGATGAAACGCAAATAGTTGCAGATCAAGTTTTCTTTTTTTAATATTCAATCAGGTTTTTATTTTGGCAAAAAGGTACTTGCCATTCTAAATTCCATAAATACTTTTAATCGTTCGTGGTTAACACCAGCAGATAATCAATTGTATGTATATAATGAAGGTTTGGGTAGAAACATTACTTTTACAAATGCAATTTTTCACAAAAGGAAATATTATGCAAATATTTTATTTACTGATGAAGGAGTTAATGGCCAAAACCAAGGTGCTGTCTATATTAATCCAGATTACGGGAATGATGAAAATTATGGTTTTAACCAAAATGATTCAGTACAGACTTTTGATGCAGCATTGATTAGGATTCAAAATCAAAGTACCATCAGTCCTGTTAAAACAATATACGTGCGCGCTGCACCATTACTAAGTGAGGGCAGTGACCCAAAAACAGGGGCTGCACTTAAAAATCTGGATATAGTTTTCATTGAAAATGCAGATGTATTAATTGCGACCTATGACATTGATACCGAAGTTTACCCTCCGAGAATAAAAGGCAGAATATTTTTTGAAGGCTTAACAAGTGGAGTAGCACAAATCGGTCAGATTGAGTTTTTGGGCAACGTAAACATGTATTTCAGAAATGTTGACTTGGTATGCAACAGCCCTATTGCAATGTCAGCAACTCCAGTTAATTTGAGCATGTTTGGTTTATGGAATTCTTATGGAAGGCTTTCACTTAACAATGATTCTATCTTTTCTCCCCCTTACGATATTGACCTTAATATTTGTTACTCAATTATACAGGCGAATTTAAGCTCATTAATTTTGATATCATCCTTATCTTTAATTGATATAAAATTTGTAAATATTGCTATTAATGGTGGCTCCCTCTCTCCTGTTCAAACAGGCACACCAACATTAGGGGTTGACTGTGTTCAAATAGCTGGCACAAGGACTGGAATAGTTTGGCAGGATGCAATTATTATAAAAAACAACTTTTAATATTGGGCAACTTCTATGGGGCCAAGATTCATTTGTTTTGTAACTAGTTGAAAATTATTTTCAATTGGACAAATAACTGCTCACTGAAGCACAGCATACAACACATGCTAAAATCAATTGGGGGCTGAAGTGGTAATTGAAATCTTTTTTAAATATTTACATTTCGCTTCACGGAAAGATTTATGGTTCAAATCCCCAACAGCTTTTAGCGTGGAACCGTTGTGGAGCTTGATTTTCATTTTGTATGGGGCCAATGGCCAATAGATAATGGACAAAAGCCGCTATGTATTTGATAAAAAAAATAAATTTTTATGAATGGCTTTTGTATTTAGTCGAAAAAGGCTACTTTCGCAGTCCGATTTTTAGAAAAGAATAGCAACATGGACGCAATAAAATTTGTAGAGCAAGAATTCACACAAGGAAAAAGTTTCCCAACCTTCGGTGCCGGAGATACAATTAATGTACATTATAAAATTCGTGAAGGTGCCAAAGAGCGCATTCAGCAATATCAAGGCGTTGTTATCCAACGTAGAAATGCTGGTTTGAGCGAAACAATAACCGTACGCAAAATTTCTAATGGTGTGGGTGTAGAGAGGATTTTTCCTTTATATAGTCTAAACATTGATAAAATCGAATTGATTACTCGTGGTAAAGTCCGCAGGGCGCGTTTATTCTATTTACGTGAAGCCAAGGGTAAAAATGCCAAGATTAAAGAAAAAAGAGGGTAAAATTTCATAACTTAAGCATTGGCCCCGGCTCATTTATTTGGGTCGGGGCTTTTGTTTTCGGTCGCGTAGCGGACGTTTTGGCGGCGTTATGCTCATGATAAAAAATGCTCATTTACACGAGTAAACTCCGCTTTTTTATCATTCGCATGCCTTGCCAAAACGTCCGCTACGCGGCCGAAAATAGTGGAATAAGCGTGATTTGAGTTAGTTGGGTATTGGGGGAGAAAAAGGTCTTTACTGCGTAAAATCCCTTTTTTAGGGGAGAAAAAGGTCTTTACTGCGTAAAATCCCTTTTTTTGAGGGAGAAAAAGGTCTTTACTGCGTAAAATCCCTTTTTTTGAGGGAGAAAAAGGTCTTTACTGCGTAAAATCCCTTTTTTTGGGGGAGAAAAAGGTCTTTACTGCGTAAAATCCCTTTTTTTGAGGGAGAAAAAGGTCTTTACTGCGTAAAATCCCTTTTTTTTGAGTTTTAATTTGAAATATTTATACTTGATTTTTTATATTTATAAATCGCAAGTAGTATCAGTTACCAGATGCTCAAATAAGGTAAATTTGGGGTTGGGCTGAGTGCTGCTTATAGGAAGAAAAAAAATGACGGAGCTAGCAAAAACATATACGCCGCAAGCCTTTGAGGGCAAATGGTACCAATATTGGATGGATCAGAAATTCTTCCATGCTGAACCTAATTCGGATAAGGAGCCTTTTACCATTGTAATTCCACCGCCTAATGTTACGGGGGTTTTGCACATGGGGCACATGCTCAATAATACCATTCAGGATGTATTGGTGCGGAAAGCGCGTATGGAGGGCAAGAATGCTTGCTGGGTGCCTGGTACCGACCATGCGTCTATTGCTACTGAGGCCAAGGTGGTGCAGATGTTGCGTGAGCGTGGCATTAAGAAATCTGATTTGAGTAGGGAAGATTTCTTGAAGTATGCTTGGGAATGGAAGGAAAAATACGGCGGCATTATCTTGGATCAGCTTAAAAAATTGGGCGCTAGCTGCGATTGGGATAGAACTCGTTTTACCATGGAACCTAAGTTGAGTGAGGCGGTTATTGAGGTGTTTATTGACTTATATAATAAAGGGTTAATTTACCGCGGATTGCGCATGGTTAACTGGGATCCGCTTGGCAAAACTGCCTTAAGCGATGAGGAAGTTATTCATAAGGAGGTTCAATCTAAGCTATATTATATCAAGTATTTTATGGCTGATGGGAGTGGCGAATTTGTGACCATTGCCACCACTAGGCCAGAAACTATTTTGGCCGATGTAGCCATCTGTGTGAACCCAAGCGATGAGCGTTTTAAAGCTATTGTTGGTAAAAAGGTATGGGTGCCTTTTTTGAAAAGAGAAATTCCGGTTATTGCCGATGATTATGTGGACATGGACTTTGGTACGGGTTGTTTAAAAGTTACGCCTGCGCATGATGTGAACGATTATGCTTTGGGTCAGAAATATGGCCTGCCTGTTATTGATATTTTAGATGAAAATGGGTTCTTAAATGCCGATGCCAAGGATGAGCGGTATATTGGCAAGGATCGTTTTGCAGTGCGCAAACAAATTGCCATAGATTTAGTGGAGGCCGCACATATTCTTAAAATAGAAGAGTACAAAAATCAGGTTGGAACCAGTGAGCGCACAGGTGCGGTTATAGAGCCGCGTTTGAGCCTGCAATGGTGGGTTGATATGAAGAAATTCATGGAGCGTAATCCGCAAGTTTTGGAGGCGGTTATGAGCGATGAAATTCAGTTTCATCCCGCTAAAATGAAGAACACCTACAAGCATTGGATCGACAATATAAAAGATTGGTGTATTAGCAGGCAATTGTGGTGGGGTCAGCGCATCCCAGCATGGTACAACGAAAGCGGAAATTTTGTGGGTGTGGGCAAAACTGCCGAAGAAGCATTAATTAATAGGGCAAACACCAACGATTTCGCAAAAGCTAAGGCGGATGAAACAACGCCCAACACCCAACACCCAACGCCCAACGCCCAACACCCAACGCCCAACACCCAACACCCAACGCCCAACGCCCAACACCCATCGCCCAACGCCCTTCACCAAGATGAAGATGTATTAGATACTTGGTTCAGCTCATGGCTATGGCCTATCTCGGTATTTGATGGTTTTGAAAATCCGGAGAACGAAGATATCAAGCATTTTTATCCCACCAATGATTTAGTTACTGCGCCAGAAATTATGTTTTTTTGGGTGGCACGTATGATTATGGCGGGCTACGAATGGAGAGGGGAGAAGCCTTTTAGCAATGTATATTATACGGGCATTGTGCGCGATAAACAACGTAGAAAAATGAGTAAGTCGTTAGGTAATTCTCCCGATCCGCTCGATTTAATTGCGCAGTTTGGTGCAGATGGCGTGCGCATGGGGATGCTTATTTGTTCACCTGCAGGAAACGATATTTTGTTTGATGAAAGTCAGGTTGAGCAAGGAAGGAATTTTGCCAATAAAATATGGAATGCGTTCCGTTTGGTAAAAAGCTGGGAAGTAAAGCCCGATAATGGGTTCAAACCAGAAATTATTATTTCAAACAACATTAGTGCTAATTGGTTTGCAGGACGTTTGTTGCAAGCGCTTATTGATATTGAAGACAAGTACAAAGGTTATAAATTAAGTGAGGCCTTAATGGGTGTTTATAAACTCATTTGGGATGATTTTTGTGCTTGGTATTTAGAAATGGTAAAGCCTGTTTATGGCGAACCAATGAATGAAAGCACCTTCAATCAAACCATTGCTTTTTTTGAAGAATTAATGAAATTATTGCATCCGTTTATGCCATTTATTACAGAGGAAATATGGCAAAGTATGGCCACACGCAAAGCAGGTTCGTCTATTTGTATTGAACCTTATCCAATACCAAGAAATGCACAATCCCCTGACCTATCAAGAGTTTTCGAAACCATACAACAAATACGCAATTTAAGAAATTCAAAGGGATTAAGTCCAAAAATAGCTTTTGAAATTTCCATTAAGGCTAATGATAAAAGTTTGTATGAACCCTATAACTTTTTAATTCAAAAATTGGCTAATATAAGTGCCATTCATTATGTTTTGGTTCAACCAGATGGAGCAATCTTATTGCCTGTAGGTACAGATGAAGTATTTATTGGTTTGAGTCTAAAAATCGATTTGGTAGCTGATAGGGAGAAAATTGAACAAGAGATTATTTATTTAGAGGGCTTCATGAAATCTGTAAATGCAAAGTTGAGTAATGCTAAATTTGTTGCCAATGCCAAACCAGAATTGGTAGAAAAAGAACGTCAGAAAAAGGCGGATGCCGCCCAGAAAATTGAAATATTACGTAAAAACATTTAGTGACAACACATTCCCTGTCAATACTTTACGCAACACAACGCAATAAAACCTGACTCAACATTGTGCGATTTGCAAAAACTTCATAAATATGTGATAAAATAATTTTTAAATCCCTGAATTTCAGAACTCCTGACCTATACTGATGAAATAAAAGGAAAAACGGGTTTGTTTCGCAAAATAAAAATGCGGTATTTTTGTTGATGCAATTACAATTACCA
>JAWXAZ010000095.1:0-10900 GCA_034439755.1 bacterium
ATAAATAAAATCAAAGAAGGAGACTTAATATATAATTACTTTTGATTTTATTGCAATTGGCAATGTGCTAATGCCGTAGCACTCGAAACACAAATTTCCAAATTTGAGTTTCGATATTTAATTATTTTTGCTACTTTCGCAGCTAAATAGGGTGTAGTTTTATTAGCATAGATTTTCCTCTATTAATGGCTTAATGCTGTTAGTGCAGTAGTAAGCCTTTCTTACTACAATTCTTATATATTAAAATTGCAATTCCTAAAATTTTTTACTAAGGGGGGGGGTAATTACCTCATTATAAGACATTTGATTTTATATGTATATATATTCAATTTATTAAAATTAAAAATCAGAATCTACTTCACGATATAAAATTATTGCTAAATTTTTTTTATTAAATGTATCATTTCCTATTCAAGTATTCAGTTTTGGATAACTATTTTTTTCGGTCTGAACCAAAAATGTTACAATTGAATAAATATTCATTTAAATGGCATTAAGTAGATTTTGGAGTTGGATGATCGCAATTAGTGCGACGTATATCTTTTACCTTTTGGCTGTAGATCGTTTATACTCGCTTAATGGCTTGGTAAACGGCAAGCAAAATGATCTTGTGCTGGTGGCAGAATATCCTTTGTCTAAGTTTGCTGCCGATACGGCCATCACCAATTTACTGCAAGCTACCAAGAATGTGGGCTTCTCGCAAGAGGGTGGTACCATCTATAAATTATTAGACAATGGCGTGGTAGAAGTAAGCTCAGGCAAGCAAGCCGCAGATGGTATTTTCCCTACCTGTAAAAACACCATTATGGATATTTGGTTGCCTTTAATTGGCTACCTTACCTTCTTCTGCGGCTTGCTTAACCTGCTCAACGATTCTAATGCCATTGGCAAATTGGCGGGCATCATGGCACCTTTTTTTATCCGCGTTTTTCCCGAGTTGCCCAAAGGTCATTCTGCTTATGGCTTTATGACCATGAACTTCGCCGCTAACTTTTTAGGCTTAGACAATGCCGCAACACCTTTTGGCTTAAAGGCCATGGAAAGCATGCAAGAGGTGAACTCAAACAAAGACAAAGCTTCCAATAGCCAAATTATGTTTTTGTGTTTGCATGCCGCTGGCTTAACCTTAATTCCTACTTCTATTATTGGTTATAGGGCGGCCCAACATGCCAGCAATCCGGCCGATATTATGTTGCCCACCATCATCACTTCTTTTGTAGGAACCTTGGCGGCTTTAATTTTTGTGAGCATTAAACAACGCATCAATTTAGTGAACCTGGTGGTGGTTGGATTTGTAACAGTTGTCTCTGCCATCATTGCCTTGCTTTTGGTTTATATTAACCGCTTAGATGGTTTAGAAAAATTTCATTTCACCGGCAATTTAAGCAATGGCGTTTTGTTGTTTATCATTATGCTTGTGGTGGTTTACAGCATCATTAACGAGAAGGCTTTTACCAACAATGGCACCAATATTTTCGATTCATTTGTGAATGGTGCCAAGGATGGTTTTACCACAGGAGTGCGCGTATTGCCATACATGATTGCCATGTTGGTTGCTTTGAGTATTTTTAGAAATTCGAGCCTCATGAATATTGTTATGGATGGAATTGGTTCTGTAATGGGAATATTTGGCGTTGACCAGCAAATTATCAATGCCATTCCGGTGGCCATTATGCGACCGTTTAGTGCGGGTGGTTCTCGCGGTTTTATGCTAGATGCCATGAAAACGTATGGTCCAGATAGCCTTGCCGGACAGTTATCATGTTTGTTTCAGGGTGCTGCCGAAACCACTTTTTATGTGGTGGCTTTGTATTTTGGTTCGGTTAATGTAAAAGATGCACGCTATACCTTAGGCATTATGTTGCTGGTAGATTTGGTATGCGTAATAGCAGGAATTTTTGTGGTTCAATTGTATTTTTAACAGCAACCTAATTTTTCGATTAATCAATGCTTTCTCCCAAGTAATTTATACGCCCAAGCAATGCTTTCGCAAGGATATGGGTTCAGCCCAAAACTACTTGCTAAATATCTGGAGTAAGCGAAATTTCTTTACCAGGTTTTAAAAAATAACGCAACCCAAAAACCATACTCAAATTGCGTGCTTCGTGTCCGGCTGGCACACCAAAAATCACAGGATAATCATATTCTTTTACCGCATCCACAATAATTTCATAAGCGCTTTTTCCAAAGGGCACCGTATTGTCTTTCATGTCGCTCATATCGCCCACAATAAGCGCACTCAAATTGTTTAGTCGGCCTGCTCTTTTGAGGCCCTGCATCATGCGGTCAATGTGATACAAGTATTCGTCTAAATCCTCTAAAAATAAGATTTTGTTTTCATACGAAGGTTCAGTTTTAGAGCCCAATAAAGAGTATAAAACAGAAAGATTTCCGCCCATTAAAATGCCATGTGTTTTATCTTCGCGTTGGTTCAAACCGTGCTTTAAAAATTTAATTTCTTGTGGCTTTTCAAACAATGTTTTTCTTAAAAACGCCAGACTCTCTGGGTGCAATTTTTCCTTCTGCCAATTAATGGGCATAGGGCCATGGAGGCTAGAATATCCCAACTTTTGATACAAGTGCATGTGCAATGCTGTAATATCGCTATAACCCACAATCCATTTGGGATATTCTAAGAAAATTTCATAATCCAATCCATCCAACATTCTTACCGTGCCATAACCACCCCTGGCGCAAAAAATGGCCTTTATTTTTGGGTCGTCCAAGAGTTTTTGAAAGCTCTCTATTCTGGTCTGATCCGACCCTGCATATTGGTTTTCCTCTTCAAACAACGACTCGCTTAACTGCACTTTAAGTCCCCACGATTCTAATATCGCAATGGCGGCTTGCATTTCATCCTTGCTAACCTTCCGCGCTGTGGCGGCGATGGCCACTGTATCTCCTTTTTTTAAAGATTCCAATATTTATAAATGGGTTAATAGTTGGGCCATTGGATTTTTTTTTTTATAGGTTGCCATCACCCAATTAATTGGTTAATAAGCAAGGCACATTTGCTAGCTATACTTCTCGTTAAATTTAATTTTTATATCGGTTGCTACCTCTTTTACTTCTTGTTCTTTGTGTTTATCACAAATCAATAGCACGTCGGGCGTATCTACCACAATAAGGTCTTTTACACTGTTTAGTACCACAATTTTTTTGCCTTTTAATTGAGCAGTATGCACCATGCAACCTTCGGTTTTATACAGGTGAATATTTTGGCCGGTGGTAACATTTTCATGCGCATCTTTATTCGATATTTCGTATAAGGATGTCCAGGTACCTAGATCGCTCCAGCCAAATTCGCTCGGAATTACATGCACATTATTGGCTTTTTCCATTATGCCATAATCAATGGAAATGCTTCTGGTTTGCTCGTAAATCTCCTTGATTACTTCGGCCTCATTGGGCGTAAAGTAAGCGTCCATTGCTTCTTTAAAAAGATTAAACTGTTCGTTTAAATGTTCTTTAAAAGCCGATTTAATGCTCGAAATACTCCACACAAAAATGCCTGCATTCCAAAGAAAATCGCCGCTTTCTAGGAAAGTTTTGGCCAGGTCGCGTGTAGGCTTTTCGGTAAAGGTTTTTACTTTGTGTACCTCGCCAAAAGCATTTTCATCATAATATTGAATATATCCATATCCAGTATCGGGTCTGCTTGGCCTAATTCCTAAGGTAACCAAAGCCGGATTTTTGCGGGCAAATTCCATGGCCATTTCAACTTTTTCTAGGAAACCCGATTCATCTAATATTAAATGGTCGCTCGGCGCTACAATGCACACGGCATGCGTATTTATTTTACTAATCTTTCCACAAGCATAGGCAATGCATGCAGCGGTATTTTTAGCAATTGGTTCACCCAGAATTTGCTGCTCATTAATGCCCGGAATTTGCTCCTTAACCAAGCCTTCATAAGCCACATTGGTTACGATATAAATATTTTCGGGTAAAAAGGATTTTAAAAAGCGCTTATAAGTCTGTTGTAACAAAGAATTTCCGGTTCCTAAAATATCTAAAAACTGCTTAGGGTAGGAGGTTCTGCTGCTTGGCCAAAATCTTGATCCCACGCCTCCAGCCATAATGATGGCAAAATTATTTTTATTGTTCATTTTTTATTCGTAAGTTGTGATGGGAGTTTTCCCAGAACACATTTGCAAATAAATAAAAGATTTTGTTGCAAATGATTTTAATTATTGAAAATTTAATATTAAATTAGTGCTCTTTTTCCTTAAAATACAGCAAAATGGCGGCAGCGAAACGTGTAAAAGACAATAAAGAAGGTGGAATTCCTGATTTAAAAGAAGCTTTAAGAAATTATTTTGGTTTTGATAGCTTTAAAGGCGATCAGGAAGCAATTGTAAAAAATCTCCTCGAGGGCAATGATACTTTTGTTATTATGCCCACAGGTGGCGGTAAGTCTGTGTGTTATCAGTTACCCGCGCTCATTATGCCAGGTACGGCTATCATCATTTCTCCGCTTATTGCGCTCATGAAAAATCAGGTAGATGCTATCAGGTCACTTTCTCATGAGAGTGTGGCGCATTTTCTCAACTCTTCTTTAAACAAGGGAGAAATTACCGCGGTTAAGAAAGATATCAATGCTGGGCAAACCAAAATGCTTTATATAGCGCCAGAGACTTTAAAAAAGGATGAGACCATCGAATTCCTCAAAACCATCGATATTTCTTTTGTGGCGGTAGATGAAGCACATTGTATTTCTGAGTGGGGTCACGATTTTAGGCCAGAATATCGCCGCATCAAGGCTATGGTAAAGGAAATTAAGGATGTGCCGCTTATGGCTCTTACTGCTACAGCCACGCCAAAAGTGCAAAGCGATATCATCAAAAATCTCCAAATGGGCGATGCCTCCGTATATAAATCGTCGTTTAACCGCTCAAATTTATATTACGAAGTACGCTCAAAAGGCAAAAAAGGCGAGGCCATCAAAGAAATCGTTAATTTTATCAAAGCGCGTCCCAATAAAACGGGTATTATTTACTGTCTGAGCCGAAAGCGCGTGGATGAAATATCTGGTATATTAAAAGCCAATGGTATCAAGGCTTTGCCTTATCATGCCGGTTTAGATGCCAAAGTACGTGCCGATCACCAAGATAAATTCCTCATGGAGGATGCCGATGTTATTGTGGCAACCATCGCTTTTGGAATGGGTATTGACAAACCAGATGTTCGTTTTGTTATTCACTACGATATTCCTAAAAGCATTGAGGGCTATTACCAAGAAACTGGTCGTGGCGGAAGAGATGGGCTAGAAGGCGAATGTCTCTTGTTTTACAATCCAGCCGATATCGAGAAATTAGAAAAGTTCTTAAAAGATAAACCCGTTGCAGAGCGCGAAATTGGCGAACTCCTCATTTTTGAAACGGAAGCCTTTGCCGAATCTTCTTCTTGCCGCCGAAAATTTCTTCTGCACTATTTTGGTGAGGAATTCCCCGAAAAAGATTGTAAGAAAATGTGCGATAACTGTCGCCACCCTAAAGAAAAAGTAGATGCCAAAGAATCTGCGGTATATGCATTGAAGGTAATTAAAGAGATTAAGGGAAAATACAACTTAAAACATATTGTAGATATCCTATTTGGCAGTAAAACTCACGAGGTAACCATGTCTGGTCACCACGATTTAAAGACTTTTGGGGTAGGCAAAGATAAGGATGAAAATTATTGGAAATCTGTGATACGCCAGCTTTTATTGCGTGGTATGGTGACCAAGAACATAGAAAACTACGGACTCATTTCTATCAATGAAGCAGGGGAGTCGTTCTTAAAAAAACCAAGCTCTTTCGATATGGCGGTGGATCGTAAATTCGAGAAATTTACCGATACCGATGAAGATGATAGTCAGGTGGAGGCCGTTTACGACGAAGTGCTTTTTAGCATCTTAAAAGATCTATGTAAAAAGGTAGCGAAGACAAAAAATCTGCCTCCATATATTATTTTCCAAGAGCCTTCTTTACAAGAAATGGCCTTTAAATACCCAATTACCATGGACGAATTGTCTAAGGTTACAGGGGTAAGCACGGGCAAAGCGCAAAAATTTGGAAAGGAGTTCTTAGCCGTTATCGATAAGTATGTGAAAGAGAACAATATTGAGCGTTCAGAAGATTTAACCATTAAATCGGTGGTTAATAAAAGTGCGCGTAAAATTGCCATCATCACCAATATTGATAAGCGTGTTTCTTTAGATGATCTTGCCCGCGGACAAGGTCTCAAGAAGGATGAGCTGCTTACCGAGATAGAGAATATTGTAAACAGTGGCACTAAATTGAATTTGAGTCGCTATGTAAATGAAGTTACCGAAGAGGAAATTCTGGAAGAAGTGATGGATTTCTTTAGAAAAACCAACGATAACGTGATAGAAGAAGCTATGAAAGAGTATGGCGATGAATTTAGCAAAGATGATTTACACCTCATGCATATTCACTTCATTTGCGAGATGGCAAACTAGTAAAATAATTTTTTTTTAGCTTTGTATATTGTTCAGACTTAATACATTTGCAACCCTAATTATTAATCGTTTTGAGCAGCAATCATCATGGTACACAGAAGCTATCCCTTGCCGGTTTAGTAGTTGCCCTAGGGATAATTTATGGCGATATTGGTACATCTCCGTTATATGTATTTAAGGCCATCATTCATGGGAAGGAAATCTCAGAACAGCTTATTTTAGGGGGACTTTCTTGTGTTTTCTGGACCATTACCTTACAAACTACCATCAAATATGTGGGCATTGTTTTAACTGCCGATAACAATGGTGAGGGGGGTATTTTTGCGCTATTTGCCCTGGTGCGCAGGCGAAAACCATTTTTAATTGTGCCTGCCATTATTGGTGGTTGTGCCCTTTTAGCAGATGGCATGATTACGCCACCCATTTCGGTTTCCTCGGCCATTGAGGGTCTTACCATTCGGTATCCAGAACTACCTACCATTCCCATTGTCATAGCAATTATTACGGGAATCTTCTTGCTGCAGAGAATGGGAACCAGCATTGTAGGAAAGCTATTTGGTCCGGTTATGATTATTTGGTTTGGCATGTTAGGTGTTTTAGGAATACATGGTTTAGGAGAAAACTTGGGCGTTTTTAGGGCATTAAACCCCTATTATGCATACGATTTATTAACCGCTTACCCGCATGGATTTTGGTTATTGGGTGCGGTTTTCCTTTGTACCACGGGTGCCGAAGCACTTTATTCAGACATGGGACATTGTGGCAAACACAATATTCGTGTAAGCTGGATTTTTGTTAAATCTACCTTGGTATTAAATTATTTTGGTCAAGGAGCTTGGTTATTAAATCACATTGGTAAGCCTTTGCCAGATGTAAACCCTTTTTATGCCATCATGCCTCAGTGGTTTTTATTAACTGGAATTATCATCGCTACCATGGCCACCATTATTGCCAGTCAGGCAATGATTACTGGTTCATATACTTTGGTTTCGGAAGCCATTCGTTTAAACGTTTGGCCAAAGGTTAAAATTAAATTCCCTTCCGAAATGAAGGGTCAAATTTATGTGCCAAGTGTAAACTGGATTTTATGGGTAGGTTGTATTATCATGGTGCTATATTTTAAAGAGTCGTCGGCTATGGAGGCTGCCTATGGTCTGGCCATTGTCATTACCATGTTAATGACTACCTTATTATTGGTTAATTTCTTAGAACGCAAAAAGACATCAAAACCTTTGTTGGTTTTATTGTTATTGGTTTACTTAACCATAGAAGGTGCATTCTTAGTTGCCAATATTGTTAAGATTCCTGCGGGTGGTTGGATGACCTTATTAGTAAGTATGTCGTTTATGTTTGTGATGTGGGTTTGGTATAAGGGCAGAAAAATCAAGAACAGACTCACCGAATTTGTGAACCTAAAAGAGTATTTACCGCTGTTACACCAATTGAGCATAGACGATTCTATGTCTAAATATTCAACCCATTTAGTATATTTAACCAGCGCCGATCACCTCTATGAAATTGAGTCGAAAGTGATGTATTCGATTTTACAAAAGCGCCCTAAGCGTGCCGATGTGTATTGGTTTGTTCATATTCATGTAGACGACCAGCCTTATACAATGGAATACAAAGTTGACCACATAACGGTAAACGATGTGGTGCGTGTTGAGTTTAGGTTAGGCTTTAGGGTGGAGCAAAAAATCAACTTCTATTTTAGAAAAGTGGTAGAAGAATTGGTAAAGAATGGTGAAGTGGATGTTACCTCAAGGTATACCTCGTTAAGAGATCAAAAAATTACAGGCGATTTTAGGTTTGTTGTATTGAAACGCCATTTGAGCAGCGAGAATTACTTGTTGGGCCTAGAGAATTTTATCATGCAATCTTACTTCACCATAGATCAGTTTAGTTTAAGTGAGGAAAAGGCTTTTGGATTAGATACCTCTTCTGTAACAGTAGAAAAAGTACCCTTGGTAATTTCACCTATGCGCGATTTTAAATTAACCCGCGTGTACGACCGCAACTTTAATTACGAGCCAGCACCTTCAGAGTTTATTTCAGAATAATATCGATACACGTCATGTAATAATTCAATAATATTTGGATAAAACATCTTGTCGTTTTAATGATAAAATTTACATTTATAAGTGACGATCCATCTTGAATAGGAATTCTTAACTAAACGACATTGATTATACAATGGTAAATGCCAATATAACGAAGCAGTAGTATTATGAGATATGTATCGAATTTGGACAATATATTTTGTTAAATCGGTGTAAGGGGACTTCTTTTAAAAGAATGACCGACTGGGATTCTAGTTTCTCTGCCTAATAGGTTAACAACATTTTATATTTTTAAATCAAAAACTAAAAGTTAAGATTGTTTCTTAAGCACGTAATAGCAAGTGGTGGTTACAAAATCTCGTAGCCAAGGAAGCGCAGAAATAAGGGCAAACTGCTTGCGGGGTTTGGCCCCAAACTTATATTTGTAACTTGGGTTTATGAGATAAAATTCCCTTTGCGCAATGGCAAAACCCGCACTCTTGGTAATGCGCTCAAAGCGATTGATGCTAATTTGCGTTTCCTTCACTTCCATTACATCTACAATTCTACCCTCAATTTCGCCAAAAGCACGCATAAGGCCACGGTACATAAAATTGGGCAACAAATGAAAATAAGGAAGCTTGTCTAGGTACTTACTATCCAAACTCTGCTGATGACCGCCATAAGGCATACACCAAGGTGGAAAAGCAAAAAACACCACGCCATCAGGCTTCAAAAAATGAATAATGTGCTTCACAAATTTTTCCTGATCGTGAATATGCTCAATGGTATCCTTCAATAGAATGATGTCGTATTTTTCGTCCAAATCCTTATCGGGGTCAATATCATACACATTTTTATTGATGATAGAAACAGTACCGGCTGCAATGTCGTTCTTCAAAAAATCCTTGGCAATTTTGCTCGAACTATCCAAAAGCTCAATGCCCGTAACCTTGCACCCAGCGTCGGCAAAGGCCTTGCAAACGCCACCGTATCCGCTACCCACTTCCAAAAAACGCGCACCCCTTACCGATTTCTTCTCCCTGGCAATAAAAGGAATAATAAACTCGGTAGTAGTATCGTATTGCTGCTTAAAATACCTGTTATGGTCGGCTTGTAATTCAATCATTAGAAAATCTGCTTCTTGCGAAAATAGGGAATTTTACCAAATCCTATTCATAATTTACTAAGCACATCACTTTATACCGAAAAACTAGATGTTTAGCCCAAATATTTTTGAATTGTTACGCATAGCGCACCGTTATGCGTCAGCTTATAGAACGACCATAGACAAACCATAGACAAAAGAAATGGCATTATTTCAATTCATATTTGTACTTATAAAAATCTCAATCTTAGGTTGCATATATGCTACCTTGGCACTCGTGACTTTTAAAATTATTGGACAGTATAAGCCCGACAGTTGGTTCTACAAAGTTTCCAGAAAAAAACTCCGACTTTGGTTTTTAAGTGGGCTTATTATTTCGGTTGGACTTTTTGGTTTTATGTTCACTTATTGGGGCGACCGTGGTCTTGGTGACTGGGCGAGAATTCCGCTTGGACACTAGAGGCAAATAATTGAGGTGGACGGAACAAGAGCTTCAATTCAAAAAACAAATTACGAGAATGGAAACATGATTGGAATTGAAAACTTTTAATGCACATCAGACTTTTTATGCGGCAAGACACAAGAATATTTTTCAAAATATCCTGGCGAGTATTTCATATATGATTTGAAAGCTAACGAAGTAAAGTTTTTCAAAGACAAAAATGAATATGAATTATTTGCTAATCAAAACGAACTACCATTGACAAATAAATTTAAAACTTTTGGCGACCATTATTCGGCCTATTGGAATGGGTGGAGATTTTGGTTTTTAGTATAATAAATACGTACAGACAAGAAAGCCGAACGCATAACAGCACTTACAAAAAATTGACGGTTCAGTGGTTCAATAAAGCTTTGTGTCCCGCAGTTTACATGCGGGATTTTGTGGTGGCAGACAGTTTTTGTCTCCGAAATCGCCAACTTCTTGTAGCTGCCAACCGTGGTGTGTCTTGCAACCTACTATTTTATTTTCTACAGAAAATGAAAGAATAGGAATGTTGTATAGTACATGGAAGACCTTGAATGAAAATTGAAAGAATAGCCTAAGCCGAGCGAACTGGAATAAGGTATTCTTCAAGTCTTCAATTAGGGGATTGGCCTTCCACCTACGACTGTCAAGAGTAGTGGGTAAACCTCATCATGCTGCATATATGGAAACATTATTGTGGTGAACGATGATGTTAAAAACGTGGACAATGATTCCCGAAGGTGGTCATGAAAGAGCTGTCCGCTAGCCAGCGGAGATGATTGATTATTATGAGGTAAAATCACAGCCAATTACAATTGGTA
>JAWXAZ010000096.1:0-22501 GCA_034439755.1 bacterium
TGCCACACAGTTAAATCCAAGTGTAACCTTCTTAGGCGTATTTAGAGATTATGTAGTAAACTTCCCGCAAGATACAGTTAGTCCAGTAGCTACCTTAAACGGCCTAGCCACCTTTTTCACAGAAATACACAAGCCATTTGTTGATCCAGGAGTAACCGCATCCGATAACATAGAAGGCAATATCAGTTCAAAATATGAAGTGATAGGTACTGTAGATACAAGTAAAGTAGGACCAAATTACTTGAAGTATGTTGTAAGAGATTTATACAACAATGTAAGTGATACTTTGCGCAGAACAGTGTTTGTAATATTAAATCAAACAGGTCCTTCCATTACCCTAACCCCACCATCGCAAGTTTATGTGGAAGTGTATAACAAATACCTAGAACCAGGCTTTTCGGCAAAAGATAACCAAGGATTCCCAATCAATAACAATGTAGTTATTTCATCTAATATTGATACCGCTGTATTGGGATTATACACCAACCTTTACACCGTTGTAGATGCATTTGGCTTAATAGCCACTGCCCAAAGAACTATTGCGGTTGGCGACACTACCCGTCCGTTAATTATACCCAAAGGAAATCCATTTGAACACCAAGTGGGAACGGCCTTAGATTTAAATAAAGTGGTGAATATTTTAGATAACTATTGGTCATCAAATTTTATCACAACAACCATTCAAGGTTCAGTAGATGTAAATAGCGTAGGTGTTTATTTTGTTAAATATGTTGCCAGAGATAACAGTGGCAATTTAAGCAATGAAGTTACAGTGCGAATTGATGTAAAAGATACGAGGCCGCCAGTGATTAAACTAAAAGGAATTACACCTATGAACCATGAAGTTAAAACAACATTCATAGATCCGGGAGTTACTGTATCAAGTGCATATTGGCCAACAAACTTAATCGTTGTTACAAAGAGAGGATCGGTTAATAAAGATATTTTGGGCGATAATATAATCTGGTATATTGCTACCGACCCTTCTGGCAACAAAGATTCAGTTTCGAGGATGGTAAGGGTCTTAGATCGCACAAAACCAACTGTAGATTTATTGAATGTAAATGAAGTGAATTTGCCAAGATGGCAGGTTTATGTTGATCCACCAGTTGCATTGATTGATAATTACAATACCGATGCCCAAATGAGAAGCTCATTGGTTATTATCAATAGCCTGCCTAAGAATTCAGAAGGAAAACCATGGGGCGATGGCCTTGGATTGTTTAGTGTGAGATATAAAGTAACCGACTTATCAGGAAATATTTCACATGAAGCCGTAAGGAAAATTAATGTCATAGAAGCAACAGGATTAAATTCTGTGATGAACATTGATCGCATCATGAGTATTTATCCTAACCCAAGTAATGGATTAATTAATTTGAGATTGGCAGAATTTTTAAGCCAAGATGTATCCGTTACCATTTACGACATGTTAGGAAATGTAGTGCAACAGCAAACCATAAAAGGCAATGTGTTGCAAGTACAAGAAATGGATTTAACCAATGCACCAAAAGGATTCTATTTAATAAGAATTCAAACTGGCGACCAAATTTATGCGAAGAAGATTCAAATAAATTAAGCGATTAAATTAAACATGAAGCTGCACAATAATAAAAGATTGTGCAGCTTTTTTATGCTCCTTTTGGCTACTTTTGTTTCCTAAAATTAACCTATTGCTAAATAATACCAAAAGCATATCTGTATTGGGCAAAAAATTGGCCTAAACAACCATTGGATTAGCATTATATTTGAAACTTTTAGCATAAAAAATATAATCCCATTGGTGTAACAAACAAAAAGTCACCGCTAATTATGTTGCATAAACTAAACAACACCTATTAGTTAAAAGGCGTTAGAATGATTTTCATGTCCAAACCTTTGTATTATATTATTCCAGGCGCACTTCGCCCATCAAATGATGAACTTTGGTGGTTGAAAACAGATCTAAAAAACATGAAACTACTATTGGGTAAAATCACTACAAACGTATTAATCATTCATGGTACAAAAGATCAACTTGTTCCTTATAGCAATGCTGCATTTATTCAGAAAGAATTTGTAAACGCGAAATCAATGAGATTGGATTCAATAAAAGACGCCAATCATTTTATTCCTTGGGAGCATTTTACCGAAATTCGGGATAAACTACTTGGCTTAATACAATAAAACGACCAAAGGCTTCAAAAATAAAAAAGCTGCCTCAATGAAGTTTAAAGGCAGCTTTTTTATGAATAGAATAATTAAGGATTACTCTACAACAATCACTTTGGTCATTACATCACCTTGGCTAATGGCATCAATTACATCTAAACCTTCTACAACCTTACCAAAACAAGTATGGTTGCGGTCTAGGTGAGCGGTATTGTTGCGACTATGGCAAATGAAAAACTGTGAGCCACCCGTATTTCTACCAGCATGGGCCATAGATAATACACCCCTATCATGATACTGATTCTCACCAGTTAATTCACAATCAATTTTGTATCCTGGTCCACCAGCACCTGTACCCGTTGGATCGCCACCTTGAATAACAAAATCAGGAAGCACTCTATGAAAGCTAACCCCATCATAAAAACCACTCTTAGCCAATTTAAGAAAATTTGCCACAGTGTTTGGAGCATCTTTATCAAAGAACTCAATTTTCATCACACCTTTTGCGGTATGTATTTCTGCTTTACTCATATGTTTATCTTAAGAACCACTCAATGCCGCAGCACCACCCACAATCTCCGAAATTTCTGTGGTAATGGCACTCTGGCGAGCGCGGTTATATTCTAATTTAAGCGCTTTAATTAATTCACCCGCATTATCGGTTGCCTTATCCATGGCAATCATACGAGCGCCATGCTCTGAAGCAAATGAATCCAATAAACTCTTATAAATCTGAGTTTTTAAGATTCTTGGGATTAATTCTTCTAAAATTTCTGCTTTCCCTGGCTCAAAAATATAATCATTTTTAGAAGCCTTTGAGCCTAAGTTTTGAGGAAGTATAGGCAAGAATGGTTCGTTTACTAAAATCTGAGTAGCCGCATTTTTAAACTGGTTATAAACCACTTCTACCTTCTCAAACCGGCCCGATTTAAATTGGTTCAAAACAAACTCCCCAATGGCAAAACCGCTACCAGCATTTAAGTTTTGATAGGTGTCTTTAAAATCAGGAATGATGTTTGCATTTAAACGGGTATAGTATTCAAATGCTTTTTTACCTACAGGCAAAATAGTTACATTTTTTCCAGCATAATCTTCCTTCATCAACCGATTAGCAAGCTTTATTACATTGGCATTAAAGCCACCGCATAAACCCCTATCCGATGTAATTACCACCAACAAAACATTGTTGATGGGACGTTGGTTAAAATACACCTTTAATGAATCTACATCCATTGAATCTGCTAGGTTAGCCAAAATGCCATTCAGTTTTTGAGCATAAGGTCTCATCTGAATAATTGCATTCTGCGCCCTTCTCAACTTGGTAGCACTCACCAGCTTCATTGCCTTGGTGATTTGCTGGGTTGAATTAACCGAAGCAATACGAATACGAACTTCTTTTAAATTAGCCATTGTTTAGTTTAACTCTGCCGTTTATGATGCGCTATATTTTGCACTTAAGTCTTTAGCAACTGCTTCCAATACCTTGGTTACATCGTCGCCAATACCACCCTTTTTAATGATATTTAACACATCTTTGTGCTTGTTCTCAAGGAAGTTTAAATAATCAGCCTCAAACTCACGCACCTTATTTACTGGAACAGCTGTTAATAATCCTTTCGACCCCAAATAAATAATTGCCGTTTGCTGTTCAACACGCAATGGAGAGAACTGGTCTTGCTTTAAAATTTCTACGTTACGAGCACCTTTCGCTAATACCGCTTTGGTTGCTGCATCTAGGTCTGAACCAAATTTTGAAAAGGCTTCTAATTCACGATATTGTGCTTGATCCAATTTTAAGGTACCAGCAACTTTTTTCATTGATTTAATCTGAGCATTTCCACCTACACGTGATACCGAAATACCTACGTTAATTGCAGGACGAATACCAGAGTTAAACAAATTAGCCTCCAAGAATATCTGTCCGTCTGTAATCGAAATTACATTGGTTGGAATATAAGCAGATACGTCGCCCGCTTGTGTTTCAATAATAGGCAAAGCTGTTAATGAACCACCACCCTTTACTAAATGCTTAATAGAAGGAGGCAAATCGTTCATTTGTTGTGCAATGCTATCTGTACCATTGATCTTTGCAGCCCTTTCTAACAAACGACTATGCAAATAGAATACGTCTCCAGGATAAGCCTCACGGCCCGGTGGGCGACGTAACAACAATGACACCTCACGGTAAGCTACTGCTTGCTTAGACAAATCATCATAAACAACCAAAGCTGGCCGGCCTGTATCGCGAATAAACTCACCAATTGCAGCACCCGCCATTGGCGCAAAAAACTGCATTGGAGCTGGATCAGAAGAAGTTGCAGATACAACCACCGTATAAGGCATTGCACCACGCTCTTCTAAAGTCTTTACAACTTGAGCAACAGTACTCGCTTTCTGTCCACACGCTACATAAATACAATATACGGGTTCACCCGCATCGTAAAATTCTTTCTGATTGATAATGGCATCTATACATACAGCCGTTTTACCAGTCTGACGATCGCCAATAACCAACTCACGCTGACCACGGCCAATTGGAATCATGGCATCAATAGCCTTGATACCGGTTTGCAATGGCTCCTTCACTGGCTCACGGTAGATAACACCTGGCGCCTTACGCTCCAATGGCATTTCATACAAATCGCCTGTTAACGGACCTTTACCATCGATTGGCTTACCCAAGGTATTGATTACACGACCCATCATACCTTCTCCTACCTTAATAGAAGCGATACGACCTGTACGCTTAACGGTGTCGCCTTCGATAATTGAATCGGATGAACCCAACAATACCGCACCTACGTTATCCTCTTCGAGGTTTAACACGATACCCTGTACACCATTTGCAAATTCAATCAGCTCGCCCGACTGAACCTTGGTTAATCCGTAGATACGTGCGATACCATCACCCACTTGGAGTACGGTTCCCACTTCTTCAAGTTCGGTCTCAGACTTAAAATTGCTTAATTGCTCTCTTATAATGGCTGATACCTCATCTGGTCTTATTTCTACCATAATGAAATGTTATTTTGAAATGTAAGTATTTAATAATTCTTGTTTTGCTTTCCTAAGCTTTCCAGAGATACTGGCATCGTACAACTTATCTTCCATTTGGATTACCAAACCACCAATAAGTTCTGGATTCACAGAGGTCTCTAAAATAACTTTCTTACCTGTTTGCTTTTCAATAAAGGCACGAACTTCTGCAATAACATCGTCGCTAACAGCAATTGCAGTCTTAACATTGGCCGTGGTAATTTTATTGATATCGTAGTACTGCCCAATGAAAGCAAGGGCAATATCAGGTAAATAATATTCGCGTTTCTTTCTGATCACAATTTCCAAAAAAGAAATGGTTATTGGATCAAACGAAGCGGCAAATACTTTCTTTATAACGGCTAATTTCTTATCGCCTTTAACTATAGGACTCTTAAACAAAAGTCCCAATGCAGGATTTGCATCAATGGCCGATTTGAACGCCAATATATCGGCATAAATAGCCTCGAGCTTATTTTGCTCTATAGCCAAGTCTATTAAAGATTTAGCGTACCTGCCCGATACTCTTTGTTCTGCCATTTTAGTTTAAAGTGATTGATTTTAAATTCTCGTTAACAAAAGATTCTTGCTGTGCACGGTCTTCCATCTTTCTACGCAATACCTTTTCTGCTAAATCTACCGACAATACCGCTACTTGAGTTTTTAACTCATTTAAGGCGTTAATCTTGGCCGATTCAATAGAGGCATTTGCCTTTACAATGATTTTATGACCTTCATCTTCTGCCGATTTTTTGGCCTGTGCGATGATGTTTTCTTTCATCTCATTGGCTTCTTTCAACATAAGATCGCGCTCAGCACGTGCTTGATTAAGAAGTTTTTCATTATCTGCCTTTAAAGCACTCATCTGCTTGCGAGCTTCCTCGGCAGAATTCAATGCTTCATTAATAGAGTCTTCCCTCTCCCTAATCGAATTTAAGATTGGCTTCCAGGCAAATTTAGACAAGATGAACAATACAATACTAAATGTAATGGTCATCCAGAAAATTAGCCCTAAACCAGGTTTTACTAATTCCATGCTGTGTTTTTTTAAATGATTAATTGGGTAACGGAAATACTAAAGTATCAGAACACAACAAACATATTGCCTGCTGTGTTCTGAATGGTATTTCGATTACAACAATACGATCAAAAGACAAACCACGATACCAAAGAATGCTGCTCCTTCGATCAAAGCAGCAGCTACGATCATGTTTGCACGTATATCGCCAGAAACTTCTGGTTGACGAGCAATTGATTCCAAAGCGCTACCACCGATACGGCCTATACCCATACCTGCTCCAATTGCAGCTAAACCTGCACCGATACCGGCACCCATTTTAGCAAATCCTGGATCTGTAACTGCTTGTAAGATGATGTTTAAAAGTGTCATAATTGTGATGTTTAATTGATTTTTATTTTATTGATTAATGATGTTCTTCGTGATGATGCTCTTCTACTGCCGTTCCAAAATATAAGGCCGAGAGCAAGGTAAATACATAAGCTTGTAAAAAGGCTACCAATAATTCTAAGAAATTCATGAAAACGGTAAAGGCTACTGATAAAACCGATACGCCTAATCCCAATCCTTGACTCATGCTGCCAAATATAAATATTAAGCTAAAAAATCCTAACATGATGATATGTCCTGCTGTAATGTTCGCAAACAAACGTATCATCAATACAATTGGCTTGTTTAACATGCCAATAATTTCAATCGGAATCAACAATATCCACAAGCCTTTTGGCACGCCAGGAGGCATAAAAATATGTCCCCAATAGTTCTTGTTTCCGTTAATGGTGGTAATTACAAAGGTAAATACAGCCAATACCAAGGTGATGGCAATATTTCCGGTTACGTTAGCCCCGCCTGGAAAAATTGGGATCAAACCGAATAAGTTATTGATGAATATAAAAAAGAATATGGTTAATAAGTAAGGCAAAAACTTTTGGTACTTAGGACCAATACTTGGTTTAGCTACTTCATCGCGGATAAACAATACACCCATCTCTATTAAATTGGCAAATCCTTTTGGAGCCTTGCCTTTGTTCTTAGTATAACCAGCCGCCACAGAAAATAAAATCCAGCATAAGAATACCACCGAAATTAACATACTGGCTACATTCTTTGTGATAGAAATATCGTAAAAAGTAGCCTCATGGTTTATGCTACCATCTGCATTTAAAGCCACAATCTTTCCTTCTTCTAATTTATATCCTGCGTATGCTGCATGTCCATGCTCAAACTTAGACGACATAAACATTTTTACGCCGCTGTTGTCTTTGATAATAATAGGCAATGGAATAGAAATATGTGAATGACCAATGGTAGCGATGTGCCAATCATGTGCATCGGCAATGTGCTCCATAATCAATTTTCCAGCATCTACCTTATGTTCTGCCTCAATTGCTGCTTCATGCTCTTTTTCGCCCAATGATTCGTGATGCGCTGCATCGTGTGCGTCTACATCTACCGTTTCAATTAAGGTATCTACAGCGTGAGATTCGTCTGCAATCAAACTAAAGCTATTGTAACCTACATACAATAGAACCAAAAAAATTGGAATTAAATATCTGAAAATCTTTCTTTTATTGTGCTGCATGTACAAACTTATTTCTTTAAATCGGGGCGCAAGTTAACCACAAGGTAATAAATTTCAAAAGCTGTGTAAAAGAAATACAATAAAAGATACACAACTGCGAAAGATAACTGGCGCTCTGGTGAAAAAATTAAATAGATGAAAAGTGGAAATATGGAGAACACAAAACGAATGCCAATGGCACTATAAGTTCTGGTAATGAATGTCTTATTGTCTTTTGGCAGGCCAGATTGCGTAATTGAATAGGTAACCAAAGTGAGCAGTAAAAAATAAAGCAAGGCTACCCAAACCAAATTGCCCAAAGCCACCGAATTTTGTAATTGTTGAAAACCCAAAATACCCAATCCCAATACTCCTGTGAGTATAAATAGACTTGGGAAGAATTTTGGTTTGCTCATATTTTTTAACCTATTTAACTGTTTGTCAGCAAAATAAACAAGCAATTTCTGCGCTTATCATTTTTTAAGGTGCCGCAAAAGTAGGTGTTTACTTTAATTAATATAGTAGCTATTAATTATTTTTTAAGAAAATCTTTGACAGCCAGGTATAAAGCAGCAAAAACAGAAATAATAACGCCCAATAAAGTGAAAATTGGAAACGAATTGGCCATATAGGCATCTAAATATTTGCCCCCTAAACTCCCTGCCACAATCACCAAAATCATTTGGGTGGCCTGACTAGAGTACTTAATAAACTGGTTAATTTGTGGCTTTTTCTCCAATTGTTTCGCTCATTACAGGCGCCTTGGTATCGATTGGTTTTCCTGTTTTGCCCAATTTATAGTCGGCAAAAATATTGTTTGTGCCAGAATTCATGGTGCTTTTCCCATTAAACTCGGCTCCAGATTCAATCACCAATTTATTACAAGAAATATCCCCTTGAATTTTGGCAGATGCCTTTATCGTTAATAACTCACTTACCGTTATAGTGCCGTTTACATTGCCAGATACATCACAATTTTGGGCATTAACATTGCCATCCACAGAAGAAGAAACCCCTAAAACCAATTTAGTTTTAATCTCAATATTGCCCTTCACCGTTCCATCAATGCGCAAATCACCTTCCGAATTTAAATCTCCAACGATTTTGGTTCCAGCATTTAAAACATTAATTTCTTGCGGATTAAAAGTATTATTCTTAGAAGGTTTAAAAATAGCCATCGTTTATTTTTTAGTTTAAGTTGAACCATTTAGCAAAAGCAATTTGCAATTTGCAAAACATATAAATGGGTAGATTTTCAATAAATCCTAGACTCAACAAATATATTAAAATAATTCAGAATGCAGAATGCAGGCTGTAAGGTCCATTTTTAAAGGGTTCTAATGCCTTCCTTAGGTAAAATCAGTTTTTTTCGGTTCGAGCCAAAACGCCTTTTCTGATGGATTTGCGAAACTGCTTGGCTTGCCATTTGGAACAATACTGTCTTTTAAACCTTCCCCACCCCCCAAAATATTGAGAATATTGTGATAATAAAGGTCCTTTGCTTTTAAAATTTGTTCCAAAGAATCTGTTTTATACAATAATTCCTGTACATTTCGTTTCGTCTTGGTGTCGGTATACCCCGGCACAAATTCACGCAAAGAAGTATAAAAAATCATGGCAATAACAAAAAACGTAAGTAACACAATAGCAGAACTTAAGCCCACAAATACATTCATAGGAGTAAGCTTAAATGAAATTTTTTCTTCAAAAGATTCATCATTGATAATTACCAACCTATACTTGTAACGCAGTTTATGTATTAATTTTTTCCTTGGCTGGTCCATTTCGATAGATGAATTAAAAAAGTTTTGGTTAAAATTGTGCGTTTTAATTTTCAAATATAGCAAAATCAGGTTTAGCATTGTACAAGTTCAAAAACATACCGTTCATATTATTAGTTGGAATATTCTGGCTAATTTCCTGCAACCCCAATAAAAACAAATGGCTGAACCGAAATTACCATACCCTCACCGGCCACTTTAATGTGTATTTTAATGGCGAACAAAAACTCCTAGAGGCCATCAATCAAATAGAAGCAAGTCACATCGATAATTTTGGAACCGTACTCGATGTATTCCCATTAGGCTCTCCAGAATCTGCAAAAGCCTCTGGAAATGTATTAGACGAGGCCATCAAGAAATTTTCAAAATCGGTTCAAATGCATACCATTGGAAAGTATACAGACGATTCCTATTTTTCTATTGGCAAAAGCCGGTTTTACAAACAAGAGTATTTTGCTTCCATTGAAACTTTCCAATATATGATTGCCAAATATAAAAATGGCACCTATTCTGATTTAAGCACTTGTTGGATTGCAAAAAATTATGTTGGCTTAAAAAAATTAGGTGAGGCCGAAGCCATTATGGGCATGCTTCTGCAAAAGAAACAATTTCCAAAGAACGATATGGGAATGATTTATGCCACGGCTGCCGACATTAACATTAAGCAAGAGAAATATACCACGGCCATCGATAACCTTAAGCTTGCCTTAAAAGGGAAATTAAGCAAGGACCAAAAAATTAGATACCATTTTATTCTAGGTCAGCTTTGCCTTTTATCGAATAAGAAACCCGAAGCAACATATTATTTTACCAAGGTTGTAAAATATTTACCCAATTATGATTTTGCATTTAATGCCACCATTAACTTAACGCGTATTTACGACCTAAACGACCAACGTTCTTTAGACCGCGTAAAAAGAAGCCTTAAGAAGATGGCTGGCGATGAGAAAAATACAGATTACCTCGATCAAATTTATTACGAATTGGGTAAGTTAGAATTGATCCAAAAGAACTATGCCAGCGCAGCAACACAGTTTAAAAAATCGCTTGGATATAGCACCAAAAATAAAAACCAAAAGGGTTTATCTTACTATGAGTTGGCCAAACTTTATTTCGAGAGAAAAGAGTTTAAACTATCTCAGGCATATTATGATAGTACGGTAGTTCAAATAGATCCAACGCACAAAAATTTTGAGCAAATTAAAGAAACCAAAGTGGTGCTATCAGAACTCATAAACAATTTAAAAGTATATGAGGAAGAAGACTCCTTACAAAAGTTAGCTTTATTGAGCAAAGATGAATTGGCCAGAAAAGTTGATAATTGGATGGCGGAAGAAAAACGCTTGGCCGACATTTCTGCAAAGGAAGCCAAGAAAAAATCGAAGCTTTCTGCAAGCATAGTCAATAACCAAGCCCTCAATCCTGGCGCGCCTTTAACCTTGCCGGGTTCTGGCGATAATTCTTGGTACTTTTATAACAGTGCTTTAATGAATGCTGGTACCGCAGAATTCTTTTCAAATAAAAAATGGGGTCAAAGAATTAATGAAGATTATTGGCGTATAGCTGCCAAAGAAAAATTAAAGGCAGAGGCAGAACCCGAAGCTGGTAAAACAGACACGGCTAAGAGTCAGAATCAAGGCAATACCGAAGATAAAAATGAAGTGGCGGCAGATAGCAAAGAGAACAATTTAACAGGCGATGAGAAAAAGGATAGGTGGATAAAAAATGTTCCTCTTGGCCAATCACAAAAGTCGAGATCGAACTCACGCATGTTAGAGTCGTTGCACAACTTGGGTATACTATATTTCGACCGCATTAAGAATGCCAGCGAATCTAAAAGGTACTTCGACATTTTGCAAAGTCGGTTCCCTCAAAGCGAATATGAACCCGATGCCCTTTATTATTTATACAGAAGCAATTCGGAGCTAAAGAATATCAAAGTTGGAGAGCAAAATAAAACCTTGCTGATAGAATCCTATCCCAATCACCCTTACAGTTTATTGGTTCAGAACAAATCTATTGCTTCTGCAGAGAACTCTAACAACAAGTTGTTGATGGCGGCTTATGAGAAAATGTACCAAACGTATATGGATGGAAAATACTATGAAGCCATGGCCATGAAAGGTGAAATCATGAAGCAGTTTCCAGGCAATCCTTTGAAGCCAAAAATAGATTTGATTTATGCCTTTTGTATAGGAAAAACACAAGATAAAGCGGCCTTTAAAAAAGCCCTAACTGAGGTGAGTAATGCACACAAGGGTTTAGATGTAGCAGCTAAGGCCGATGAGTTTCTTGAGGTATTGAATAGGGAAGAAAAAACAAGTGCCTTTATTGGAAAAGATAAAAATGCAGAAGCTTTGGAATTTGACCTAGATACCGAAACCCCTTTCTATTATATACTGGCTCTTAAAAATAAAAATCCAGAATTAAATGAAATCTTATCTAAATTTAATTCGTTTAACGAGGCTTATGCAGGAGAGAGTAACTTAAGGGTAAACCCCATAATGAGCAATGAGGGATACCAATTAATTACTATCAGAGAATTCGCAAATTTTAAAGCTGCGGAAGATTACATAAAAATATTAAAGGCAACCGATTTCAAAAAATCTAAATTAAATTTGGGGGATGTTGATCTTGATTTCACCATCTCTACCAAGAATTTTAAAGTGGTTTTAAGAGATAAAAAAATAGAAAAGTTTGCCGAATTTTATAAGAAACAAATAGAAAGTCTGAACCAAGTAAAATGAACTGGAAAAATTATTTTTTTAAAAATCCCTATTGGAAATATATCAAATGGATTTGGGTCTCGGCTTTTGTTGGCCTAACATTCTTAACCTTTTTAGTTTCGGCAATCGCAATGGGTTGGTTCGGACAGTTACCTCCTATTGAAGAATTGGAGAACCCAACTACCCAATTGGCAAGCGAAATTTTTGCAGACGATGGAACGGTTTTAGGGAAATATTATTTGCAAAACAGAAGCAATGCACATTATGAAGAATTAAGTCCGCAGTTGATTAATGCGTTAATTGCCACAGAAGACATTCGTTTTTATGAGCACAGTGGCATAGACAATAGTCGCCTATTTACCATCATTATTTATAACTTAATGGGCAAGCAACAAGGTGGAAGTACCATCTCGCAACAGTTGGCAAAAAACCTATACCCACGTAAAAAGTTTAGAAGCATTATTGATAAGGCCATCACAAAACTACAAGAGTGGATTACGGCAGCGCTTATTGAGCAAAGGTATACCAAGGATGAAATCTTAACCATGTATTTAAACACGGTTGAATTTGGAAACAATTCTTTTGGCATTAGAAGTGCCGCAAAAACATTCTTTGGCAAAACCCCATTAGAATTAAATGCGCAAGAATCTGCTGTTTTGGTTGGGGTTTTAAAAGCACCAACTTTATACAGTCCAATCAGAAATCCAGCCAATGCTTTAAACAGAAGAAATACCGTGCTCAACCAAATGTCGAAGGCGGGTTACCTAGCCAGCGATTCGTGTGATATTTTAAAGTCGAACCCCATTGAATTGAACTTTCAAGAGGAAAGTCACAACGAAGGATTAGCTACTTATTTTAGAGAAACTTTGCGCATGGAGTTATTAAATTGGTGCGAAGAAAATGGGTATAATTTATACAAAGACGGATTAAAAATATACACCACCATTAATCCAACCATGCAACAATTGGCAGAGCAAACGGTGCAAGAACAATTGCGCGATCAACAAAAGAAATTCTTTGCACATTGGAAAGGAAGAGCTCCTTGGGGAGAGTTTAAAGAAGTGCTTATTAGTGGCATGAAAAGAAGCGACAGGTATCGCATTGCAAGGGAACTTAAGAGAACTGATGCCGAGATAAAACAGGAGTTTGATACGCCTGTTAAGATGCGCGTGTTTAGCTATACGCGTGGCGAAATTGATACCGTAATGACGCCCATGGATAGCATTAAATATTATAAGTATTTTATGCAATGTGGCTTTATGAGCATGGACCCTACTACCGGTAAAATTAAAGCTTGGGTGGGCGGACATAATTACAAATATTTTAAATACGACCATGCAAATGTTACGGCTAAAAGGCAGGTGGGTTCAACCTTTAAACCTTTTGTTTATACCGTGGCGGTAGACAATGGTTTCTCGCCATGCACGCTCATCCCCAATAAGCCTGTAAGCTTTGCAGGGTACCCAGATTATAACCCAGCTAATGCCGATGAAAAATATGGTACGCCAGAAATGACCATGTATAGAGGCTTAAAATTTTCGATGAATTTGGTATGCTTAAATGTGCTCAAACTTTTGGGTGATGCGGGTATGTTGAATGTAATTGAATTGGCCAAGAAAATGGGTGTAACAAGTAAGATAGAACCTTACCCATCTTCGGCATTGGGTACAGCAGATATTTCGGTGTATGAGATGGTGGGTGCCTTTTCTACTTTTGCCAACAAAGGCGTTTGGATTAAACCTACCTACCTTGCTAGAATTGTAGATAAGAATGGCAATGTGATATTCGAAAATTTACCCAATACGCAGGAGGCTTTAAGCGAACAAACTGCTTATGTTATGTGTAAGATGTTGGAGAATGTAACCACCTCGGGTACGGCGGCAAAGATAAAATATTTGTATAAAATTCCGGGTGCTGTGGGTGGCAAAACGGGCACCACACAAAACTATAGCGACGGTTGGTTTATTGGCATCACGCCTACTTTGGTGTCTGGTTGTTGGGTAGGCTGGGAAGATAGGGCCATCCATTTTAGAAGCATGGAGCTGGGCTCTGGTTCTGCCATGGCTATGCCTATTTGGGCCACCTATATGCAAAAGGTAACAGCAGTACCAAATCTAATACAGGTAGTGAATGAATGGACGCCTCCTTCTAGTCCGATGAGCATTGAAATGGATTGCGCAAAATTTGGAAGTGGCGACGAGCCAAAAGAAGATTTTGTTGAATAAATTCTTATGAAGAAAAAACTGCTTTTTACCTCCTTTTGCCAAAATATTTTACAGTTTAATTCACATCAAAAATGCTTGTACCCAAACGGCTTTTTACATCACCTGGGGAAGAAAAAATGGCGATGCTTCTAACTGCGCTTTTTGGCCGCCAGTTTGCACCTGTAAGGGAATGAATAGCTTGTTAAATTTAAGGTATAGAAAATTAGCTGAGCAGAACAATGCCTTAGTTTCTCCAGTGGGTGCAGTGTGTACTTATTTGAGCGTTTACAAACCCTAGAAATTAAATTTGAAAACACCTCCACGCAAGCAGAATCTTATACCTGGTATTTTGGCGATGGCGATAGTTCTACGCTAAATTCCCCAACGCATATTTATGCCAAAGAAGGCGATTATGATGTTAGATTAACCGCATCAAAATGTGGTAGGACGAATGATACAACGCAATCAATTTTACTCGAAACAACTGGCATTTACAATCAATTATTGGGCGATAAAAACTGGCAATTATTTCCGAACCCAAGTACTGGCGAAGTATGCTTGAGTGGAGAAATAAAAGGGCTTATTGAGTTGGTTATTTTCAATATTAAGGGCCAAAAAATTTGGTCTGAACCAAGAGGCAATCTGCCAACAAAAGTAGATTTAAGCGAATTGCCCGAAGGCCTTTGTGTTGTCAACTTGATTGGTTCAGACCGAAGCTATAACCAGAAAAAACTGATGCTGATGCGGTAGTTTATTGCACATTTAATAAGCAGCATAGATTTTACTTTAGAACCTTTCGTTTTGGCGTACAAAAAATAGTATTGGCACTTTGTCACTTCATAATTTTTCATATATTGCCATTCAATCGTAAAATTATTTTATGTCAAATTTCTTTTATACTAAATCCTTACAAGACTTAATGAGGCACCATGATGGCTCGCAATTAAAGCGAACGCTTACGGCGGCAAATTTGGTGGCCTTGGGTGTGGGTGCAATTATTGGCGCCGGATTATTTGTTAGAACAGCGGCAGCTTCTGCGGAAGCAGCGGGTGCAGCCGTTACCATGAGTTTCATTATTGCCGCAGTGGGTTGTGCCTTTGCTGGAATTTGTTATGCAGAATTTGCTGCTATGATTCCAATTGCGGGTAGTGCTTATGCCTATTCGTATGTAACCATGGGCGAATTGATGGCTTGGATTATTGGTTGGGCACTTATTATGGAATATGCTTTGGGTGCTGCAACGGTGGCCATTGCCTGGAGCGAATACCTCAATAATTTGCTCGGTGGGGTAATACCTTATGAGCTCTGTCACTCCCCCTTTGAGAGCATGAAAAAGGTGGTGGGACAAGAGAATATTGATCAAATTTTGGCATTGCATCCCAACCTCAGTGGTCAAGCAAAAAATGGCACTTTGCTATTGAGTGATGAGGTGTATAACCATTTAGAAGCTGGTTTGCAAGGAATGGTTCAAATTACCAGTGGCTTAATTAATGCGCCAGCCTTAGTTATTTTATTGGCACTTACTTTATTGCTAATTAAAGGCACACAAGAATCGGCTATGGTTAATACCGTGATAGTATTTGTTAAAGTAGCCATTGTTTTGTTATTTATTGGTTTAGGATGGAAATTCATTAATCCTGCCAATTACGAACCTTATATGATTCCAGCCGATACCATTGGCCACGAAGGTTTCTTTAAACATGGATGGGGCGGCGTATTAGGTGGCGCGGCCATTGTATTCTTTGCCTTTATAGGATTTGATGCGGTGAGTACTGCCGCACAAGAGGCCAAAAACCCAAGCAGGGATATGCCCATTGGCATCTTAGGCTCTTTGGTTATTTGTACCATATTGTATGTTTTATTTGGCCATGTGTTAACTGGTGTGGCCAATTGGCAAGAGTTTAAAACTGCTGGTAAGGAAGCTTCTGTTACCTATGCCATACAAACCTATATGAAAGGCTATGAGTGGCTGGGCACGAGCGTAACGGTGGCCATTTTAGCTGGATTCTCTTCTGTTATTTTGGTGATGCTAATGGGTCAGAGTAGGGTGTTTTTTAGCATGAGTAAAGATGGTTTATTGCCTAAAGCATTTCATGAATTGCATCCAAAATATAAAACTCCTTATAAAGCCAATTGGATACTTTTGGTATTTGTGGGTGCTTTTGCGGCATTTATTCCCGGTAGCATTGCGGGCGATTTAACCAGCTTTGGAACCTTGTTCGCATTTGTATTGGTATGTTTAGGCATCATTCTAATGCGTAAAAAAGAACCCGATTTGGTGAGGCCGTTTAAAACACCTTTGGTTCCTTTGGTGCCCATTTTAGGTATGATCATTTGTGGTGCTATGATTATTAGCTTGCCCTTACCAACACTTATAAGCGCGGTGGGTTGGTTGCTGTTTGGCTTAATTATTTACTTTGGATACTCTGCCGCCAATGCCAGAAAAATGAGAGAAAATCTTACCAAATACTAATAATACCCATTGTAATGATTAAATAGCCCAAAGCTACTTGCTAATTTTACAAGGGTAAATGCCGATATAACAAAAAAAAGCCCAACACTCTTAACAAGTGTTGGGCTTTTTTTTTACTGTATTTTTCTAATCCAAATTAACTTACCCCTAATATAAGTATGCTCTTCTATATGCTTTCCCGTGCTATCGTATTTTTGCCATGGCCCTTGCCATTGATACAAAAAAGTATCTTTGTTTTGAATGATATTTGCATCACCCTCTAGCTCAATTTTTCCATTTTGGTAAAAAAAAATGGTATGAATATTTCCCTTTCCTTTATATAACTCTTTTCTATAAACCTCCCCTTCTTTATAGTAATATGTAATCTTTTTGGGGAGATTATTGCTATATCTTCCTTTATAATATACTTTTTTAGTACCTGAGTAATACGCTTTCCACCTGCCTTGCAATTGACCCGATTTATCTCTGTAATTGAGACTAAATGGCGGGTGATGGCATGCCGCCAAAAACATAAGTGAAAGCAAGCAAATGGACCATTTCATAGGTTATGGTTTTAACAAAAATATTAATGGAATTGCAACCCGCTTTTGCCAAGCCGCCTCATTATGCGCGGCACCAGGAAAACGCAAACTCATAAAATCTTTGATACTACCATAACCGCTTTCATAACACAATTGATCCATATAATTCTGGTGCTTCTCATACCAAGCATCCAATGTTTCGGATCCACAATCAAAATAAATTTTATGCTGCTTAGGATTAGGTAACCTATTGGCATAATATTCAATATAGGTACGTGCCATGCGCTCATTGTTTTCCTTTAAACTCACCGGCCAATGCGTAGACAAACAAGCCACCCCTTTAACCTTATCAGAATGCTTACACAAGGCATACAAAGAAATTAAACCACCCATGCTCGAACCCATCATAAAAGTGCTTTTCATATCGCCTTTGGTGGGATAGGTATTGTCTATAAATGGTTTCAATTCTGTGAAAATAAACTCGAGGTATGAATTAGACAATGCACCGCCTCCTCGCTCCCATTTTAACTTGGTCTGACTAGCAGTATCTAACTTATCAAAGGCATCTTGCGGATTATATTCTAAGAACCTATTGGGCGTATTCCAAATGCCCACAACAATGGTATTTCTTATTTGCCCTAATTCCTTGAGGCTATCCATAACCTCATCTAAACGCCATTCTTCGCCCCCAAATGCAAAGCCTGGAATAAATAAATTCTGACCATCGTGCACATATAAAACTGCATACTTGGTAGCACCAGAAGCATCAAAATTTGTAGGCAACCAAACATCCACATTTCTTGGATCAACCAAAAAGCTTGGAAACTTTTCGTACCTAATTAAACTGCCTGTTAAATTAAGGTCGCGTATTTCTTTTTGGGCCTGAACCAAACCCTGCGACTGCAAAATAAATAGCGAGAGAAAAATAAACAGCCACTTTATATTCATTGCTGCAAAGGTGAACCATTAAAATTGATTATAAAAGAATAGAATGATGCTTACCTAATCTTTTAAAATTTCATGCAATACCGCTGGCGATTTTAACTCACCAAACATCATCAAATGCAATTGATAATACCGCACCATTTTTTGCAACAAAATATGGCGCGTTGCAGCAGAGAATTTTAATGTATCAAAATTCTCAAAACTCATCTCTGTAAATAAAAACAAAGCCCTCGACAAATCGTGCTTACAATAATCGATTGTATTGGGCGCATCCTTCATAAAAAGGCCTTCTGCCAAACTAAAATCGGCGCAATTTTCACTGTAGTTTTGCTTTGGGAAAAAGCCCAAATACTTGCTCAATTTCAACATAAAAAACACAGGAAAATTACCCAAGCTCCCAGAAAACAAATCTACTATTTGAACCGAGTTAAAAACAAACTCAAAAAGCTGAGGGTCGCGCTGATTGTCATCTCGCAGACTTTTACCCAACAATTCTGCCATAAACAAAGCCATGGTTTGCTTGGTTAAATCAAAATGCAATTGGTTCAGAATAGGCACGCTTTTTAATTCCTTAATGCGCTGCAAATTCTTGCTTTGCTGATGATATACTTCTAGCTCCAACAAACTAAGTGGCAACAAATGAGAAGGCTTTATGGCCGCCTTTTTGCCCCGCAAACCGCTTACCATATAACTCTGCAAACCATACTGGTCGGTATAGCATTTTAACACTACACTCGACTCCGAATACGGCACCGTGCTCAAAACAATTCCCCTACACTTGGCAAGCATAGTTGCTACCTCGAATTATGAGCCAAGAGACCCTCCTTTGTAGCCAAATAAGAATAGGCATGCATATTATCTGTATCATAAATAAAACTGCGCATATAATCCTGCTTCTCTTCGTCCCATTTCATGGCAACCACCATTTTTTTACTAATCAATGTCTTAAGCACATCGCCAACAACAGAAGGAGAAAACGGCACCTCCTCCAAAATCTTTTCAAAAGGCTCTACAAAGTATAAGCAATTTAAAATATCAAATTCAATATCGTCTATTTCTGGTATCATGATAATTCTCTCTCCTTCCAAGTATAAGTTTGTACATTGGCCCAAATGCCTATCACTATTACGTAAAATATATGGAATGGCTGAACCAATGGCAACAACAAAAGTAATTTTGTTTCTTTAAAAAACTTTAAAACAATGCCCAACATCAATCCTTCTACAAACATTTTAAGGCCAAATTGTACAAGCAAAATTGTCCAAAAAACCGGATTCCAAAATCCCAAAATCAAATTTAGGGGCATGCTTACATTATAAAAATAGGCACCAACCAAAATGGCCGTTATATACCTATTCTCGTATTTGGTGCTCTTAGAAACCCATCGCCTGCGTTGTTGGGCAAGCTCGTCGACAGTGGTATTAGGCGAAGTTTTAACAATGGCTCTTTGGTCTTTTAAAAAACTCACCGCATTGGGATAAGCTTTAAAAATCTTGTGTAACAAATACTCATCGTCGCCACTGGCTATATGCTCATTGCCCTCATAAGCTCCTACCTTATTAAAAGCATCCTTAGAGAAAATCAAATTGGCGGCACTGCACATATTTGGATTCTTTAATTGAATGGCAGCACCGCCAATACCCACCAAGCCAGCAAACTCGAGCGATTGGGCTTTTTCAAACAAATTGCCTGAACCAAAAAACACGGGGGCATAAATCATTTTCGAGTTACGTGTTTGTATGTGTTCATCTATGGCACTAAGCCAATCTTCACCTCGTGTGCAATCGGCATCGGTTAAAACAATATAAGGATGTTTGGCCATGGAAACGGCTAAGGTTATGCTAGCCTTTTTACCAGTAATGCCGTGGGTCTCGGCGTTTATGAGTTGAACAGAAACACCTGGAAATTTTTGCTGAACCCATTCTATTTTTTCCAATGTATTATCAGTAGAATGATCATTGATAACGCAAATTTGGTACAGGTGCTTGGGGTAGTTTTGTTTGATAATCCCCAACAAGCATTTTTCAATGGAAAGGGCTTCGTTTCTAGCTGGCACAATTACCGAGAAACCATGTGTTGGTTGAGACCGAAACCCCTTTAAACTTGAGGGAATAAGCAGCCAACCAATAAAATAAATAAGGATTAAAAGGGCGTAGCCAATGGCCAATAAATAGCAAAATATTTCCCAATAAATCATGTCTTCACTCTATAAATAAAATACAGGCCTAGCAATGCTGGTAAAAGCATATTCACCATCCAAAGGCTGTAAGCCGACAATAAAATACCCGTGTGATTGCCGCTAAATATGGTAAAAAACAAGAGGGCACTGGCGCCTCTTAGGCCAATTTCCAGCAACAAAAAGGAGGGCACAACAGATTGCACGCAAAAGGTTCCAATAATGCAAGCCATGGCTGGCTCTAGCGGAATTTCTACTTTAAAATATTGCAACAACAAATAATATTGAAACATGAATACCAAATAACGCATAAAGGAAAGTCCCAAAATATAGAGCAACTTTTGCGTGTTAAAGGCGCCAAAAACATCTACATATTTTTCAAATTTATGCACCCATGGTAAGTGTTCAATTTTGGCATAAATCCATTCCATTTTTAGGTATCCCCAAACGATAAAAATAACCAGTACCGTGGCAAGGGGCATTAAATAATTTTGCTGAACCAAACTACCTGTAAAGTAAAGGAGCGAAAACAAGCCAAAAAACAGCGTAACAATCACCTGGGCGGTATGGCCAATTACAGTCACCAATGAACCTTTAAATTTGTTCATCACTTCCAAATGTATCACCCGCCCGGCAAAGTCGCCAATTTGATTGGGGGTAATAACGCTCAGCGTAACGCCAGAAAATACAGCCTTAACAGCAGTCTTTATATCGATGGGTTCAAAATTTTGGATAAGATACTTCCACTTTACCGATTCTAATCCCCAATTGACTGCCATTAATAAAATGGCTAATACCAAATAAATTGGCGACCCAACATGTTGCGCGCCGTTAAATTCGTGATACAGGGTATTAATGTGGTAAGCGTATAATAATTTGTAAACAATAAACCCCGATACTACCAATAAAAGGAGCACTTTGAGCAATTTAATTACGCGTTTATATGTGTCGGTTTGAAACAAAGGTTTACATTAACTATGTTTGACAAAATAACGCATACCAAACTCCTTAAACAAATCCGATTTTGAATGAGACCAAATCTGTGAAAGAAAGAATCATCCTTGGCATCGATCCGGGCACAACTGTTATGGGTTACGGCATTATTCATACCTTTGGAAAAAAAGCAGAGGTGTTGACATTGGGGGTCCTTAAACTCGACAAATACGAGGATTATGCTATGAAACTGAAGAAGATTTTTGAGAGAACAGTGGGCTTAATCGACGAGTTTCATCCTGATGAATTGGCCATTGAAGCACCTTTTTTTGGCAAGAATGTTCAAAGTATGTTAAAGCTTGGAAGGGCGCAAGGGGTGGCTATAGCGGCTGCCATGAGCAGGGAATTGTCGGTGACAGAATATGCGCCTAAAAAAATAAAACTTGCCGTAACAGGCAATGGAAATGCCACTAAAGACCAAGTGGCTGCCCTGCTGCAAAAGCAACTAAAATTCGAATTCGACAAGCAGTTCTTTGATGCCACCGATGGATTGGCGGCTGCCTATTGCCATTTTACTCAAAACTTGGTTTTGGTTCAAGCCACTGCTTCTAAATCAAAAAGCAAAATTCCTGCAAAGAAAAAAGCCTCCTCTTGGGAATCTTTTGTAACTCAAAATCCAGAGAAAATCAAAAAGAAACCCGTTAAATAGCAACAATAGATTAGCCGTTTATACCAATTGTATTTATTAAATAGCCCAAAGCTATTTGATAATTTTACTAGGGTAATTGCCAATATAACAAAACAATAGTACAATGAGATTTTTGTTGAAATTGGACTATATATTTTGTAAAATTGGTATAATAATACGATGAGATATTTGTCGAAATTGGACTATATATTTTGTAAAGTTAGTATAATAATACAATGAGATATTTGTCGAAATTGGACTATATATTTTGTAAAGTTGGTATAATAA
>JAWXAZ010000097.1:0-11622 GCA_034439755.1 bacterium
AATTCATACTTTAGCCTAATTGTGAAATTAATTATGAATTATGAATTATGAATTATGAAACAAAAAAACTTCATGAACCACCTAATAACTCATAATTCATAATTCATAACTCATAATTCATAATTCATAATTATAAACTTTGAACTCAAAAAAATAAAATATTTTCCTAACTTGAAGTAAAAGCCCCATTTTATGGAAAAGAAACAATGTCAATCTTGCCAACAACCCCTAGTTGGTCGTCTAGATAAAAAATTCTGTGACGACTACTGCCGTAGTGCTTTCAACAACAAATTGAATAGCACCGATTACCAAAATATGCGGAATGTAAACGCTGTATTGAAGCGCAACAGAAGAATTCTGGCTCAGCTTTATCAAGAGAAAATGAAGTCAAAACCTACGATAATTGAGAAAAAAATTCAGGAATTGGGATTTGTTTTTAACTTTCATACACACATTGAAACCTTGGAAGGCGGAGTTACTTGCATTTGTTGTTACGAGTATGGCTATATTCCTAACAACACAGGCGAATTTGCAGTTATTAAGGTGAAGTAGATTACCTTTGCTGCATGATTGAAATTGGCAAGAAAAATACCTTAACGGCTGCTCGACAGTCGGCTGTTGGAGTTTACCTAGAAGACGATAAAGGAAATGAAGTTTTACTACCCAATAAATATGTGCCTAATTCGCTCAAAACAGGCGAATTATTGGAGGTATTTATCTATAAAGATTCTGAAGATAGATTGGTGGCAACAACCTTAGTGCCATTGATAGAAGTAGGCACTATGGCCAATTTAAAGGTAAATATGGTATCAAGCTTTGGGGCTTTTATGGATTGGGGAATGGAGAAAGACTTGTTGGTTCCAGACAAAGAACAAATGACAAGAATGAAAGAGGGTGAAACTTATTTGGTGTATTGCTACTTGGATGAAGTAACGGAAAGATTGGTTGGGTCGAGCAAGATCAAAAAATTTCTGAACAACGATAACCTAAAATTAAAAGATGGGGAATCTGTGGAGGCAGTTATTTTTGATGATACACCCATGGGATATTTGGCCGTTGTAAACAATAAACACATGGGATTAATTTACCACAACGAGGTTTACGGGCGCTTAAATTTGGGTGAAACGGTAACGGCTTATGTAAAGAAAATAAAGGAAACGGGCGAACTCGATTTGAGTCTTCAGAAAATAGGATTTAAGCATGTTGACGACCAAACGGAGGTAATTCTTGATTTATTGAGAAAAAACAAGGGATTTATTAATTTGAGTGACAGCTCATCGCCAGAGGAAATTCAGGCAAGGTTGAAGATGAGTAAAAAGGTTTATAAAAAGGCGATTGGGATTTTATACAGGCAAAAAAAGCTTAGAATTGAATTGGATGGTGTTTACTTAATAGGAAGCTAATGCGGTTCATTTACCCCCAGAAATTTATTTTTATTGTATTTTTAGAAAAACAATTGTAGTTTGCTTTTGAAGAAACTTATGAATATAACCTCTAATACCCTTTCAATTTTAACCCTACTAGATGAGGCTTATAAACTAAGAACCAGTAATCTTACAGAGAGTATTGAGTACACAGAAAAAGCCCTTTTAAAAAGCCAAGAAATAAACAATCCCGAACTAATTGCGAAGAGTTATTCTAAACTTTCGCTTTACTACATGATTATAGGCAATTTTGCTAAATCGGTTGAGTTGGCAAATAATGCAATTAGGTATTTTGAAACGGTTGAGGATAAATTGAATTTAGCTGATGCCAAATACAATATTGCCAGTGTTTATTATAAAACAGACAATTATCATTTAGGTTTAATTAACTTAATAGATTGTTTGCAGATTTATAAGCAAGCCAACGACCACCACAATATTGGCAGGGTTTATAAATCGCTTGGAACAATATATGAGTTCTTTGGCTATGAGGTAAAGGCTACCGAAGCTTATATGGCTACCATTGAGCACGCGAAGTTGGTGGGCGATAAAAATTTAGAGTCGAATGCCTATAACCCACTCTCGGGTATTTATTTAAAAAAAGGAGATTTGGATCAGGCCATGAAATTGGCGCAAAGCGCTATAGACATAAAAAATGAAACCGGGGATATTAGGGGATTTGCCTTTGCTATTTATGCATTGGCCAAAGTACAAACGGCCTTGGGACAATTTGAAAAAGCCGAAAAAAATTACTTAGAGTCTTATTCTATTCATCAAAATTTTAATGAATTGCTAGGAACGGCAATGACTTTAAGGAAATTGGGGGAATTATATTTTATAAGTAAACAATATGATAAGGCTTTGGAAACATTGTTAAAGGCGCGTGATTTTTCTTATAAAAACCACATTGCCATTATAAAATATAAATCAAATTACCACCTATATCAATTATATAAAGAGATGTTGCAACCAGAAAAAGCACTTGCTTTTTTAGAGGAACATTTGTCTCAAAAAGATTTGGTTGTGAAGAACCAAACGCTAACCATAATTGATAATTTTGAGCTATTAAATAAGGTAGAATCCATAAAAAGAGAGTCGGAAATTCAAAAAGAAAGAGCCGAAATTTTAGAGAAAAAAATCAGGGCAGAAAACTTGTCTAACATGAAACAAGATTTTCTTTCTACCATGAGTCATGAAATTAGGACGCCTTTAAATGCGGTTATGACCATTGCGAATTTGCTTGGAAATAACATCAAAAATGAGGAGGAAAAGGACCTAGTGCAATCTCTTAAACAGGCTTCTAATAACTTGTTTTTGTTGATTAACGATATCCTAGATTTTACCAAATTAGAGTCGGGCAAAATTAAACTAGACAAAGCGCCTTATAAACTTTTAAGCGTAGTAGAAAACTTATATTCTACCTACCATGTAATTGCTAATGAGAAGGGACTAAAACTTTCTTTCATTCACGAATTAAACGAAAATGACCTGTATGAATTTGACAATACCCGCGTTTCGCAAATCTTGGTGAACCTATTGGCAAATGCCATAAAATACACAGAAAGAGGAAAAATAACTTTAGAAATTAGAACCATTAACCGCAAGCAAGAATCTGATATTATGAGGTTCTCGGTTACCGATACGGGAATAGGAATTCCAGTTGAGGAACAGAAATTAATTTTTGATCGATTTGCACAAGTCAAAGAAGTGCGCACGCGAAAGTATGGGGGCTCTGGCTTGGGACTTGCCATCATTAAAAAACTTATTGATTTGCATCAATCAGAAATCAATTTGATAAGCAGTCCAAATAATGGTTCTACATTCTATTTCGACATAGAGCTTACAAAAGTTTTAAAAATCATTGAGCCTTTTAGCTTAACCAATAACCCGCTTAAAGATAAACATATTTTATTGGTAGAAGACAATCCAATTAATGCTTTGGTGGCTAAAAAATTACTGGCTAAATGGGAGCTAACCACCAAGCACCAGATCAATGGAATTATGGGCATTGAAATGGCTGCTTTAGAAAAGTTTGATTTAATTTTAATGGACATTCACATGCCAGAAATGGATGGTTTTGAAGCTGCAAAATGGATCAGAACACATGAAAATCCGAACAAAGAAACTCCTATTATTGCTTTAACGGCCGACATTACAGCGGAGTTTAACCAAGATTACCAAGGATATTTTGACTTCTTTTTAAGAAAGCCTATTGAAATGGACAAACTTTTAGAAAAACTAAAATTATTTATCAAATAAGATTGTCGTTTCAAATCTAATTAGACTTATTTTTGCGCTAACAAAAAAATCGCCCAGCCTAAAAACTGGGCTAAACTGTTTTATGAAGTTATCAGATATTTTCGATTTTTACCTTCCTTCCGAGTCGTTTCAAAAACTGCTACAATACCTTAATGAACCGCAGAAATCTGCGGCACATATTTACGGAAGTATTGGTTCGGGCCCAGCCCTTTTTGCAGCTATGGCTTATGAACAAACCAACCAAACAATGGTGGTAGTTTGCAATACTGTTGAAGATGCCAAATATTTTGCCAGTGATATAGAGAGTTTACTCGCTGGAAAAACCATCAATTATTTTCCTGCGGCCTATAAAAGAAGCTTTCAACCAGAGTCTATCAACAACCAATTTATTCTTGAAAAAGCAGAGGTTTTAAATAGGCTGAACCAAGCGCATACAAAAGCAGAATGGGTTATCACTACCGCAGAAGCCATGTGCGAATGGGTAATGAGCGAAAAAGACCTAAACAACAACACTTTTGAGTTGAAAGTAGGCGATACGTTTGACCTCGAATTTTTTATTGAGTTCCTTACCGAGCATCATTTTGAAAGAAGCGATTTTGTTTATGAAGCGGGGCACTTTAGTATAAGAGGTGGCATCATTGATGTGTTCTCTTTTAGCAATGATAAGCCATATAGAATTGAATTAAACGGCGACAAAATTGAGGGCATCAGAATCTTTGAACCGTACGACCAACTTTCTGTAAAAAAAGTGGATAGGTTTTTTATCATTCCAAATGTTCAAAAGGAGATTGATAAAAAAGAATCCTTCTTTAATTACTTGCCAAAAAACACAGTGATTTGGACGCAAGACTTAAGCTTAAGTTGCGATCAAATTAAAAGGGGACTCGAAAAAGCAGAAAAATTTGATGCGAGCAAAATAACCACCAAAGAAGATTTTTCATACGCCGGACTAGAACAAACGTGGATGAATGCCCGCGATTGGAAAAAAGAAATTGAAAAATATAAAGTGATTGAGTTTGGCAATAGAAAAATGTTAAAATCTATTTTTAACATCGAACTGCAAATGAGTCCGCAGCCAGTTTTTCACAAGAACTTCAACTTGCTTATCTCAAATTTAAAAGAAAACACGAGCAAAAATTTTCACAATTTTATCTTTAGCGAAAGCAGCAGGCAAATAGAAAGGTTATTCACCATTTTTGAAGACCTAGATAAAGAAGTTCGGTTCGAACCAATATACCATGGATTAAGCAATGGATTTATAGACCACCAACTTAATTTTGCACTTTATACCGAACACCAAATCTTTGATAGGTTCTATAAAGGCAAAGTAAAGAGTGGGTATAGTAGCAGTAAAATTCTTACCTTAAAAGAATTGCGCGAATTAAGACCGGGCGATTATGTTACCCATATAGATCATGGTATTGGAAAATTTGCTGGCCTAGAAAAATTGGATATTAACGGACAGCTGCAAGAGGCGGTGCGCTTGGTTTATAGAGACAATGATTTGCTTTATGTTAGCATCAATTCTTTGCATAAAATATCTAAATATGTTGGCAAAGAAGGAGCTGAACCAAGGATGAATAAATTGGGAAGCGATGCTTGGGAGAAATTAAAAAACAATACCAAGAAAAAGGTAAAAGACATTGCAAGGGATCTAATAAAACTTTATGCCAAAAGAAAATCCCTACAAGGATTTGCCTTTTCGCCTGATACCTATTTACAAGTAGAATTAGAGGCTTCGTTTATGTATGAAGATACGCCCGATCAAAGTAAGGCAACCTATGATGTTAAAAAGGATATGGAAAATCCGCATCCTATGGACCGCTTGGTTTGTGGCGATGTTGGGTTTGGCAAAACCGAAATTGCCATTAGGGCTGCATTTAAGGCCATAAGCGATAGCAAGCAGGTTGCTATTCTGGTGCCAACAACCATTTTGGCCAATCAACATTATAGAACCTTTAAAGAACGTTTGAAAGACTTTCCTTGCAACATAGATTATATAAACCGATTTAAATCTGCTGCAGAACAAAAAGTAGTGATGAAAAAATTGGCCGATGGGTCCTTAGATTTGGTTATTGGTACGCACAGGTTATTAAGTAAGGATACTAAGTTTAAAGACCTTGGTTTGTTAATTATTGATGAGGAGCAAAAGTTTGGTGTGGCTTCTAAAGAAAAATTAAAAGCATTTAAGACAAATGTAGATACCCTAACTTTAACAGCAACCCCTATTCCTAGAACCTTGCATTTTTCTTTAATGGGTGCAAGAGATTTGTCCATTATGAATACCCCGCCTGCCAATAGGCAACCTGTTGAGACTGCCATGTATAATTATTCTGATGAAATTATTCAAGAAGCCATCATGAATGAAGTAGACAGAGGTGGGCAAGTTTTCTTTGTACACCACCGTGTAAAAGATATTTATGAAGTGGCTAAACACATAGAAAGCATTTGCCAAGGAGTAAAGGTAGCTGTGGCGCACGGACAATTGGAAGGCGACCATTTGGAAGATGTAATGATGCGCTTTATTGAAGGTGAATATGATGTATTGGTTGCCACCACCATTATTGAAGCTGGATTAGATATTTCAAATGCCAATACCATCATCATTAACAATGCACACATGTTTGGCTTAAGTGATTTACATCAAATGAGGGGAAGGGTTGGTAGAAGCAATAAGAAAGCGTTCTGCTATTTGATGGTTCCAAGCATGACAGGTTTATCAACCGATGCAAGAAAAAGGTTACAAGCCATTGAAGAATTTAGTGATCTAGGAAGTGGCTTTAATGTTGCTATGAGAGATTTGGATATAAGGGGCGCTGGTAATTTATTGGGTGGTGAGCAAAGTGGGTTTGTAGCAGAAATTGGCTTTGAAATGTATCACAAGATTCTGGATGAAGCCATACATGAATTAAAGGAAGATGAGTTTGCTGAATTGTTTAAAGATGAAAAACCCGTAAATAAACTTGAGTCGAAAGATTGCAATTTAGAAACAGATTTTGAAGCACTCATTCCTGATAACTATGTAAGAAATATTGGCGAAAGGTTAAGCCTGTATAATACTTTGGCTGCAACTCAATCTGAAAAAGACTTAGAGTCATTTGAAAGACAATTGCAAGACCGCTTTGGAAAAATTCCGAAAGAAGTGGGCGACCTAATCTCCCTAATTAGGCTAAGAGAGATTGGAAAGAAAATGGGGTTTGAAAAACTCATCCTTAAAAAGAATCAAATGCTTGCCTACTTCCCAAGCGAACACAAACAGTATTATTACGAATCGGATTTATTTACAGGCATGCTACAGTATGTGCAAACAAATCCTAAGTTGTGCAAGCTCAAGCAAAGCAATCAAAATTTGATTCTCATATTCTTTGAAGTAAATACCATTCCGCAAGCAATGCATTACTTATCACAATTAGAAAAATCTATTTCTTTACTCGTCCATGTCGATCGTACTTAAGCTTGTATTCCTTATCTTGATTTTCGAAACTAGCACAACGTTTTGCTTTGCACGATAGCATGAATATAAAACTTATAAGCATCACTAAAAATTTAAACTTAGAAAAATTCATGTTAAAATATTTTTTGTTTAAACGAATATAACGAAGAAGCATAAAATAAAAAAGGCCCCATATTGGAGCCTTTTTTATTTTTAAATTTTTCTGAACTAAATGAAAACTATTTAGCAGCTTTCTTAGGTGCAGCAGCTTTCTTAGTTGCAGCCTTTTTAGTTGCAGCTTTCTTAGGTGCAGCAGCATTCTTAGTTGCAGCAGCTTTTTTAGTTGCAGCCTTCTTAGGTGCAACAGCTTTCTTAGTTGCAGCCTTTTTAGTTGCAGCTTTCTTAGGTGCAGCAGCTTTCTTAGTTGCAGCTTTTTTAGTTGCAGCTTTCTTAGCTGGTGCAGCCTTTTTTGTTGCAGCTTTTTTAGTTGCAGCTTTCTTAGGTGCAGCAGCTTTTTTAGTTGCAGCCTTCTTAGCAGGTGCTTTTGGAGCAGCAGCTTTTTTAATTTTTTTGGTTGTTGCCATGTTTATAAAAATTTGATTGATTACAGTAACAAATTTAAAAGTGTATTTAATATTTTCAAGTACCTACTGTAAATCAATGATAAAAAATTACCACTTTTATATGTTGATAACTGCACATCAATCTTGCCAACAATTGATTCTACAAGTATCTTCAGTCATTGATAGCATGTATCGAATGTGATTAAATACTTTTATTTTTTTTACGCACAAAAGATTTTCTCTTTCAACTGTTATTATAATAAATCAATAATTATTTATGTTATGCTAACATGCAACGACTGAAACACCCATATAATACAAGCATCTTCAGCAGTCATATATTTATAACAAACTATTTTATCAAACATAAATTCAAAAAACACAGTTTCATATTTTTTTTATCAAAGAGCTAAAAAATCATCACAACAAGCATAAAAAAGTATATTTTTATATACAACATTCATGCTTTTCAAATCATCTTTCAATTTGCTGCTATAAAAAAAATATAATTATAATTTTTTAAAATGATTGCTAGTCTTATCTTTAAACCAATTCAAGGATTTTAAAAAATGAAAGCAGAAATAATTACCATAGGTGATGAATTATTATTGGGTCAGGTAATTGATACCAATTCGTCTTGGCTCGGACTAGAATTAAATCAAATGGGCATAATGGTTCATTACAAATCGGCCATTAGAGACAATAAAGACGCCATTCTTGAGGCATTGCACCAAGGCACTAAAAGAAGTGATGTGGTTATTATTACGGGTGGATTAGGTCCAACAAAAGATGATATAACCAAGATTACGATGTGCGAGTTCTTTCAAACTTCATTAACATTAAATGAAGTGGTATTAAAGTTTGTTCAACAAATTTTCTTAAGCAGAAACTTACCCATGTTGGAATCGAACAACCAACAAGCAATGTTGCCAAAAAACTGTGAAGTACTTTGGAATAAAAATGGAACAGCACCCGGCATGTGGTTTTATGAAAACAACACAGTTTATATTAGCATGCCAGGCGTACCTTTTGAAATGAAAACAATTTTTTCTGAAGAAGCTATTCCAAAATTAAAATCAATATTCACATTCCCTTCTATCCTTCATAGAACCATTTTAACTTGTAGCATTGGTGAAAGTTTTCTTGCCAAAAGAATTGCTGCATTAGAAGATGCATTGCCTTCGCACATTCACCTTGCCTACTTACCAAGTGTTGGTTCGGTGCGATTAAGGTTTAGCGCATATGGAGAAGATAAAGTTAAATTAGAACAAGAGCTACAACCCATCATTGATGAACTTTATAGCCTAGTTGGCGACTATATTTATGGTGAAGGCGAAGATACCTTAGCAGAGGTAATTGGCAATTTATTAAAACAAAAAAACGCAACAATTGGAACAGCAGAAAGTTGCACGGGTGGTTACTTATCTCATTTAATTACCTCTATACCGGGAAGCTCATCTTATTATTTAGGTAGCATCATTTCTTACCACAATGATGTAAAAATAGCGCAACTCAATATCCCAAGTGAAATACTCTTAAATCATGGCGCCGTTTCTCAAGAATGTGTAACTGCCATGGCAGAAAATTTAAAAATAAAATTAGGCACAACGTACGCCATTGCAACAAGTGGAGTTGCTGGTCCAGGCGGTGGCTCAATAGAAAAACCTGTAGGCACAGTTTGCATAGCGGTATCTGGTCCGAACCAAACCATTGCCAAAATTTTTAACATGGGCGAAAACAGAGAACGCACCATACAAAGAACAGCTTTAATGGGATTGGATATACTCAGAAAACTTTTATTGACAGCCTAAATTTTTATCGCGTGGACTTTAAACTTAACTCGCATTTTGTTCCTACTGGAGACCAACCACAAGCCATACAAAGCTTAACAGATGGCATTCAAAAAGGAGATCGTGCCCAGGTTTTATTAGGCGTAACAGGATCGGGTAAAACATTTACCATGGCCAATGTAATTGCACAAGTAAAAAAACCAACGCTTATTATAAGCCACAACAAAACTTTAGTGGCACAACTCTATGGTGAATTTCAACAGTTCTTTCCAGAAAATGCCGTTGAATATTTTGTTTCTTATTACGACTATTATCAACCAGAAGCATTCATTCCTTCGAGCAATACTTTTATAGAAAAAGACCTTGCCATTAACAAAGAAATTGAAAAACTTCGGTTAAAAACCACCTCCTCATTATTAAGTGGTAGAAGAGATATTGTGGTGCTGGCATCGGTAAGTTGTATCTATGGTGCTGGTAATCCAAAGGATTATGAAAACAGCATTATTAGGTTAAACGTAGGCGATAAATTAAGTAGAAACACCTTGCTTTATTCTTTGGTTGACTCTTTATACAGCAGAACAACGGCCGATTTTCAAAGAGGAAATTTTAGGGTGAAAGGCGATGTGGTAGATGTTTTTCCTGCTTATGCAGATATCGCATTTCGCATTTCTTTTTTTGGCGATGAGATAGAAGAACTGTTAATCATAGATCCTGTGAGTGGCAGAAAACAAGAGTCGGTTCAAACCTTAGCTATATTTCCTGCGAACATTTATGTAACGCCTAAAGACTCTTTGCAGGATGCCATTAGAGCCATTCAAGACGACTTGGTGGCACAGATAGATTACTTTAAATCGATTGGCCGACCTTTAGAAGCAAAACGCTTGGAAGAGCGCACAAACTTTGATTTAGAAATGATTCGCGAATTGGGTTATTGCAGTGGCATTGAAAATTATAGTCGCTATTTAGACAAGAGAAAAACAGGCGAAAGACCTTTCTGTTTAATCGATTATTTTCCCGAAGATTTTTTACTCATCGTAGATGAAAGTCACGCTACCATGCCACAAGTTAGAGCCATGTATGGTGGCGATAGAAGTCGCAAAGAAAACCTTGTGGAATATGGGTTCAGACTGCCCTCTGCCATGGACAATAGACCGCTAAAGTTCGCTGAATTTGAAAACTTAATTCCGCAAACAGTTTATGTAAGTGCTACCCCGTCCGATTATGAAATTAGGGAAGCAGAAGGCGTGGTGGTAGAACAAATTATTAGGCCAACGGGCTTACTAGATCCTGTTATTGAGGTAAGGCCATGTCTGAACCAAGTTGATGATTTATTGGATGAAATTGACGAAAGAATACAAATGGGCGACCGCATTTTGGTGACGACCTTAACTAAAAGAATGGCCGAGGAGTTGAGCAAGTATATGGCCAAACTTCATATAAAAGCCAACTACATTCACAGCGAGGTAAAAACGATAGACAGGGTAGAAATTTTAAGAAATTTGCGACTTGGAAAGTTTGATGTGTTGATTGGTGTGAACTTATTAAGGGAAGGACTCGATTTACCTGAGGTGAGTTTGGTGGCCATTATGGATGCCGATAAGGAAGGCTTTTTGCGCAACGACAAATCGCTTACCCAAACCATTGGTAGAGCTGCTAGGAACGAAAGAGGCAAGGTTATTATGTATGCCGATAGAATTACTGATAGCATGCAACGTACCATGGACGACAATGTGAGGAAAAGAGAAATCCAAATTGCTTATAATACCAAACATGGCATTACGCCCACTACGGTTAAGAAAAGTATTCAGGAAATTATGCAGCAAACCAGTGTGGCAGATTCTCAAATTCTTCAACCAGTGCCATATATTGAAAATGAAGAAATCAATTTGGCGGCTGATCCAATATTAATGAGTATGGGCAAGGCCAATTTGAATAAGGCAATTGAGGAGACCAAGAAGCGCATGAATAAAGCGGCCAAAGACCTCGATTTTATGGAAGCAGCTAGGCTAAGAGATGAAATGTTTGCGATGCAAAAATTATTGACAGAACAAAGCGCAAATTAAGGTTAATTTAAAAACAACACTTTAAACTTTACTCTTGTAAAGCCGCAAGCAAATTAAGGTTAATTTAAAAACAACACTTTAAACTTTACT
>JAWXAZ010000098.1:0-138333 GCA_034439755.1 bacterium
GAGGCTTTCCTTGTTGAACTTTTTTCAACAAATATTTCTGCTATTTACAAGACTTTTTGACAGTAAATTTTTGAAGCTGAGTTGTTGAGCAGACTCTATATAGTCTGTTAATAGATTTTTATAGCTAGAAAAGAATTCTGCATTTAACTTTTCTTTACTTTCATTTTCCATTTGTTTGGGTTTTAGTTTCGTTTATATCTTCATTAGGTGAATCTATTTCACCACCTAAAATTTCATCCAATAAATCACCTGCTTCTTCTTGTAATTTATTCATCGCCTTTTTGCCTTCCTCGCTGGTGAGCAACCACGTTAAACCTGCCCCTGCAGCGGCTCCTAACATAAAGGCTAGCCAATTATTATTCTTCGACATAAATTTTAAATTATTAATAGTTCTTTTTTATTTTATCTCAATTTTAAAAAAAATGATTTCATTAAGCTTTCACAATCCATCGCCATAAAGCCATTTTCTAATTCTGTTTTTGGGTGCAATAAATGCTTTCCTTCTTTCATAAACCCGCGTTTGGCGTCTGACGCGCCGTATACCAATTTCCCTAATTGACTCCAATAAATGGCACCTGCGCACATCACACAAGGCTCTATGGTTACATACAAAATGCAATCGGTTAAGTATTTTGCTCCAATGTGATTGGCAGCGGCTGTAATGGCTTGCATTTCTGCATGTGCCGTTACATCGTGCAACTGCTCGGTTAGGTTATGACCTTTGCCAATAATTTTGTTTTCATATACTACCACCGCACCCACGGGCACCTCACCTAAATCGAAAGCTTTTTTCGCTTCTTTGAGGGCTTCTCGCATAAACCAATCATGGTTGAACAAACTATCCATGTTTCAAATAAAGCAAATTTTGCTTAGTCTTAGGTCATTTGTTTTATTCTTTTACCAGCATCTCATTGCTTGTGGTGTTTCCAATACGCAATTGCAATAAGTAAATGCCCGTTTGTAAATTGGATGTATTGATTAAGGATTCTCTTTCATTCAAATTGTTTTGAATTACTGTTTGCCCCGGCAAGTTGCTAATTGACCGATGCTTGCACTTCCCTGCCATTTAACCATGAGCTCTTCCTTGAATGGATTGGGATAAACTTGTAATGCTATTTCTGTAGTAGGTCCTATAAGGCCAACATATTTATTGGAGGTTTTATTAGACCTTGAAGTACTATAAGTCTTACCTGGGTCGCAAGGATTTGGATTGATAATTTCGACCTGATAATACACATCCTCTGAAGGTGGTGTTAATGGAAACATTAAAGCCAACATAAGAATTCCAAATTAAGTTCCAACTGGTTCCAACGCCTTTATTAATGGTAAGGTGCATGGTTTGATGTGGGCTACTAATTTGAGAATTTAGGTTACATAAATCTGTTCTTTGAATGGCGTATCTATTCGATTTAACTGCAGCATTTACAAGAGAATCGTTGAATGTAAAGGATTGATTGAGGGCAATCTCACCAATTTTTTGAAAATTGTTGCTGGTATTTCCTTCTTTATAAAGATTAAATTTTAGGGTAGCATTTGCTGCCTCCTGTTTATTCCACATAATTAGGTTGTGATTCTCTGGTGTTACGCCCACCATACAAAGCTTAGGAGCTTCTGGTGACATTATTATGATGCCAAATGAATCGACGGCTAAACAGCCATTCTAACTTTGAATTTGCACTTGATATCGATTCCATTGATACAGTAAGGTTTTCGCACCTTCATAGTTGCTTGTAGCTTTTAAGGTTAATGTATCATGGCAATATCTTTGGGTATCATTTACTACTACTGTTATTGGGTTAACCAAAATGCGAATACTATCTATGGCCACACATCCATTTTGTGTTTGTAATGATGCAATTAAATTTTCTGTTTCAATTGGGCTCACGGTTGGGTTAAAGGATAAAATATACTTTAAAATATTTGGATTAGACCAACGTAATTGGAGCGGTGAAGCAGCAGTATAATTGGATTGTATGGAATCTAAATTAATAGTAGAGCCACAGATAAGATTTTTGTCTGACCCTAAATTCATTTGAAGTTTTTTTGGTATTACTAGCAACGAATCAGTTCCAATGCATCCTTGTGAGGTGCTAATCCGTAAGCTATAATAGATGCTCTGAGATAGTTGAGGAATTAAGCTTTGTGATGCCAACCAAGTATAATTGTTTAGTAGAATCAACATTCAATTTTTGCTAAGTTAAACCAGCATTCTGGGTTTCTAAAATTCCACCTCTAGAATAATTAGGTACGATGCGGGTGAAATTTGCAGTCATAAAACCATTGTAGTGGTTTACAAAAACCATGTCGGTTAAGGAATAATTGATATTTGGGTCGTTACCCAAACTCAAAGATGTCCAAGTGCTGCCACCATCTGTGGTTTTCCAAATTTTGTTTGATCCTCCTAATTATCCGGTGTCTAATGAGGTGAAATATACTGTGTTCAATACTTCGGTTATGGGCGTTGTTAATATATTCCAACTAATGCCGCCATTGCTGATTCCATACATTTGATTTGAATCGGTAAAAACAAAGCCCGTTTGCGTGTTGGTAAACCAAATTGCATTTAACCTGCTATTGTTTAAGGGGAAGCTTAGTGTTGTAAAAAAACTTCCTCTATCTATGGTTTTTTGCACGCTACCAATATCGCCGCTAATTTATCCAATCAATTTTTCTTGCAAAGGAAAGTCGATTGGTATAACGTTTTAATTTGCAGGAATGCTTTGCCAATTAGTTTCTACAAATAATTGAGCCTTTTCTCCGCAAACCAAAGCTTAATCACTTGTTGTTGCTGTTATACTGCATTGAGCAAATACTGAGTCTAAAGAAAAAAATGAAATGGCAATTATGCTTATCAAAAGCACCAAATATTTACTCCGTTTCACATAAAAATATTTAGGTAAGCAAGGTAAATTTTCAAATAATTTTTATAATTGATAGTCGGCACTTTTTAACATGAAAATTATCATAGCTATTCCCCTGTAATAAGCTTAAATTCTTTTTTTTGTAAAAGGCAAAGTCAATAATTTTCATATTTAACTAGATAAAATTAACTTGCAGCCCCGTATAAATGGATTTGTAATTGCGGTTTGAACCAATAATAAAATGAGTATTTATAGAAGCAATACCTGTGGCGAGTTAAGAATTGCGGATGCAGGAAAAAGAGTTACCTTGAGTGGTTGGTTACAAAAAAGCAGGGACCTTGGCGGCATGACGTTTATTGACTTGCGCGATAGGTTCGGCCTCACCCAATTGGCTTTTAATATGGAGACAAATGCCGCGGTGTGTGAGCAAGCGCGTAAGTTAGGAAGGGAATTTGTGTTACAAGTAAGTGGCGTGGTGAAGGAGCGTGAGAATAAAAATTTGCAGCTATCGACGGGTGAAATTGAAATTATAGTGGATGAAATTTTGGTGTTAAATGAGGCTAAAACACCCCCTTTTACTATAGAAGATAACACCGATGGTGGCGATGATTTGCGCATGAAATATCGTTACCTCGATTTGCGTAGAACACCAGTTAGAAACAACTTAATTTTGCGTCACAAGATGGCGCAGCAAACGCGTAGCTACCTAGATGCGCAAGATTTTACAGAGGTTGAAACACCTGTTTTAATTAAATCTACGCCAGAAGGTGCCAGAGATTTTGTGGTGCCAAGTAGAATGAATCCAGGGCAATTTTATGCCTTGCCTCAATCGCCGCAAACCTTTAAACAGTTGCTAATGGTGGCAGGTTTGGATAGGTATTACCAAATTGTAAAATGCTTTAGAGATGAAGATTTACGCGCAGATAGGCAACCCGAATTTACCCAAATAGATTGTGAAATGAGCTTTGTAGAGCAAGAAGATGTGCTTAATATGTTTGAAGGTTTGGTGAAGCATTTGTTTAAATCGGTGAAGAACATTGATATGCAAAGTGTGCCCCGAATGACTTATGCAGACGCCATGAAATTCTTTGGTTCAGACAAACCAGATACCCGTTTCGAGATGCTTTTTGTGGAGCTTAATGCGGCAGAAAATAATTTAGTTTTGGGTAAGAATTTTAAGGTTTTTGATGAGGCAGAATTGGTTGTGGCTATCTGTGCAAAAGGCTGCGCAAACTACACACGCAAGCAGTTAGATGAGCTAACAGATTTTGTTAAACGTCCGCAAATTGGTGCTACTGGCTTGGTATATGCCCGTGTAAACGAGGATGGTACGGTTAAATCTTCAGTAGATAAGTTTTATGACGAACCAGCTTTACAAGCTTGGGCAAAGGCTTGTGGCGCAGAGGCAAATGATTTGATCTTAATTTTGGCTGGAGCAGCAGATAGAACGCGAAAAGCCATGAATGAATTGCGCCTAGAAATGGGCACGCGTATGGGCTTAAGAAACAAAGATGTTTATTCATGTTTGTGGGTTTTGGATTTTCCTTTGTTAGAGTTTAACGAAGAGGAGAATCGCTATTTTGCCATGCACCATCCGTTTACTTCGCCTAAACCAGAAGATATTTACTTGTTAGAAAAAGGAGTGTTTGGTTCGGTTCGAGCCAACGCTTACGATTTAGTGATTAATGGTGTGGAAGTAGGAGGTGGATCTGTTCGAATTTTTAACAAGCAATTGCAGGCTAAAATGTTCGAAATATTAGGGTTTACGACAGAGCAAGCCCAGAGTCAGTTTGGGTTTTTAATGAACGCTTTTGAGTTTGGTGCACCGCCGCATGCCGGCATTGCCTTTGGATTTGATAGGTTATGTTCTTTGTTTGGCGGGGCAGAAAGCATCAGAGACTTTATTGCATTTCCAAAGAATAATTCTGGCAGGGATGTGATGATTGATGGGCCAAGCGAGATAGATCAGAAGCAATTAGATGAGTTGCATATTGCACTAAAAAAGTAAATTGTGTAGAAGGTTGAAATTGTGTGGACTCTTTTCCAGTATCTAGGCTTTTTTTCTTTGAGTCGGAGAGTGTTGTGTTTGTTGAGGTTAGCTTTTTTGGTTCAAACCGAACCTAATTTATATGGGTAATTGACTATTTGGTTCTTTGAAATGAATAAAGTATGGGTTATTTTTAACAACTAAATTTAACGATTGATATGGCTTTAGACATTACAGGCAAGATTTTACAAATTATGCCAACAACCACAGGAACCAGCAAGGCAGGAAAAGACTGGGTAAAACAAGAATTTGTTATTGAAACGCAAGAAACTTACCCAAAAAAGGTTTGTATTAGCGTAATGGGTGATAAAGCCCAAGAATTAAAAAAATATGTACCGGGTAATGAGGTAAAAGTTTCTTTGAACTTAGAATCTCGCGAATATAATGGCAAATGGTACACCAATGTTAACGCTTGGAGAATAGAACCTTCAACGGGTGATAATGGCGGCGGCGGCGGAAACGGTGGCGGCAACGGCGGCGTGGATTCTTCTTATTCTTCTGGGCCTGAGCCAAGTGTTTCTCAGGAGGCCAGCAGTACAGATGATCTTCCTTTCTAGTTAAATTTTGATTACTTACCTCGAGCATAGTGAAATAGACCGCGCTAAGTGGGATTTGTGCTTAGAGCAATCTGTAAATACTTTAGTTTATGCAAATACTTGGTATCTTGATATTGTTTCGCCCAATTGGGGCGCTTTGGTATTAGACGATTATCTTGCGGTGATGCCTTTAACAGGTCACCGCAAGTATTTTATTCGCTATCTTAGTCAGCCATTCTTTACCCAGCAATTGGGTGTATTTTCAAAGCAAAATATTGGGCACGATTTGTTAGTGGAATTTTTACAGGCTATCCCCTCTAAATTTAGGTTTATTGAAATTCAATTGAATGAACAGAACCAGGTTTTGGATGAGCATTTTAAGGTTAGGAAGCGCAGGAATTATGTGCTCGATTTGAACCGAAATTACGATAAAATTTCAAAGGACTTTAATTCCCAAACTTCAAGAAACTTGAAGCGTGCAAAGAAGCACGAGTTGGCCATGAGGAGTATTACGGGTAAGGAAGTTGTGTTATTTTATAAACTTCACATGGCGGTTTCAACAAAGGGGGTGAAGGAGAAGGATTATGAGATGCTGATGAGGCTAATTGAAACAGCCAATGAAAAGAGGAGTTTATTGGCAAGAGGGATTTATGATAAATCTGGCGAATTACTCGCAGCAGGTGTGTTTTTGGTTCAGCGCAACCGAATCATTTTCTTATTGGGCAATGGCTCTGAAACAGGAAGAGAAAAGGGTGCCATGACACTTTTAATGGATAGTTTAATCATGCAATTTTCTGGGCATAAAATGGTTTTAGATTTTGAGGGTTCAGAAATTGAGGGCATTGCAAGATTTTTCAAAAGTTTTGGTGCAGAGAAACGGAATTATTATAAGTATAAGCTAAATAGCTTACCTTGGGTTTTGAAGGTGTTTAAGAATTGATAAATATTTAATGTTATGAAGTTAGCGGCAATTGATATTGGATCTAATGCGGTTCGTTTACAAATTGTAAGAACCGTTGATAATGTTTCTAACGAAAAATATAAAAAAATTGAGTTTGTTAGAATCCCAGTTCGTTTAGGCGACGATGCTTTTAAGGAGAAGAAGATTAGCAAAGAAAAGCGAAAGCTCTTTGTAAAGGCTATGACGGCTTTTAAGTTAATGATAGATGCGTTTGAAGTGGATCATTATATGGCTTGTGCCACTAGTGCCATGCGGGAAGCTAGCAATGGAAAAAAAATTGTTAAATTAATTGAGGAAGAAATTGGCCTTAAAATTCACATCATTGATGGCAAGCGTGAAAGCGAATTAATTTTAGGTTCAATAGATAATTTGTTTGAGCCTAATAAAAATTATTTAACCATTGATGTGGGTGGTGGTTCTACAGAAATGACTGTAATTTCTAATCAAGAAATCATCAATTCTGTTTCATTTGATATTGGTACCGTTAGAATGATGGATGGTGCCATTAAGGAAAAATCATGGCAAATGATTGAGCAATGGGTTAAGCATAAAACGGAAGGAATTGCAGATTTAAATGCCGTGGTTACGAGTGGAACCATTAATAAAATTTTTGGAATGCTAAATCCTGGTCACGACTTAAAAGTATTTACTCGCTTGCAATTGAAGGATTTTCACAGAAAGGTGAGCAAAATGTCGATGCAGGAGCGCATCGATCAATTGAAAATAAATCCAGATAGGGCAGATATCATAGATGTTTCGGCAGATATTTATTTAAGAATACTAAACTGGGCAAATATAGAAACAATTTATAGTCCCGATAATACGGGTTTAAAGGATGGCATACTCAATGAGTTGTATGCAAAATATGTATAAAAAAAAGGCTGTTTCATCATTTGAAACAGCCTTTTTTTATGGATTGCAATGCTTATTTTACATTAACCAATTCAACATCAAAAATGAGTGATGCATTGGGAGGAATAACGCCACCGGCACCGTTGGCGCCATAGCCTAATTCGCTAGGAATAATTAAGCGCATTTTGTCACCTACTTTCATAAGCGCAATGCCTTCTTCCCAACCTTTAATAACCATATTTTGTCCTAAAGGAAAGCTAATAGGTTCACCACGTTCTATAGAAGAATCGAAGGTGCGGCCATCCATTAAATAACCTGTATAATGCACGTCAACAGTTTTTCCAACTGCTGCTTGTTCGCCACTTCCTTTTTGAACCAAAATATAGCGCAAACCACTCGCAGTGGTAAGGGTATCTTTTCCTTTTACATCATAAGAAGCAGCTTTAATTGGTGTTACCGCATCCACTACCTCAATATCAAAAATTAAGGTGCTATTTGGTGGTATGCTCCCCATATTACGGTCGCCATAACCTATTGCAGGTGGAATAGTAAGGATGGCTTTGTCTCCAATATTTAAGAGCGTTAAGCCTTCATCCCAACCTTTAATAACTTGTCCAGCGCCAACCTTAAAACTAAAAGGTTGATTGCGGTCTCTTGAACTATCGAATTTGGTGCCATCGGGTAAGGTGCCTACATAGTGCACGCTCACTTTATCGCCAGACTCAACTTTTCTTCCTTTTCCAAGCTCAGTTACCTTGTATTTGAGGCCAGATGTGGTGGTGTATTCTTGATTCACTTTAATATTCCTTTTTGAATTTGTTTTTGGTGTTTCCTTTTTTGCTTTTGGGCTTTCTTTTTTCTGTGTTTTTTCGCCTTTCTGGGCCATAGTTGGCAAAGCAATTAGAATGGCAGCTGCTAGAATAAATTGTTTTATCATAGTTATTAGTTTACTTTAATGAGTTCAACGTCGAAAACCAAAGTTGAGTATGGCGGAATTGGACCACTTCCGCGTGCACCGTAAGCTAATTTCCAAGGAATAACCAATTTAAATTTGTCGCCTTCTTTCATTAATTGGAATCCTTCGTCCCAACCAGCTATTACTTGTCCTGCTCCAACGGTAAAAGTGAAGTCTGGACTTCCATCTTTGGTTTCATCAAAAACGCTGCCATCTAGCAAAGAACCTTTATATTTAACAGTAACCTTATCTCCTTTTTTAGAGGCCTTGCCAGTTCCTTTTTGAACAACCATATATTTTAGGCCAGTAGCAGTGGTCTCAACATTGGTTAAACCTGCAATGAAAGCTTCGCGGGCAACAGAATCTTTTACTAAAAATTCATTGTTCTGCTCCTCAATTTTTTGCTGCATTTCTTGTGGATTGTAAATGTCTAATAGGCTTGCATAGAAAGTAATCACATCTCCCGATTTAACCCCTGGAGGTAGTCCTTCGCCAAAGTTGCCATAAAGTGTATCTGCTAATACTTTAAAAATGGCACTATCGCCTTTTTTCAACACAGCAAAAACCTCCTTTAAGGTTGGCTCACCAGCAGGAATATAATAAGGTTTATTGGCTTTGTAAGAATCAAAAAGTGCCGAATCGTTTCTCTCAATAATACCCCTCATGTGAATATGCAAATTATCGCCTTGGGCAACCATTCTTGCCTCTTCTGAGGTAGTAATAATTTTGTACTCAATTCCATTTTCCGTTTTCTCGAAGCGGTTACAAGCACCTAGCATCAAGATGGCAATAAAGCCAGCTAACATTTTTTTCATTTTGTGTGTTTTGTTATATGTTTAAATAATTCTTATAATCTTTTAAGGCCTCTTTAAATTTGGCTTCAACCATTTCTATTGGGTCGCTACTTTCTCCTCCGGCAGCGTTAAAATGTCCACCACCATTAAAGAATCTGCGGGCAAATTCATTTGCTGGAAACTTATCTTTAGAGCGGAAGCTCATTTTTCTGGCCACAGTTCTATCAATAATTAATACAGATAATTGCATTCCTGTAATAGAAAGCCCATAGTTCACAAGGCCTTCGCTATCTCCAGTGATAATTCGAAATCGCTTAAGCTCGCTCTCGCTCACAACAATTAGAACCGTTTTGTATTCTTTTAATATTTGTAATTTTTCACTTAGGCAAAACCCAATAAATCGGGTTCTATTTTCTGAGTAATTATCGTAAATGGCTTCAAAAATGCGATTAGATTTTGCCCCTTTCTCAAGCAGCATGGCAGCTACTCTGTGCGTTGTTGGCGTAGTTGATGGGTGCTTAAAGGAGGCGGTATCTGTTAAAATGCCTGCGTACAAACAGCTTGCAATGTCTTCATCAATTAATTCTACGTGGCCCATTAATTCAATAAACCAAAATATCAGTTCGGAGGTAGAACTTGCCTTGGTGGTCCAAAGTCTGTAGTCTTCAAAACCCTCTGGTTCTAGGTGATGGTCAATTAGGATTTTTTCTGCACTAGACTTTTCAACCAATTTGCCCAATTCATTTATCCTTTTTAGGGCATTAAAGTCGAGGCAAAATATAAAATCTGCATTTTCTACCAAGTCTGCCGATTTGGTTTCAAATTCTTCAAAATTTATTACATCACTTTCACCGGGCATCCATTTTAAAAAATCGCCATAATCAGTTGGGGTAATTACGTTTGCATTTACGCCTAACTTTTTAAGAAATAGGTATAAACCTAAAGAAGAGCCAAGCGCATCGGCATCTGGTTTGTGGTGCGTGGTAATAATTACCTTCGGTTTTACTGGCCCTTCTAGGACAGGTTTTATTTGCGATATATTGTTCAATTTTTTCAAAGCGGGTGCAAATATCTACTAATGAATGATTTTAATGCTATTTTTTGATTATTTTTTTCTAAGAATTTATATGTTTTTATCAAATTAGCAATAAATTCATATAAGAATGTAAATTTGCCCCCCAATATACACAGACAAAATGAGCAATATTACATTTACAATGATTAAACCAGATGCTGTTGCAAATGGCCATACTGGTAAAATCATCGACCAAATTTTAGAAGCTGGCTTTTCTATTCAAGCCATGAAATACGTAAAATTAAGTCAAGAAACTGCAGGTGCATTTTATGCAGTGCACAGTGCTCGTCCATTTTATAGCGAATTGGTTTCCTTTATGACAAGTGGAACCATCGTTGCGGCAGTGTTGGTAAAAGAGAATGCTGTTGCAGATTTTAGAACATTAATTGGCGCTACCGATCCTGCAAAAGCCGAGGCTGGTACCATACGCAATCGCTTTGCAAAATCTATCGAAGCAAATGCCGTTCATGGAAGCGATAGCGATGAAAATGCTGCTAATGAAGCATCATTTTTCTTTAGTGCTTTTGAAAGATTCTAACAATCAACTAATTGCCCTGAATTGATTCAGGTTAAATTGATTATTTCTTAAAAAAAGGGAACTTGTACTTTACAAGTTCCCTTTTTTCGGTCTGAACCAAAATTATTTCACAATTTTAAATTCTACTCGGCGATTTCTCTGCCTGCCTTCAGGTGTTTTATTATCTGATATTGGGTTTTGAGAACCAAAGCCAGATGCCTTCAGCCTATTTGCCTGCACGCCTTTTCCAGTAAGGAAGGATTTTACAGCAATGGCCCTATCTTGACTTAATTTTTTGTTTTTAGCGGCATTGCCTACATTATCTGTATACCCATTAACCTCTAGTTTATAATCTGGTTTCGCTAAAAATAATTCGGCTAATTCTGTTAAACTAGCAAGTGAACTTTGAGCAATGGTAGCAGTTCCTGTTTTAAACTCCAAACTACTAAACGCTTCGTTCAATACCTTTTTCTCCTCTTCGTTTAATACCACCAAACTTGGGTCTAGCGTAGGGCAACCATAATTTTCCTTGGTACCAGCCTCAGTAGGACAATTGTCATATCTATCTGCCACGCCATCACCATCTGTATCTGGGCAACCAAAAGTTCTTGCTGGGCCAGCTTCAGCCACACAGCTATCATTTTGGTTAATAATTCCATCCCCATCAATATCTGGACAGCCTTTCAATGCCACTGGGCCAGGTATAGAAGGACACATATCTTCTGCATCTGGAACAGAATCTCTGTCAATATCTGGGCAACCTTTGGTAACTCTCCATCCGGCCTTATCTGGGCAAGCATCCTCTTTATCTAATATGCCATCGCCATCTCTGTCTGGGCAACCATCACGGCTAATCATACCAGAATCATTAGGACACTTGTCATATTTATCTGCAACACCATCGTTGTCTTTATCTGGGCAACCATTCAACAAGGCACTTCCTTTTTCATTGACACAAGAATCAAGCATGTCTTTTACGCCGTCTACATCCATATCAGGACAACCATTGGCTGCAAGAGTTCCTTTTACATTTATACACTCATCTTTGGTATCTGGCACACCATCACCATCGGTATCTGGGCAACCATCGAACTTAATTAAGCCTGGAACCTTCTTACATTTATCTTTTCGGTCTGGCACACCATCATTATCCCTGTCGAACCTGCCACCAATATTTAAGTTGATACCAAGTCGGGCATTGGTATAATGGGAGTTCAATCTCAGAGTACCATCTAAGGGCGCCCAACCTAATAAGTTGTCTGAAACAGCATAAACTACCAATGGTCCTAAACTCAAAGATAATCCTGCCCCTACATTTTGATATTGTTCTCTATAAATATTATAATTTACCCTCAAATCGAGCAAACGCCAAACTCTTTGCGTGAACGAAACACTGGCACCAGGGTAAAATTTCCCTTTCCACATTTCTCCATAACCAACTAATCCTACACTTCCACTTTTGTATAAATTGTATTGCAATCCAAAATATACTTTAGGACTAAAATTAGTTTTGTAGGTTGAAGATGTACCTTGTACAGGTTTAAATATTTGGGCCATTGAATCTATTAGATCCTGCATGATAGAATCCAAGTTATCTGGGTTGTCGGTAATTGGGCCTTCGTATGAAAATGTAGCCTTTTGCGAATATGATCTTGCTTCTTTCCAGTTCATAAAGCCTAGATTTAGCAAACTACCCGAAATACTAAAACGATTGCTTACCCTATAATTAGCGCCTAAGTCTAAAGAAAAGCCCCTTCCAACTGGGTCGTTAAGGTAATCCATTGGGTTAACTTTTCTTTTAAAATTAGCCCCATCACTAGCCCCCCCAACCAATCCTTGTGTTTCACCATTTGCATCTCCAAAAAGTCTGTCGGCACCTGCTCCTCTTATCTCATAATCGGTAGTAGCTGTTAATTTAAAGGTGTTATTGTTTCCACTATCTGTTGTTAAGGTTGTTTCATTCCTAAGCATTTCTGCATCATAAATTCCTATATGATATTTGCCTTTTATACCAATGGTTAGTTTGTCATTGATATCTCTGGCATAAGATAAATAGGCCGCACTTGTTGCAGTCATTTTTAACTGAACGTCGCTAAATTTAATGTCCTTTCCAAATGTTTCATTGGCATCTGCATTCCCAAAATACATCATGGTAAGCAAGTCTTTTGGCAAACCAATATTGTGATCAAATGTAGTTTGCAAACCAAATGAAAAGTAGTTACGCTTTATTCTGAACCCAATAAAAAGAGGATTAACTTCATTGTACAATTGAATGTCCTTTAAATTATATGAATCATCGCTCAAGATTTTCTTTAAAGTTTGATCGCCTGTTTCATCTGGCCTAAATATGTCGTATGCCGTAATACCAGGTATATAAAGGTGGTTATAATTATCCAAAATACCCAAAGTAAAGGCTTGTCTTGAATTTAGAGCGGGATTCAAAAAATTGGTTTGACCAACCGATCTAAAATTGTAAAAAGTAAGACTGGTTTGGGCATGCAATGAACCAGCAAATATGATTAAACAGAGGAATAAAAGTTTTTTCATGTTGTTATTTATTTATTTGGTGGTTCAATTATTTTTTCAATTTAATTTTCAGTTTGACTTTAGCTGACAAACCAATTTTTGCTTTATAATCTGAATAGATTTTTACTGGTGTACTGCCATTGTTAAAGGTGCTAATCGTAATTCTTATCATTAACAAGGTGAGGTTTTTCGCTTTTATTGCGGCTAATTTTTCGCTTGTTAACCTAATAGGAGCAATGGTAGTTACATTTTGTGCTGTTCTACCATTAGCGTCTGGAATGGCCGATCGCATTAAATTTCCAATAAGAATGGTATCTTGAATTACAGAATCGCCATTGGCAAAATACAAGTCTAAATTGGCCTCAAAAGGAATTCCATTATCTGTTTTAAGGAGTAAATCGAGATATTCCATATCTTCTGCATCTATGCCTAAAACTGATTTCCCTAAAGAATCCCCATTATTAAGTGACTCAAAAAACGGATTCTTAATATACTGATCTCTTATCAAGTTATTTGTTTTGAGGCTTAATGGCATTTCAACTTCATATCCTACAGCCACACCACCACCTTTGGCAATAAAATCATTATACCCCGTAAATCCAGCGGCATTGATTTTTGCTTTACCACTAAAACTAATTGTTTTAGGAGGCAAATTAAGCATGGCAACGATTGATGAATTATTTTTATCAATCACTTTTGTGTCATTGACAATTTGCCCTTTTTGGGCCGTTGTTGGATATCCAATGGTAAAAGCTGGCGCGTTTAAACTTTGCGAAACACCCTTGGCAGATGTGCCTAATGCATCCAATGTTACATCTACTGGAACACCAATAGAATTTGAGGTGAATATTCTAATTCTAGGATCATCCAATGGGAAACCACTTTCAAATTGATCTAAGAAATCTAAGGTCTGAACCGATGGTTCTATCTTAATTTCCTTTGTTCCTAAATATCCATTGATTTCTTTAAACGCTAAGTTATCAAAGGTGAAAGTTGCATTAACATAATCGGATGAATCGAAATTTTTGATCTGATTCGAAGAAATTAATTTGGGCTCAACTTCTACTTTTATTTTGTTATAAGGTTGACCAACATCGTTAGAAAGATCAAACATTACATTTGATAAATCTACAGAACCTATTTTGGTATTGTTATCTACTTCAATAAGAATTGGTGGAAATACATTGCCATTTTTAGTTGCGCCTACGATGTTTATTTTTAGTTGCAGTTTTTCTTCAATATTTGAGGAAACATTGTAATTAATTTTACCTGCATCAAAAGTTATGGTTCTAATTCTTACAGCTGGATCATCGGCTTTTAAATCAACATTGAGAACCTGTGGGTTAATTGTTTGTGTAGGAAAAATAGCCGCTCCAGCGTATGCCTTAAGATCTCTGGTTACAATATCAAACTTGATTTTATCGTTTACATTCACCAAAACCGGACTGGAACTAGCAAATGTTTTGAACACAGGTAAAGAATATCCCAATCCACTCGAAAGCGTAACATTGGTCATACTGATAGAATCTTTTTTACTAGAATTTGGCGCTACATTTCTAAAAATTAATTGGTTCAAAAAGAATTGAAAAGGGGTTGTGTTGTATAGATTAACCCTAATTTCATCTATGGTAACGGGTAATTCATTTCTAAATTCCATTACTAAATAGCCATTCGATAACGATACATTATCAAATTGAGCAGAACTCATGGCCAGTTCAGTTACCGCAGGATTTTGATCTGTAATTGCAGGGAAAATAGCTACCTGCCCAGTAACCGCATCTAATGCAGCTTTGGTATTTGCAGAGAAGCTGGTGGAAAGGTCGCCAAGAGTTTTGGCTTGGTTAACATTAATGTCCTCGATGTTTATCACCCCAAGGGTATTATTTACCGTTAATGGTGCAACTGGAGGAATTACCACAAAACTATCTGCAGGGAAACTTGCTACAGAATCTTGTCTTTGAATGAACCTAATAAAGCCGTCTGGATCATATTTAATGTTCGAATCCTGCTTTATAATATCACTCATTTTCACCTCTACCACAGCCAATGGAATACCAAATTCTGGCGACAAGGTTAGATCATTAAATTTATCAAAGTTTAGGTCCTTTTTACAGGCCACCGCAAACAGCGTAAAAGCAATAACAATTAAGTAAAGTTTTTTCATGGTTATTAATCAATATTGAATTTTAAACTAACAGAACCCTTTTCATTTGTGTAGGTAACAAGGTATATTCCCTTAGGGTGTTTTTCTAAATTTATCCTAATGGTATTGGGCGATTCCAAAATCCAATTTTCTTGCGAATAGGTATTTAGTGTTTTACCCGTTAAATCTTTCACCTCAAATTTTTCATTTCCAAGCAAAGGTTTTTCGGTTTGAACCAAAAGCCTATTTTCTGATATTGGATTTGGGTATATCTTGAATGATTGGCCACTCAACTTTTTTAGACCTACGTTTGGGGAAGTTTTGGTATTAGCAAATGCAAAACTATCTGTTAAATAGATGCCACCAAAAGCGCTTTCATTAAATTCATAAACGGCAAAGTAATAGGTCTTATTCGCTTCTAATCCTATAACTGTCATAGAATCTATATTGGTATTTCCTATCACAAATGAACCATCATCCAAACTGTCACCCATTTCAAAAATATTGCTCGCATTGTACAAACTTCCTTGGTTAGGGAAAGTACCCGCATTCAATTTATCTTTCACAACAACTAAGCGCTTTTCGCCACTACCTTTTTGCCATTTTAAAGATAAATAATCTGTGCCTTTATCTGTAAAGGTGATGTTTTTTGAAGGATTAACTGGTGCTCCTACAGAGGGCTTAGTGGTAGCACTTGCGCTTGGAATACCCAATGGTTGGTAACTTGAAGTGTATAAACCTCCGTTATATTCTATCACAGTAAAGAAGTATTTGGTCATTTGGTTCAGACCTTTAACTACCACTGTATTGCTACTGCCAACGTAAACCACTCTTTCGTTATTAGAAAGATATGAAGAAACGCCATTAAAATAATTGTCGCTAAAATACAATTGCCCATCAATAGGCATGGTGCTCACCGTTTGTGATTCGCTTGCAATCACTATTCTTGACGCCCCACCACCATTTGTCCACGACAAAGTAATTTCATCACTCACAATATTGGTTACACTAAGGCCTGTAGCAGGAATGGTTGGTTTGCTAGCCATACTTAATGTAGTGGCATTGCCTACTGCAGGGCTGTTTACTTTGAACCTACTTAATTGGTCTGGACCATTATATTCAAATACAGACGCATGGTAAGTTTTTCCCCCACTTAAATTGCTTAAAACACACGAATCACCATCTCCATTGTAAACCACATAATTTGAAGTGCCTAAATCGCTGCCACTTCCCATTTCGCTATTTGCATAATATTGCGTGCTATCTGTTGGTGTTTGGTTCACTGCTGAATTTTCTCTTAGCACAACAACTCGTTTTTCACCATTTCCCTTAGTCCATTTAATTACCCCAGAATTAACGCGCATATCAGAAAATGCAACATTGCTAGCAGAGGTTGTAGGAGGGAAAAAAGCCATGCTTGTAGTGAAATTCCCAGTTGCAGGCGTGCCTGTGTTATAGTTGGTATATGAAGAAAATCCATTAAACTCAAAAACTGCCACGTGGTAAGTAGTTGAATTGCTTAATGCGGTTAATTCAAACGTGGTGTCTGTTCCAACATAAACCACACTATTGGTACCAATAAATTGACCTGAACCAAAGGCTGAATTACCCTCATAGGCATTTCCATTTAAAGGATTGCTATCAACTGCAGCACCTAATTTTACCAATACAATTCTCTTTGCACCATTTCCTTTGGAGATGTGAATTTTGGCCGATATGGGTGAAACAGCCGAGAAAGTAACTTGTGTGGCCTGCTGTGTAGGGGTATTCACACTAAAATCAACGATACCAAAATTTCTTTTTCCATTGGCATTGGCAAATTTGAAATCTCCTCCAAATGTTAATTTGTCTTCAAATTTTCCAATATAGCTCAAGGTGCCTTCTGCAAGCTTAACCGGAAAATCAATTTCCGAAGCGGTTGTTGCGTTAAAAACTAAAAGACCATTGTTGTTTTGCGAGTTTATACTTCCGCCAAGGAAAACCAAATTGTTCTCGGCATAAGATGAACTTGGATTGCCAAAAAATTGTGGATTCCAACTGCTCAAGGTGCCAGTTGCTGTATCGGCCAAAAAGGCTGGACTTCTTTGGTTTGAATTAACTGAGGTGAAAATACCAGTGACTAGAACTTGGTTACCAATAGGCGTAATGGAGCTAACATTAGAATCTAAATTAATGTTCCATGAACGCAATAAACCATTATTTGCCAAGTTAAATGAAGCAATGAATTTTTTGCTCACACCACTTACTTCGCTAAAATCTCCTCCAATATACATATATGGTCCATAAAGAACCATTTTACTAACCTTGCCATTTACATTCGGATTCCATGAATTTAATTGGTTGGAATTTAAGTTATAACTGGCTAAATTATTTCTCAAACTATCTCCAACTTGGGTAAATTCTCCTGCCAAATAAAGGTTGCTACCATTTACAGTAGTGCTATACACATAACCATTTAATGCAGCATCGAAATTGGTTGGTGCACCATTTATTGTGTCTATAATGGCAATTCCTACCCGAGTTAAAGTGTTAACAGAGGTAAAGTCGCCCGCTATCAATAATTCACTTCCCACTCTAGTAATTTGTCTAACCTCACCATTTATGTCCACTGGGTAATTGATTAGATTTCCTGTTTGAAAATCTAATGCAGCGATGTTGTTTATTTTTTTACCTCCTAAACTCGAGAATTGTCCTGCAAGATAGATGTTACTACCAATCATTAAACTTGCTTTTACCTTGTTGTTAACCATTGGTGTTGAAATAATACTTCCACCTGTTGTAATAGCCGCAACATATTTTTTGTTGGTAGATCCTATTGAGCTAAAATCGCCATAAACATATAATTGTCCATTGGTTACTTCAATTTTTTCGATGGGCGCATCAAATGCCAAATCGGTATTGGAAACCGTTCCAGTTAATACATCTGCAGAGGCATATCCCAATCTAAATGTATTGGTATTTAAGGTATAAAAGGCTCCTCCAAAATAGAGGTTTGAACCAATTATTTTGATAGCATTAACAGCACCATCCGTTTTTATATTCCATATTCTTAAGCTTTGAGAAGTTGTATTAATAGAAGCCAAATTGTTTCTAGAAACACCCGCTACAGAATCAAATGCTCCTCCAATGAAAATGAGTGAGTCAGCTAAATCCATAGATTTAACCATTCCATTAATTGGCAAATTCATGCTTTGGAGTGTGTTGCTTAAACTAACCAAGGCAAACGAATTTCTTAACCCGCCCGCAATAAATCCAAATGCTCCACCTATATAAACGTTTGTTCCAGCAATTTTAAAGTCATTTACCGGACCATCAGGATTGGGTGCAAATGCCTCCAATGAATTTGTACTAAGGTTTACGGCAGCCATTCCCAATCTATTTTGGGTGTTTACGCTTGTAAAAGAGCCCGCCATTACCAATGTGTTGCCACTAATTTCTATTTTTTTTACAGGCCCATTTACATTTATTGTTGGTGAACTTGCTAAAGTAAAATCAGCATTGAACACAAGAAAATATTTTTGTTGACCCAGATAATTAAAATTGCCACCCACATATATTTTGCCTGCATTATCGGTGGCTAAAGTTTGGATATTTCCATCCAAAGTAACTGGTAAAACAATGCTATTGGCATCGGTTGAAGAAAAGCCTCCAAAAGATCCAGTTGTCTTACCTACATAGTTGAAATTTCCTCCTATATAAACTTTATCATTCATTTTTAAGGTAGTGTTTACCACACCATCTGTTTCACAAAATCTTTGAGCTATTTCTTGAGAATTTCCTCTTAAAATAAAGCATAGCGATAATGTTAAAAAAAGTATATTTTTTTTCATAATATTTCAAATTATACGGTGAAAATAGGGTCAGACAATTGCCTGACCCCATTGATATTACTGGTTAATGATAAGCTTGTGATTAGATACAACTAAGTCGTTTTCTAATACCTGCAAGGTATAATAACCATTATTTAAATTTGTTAAATCAAAAGATTTTAGTTGATTTCCAGCTTTAAACAATTGCTTTTCTTCTTCATAAACAATTTTTCCTGAAAGGTCAATCATTCTAAATGAACGATACTGGTCGCTGCCTAATGTAAAGCTTAAATTGAAACCGCCATTATTTGGATTTGGAAATAGTACCGCTTTTTCTTCTTCAACTAAATCAACTTTAGACTGTTCTATTGGTGGAGCAGAATTAGGAGAAGTTGCATTCATGATGTCGATTATTTCGGATTGATTGAGCGCTTTTTTGTATAATCTTACATCGTCCATTGTTCCATAATATGGATAATATCCAGTACTATAAACAACGTAAGCACCCATGCTATAATTTACATTGTTTAAAGATAATGTGTTGCTTGTAAAATTAGAAGTACTAGGTGTAACCAATGAGCCATTAATATAAATTCTAATAAAATTGCCAGACTTTAAAGTAACGGTTACATGTGTCCAAGAATTATTTGGAATCACATAGTTAGATGTTTCTATATATCCACATCCATCGCCACTGCCATTATTTGAAGCAGATAAAACCATTTGTCCATTACTATTTAAATAAATAAACAAGGGTTGTATTCCTGTAATTGCGTCGTTACTTGATAATAAAGTCTGAAAACCAGCAGCATTTAAATTTACTTTTATCCAAGCAGAATAAGTTATTTCTCCAAGGTTGTCGTATTGCGGAGCACCGCTAGCAGAAGAATTCACATAGTTGGTTCCATTCATAGAGATTGCGCTGCTATTGGTGCTTAATCGATCGGCAACAAAAACCGGGCTATTTACAGGCGTGCCGTGGAAGTTATTTCCGCTAAAATCATTGTTACTACCATTGAATTTATACCAAGTTACTAAATCTCCTGCAGGATTTGAATTATTAACAGCACCTACATTATGAACAAACATATCGCCACTCAATTGACTGGTTATATCGCCGCTGGCACTTACCTCGAAACCGCCCATTACTGCTGTGCCCTCAAAATAGCCACAAATATAGGTAGCGGTATTGTCTATTGCATGTATACCTCTTGCTTGGTCATTTTGATTTCCTCCAAATTTGGTAGCTTGGGTAAGCAAACCTGTTTGAGTGTAAACTGCTACAACGATATCTTGGTTACCAGACGAAATAAGTTGACTTCCATTCATCGTGATTGAATTGGCAAAACTACCTGCAACATAAACACTTCCATTTTGGGCAATGCTTACACCACTGCCTGCATCTTTAGAAATACCGCCAAATTGCCTTGTCCATTGAAAAGCCCCATTGGTATTTACACGAGAAACAAATCCATCGGTTAATCCAGCAGAAGTTAAATTATCGCCACCAAAGGCAGCAGTTCCAGAGAATGAGCCTACTAAATAATAATTATCTGTGGCATCTACAGAAACAGCATAAGCCGCATCCACATCAGCTCCTCCCATTTGTGTTGCCCAACTCCAACCACCTGCACTGCTCAATTTTGCTATAAATCCATTAGATTCATTTCCTGTATTAGTTAAAGTGGTAGTGCCAAATGATGCGCTGGTTTTGTATTCACCAGAAATAATCACCGAATTGTTTGCGCCTATGGTAACGCAATGTCCGTAATCATAATTGTTACCACCCGCACCAACAGACCAAACAAGGTTTCCATTGCTGCTATATTTGGCCACAAAAATATCAGAATTACCATTTGAACTTAAGGTTTGTGTGCTATTAGAAAAGCTAGGATTTCCTTGGAAATAACCTGTTACCACAACATCTCCATTTCCATCTACTTTGGCCCAAAAGGCTACATCTTGTCCTGTTCCCCCTAATGTTCTTACCCATTGTAAATCACCAGTTGTATTGTATTTGGCAATAAAGGCATCATCTGTTCCATTGCTCGTAACCAAGGTTGTGCCAAATGCTGCTGTATTTCTGAATGAACCAACAATATAACTATTACCTGAATTATCAACTGTTACACAAGATGCAGCATCTTCTCCGCTTCCACCAGCAGTTTGAACCCATTGCAATACTCCTGCACTGGTATATTTACTCAAAAATATTTGGTTAGAAGAACCAGTAACCTGTAAAAGTCCAAAGTTAGCAGTACCGTTATAGGTACCTGCCACATAAACATTTCCAAGTGGATCTGTTGATACCCCACCAGCAGCATCTGTTCCATTACCACCGGCAACCCTTGGCCAATTAGCAGGTTGTGTTTTGCCTGCTCCATTTGCACCTAAGCTGTATTTTACTTCATTTTGGTAAGTGTACGAATTATAAGCAGAATTGTATTCATAAACAGCAAAATGATAATCTGTATAAGCAAGCAAATTACTCACAACCGCGCTGCTTCCAGTTCCGTTATAAACCACAAAATTACCTGAGTTATTGATGCCGTTTCCAAAGAAGCTATTTGCTGCATAGCTTGCATTTAAAGATGGAGCCCAACTAACTGGTCCGCCTTGTTTTGCTACCAATATTCTTGCACTACCATTTCCATTTACCCAAGTTATTCTAGCTGCATTGTTCGATGTAGCCTGAACTTTAACATTTGTAGCAGGAATGTTTGGTGTATTTACCAAAGCTGGCATTGTAAAGTTGCTAGCAGCCCACTGATTTTGTTGGTAATTTTCGGAACCGGCTCCAGTACTATTATATTCTACTAAAACAAAATTATAGGTTGTATTGCTATTTAATCCATAAATTGTAGCTGTTGACCCTGTTCCAGTATAAACCACTCGGTGACCATAATTTGAATACAATCCATCTTGTACGCCAATAAAACTTGGGTATGGATTATAATTAACCAAGTTTGGATTTGGCGTATAGGTGCTTCCGTCAGATGTTGAAACTGCATTGATGTTATAAAGTCCAATACTATTCATCATTAAAACTCTGTGTGAGCCATTTCCAGGAGTCCAAGATACTTGGGCAGCCCCACCACCAATACTTTGCACATTCAAAACGCTCGAAGCAACAGTAGGCTCAGTAAGATTTGCTATGGTAGTAAAGTTAGCTGTTGGAAAAACATCATTTTTATACCTATAAATATAACTTCCATTTTGATTATATTCTATAACAGCAAAATGATAAGTAGTTCCAGGTGTTAAGTTATATAAGTAGGTTCCGTATGTATTTCCATTTGCAATTACAAAATTTCCTTGACCTAAATTACTACCAGAACCGAATGTGTTAGAGGCATAGTAATAGTTATTGATATTTGGAAATGCGTTCACTGGTGCACCTTGTCTGGCAATTACTATTCTTCCAACACCATTTCCTGGTACCCAATTTAAATACATGCTGTTTTTGGTAATACTGTAAGCGTTTATGCTAGAAGCAGCCAATGTAGGAGGAAGGATATCTTGTGTGCTTTGTTGACCAGCAATAAAGTTTGAAGCATAGCTTAATGTTGCACCAGAACCATTGTATTCCACAACCTTTACATAATAGGTAGAACCAGGTTGTAAATTTTGAACATTCACTGTATTGCTATTTCCGTTATAGACTACAAATGCACCACCAATATTACTTCCAGAGCCATAGTAATTGTAAGCATAATAATTATTAAAATCATTTGGATGACTCGTAATTGGAGAACCTGCTCTCATCATCACAATGCGGTTTGTTCCATTACCAGGCGACCAATTAATATTCATGCTGTTGGTAGTTATACTGTTAAACGAAAGATTGCTAGCAGCAATAGTTGGCGGCAATGGGGGCACAAAATTTAAGGCCATAAAATTATAAAAATAGTTGCCCAAATTGCTGTTGTAATAACTAAAATTACCACCCAGAAAATAGGTGGTGCCCAGTTTTCCTACTACATATTTGTACCCATTTAAACTATAGGCCAGAGAGGTGGCGCCATTATTGTTTTGGGTCCTAAATAATCCATAATAATTTACATACATGATATCACTGTAATTGCCATTGGTTAACGACATTATTTCGTTTGTAGAAACATTGCTATTAGATCTTAGAAAGCCGCCTGTACTTGAATTTAAATAGGCCAAATTGTAGGTGATAACACCTGAAACATATGGTATATATCCGCCAATAGCCAGTTCGTTTTGTGGAGTTAAAACCAAGTCGTTCACAACACTAGAATAATAGGTGTTAATATTAGCATTAAAAGCATTTGTTGTGCCTATTATTGGATTTACACTTACCAATGCATTCCTTGGAGAGGTGAATCTACCGCCTAAATACAATTGTCCATTGAACATTTTAATTACGTTTACCCCAACCACTCCACTTGCAGAGAGAATGGTATTAAAGCTATTGTTTATAAAAAGGCTTGATCCTAAATTGATGGCACAAATACCAGTCTTAAAAGAAGAGGATGCGCTTGCACCAGAATAAATGGTTAAATTAGTATAATTTCCTCCCACATATATTAATGACCCATTTGCTAATATTGAATTAACTGTTCCATTGAAATTTGCTCTGTAAGCGGTGTTTAGCGCACCATTGCTAAAGTTAACCACACCAAAATTTTGCAGATAACTGCCGTTTATAGAAGAAAATGAGCCTCCTAAAAACACATTTGAACCAGATACTTCTATTGACCTAACGGCTCCATTTACCAAGGGGGCAAAACTTGTTAAGGTATAATTAGAAAGATTAACCGCAAAAACGCCATTCCTAGCGCCAGCACTAATTTTATTGAACAAACCGCCCGCAATCCAAATATTTGAGGAGGTAGATATAATGGATTGCACTGTATTATTTGGCGATGGGGTAAATAGGGTATTTATAACTGGTGGAATGTTTGGATTGGTAGATAAATTATAAACTGCAAAAAGACTTCTTGATACAGCGCTAATGGTATTAAAAGCCCCACTTACCCACAAAAATCCATTTAAAACCCCTACTTTATTTACTGTAGAATTAGGATTAGGAGTCCAAGAATTAAACAGAGATTTGAACTGAGTATTATAACCAAAAAGCCTTGGTTTAGATACGTTATTTACTGCAGTAAATGTTCCAGCAACAAATAGCATGTTATTGTTCCAAGCTAAGCTAGAAACTGGGCCATTTAAGCTAGAAATGCCATTTGAAATTGGCGAATTGGTAATCAAATTAATTGCGCCAATATTAGCCCTTGATTGTCCGTTAAAACTATTGAACAATCCACCAAAATACAATTCATTTCCTGAGGTTAAGATTAAAGAATTTATGAGAGCACTTGACGAACTTCCAAAATAAGTAATAGTTGGCATAAAAGTGGTTATTATGCTTGGGTTGCTTAGGGCTAAATTTAAGGCTACCAATGAGCGGTAACCATTATAAATAAACAAACCGCCTAAATACAAATTGTTATTCCATAATACAGCATCATTGATGGTATTGATGCTAAAGTTTGGCGCCCAAGAAGTAATAAGGTTATTAGATAAATTAATTGAGCTTGCTTTTGGCTTATATTGATAAGTGCCTCCATTAATAATTGCATAATTAAAATCGCCCAACACATAAGCCAAATTATTGTAAACAACGATTTTTTTAACAGCACCATTATAACCAATGCTAATAGGATGCAACGTCATATTAGCATTAATTCGTGCAAAATTTTGCCTTGACTGGCCACCAACACTAGAAAAACTTCCTCCAATAAGAAAGCCTCCCGCACCATCACTTACTACGGTGTTAATAGTTCCATTTACATAAGGTAAATTGATTGAGGCATTTGGATTAGTTGGGTTTAATCCAACTAAAGAACCAGAATTCACATTAACAGAAGTAAATTGTCCGCCAACATACAAAGTTGAGCCAACCTGTTTTTGGCAGTAAATTGGTCCATTCGGCGAAAATGGAATGTTTTGAACTGTAGCCTGTCCAAAACTTAGCACCGGAATTAAGAACAGGGCAAATAATAGAAAGTAGATTTTATTTTTCATGATATGAGCATTATTTTTAGTTTTTAAGCGTTTTTTCTAATTAAACTATCAACCAAAGTTAGATAAAAAAGAATGGCCACACTAAAATATCTTAGAAATTGGATAAATTAGTTAGATTAATTTTCAATTTTTTAGCGTTTCTTGACTTAACGACTTGATAATATGTAAAATGGGCTTGTAAAAGCCCATTCATTTTTATTTAATTTTTACTGCCAGCACCTCCTGAATAGGAAAGCTTGGTTCACCCTTGAGGTTATTGAGGTGATCGAAAAATTGGTATCCAACCAATTGATTTTTTCTATAGATACAAACTAGTATATGTTCCATTTCATCTATTAAAAAATCGAGGTGATTAGTTCTAAAATAGGTGTTAATGTTGGCAGTTTTGGCTATTTCAAAATGGAAAATCCTCACTTTTTTACCAGAAATTTTACTCGAGCCATTAAATGTTAGGCTTTCACCCTCCTTTAAATACCCATCAATAACCTCTAATGCGCAATTTTTCCTGTCTCTATCGAAATCTAAATTTGCATAAACTTTGTACGCGCCATTCCAAGAATCTACAATTGTGCCATCTTGTTTAGCTATTTCAAGCCTCTTTGTTGTTGTAATTGTTGAATACATAAGCAATCAATTTAATAAACAAACTTAAGTACTTTGTATTATCTAAACTTTACCAATTACTCGTTAATTCCTACCACTTAATAATTTTTACCTACTTTATCAGGTAACTTGTGCCTTCCTTGCTGTCTTTTATTTCTATCCCAAATTCCTTCAATTGATCTCTAATAAAATCTGAACTTGCAAAGTCCTTTTTAGCCTTTGCCTTAGCCCTCACTGCAATAACCATGTTCATTAATCCATCAATTTTCCCATTATCTGCCTCCTTTTCCGTTTTAAGGCCCAATACATCAAATATAATCGCCTTCATAAAAGCAGAAAAATCTGCCTTATCCTCCTCACTCAAGCTCTCATTGCCATCATTCACCAAATTTATATACCGTACCGCATCAAATAAGTACGCCAAAGCAATTGGCGTATTAAAGTCTTCGTTTAAAGCAGCGTAAACCTTCTGCTTAATATCAGAAATAGAAAAGCTCGACTGAGCAGCAGTTTTAAGCGAATCCAATAGTTTTAATCCCGACATTAACCTAGCCAAGCCCTTTTCTGCCGCTTGTAAGGCTTCATTTCTAAAGTCCAAAGTACTCCTGTAATGCGCCTGAAGCATAAAAAAGCGAACCGTCATAGGCGAATATCCTTTTTCTAAAAGCTTATGATTGCCAGAGAACAACTCAGCAGGAAGAAAAGAATTTCCTAAACTTTTGCTCATTTTCTGTCCATTTACAGTTAACATATTGGTATGAACCCAAAACTTAGCGGGTTGCGTATGGTGACAGGCCAAATTTTGCGCAATCTCATTGGTATGGTGCGTAGGCACCAAGTCCATTCCACCACCATGAATATCAAACTCATGGCCCAAATATTTTGAACTCATGGCAGAACACTCAATATGCCAGCCAGGAAAGCCCTCTCCCCACGGACTTTGCCATTTCATTAAATGCTCTGGTTTCGCTTTGATCCAAAGTGCAAAGTCGAGCCGACCTTTTTTCTCGTCTTGCCCATCCAATTCACGCGTATTGGTTAATAAATCATCCAAGTTGCGGTTCGATAAAGCAGTGTATTCATGCTCCTTCGAGAATTTTTCTACATCAAAGTACACCGTACCATTTACCTCATAAGCAAACCCATTGGCCATAATTTGCTTGGTCATCTCTATTTGCTCAATAATATGTCCTGTGGCAGTAGGCTCAATGCTTGGTGGCAAAGTATTAAATGCCCTCAAAACATCGTGAAAATCTAAGGTATAGCGCTGCACAATTTCCATGGGCTCAACTTGCTCCAACTTAGCCTTCTTAGCAAACTTATCATCCCCTTCATCTCGGTCGCCCTCCAAATGCCCAGCATCGGTAATGTTTCTCACATACCTCACTTTATATCCAAGATGCAATAAATACCTGTAAATAATATCGAATGAAACATAGGTTCTGGCATTACCCAAATGCGCATTGCTATATACTGTTGGTCCACACACATACATGCCCACATAACCGGTATGCAAAGGTTTAAAAATGCTCGTTTCGCGACTAAGAGTATTGTATATTTTTAGTTCGCCAATCATGTTCGTTTCCATTGAAGCAAAAATAATATTTTATTCGAATAAGCTCCGATAAACCTGTTTCCAATTGCCCCATCCCTGCGTTTCGTCGAAATTAGAATTATGCCAAATGCTAATAAATTCGCCCTCCACCGCTTTCACCTTTTCTTTGAGCTCTAATATTTTTTTACAGGCTGAACCAATATCCAGTTGTAAACTATTCTTTAGGGTAACATCCATTACACAAGGAGAATGAAGCCTAATGGCTAAGGTTTTTTCATTGGGCAGGTCGTAAAATAAAAACGGAAAAGCACTCGATGCCCTAAACCCAACCTGGGTGGAGTAAGCCAAACTATAATCGTCTTTAACGCCCATTTTTTCTAACACCCTATAACTTTCGGGCAACTTTATTTTAAGAAAATGATGCCGAGATATTTCTACTTTTTTCCCCACTAATTCTTCAAAAATTTGATGCTCCTTTTCATGCGTTTCACTGCGCAAGGCAGACTTATAAGAAGGATGCAATCCTGTTGTAAATTGGCGCGATAAGGTATTTACTAAATGTCGCATCTCCTTCGATTTTGGCGGAATATTTTTGTCATATCCGCCATAATCTGCCAACAACAAAAAGTACATCGTTTCTGCATCCTCACTTGCCGTTGAATGCAGGAAATCATAGGTGTCGTAGGGGTCAATTTGGGGCGAATTTAGCGCATGAAAATCTACTTTACCCCTCCACAAAGAGCCAGAAAACTTGCGCAACTTTTGGATCAAACCGAGACCTTTATATTTATAAGCAATGTCTATGTCTATGGTGTTTTTCTGTCTGAACCTATTCTCTTTTATCACAAGATCTGGATAGTGATTTTTGAGCAATTTGCCCATGTAAATAACCCAGTGGTCTATGAGTGGAATTTGGAGAAATCCTTCTTTGAAAGCAAGGCTATTTTCTGGCTTAAAGCGGTTGTGTTCATCTCTGCTTTCAATCAAGTATTCTTCGTATCTGCTTAAAAGGTAAAAGCTCGCAGCCAGCATATCAAAAGGGAGATAGGTGGTTTGTATTTTAAAATCTGGGATGTCTTGGTACGGTAATTTGTAGAAATACTTGATCCAATTTTTATGTTCAACTACTTCAATTTTTTGTTCAATAATGGTCTCTTCAAAAAGTAAATTTTTAGCTGGAATATTAAAGCAACCTTCTATGATATGATGGCTATAATTTATTTTACGCGCATGCGATTGTCTAAAATATTCCGGGTTGTTTGTAACCTTGTATGCTATGCCCAAACGCTCGATAAGCAAGTGATCCAAAATATACTTTAACCTTTCCGAAGTATGTGCCGCAAAAACCAACATAGTTCAAAGTTAATTTTTTTATCCTTTTGAATAGCGAATTACTTCGAGAATATTTTTTGGGTGCAGGGCTTGCCAGAATAATTTAAGGCCCTCTTTAGGTTTATAGGCCATAACCATAAAAATAAAAGCCACATAAGAGCCAAACACCAGCGAGTATGCTGCGCCTGTAATTCCTAAGCGGGGTATTAATATAAATTCCGAACCTATAATTAAGATGGCATTGAGAATTTGCATCCACAATACATATTTCTGTTGTTGAATGGCCAGCATCCACATGCCCCATGCGGTGCCCCAAAATACAGGCAGACTAACCCAAATATGTATTTTAAAAATCATGGGTGCATTGGGAAATTTAGCGCCATAGAGGAAATTAATTACCGCATCGCCAAAGAGCATTCCGCCCGCAATCATAAAAACTGCCCCCCAAATCATGAGGCTATACAATTGGGTGAGTCGCTTTAATTGCAAGGGCGCATTGTGGCGGTTATTGATAATGCCTGGGAATACCGCCGCACAAACGGCTACCGGAATAAAGTAGGCCGCCTGACTAATTCTAACGCCAGCACCGTATTGCCCTACAGAGCCCATATCTCTTAAAAAACGGGCAATTAAAATGGTGTCTACATTTTGGTAAAAGAGCTGAATAAAAGACGACAGAATGAGTGGAACAGCCAGCAATAGCAGGTGTTTGGCTTCAATAAAACTAAAGCGCCATAAGGCTATGCTTTCACCCTCTTTTCTAAAGAAAATATATTGGTTCAGGGCAGAAATGGCTGCTTCTAAGGCTGCCATGGTAGCGAACCATTCTAAGGATGCATGGGTAAAAATAAGGAAGAGTTTTACCAGCGCCGAAAGGAAAAGGGTAATTACCTGGTTCATGGCGGTAAGTTTGCCTTTTACCTGACTTTGGAAGTACATGTCTATTACGCTCAGCGACTGAAAAACGATGGAAATGCTAAGCAGAAAAACAATAAAAGTGGTGGAGAGTGGATCGCGTAGGAGGGAATAGGTGCATGACCCAATAACCACTGCAAAGGAGCCCAATAGCCTAAGGTAAAAGGCCGTTCCCAATATTTTATTTTTATGGTCGCTGCGGGTAATCAATTCCCTAATCACCAAACTGTCTAAACCCAGCGTGCTAAAAACAGTAAGAATGGCAATGATCCCAAGTCCGTAAGTTAAAATTCCGTATTGCGTATCGCCGAGGTAGCGCACCACCAGCACACCCACCAAAATACCAGAAATAATTCGTGCCGATTTCTCAAGCAACATCCACATGGAATTGCTCACGTAATTATTCTTTTCTTTTTCTTGCATGAAGCTTATTTGTTAAAATCGTTCATTGTATTCGCCAATCCTCTAGTGGCAAAGCTTTCTATGGCTTGAACCGAATGTTTAATGAGTGAAGGAATTTCTATTAATTCTTCGTTGCTCCATTTCCCGAGTACAAAATCTACTTGTCTACCTTTGGGGTAGTTGTTTCCTATGCCAAACCTTAATCTTGCATAGTTTTGTGTGAGCAATAATTCCTGAATGCTTTTTAACCCGTTGTGCCCCGCATCGCTGCCATTGCCGCGAATCCTAATTTTGTTGAAGGGTATGGCTAAATCATCTACCAAAACAAAGATATGCTCAACTGGAATTTTGAGGGCTTGCATCCAATAGCGAACAGCTTTTCCGCTTAAGTTCATATAGGTATTTGGTTTAATTATTGTAATTTGCCTACCCCTTAACGAAAATTCCGCCATATCTGCATACCTATCTGGGGTAAAACTCACTTTATATTTTTCTGCCAAGGCATTGGCCGCATCAAACCCTATATTATGGCGGGTTTGGGCGTATTCATCGCCTATGTTGCCAAGGCCTACTATCAAATATTTCATTTGCGGCAAAAGTAGGGTAAAATGTCAATTTCTTGTGCATATTGGGTAAAAGTTGCTTGTAAAACAGCTTGTTCCATACCTTGTAAAAACAGATGAAATCAATTGTTTTTGTTACATGGAGGTACGCCAACTAGACATCAGTTTTTTTTGGGCATACATACGCCGATTATTTAACATGGAACATCCTCGAAATGGTGGAGTTAATTAAGGGAAGTGTATTTAAGATGGCTGCCACTCCAAGTCGAATTCATTAGAAAGTATTGGGCGGGGTGTTTAATGCAATCTATCATCCCTTACAAGGTATAAATGATGTGATTAGTTGATGCAGGTTGTTTAGGTGCGTCCGATTTAATTAAAGTTATCGGGCCTTATTTAAGGCAATATTACCTATATAAAAAAGAGCCTGTCTTTTTCAAGACAGGCTCTTTTTTGAAAATCATTATTGAGGTTGTTTTACCGCAAAAATTATTTTTTCTTCTTACCGTCTTTTTCATCTGCTTTCGCAGCTTCTTGTACGGCACGAGTAGTGATTATGCTTATAACTGGGTTGTTAGGTGAATCTAACAAGGTTAATCCTTCTGGAGCAACAACATCTGCTACTTTAATTGATTTTCCAATTTCTAAGTTATCAACATTGATTTCGATAAAATCTGGCAATACTGAAGCTAAAGCTCTTACTTTTAATTTTTTAGATTTCACAATTAATTTACCACCCGCACGCACACCTACTGAGTTACCTACTAATTTAACTGGGACGCCAATTTCTACTGGTTTGGTTTCGTTGATTTCTAAGAAATCTGCATGTAAAATTGAGTCATTTACCGGGTGGAAGCTCATGTCTTTTAAGATAGCTCTATAAACTTTTCCTTCGATTTCTAATTTTACTTTATATGTATTTGGCGTGTATACCAATAATTTAAAGTCGGGCTGATACAAGAAAAAGTGGATGTGGTCTGTACCACCGTAAAGTACACAAGGAACTTTACCTTCTGTTCTAAGCGATTTTGTTGAAACTTTACCAACTTCTGTTCTGGCTGTTCCGAATAATGCTACTGATTTCATTTTTTTATTATTTAATTGTTAATTGTTGTTATTGTAAACACAAGCTGGTATTTAACCCAATTGAGTTTAGTTTGCTCACTCGTCCTTTGGGCGAATAAGTTTTATTTGTTCATATCAAAAAGGCTGGAGATTGAGCCGTGTTCGGTAATATTTTTAATGGCGTCGGCAAAAAGTTGCGCTACAGATAATACCTTAATTTTAGAGTCGGTTCGAGCCAAAGGAATGGTATTACACACTACTAATTCGTCTAACACACTGTTTTCAATATTTTCGTAAGCTTTACCGCTCAAAATAGGATGCGTACACATGGCTCTTACACTTAAAGCGCCCCTGTCTTTTAGCAATTGTGCTGCTTTGGCAAGGGTGTTACCAGTGTCAACAATGTCATCCACCATAAAAACATCTTTACCGCTAACGTCGCCAATAAGCGTCATAGAAGCAATTTCATTGGCTCTTCTGCGCTCCTTGTCCACAATTACCATATCGCAACCAAGGGCTTTTGCGTAAGTTCTTGCCCTAGCCGATGAGCCCATATCTGGAGAGGCAATAATAATATTGCTTCCCATGTTTAGTCTACGCATGTAAGGGAGGAAAATAACTGCTGGGTCTAGGTGATCAACTGGTACTTCAAAAAATCCCTGAATTTGGGGAGCGTGTAAATCCATGGTAATAACGCGACTGGCACCAGCAACGGTAAGCATATCGGCCACTACTTTTGAACCAATGGAAACGCGTGGTTTATCTTTTCTATCTTGACGCGCCATTCCAAAATACGGAATAACGGCAGTGATATAATGTGCGGAGGCTCTTTTTGCTGCATCAATCATGAGCAAAAGCTCCATGAGGTTATCTGTATTAGGGAAAGTGCTTTGAACTAAAAACACATCGCAACCCCTAACAGATTCGTTGAAACTTGGTTGAAACTCACCATCGCTAAAATAGGAGATAGTGCAATCTCCGAGGGGAGTACCGTATGCTTTTGCAATTTCTTCGGTAAGGTACTTAGAGCGCGTACCTGAAAAAATCTTTACTTCGTTTTTAACCGCCATAAGATTGTTATTTTTATTGTTTCATCCTTTAGGGGATGAAGGTTAGTTGACCGACTAGGGCTCGAACCTAGACTCCTCTGAACCAAAATCAGATGTGTTGCCAGTTACACCATCGGTCAATTTGTGGGAGCGCAAAGGTAGCACTTTTCAATAAAAAGTAAAGCGATTGCAACTTTTTTTGAAAAAAAAACCACTTCCATTGTTTAATCCTTGATAATGAAAGGTGTTTTTAATGTGAGTATGTGCAAAATTAGGTTCAAAAATGGGCGAATCAAACCTAAACTTTGTGGGCGATGGACGTTTTTTGCATAGGCTTGGTTTTCAGTCGGGATCAATTTAGATACCAATCTTATGCACGTTTATATGTTGAGGCCTTGTTGCGACTACAAAAGCAGGTGGCTCTTTTTTCGCCTAATTGGATTGAGTTAAACAATTATTTGCAGGTTCATTTTAAGGACCAGGGAAAGCGCATCCATTGTTTTCCAATGGAGGAGACAATTGGCGGCCAGCATTTGGAGGGTAAGATGGCTTATGTTTTAAGGTTGTTAAAATTGGGTAGGCGACTAAGGATGGCAGAGCGCAGTATGCAGGCTAAAATCGACTTTGTATATTTTGCTCCAGTGGACGATTGGATCAGACCGAAATTTGGAAAAAACCTATTTGATAAATTATTTGGGTATAGTTGGAGTGGCATGTTAACGCGCATGGAGGCTTATGAAGAGGGAGGCTTAGCCTTGAATCAGGATCCAAAATTTGGGGAGCCCGATTATTTATTTTTATCGAAAAATTGTGTGGGCGTGAGCACATTGGATAGGTTTAGGAGTGAGGCATTGAAGAGCAGGGTGTATAAGAAGGTGGTGGTGATGCCCGATATTAGTGAGTTAAATTTACCTACAAGGCGGCAGAAAGTTTCTGAGCAGATAATGAAGATGGCAAAGGGCAGAATGGTGGTTGGCACTATTTTATTGGAGCATGAGAATCCCGAGAATTTTTTGAATGTGGCCAATGCTGCTGCTGCCGATCAGTATTTTTTTGTTTGTGTGGGAAGTTTGGAGCCCGAAATATTGGGAGAAAAGGCGCGCACTTATTTGAGTGAATTGTTGAGTTCGGGCAAAAATAACAATTATTTTATATTGCATACTTTAGATGAAAGTGAGGCTATAAATGATATGCTTTTATGTTTTGATGTTTGTTATTTAAACGATGGAAATTATGAGATGCCGCATCCTTTGTTAACCAAGGCGGCCTATTTTAACAAGCCTGTTTTGGGTTCAAAAAACGACATGATTGGTGCGCTTTTGGAGGCATTTAAAACGGGAATAACGGTGAATGGCAAAGTAGATGAGAGTATAAGAGCCTTAAACACTTTGCGTTTGCAAATGCCGTTTGATAAGAATTTTGATTTAGAAAAATTGCGAAATTATGCCCAGCTTCAGAACCAGGAATGTTTGCGGGACGCCTGGGAAATGTTGCTGCTTTTTTAGGTTGCTGAATTTGGATTTTGAATTGTGTTTTTCTTTTATTATTTTGCTGCAAATTTAACACCTATGAAAAAAAATTATTTATTTTTTTGTACCCTATTGTTTTTCATTATAAATTTATCTGCACAAGATATTAAATCGGGTTTAATTGCCCATTACAAATTCAATGGTGATTTTATTGATGCTTCGGGGTTAAACAATCATGGAACCAATGGAGGAACTGCATTGGTAACTAACAGGAAAAACGCATCATCCAAAGCAGCAGATTTCAATGGAAATAATCAATCTGTTACTGTAAATAACTCGAGTTCCTTATCTCAAGTTTCGAACGAGGTTTCTATTAGCTTATGGGCATTTATTGAAGGATATGATAGGGGCATAGATGGGAAAGATTATGCGGTTTTGGTTTGCAAAGCCAACAACGAAAATAAAGCGCAATATAGAATTGCACTAACACCAAACAGCTTTTCATTGGTTAATAATGGTTGGTTAGGGGAGGTTTCTTCTTCTAAAGCAATTGGATTAAACACTTGGGTTCATTTAGCAGCAGTTATTAAGGATTCCTCTGCTAAGGTTTTTATTAATGGATTACCAGTAGGAAATGGGATTTTGAATATATCATATCCTGTGGAGAAAAATAGTCCATTAACATTGGGAAGAGATGATGCTGGAGGGATTGAATATTTTGATGGAAAATTAGATGATATTAGGATATATGGTAGAGCTATATCAGACATAGAAGTAACAGAGATTTATGAAACCTTAGATTATTATATAGACAGCAATACCTTAGACTTGATAGCTTATTACCCATTTGATGGGTCGTTAAATGACAATTCTGGAAATTTGAACCATGGTGCTGCTTTTGGAGGGACTTATGGAGCAGATAGATTTGGAAGAACTGCTAAGGCTTACCAATTTAGTGGAAATTCGCAGTTTGTAGAGGTGCAAAATTCAAGTAGTTTACAGCTTCCAACACGCCAGATTTCTTTTGCAACTTGGGTTAAAGTTGGTCAATTTACAAAAGGAACAGATAACTTGGATTATGCCGTGTTATTATGTAAATCGAATAGTGGGGTAAATGCTCAATTTAGGTTAGCACTTACCAAGAATGGAATTTCTGTTATTAATAATGGAAAGTTAGGCTCTGTAGCAGGACCAACTGATTTTTTATTAGGTGCCTGGTATCATGTAACAGGAGTTATTGAAGATTCTCTAATTACCTATTATTTAAATGGAAAGTTGGTTGGATCTGCAGTTGCCCCTTTACCATTTGGCATGAGTAAAAACAATAAACTATATTTAGGAAAGGATGAGCCAGGAGGGCTTGAATATTTAAATGGCATGTTGGATGAAACAAAAATATATGCCCGCAAATTATTGGCATATGAAGTTTTAAATATGTACAATTCTGGCTTGATAAATGGGATAGCCCCGGTATCACGAGAGATGCAAATTAAGCTATATCCTAACCCTTCAAATGGGGTAATTAAAATAGAATGTAGTGATTCTCCAATAGAAGAAGTGAAAGTTTATAATTTGGAAGGTCAAGAGTTGGTATTCGAATATCATAATGAGAACAACCACATTGAATTAAAATTAACAGATGATTTAAGGAATTCTTTAATCATGGTAAGGGTTATTATTCAAAACCAATATTATACGAAATTAGTAGTAGTAAATTAGTATTATTTTTTGGGTTCATTGCGCTAAAGACTTAGTGTCTTGTGAGGTGTAATTTTTTTTGAAAATCGATTAGTTACTTGGAATTTATAAGTGAAATTTAATATCAAATAAGAGAAATAAGTTTATGAAAAGGTTAGTGTATTTTTTATTGTTAGTTTTAGGATTTAACAATTTTTCCGTTGGGCAGTTTGCTGCAAATTCGTTTGCGGCTAAGGTTGATTTTGCTACCTCAAGTGGAATACAAGGTATTACAATGGGGGATTTAAATTCTGATTCGAAACCTGAAATTATAACAGCAAACATTACATCAGGAAATATTATTAGAATTTTTGTTAATTCATCATCTACTGGAACAATTAACAACAGTTCCTTCACCTCCTTTGATTTACTAACCTTAAGTGCATCGCCAGGAGCCGTAAAACTTGCCGATCTTAATGGTGATGGTAAAAATGAAATTGTAGTTGGATATAATAGTTCAACCAATAGTTCCTTTTCGGTTTTTTTTAATCAATATAATGGAATAAGTTTTAATTCAAGTTCATTTGCAAGAATTGATTTTAGTGCTGGAAGTAATCCTCAAGGTTTAGCATTAGCTGATTTTGATTTGGATGGGAAAACAGATATAGCTGTATCTAATTATGGATCTAGCAATGTTTATGTTTTCAAAAACAATTCAACATTAACAACTATTTCAATGGCTACAGCCATTTCATATTCTGTTGGATCTGGACCTGGTAGTTTAACGGCAGGTGACATTGACAATGATGGCAAAGTTGATTTAGCAACAGCCAATTGGGCTGGGGGCAGTATTTCCATTTTAAGAAATTCTAATTCAATCGTTGGAAATATTTCCTTTTCATCAATTACAACAAACAATAACACGGCAGTCCAAACCAATCCAAATTGGGTAACAATTTCAGATTTTAACAATAATGGATTAAAGGAAATAATTTGCTCAAATTGGGGATCTAATACAATTTCCATTTATGAAAATGTTTCCAATTTAACTATATCACTTGCTTCAAGAGTGGATTTGAGTATTACTCCAAACCAATATCCTCAAGCAAACGGTGTTATGGATTTGGATGGAGATGAAAAGGTTGATTTAGCCTTAGCTGTGGCAGGAAGTACAAATATTTTGGCTTTAAAGAACACTCATATTGGAACTGGCTTAATAAATTCGGGTTCTTTTAGTGGATTTACTTCTTTTTTGGCAAATACTTCGCCAGTAGGTTTTGTTATAGGAGATTTGGATAATGATGGCAGACCAGAATTAGTATCAGGAAACTACTCTGGTCAAAACATTTCAATTTTTAAAAATAGGATGATAAGCCAAGAACCAACAATTCAATCCACCAATTTGTCTGTTATAAGGAATATTAATTCTATTTCAGTTAATTTTTTAAAAGGGAATGGTAAAAAGAGGCTCATAACTTGTCGTGTATCAAATTCAAGTTCATCATTGCCAATAGATACTAATTGGTACACCTCAAATGATACTTTTGGCCTAGGATCAAATCTTGGATTAGGTAATTATGTAGTTTATAATGATACTGGTTCATCAGTTACGGTAAAAGGTTTAATGCAAGGTCAATCTTATGTTTTTACCATTTATGAATATAATGGTTTCAAAGGGTTTAGTAATTATAATATTATTACAGCCCCATTTGTTGTTGGAACTTTAGGAGATGTTTTTTATAGCAAAAGTACTGGATTATTAAATGACACCTTGAGTTGGGGCGTTAATAGCGATGGATCAGGAACATCACCGATTTCCTTTAATAATCCAAATACGACATATATTGTTACAAATAATGGTTCACCAAATATTAATGCAAATTGGATCATCACTGGAACTGGATCAAGTTTAAAGATTGGAAATGGGGGTTCGGCAATCAATTTCACAATACCGAGTGGATTTATAGTATTTGTTGATTCTATTTCAATTTCATCGTATGCTACTGCTACATTTCAAGGAGGACTAGTTTCAAATAAGGCCTTTTTTGATTCCCTTTCCACAGCTCAATTTATTTCTTCGTTGAGTCAAAATATTCCGGGTTATAATTACTATAATATCATTTTAGCAGGTGGAGTAAAAACACTTCAAAATAATATTATTATTAGAAATGCATTTAATATGCTAGCGAGCATTAATACTGGAAGTTTTATGATTACCGTTGGAGTTTCTCCAAGCCAACCTGGTTTATTAACAAGAAATGGTGGAGTCATTAATGGAAGATTACGGAGGTGGTTTGCACCTAGTTTAAACTCAGGCACAACTGGCCTATTTCCAATTGGTAATAATTCAATTTATAGACCAATACAAATTAATTTTACTAGCGCACCTACCATAGGTGGTTACATTACTGGAGAATTTTTGCCAACAAATCCTGGGAATAGTGGCCTACCGTTATATGATTTTAGCATATCTCCGCTTATTGAGGTTAATAAAGCAAGCAATACTGGATTTTGGAGAATGGACCCAACCAATATTATTGGCGGGCAATATACTATTTCGATGACTGGAACTAGTTTCTTTGGCATTACAACTCCTTCTACAATTAGAGTATTAAAAAGAGTAACAAATGGAGCATGGTTTATTGATGGCACCGCAATATCAGGCTCTGGTTTAATAACAGCACCAATTGTTGGTCGATCAGGAATGCAAGGATTTGGTGAATACACACTGGCAGGAGATTCAACAGATAATCCATTGCCATTAAATTGGTATGATTTTCAGGCTGAATCAATTGAAAACGGTGTTAATTTGATCTGGAAAACTATAAATGAAGTTAATTGTAAACTTTTTGAAATTGAGAGAAATAATTCAAACTCTCAATTTGTTTCAATTGGAACGCTTAAGGCTAATAATCAATTAAAGTTGAATCGTTACCAATGGCAAGATGAATTTATAGAATCTAATGAAGCATATTACTATAGGATAAAGCAAATTGATTTTGATGGGAAATATACCTATTCAAAAGAAATTGCGGTTTCAAAATTCTATACTAAAAATGAGAATGTATTTTTCCCGAATCCGATTTTAGATAAAATCAATTGCACAGAATGTAAAAATGGATCTATGGTTATTTATGATGCAGTAGGTCGGGAATATCTAATAGATTTTTTTAATAAGGAGTCCAATATTGGATTTTTGCCAACTGGATTGTATTTCATCAAATCTGGATCTAATTCTACTTTGTTATATAAGAAATAACCAATTACACTTTTATTCAAATTTGCATTGGCTTTTTCCTTAAATTTATTAATATTGAATTATTAATAAATAATACAAATGGAAGAGAATCAGTATACTAAAGATTTTTATAATTCTCAAAGAAAAAGATCAAGGATATCTGCCTCACATATTTTGCCCTTAGTTTTTGAAATTCTAAAACCAAAGAGCATTTTGGACATAGGTTGTGGGACGGGTGAATGGTTAAAGGCATCGAAGGATTTGGGTGTAAATAAGGTATTCGGAATTGATGGGTACTACGTAGACCATGCAATGCTATCTATTACAGAAGAGGAATTCATGGAATATGATTTAAAACAACCTGTTGAATTAAATAAAATCTTTGATTTAGCAATTTCAATGGAGGTTGCAGAGCATCTTCCAGAGGATGTTTCAGATGTTTTTATTGGAAGTTTAACAAATCATTCAAATTGCGTTTTGTTTTCTGCTGCAATTCCAGACCAAGGAGGTACATATCATATAAATGAACAATGGCAAGATTATTGGGTTGCAAAATTTGAAAAGCGCGGATATTTACCAATTGACTTTTTACGAAATAGAATTTGGGAAAGTAAAGAGATTGATTGGTGGTATAAGCAAAATATGATTCTATTTGTGGAAAATGAAACTATAAAACAAAATGCGGTATTAAATACTTTGTATCAAAGTAATAATAAAGTATCTTACAATTCTATCCATCCAGAGCTCAAATTCATTTTAAATAAGATTAATACACCAATTGGAAGATTTTCTAATGAGCCTATTTATACCTTTAAAAAATTCTGGAATTATATTTTTGGTTAGATGGGAAAGAATCGTGACTTGAATTTGGATAGATTGAATTCTTTGGAATTGAAATTATATAGCAAGGAATATTTGGTCTATTTTTTTCTGTTTAAGGAGTTAAGGTCTGCAATTACAAGGTTTGCTAAAGGGAAGTTGTTGGATATTGGCTGTGGAAATAAACCTTATGAAATTATGTTAAAGCCTTATATAAATGAGCATTTAGGTTGTGATATTGTTCAGTCTAGCAATAATAAGGTTGATGTAATTTGCGAAGCGACTATGATTCCAATCAAAGATGCTGCATTTGATACTATAATTAGTACTCAAACTATTGAACATATTGGTGATTTTCAAACGATGGTAAATGAAGCTTATCGTTTATTGAAGCCAGGGGGACATTTTATTGTATCTGGGCCAATGTATTGGCCAATTCATGAAGAGCCATATGACTTTCATAGATTTACAAAATATGGGTTTATTCATTCATTAGAAAAGGCTGGTTTTATTGCTGTTGAGGTGAATGCAAATGGTGGGAAATGGGCATTTTTAGGACAAGCTATTATTCATACTTTACCAGATTTATTGACTTTCCCTAAAATCATAAAAATTGTCCATAATTGGTTTTTTAAAACAATTGATAGGTGGTTTTATGATCCCTCAAATACTCTAAATTATGTTGCAATTGGTAGGAAGTGATTCTAGTAATATTACTATTTCAATAATAATACCCTGCTATAACCATGGGCATTTTATAAGAGAAGCCCTTAACAGCATTAGCGTTCCTAATGAAATAAATTATGAAGTAATTATTGTTGATGATGGATCAGCTGATCTGAACACAATTAAAGTTCTGGACGAACTTAGGTTAGAAGGATATTTTGTTCATCGACAAGAAAATAAAGGATTAAGTGGTGCAAGAAATACAGCGATTAAGCTTGCAAAGGGTAAATACATTTTGCCATTAGATTGTGATAATAAGATATTGGATAATTATATTCCTTTCTCAATTGATTTTTTAAATCATAATGAGGATTATTCTATCGTATATGGTGATGGGCTTTTGTTCGGAGATAAAACTGGACCAAAATTGACTAAAGAATTTAGCCTTCAAGAATTAATTACTGGTAATTTTATTGATGCTTGTGCTGTTTTTAGAAAGTCTGCTTGGCAAGAAATCGGAGGATACGACGAAAGTAAAATAATGCGAATGGGTGTTGAGGATTGGGAGTTTTGGCTCCATCTTGCTTTTAGAGGCTTTAAATTTTTTCATTATGATGAACCTGCCTATATGTATAGACTCACTGGAACAAGTATGGTAGATAAAGATACTAGTCCCAATTTTACCGTTTTGAGAAATTATATTGAGCAAAAGCATTCTTACTTTATTAACTATAATGCTCCTGCTAATTATATTTCTAACAAATTTAAAGCTAGCCCAATAGTATTTATAGTCAAATTGTTTTTGTTGACCTATTACCCCAAATTGTATCATAATTGGGTTGAGCAAAGAAAGATAAAGAGAATTTAATGAAGCCACCTGTTTTATTGATCATTTTTAACCGTTTCGATACCGCTGTTCAGGTATTGGAAAAGCTGAGGTTGGCGGTGGTTCCTAAGTTGTATATTTTTTCGGATGGGCCGCGTAAGGGCAGGGTTAATGAGCAGGTAGATTTGACTTTGGTTCAGCAAAAGGTATTGGCTCAAATTGATTGGCCATGCGAGGTTTTTACTAACTTTAGAGAAACTAATGAAGGTCCGCGTTTAGCTATTGGCAGGGGTGTTTCTTGGATGTTTGAAACCGAGGAGGAGGGCATTATTTTAGAGCATGATTGTGTGCCTAATTCGAGCTTTTTTCATTTTTGTGAAGCCATGCTAATTCGGTATAGAAACAACAACCAAGTGATGCATATTTCGGGTGATAATTTTCAATTTGGGGAAATGTATGGCGACGGCAGTTATTATTTTTCGCGCATTACGCATATTTGGGGTTGGGCTACTTGGAAGCGGGCCTGGGAGCATTACGACGTTGAACTAAAATCGTTTCCTGAGTTTTTGGTTCAGACCAAAATAAATGCAGTAATTCCTTACAAAGCTGGGCAGAAATATTGGCTACATATTTTGCAACAATGCTATGAAAACAAGGTTGATTCTTGGGATTATCAGTGGAATTATGTGTTGTTAAATTTGGATGGCTTGTCTATTCTTCCTAATATAAATTTGGTGAGCAATGTGGGCTTTGATGCGCAGGCTTTGAATACCACTAACCCCAAGCATAAAACAGCGCGCATGGAAACGGAAGAACTTCAATTTATTATTCATCCTTCTGAAATGAAGTTGCAGCATGAAGCCGATAGACGGTCTATTTTAAGGGTTGTAAGTCCCAGTGTTATCAGGTATTTTTGGGATAAACTGCTCGATGTGTTTGGGTTTAAATGGTAGGGTTTTCGCACTTTTAATTTTAGTGTACTAAAGTAAATTTGCCTCATGTTTAATTAGCTAAAATCCTTGCAACTGGGCTTATATTTTGTGTGTTTAAAAGATTTTCAGTATGGCGGTATTAAGCTTATAAAAGAACAAATAGAAAGCTTGTGCATTGCGCTTAAGCTTTTTTATGTGCTTGTGAGTGGATTTCTTTGGTATCTTAATTGGCTTTGCATTAATTTGCAGCCCATGGAACCCTTAACTACTTAAGTAATTTAGGGTTTAACAAAGGAGAATATGCATTGTAAAATTTGTGATACACTGGCTGAACCAATTTTTAATCATACGGTTTTAAGTAAATATGATGTTACTTATTATCGTTGCGCGCAGTGCTATTTTATTCAAACAGAAAAACCATATTGGATTGAGGAGGCTTATAAAAACGCTTTAAATCCAGAAGATACCGGCTTATTTAAACGCAACGAAGACTTTAGGGCAAAGACCTCGGTGCTTATATTTTGTTTATTGGGAAAGGCAAAAAAATACGTTGATTTTGCCGGTGGTTACGGCATTTTTACACGCATGATGCGCGATGTTGGCTTCGATTTTTATTGGAGTGATAAATACGCCACCAATATGATGGCAAAGGGTTTTGAATCGAAGGCAGGCGAGCGATTTGAGGCCGTAACGGCCTTTGAGGTTTTTGAACACATGGTATCTCCGCATGATGATTTAAAGGAGATTTTAGCGGTTTCGGATACGGTTATATTTTCAACTATATTGGTTCGGCCCGAAGCCCCAAAACAAGATTGGTGGTATTACGGATTTAACCACGGGCAACACGTTTCTTTGTATTCAGAAAAGTCCTTAGAAGTTTTGGCACAACATTACGGTCTGAACCTATACACCAATCACCTGAGTTTTCACATGCTTACAAAGAAAAAGTTGAGTCGAGTTGTGTTTGGTTTATTGATGAAGCTTTCTAAGTATGGATTGTTTGGATTGATTAGATTTGTGATGGATAGCAAAACCGATGCGGATGCGCGCCAATTATTAAAAAATGGAATATGAGGGATCAAACAAAATTAGACGATTATTTTAAGCATAGGACCATTAGTGATGCGTCTTATGGGCAGTATAAAATTCCGCGTTATTTGGTTCCATTTTTGCCTAGTAATAAAGCGGCAAGAATACTTGATGTGGGCTGCGGAATGGGTCAGTTTTTGGGTGCTTTACGCCAAATGGGTTATACTAATTTGCATGGCATCGATATTAACAGTGAAGCCTTGGATGCTTGTAGGAAAAAGGGATTGTCTGTGACTAAAATTTCGGATACAAGAGATTTTGTGGTAACAAAGGAAGATCGATTCGATTGGATTATTATGAGCCATGTTTTGGAGCATATTGAGAAAGATTGGGTGATTGATACTTTGAGGCATATTCGCGAAGAATTGTTAGCTACAGAAGGTTCTTTTGCGCTTATGGTTCCAAACGGACAATCGTTTACCGGCACGTATTGGCGCTACGAAGATTTTACCCATCATACTGTTTTTACGGCTGGCAGTTGCTTATATGTTTTGCGCGCAGCAGGTTTTGGTTCAATCCAATTTATGGATGTAGATGGAACCTCTACCATGTCGTTTTGGAAAAAGGGGATTATAAAATTTTTGCTTTCGTGTTATAAGTTGCGAGAAGATTTTTGGGGAATTGTTTTACAAACCTCCTATCACAAACCTAGTCCGCGGATTTATTCTTTTGAATTAAAGGTTTTGGCGAAAAACTAAGGTTGTTTTAATGTGGTTTTAAGTCTTTTGTAATAAAATAGATTTTTTTTTCTTAAAATTCAGTAAATCAATTGTCTGATTTTGTAATTATAAGTATTTAAGTAAATTTGATGTTGCCCAAAATACATATTGGTTTTTAATGATTAATATAACGTGTATTAGGAGCAAGACAATCAAATTATGAATATAATGCAAAGGTTTTTAATTGGTGTTTTTTTATTTTTATTTTCTACTTTGGGTATCCAAGCACAAACCTTTAATTGGGGGTTAAGTGCAGGAAATGCAGGGGTAGATTTTACAAACGAAGTAGCTACAGACGCGCAAGGAAATGTGTATTCCTTAATCACTTACATTGGTTCGCTAACCATTGATAGCGCAGGAACACCCAAGTTAATTGGTAATTATGGCAATAAGGATGTTGCGGTAATTAAATACAATTGTAACAAGGTTTTTCAGTGGGTAATTAGGATTGGCGGCGTTAACAATGAGGGCGGATTGTTTAATTCTCATGGATTGGCGGTTGACACTTCTGGTAATGTTTATATTCATACTACCATAGGTGGAACAGCAAATATTACCTCTGCTAATGGAACTAATCTGGTTAGAAATACTTTTGGTTCATCAGACGCAATCTTAATTAAGGCAAACAATTCGGGCATAGTTAGTTGGATCACGCAAATGGGTGGAACTAGTTTAGACGAGAGTGGGGATTTGGTGATTGATCGTTTGCAGAATGTTTATGTTACTGGATATTTTTCTAATACGGCTGCATTTACGCAAACAAGTGGAGGCAATGCCACCAGTTTTAGTTTTGGTTCAAACGATATTTATATTGCTAAATATTCGCCTGCCGGTTTAAGACAATATGTGAATAGGGGTGGTGGAAATTTAAATGATGTGGCCAATGGCATTGATGTGGATAGTACAGGTGCTATTTATATTTGTGGTAATTGGGGATGTTGTGGAAATTCCTTTGCCAATTTTGGAAATAACATTAACAATACTGGCAATTGGGGCGCTTATGTTGCCAAGGCTTTACCAGATGGTACATGGTCGTGGGGAGTATCTGCTGGCGCTAGCGTTACAGAAGCTTTCAGCAGTGTGGTGGTAGACGATATAAATGACAAGGTTTATGCCTTTGGACATTTTAACGGAAATTCAACTTTAACAAGTAGGCCACCTGGTGCTGCCATTAATATAACCACAAATGGTGGCAACGATTTAATGGCAGTTTGTTATAATTTAAATGGTTCTTTACAATGGGCTAGAACAATGGGTGGGAGTGGAGATGAATTAGGTTATGGTGTAGCTTTAGATCCAGAAAGAAATCCGATTTTTGTTGGGGAGATTAAAAGTACTACAAGTTTTGGCGGAACGCCGCTTACACCAACGGGTTCTACTAGTGCTTTTTATGCAAAATACACACAATTTAATACGTTTATTGATGCCCAAAAAATTGCCGCTCCATCCTTTTCAAGTGCATGGGATGTTCATGTTAGTTCGAGTGGATTAACCTATTTATCAGGTTTTTTTAGAGACAGTATCGTTTTAGGAACGGATGTAATAAGAAGTAACGGAAATGAAGATGGATTTTTGGTGCGCATTCAGAATCCAGATACTACTAGAATTTTTGCAAGTGTTACCAATTTAGATTGTACAGGAGATACCTCCTATTTAACTGTATTAAACAAAAAAATTGGAACATTTAATTGGTATAGAAATGATACTCTTTTTGCTGCCACCAATGGCAATACAATTAGCACTTCTATACCAGGAACCTATAAGGTAATATCTACCAGTGACTGTTCACCACCTTCTACTTCAAATGCCATTGTAATTGTGCGTTCGCCATATTACACCGCACCTAGGTTGTCTGATATTAATGTTTGCGTAGGAGACAGTGCTCAACTTAATGCCAGTGGCGCAACCACTTATTCTTGGTTGCCCAATACGGCTATCAGCAATACCGCTATTAGCAATCCGTTTGTAACGCCAACTGCTAATACAACCTATTTTTTAACATCCACTTCAAATGGTTGTACCTCAAATGATACCATTTTGGTTACCATCAATACAAATTGTTGTTTAACTTGTACAACGCCTTATAGGTTAAATCGGGGCGTGGTGGCTTGTTATCCTTTTACTGGTAATGCCAACGACGAAAGTGGCTTTGGCAATAATGCCCAAGTTTTTAATGCTACTTTGGCGCAAGACAGGTTTAATGTAAACAACCGAGCTTACCAATTTAATGGATTTAACTCTTACTTAGAAGTTCCAAACTCCAGCTCATTACAATCGCCCACAACTAATATGTCTTTTACTTTTTGGGCAAGGGTTACCAATTGGAATTTTAATGCAGGTGTTCAATTTAACCCAATTTTGAGTAAATCGAATAATACTGCGGATGCCCAATACCGAGCCATGCTAAGAAATAATGGTGCATACGCCATGGTTAATACAAAGTCTTTTAGCGGTACTGCAGGTTCTGTAACCAATGTAAATACTTGGTATTTCTTTGCCATTACGGTAAGTAATGATACCCTTTATTATTATCGCAACGGGGTTTTGCTGGGAACAGTTACGGGCCCTGTTCCGTATGTATTAAATAATACCACGCCATTAAGGATAGGCAGAAATGATGTTAACCTAAATTCATTTTTTAGTGGCAGATTAGATGAGGTAAGGGTTTATGCTAGAACGCTTAACCAAACCGAGGTGACCGATTTATATAATTTAAGTAATATTTCTGGTTTACCAGTAATCAATGCTGGAATAGATAAGTTTATTTGTGATAAAGATAGTGTTCAACTAACTACTACGGGGTCTAATGGAACTTGGATGTGGCGGCCCATTTATAATTTGTCGAACGATACAGCAAGAAGTCCGAGAGCTTGGCCAGATACTTCAAACAATTATGTGGTTGAGGTGAATTTTAGTGGTTGTAAAAACTATGATACTGTTAGGGTAAATGTGGTTACGTATGTGCCAGATTTGGGTACAGATCGTTCTGTTTGTTTGGGCGATTCGGCGCGATTAATTGTAAGCGGGGGTGGAACTTCGTTTAATTGGACGCCAAACTATCGGATCAGCCCGACGAATAATGATACGGTATTTGTTTTTCCAACTGTGGATACATCTTATATTGTAATAGCAACTTTAGGAATTTGCACCAGAAGAGATACCATAAGAATAACGGTTACTACGCCTACTTTGGATGCAGGTTTAGACAAGAACATTTGCGAAGGTGATACTGCCCGCTTTACCGTAACCAGCAATGGCATTGTTAATTGGAGTCCAGGAACATTTTTGAACGACTCTGTTGGCACCAATATTTATTCCTTACCTACAACCAATATCACCTATTATGTGAGTGGAAATTATTTGGGTTGTATTGCGCGCGATACGGTTTCGGTTTCGATTGCTAGTTTACCTGTAGATGCTGGTCTGAACCAAATAATTTGCTTAGGGGATACGGTTCAATTGCAAGCCTCTGGTGCCACAAATTATATATGGATACCGAGTCAAAATATCAGTGATTCTTCCATTTCAAATCCGTTTGTGTGGCCAATTACGCCTACTTATTATTATGCCATTTCCTATAATCAATTTTGTTCGCGATACGACAGTGTTTTTATAGATGTGAAGCAAGCTAAAGCAAATGCTGGCATAGATAAATCTATCTGTTTGGGAGATAGCGTGGCCATGACAGCCACTGCATTAGGAACGCATATTTGGTCGCCAACATTGGGCTTAAAGGATACCACTTTAACCACTTATGCCAAGCCAACTGTTACAACCCTATATGTTTTAAAAGCTACCAATTCTGTTTGTGATGCTTATGATACGGTAAGGGTTACGGTTGCCAATTTTAGCATTAATGCAGGTACAAATAAATCTATTTGTAAGGGAGATAGTGTTCAATTACAGGCTACTGGTGCTGTTAAATATAACTGGTTGCCATTGTACAATATTAGCGATACGGGAGTTGCCAATCCATGGGTTAAGCCTTTGGGCCCAACCAACTATTTTGTATTTGCTACCAATGGCATTTGTTACAGAGTTGATACAGTGTTTGTAGATGTAACCACATTTGTTGCTTCTGCGGGTGCTGATACCAGCATGTGTGAAGGTTTATGGGTAGCTTTAAATGCCAGCGGCGGGCAAAGTTATGAATGGTTAAATTTAGTTAATATTAGCAATCGATATATTGCTAATCCTAATGTTACACCACCTGGAACACAAGATTATTTTGTGAAAATTTCGGATGGTGGAAATTGTGTAATTTACGATACGGTAAATGTGGTAGTAAATAAGTTTCCTGGGGTTGATGCTGGGCCAAGTTATAAGTATTGCCCAGGAGAATCTGAAACCTTGTTTGGTTCGGTCACTAATTACACAAGAATTGAATGGTTCCCTGCATTGGGTTTAAATGATAAGTTGTTGTTGCAACCTATTGTAACGGCACCTGTCACTACTACTTACACTTTGGCTGCTTGGAATGGTGTTTGTTATAATGAAGCTAAAACATTGGTGGAGGTTAATCCGCCTGTGGTTGCATCGTTTACGGCAGATCCCGTTAATGGTTTGGCGCCATTGGCTGTTAATTTTACTAATAGCAGCAGCAATGGATATTTTAGCGATTGGGATTTTGGTGAAATTGGGGCAAACTCTTCCGAGAGAAATCCAAGTTATACGTATTTGAACGATGGCATTTACACCGTAATATTGGTGGCTTCTGATAGTTTAGGCTGCACAGATACGAGCTCTGCCAAAATAACGGTTACATCGGTTGAAGCCATTTTTGCACCAACCGCATTTACGCCAGATGGAAACGGATTAAATGATGTGTTTGCTTTCAAATACAATCCAAGTAGGTTCGAAATTGTTGAGATGACCATCTTTAACCGGTGGGGAGTGCAAGTATTCGCCACCAAAATGCCTGGTGGTACGTGGTGGGATGGGAAAATAAATGGTGTGCCAGAGCCTCCGGGAATATTTACGTATGTAGGTTATGCCAAAGATAAAAAGGGCAAAGCTTACGAACTCAATGGAACCATTTCTTTAATTAGGTAAGTCTAATTCGATTTGATCCAAGTTTTGCAAAGGCAGTGAGCAAGTTCTGCCTTTGCAAATCCATGCAGTGGTTTCTGTTTTTGAAATTGTTTTTCCTATAAACAAGGGGATCTTACTTTCTTTTTTAAGCACATGAATGAGGGTTTGATAGTTAAAGTTTTTATTCAATGACTTTTCCCATTCTAGGGCTTGTGGGCCGCTTAGGATAACTTGCGTGAATCCCTTTTCTTTCCAAGCAATGAGTTGCATCCAATTGCTAAATCCATTGGGAAATTTATTCATTTTTTCTGCAATGGTTTGAAGCATTTTTTCCTGTATTTCTTCGTAATTGCTGTTTTCAAAATAAAAGGCCAAGCGATACAAACATTTTGCTAATATGCTGTTAGAAGATGGGATAACATCGTCGTTAATTTCAATTTTTCTGGTGACAATGGTTTTTTGTTCTTTTGTTGTGAAAAAGAAAAGGCCGCTATGGGTGTCATAAAAATATGCCAAACAATGGTCGGAAAGCTCTTTTGCCTGCCACAAATAATTTTCGTTGCCACCAGCTTCAAATAGGCAAATAAGGGCATCAATGAGGCAGGCATAGTCCTCTGCAAAGCCTGATATGCTTTTTTTGCCATTCTTTAAAATGCGGTATACCTGGTTTCCATCAACAGACCATTTTAGCAAATGATTCATCGATTTTTGGGCCTGAACCAAATAGCTTTCATCGCCAAGGAATTGGTAGGCTTGTGCATATCCTTTTATCATCAGCGCATTCCAGCTACAAATGATTTTATCGTCGAGACCAGGGGCAATTCGTTTGCTTCTTTCGAGAAGAAGCAGCTTTTTGCAGTTGGCAATTTTCTTCTCAATTTCATTTGGTTCGAGCCTAAAATTTTCTGAAATTGTGTCGATTGAGCTTGTTCTAAACAAGATATTTCCCTCTTCCCAATTTCCGTGTTTCTCTACTGAATAATAGGCACTAAATAAGGCTGCATTTTCGTCTAAATATTCATTGATTTCTTCTTGCGACCATACATAATATTTGCCTTCCACGCCTTCGCTATCGGCATCGAGCGCCGAATAGAAGGCGCCTTCATCATTGCACATTTCATGTTGAATAAATTGGTGAATTTGCAGCACCACTTTTGCAAAAGTTTCATTCTGGAAATACTTTGCGGCCATGGCATAAGTTCCCATTAATTGTGCATTGTCGTACAACATTTTTTCAAAATGCGGTACCTTCCAAAAGGCATCGGTGCTATACCTTGCAAAGCCACCCGCAAGGTGGTCGAACAAACCTCCTTCGTACATTTTGTTTAGGGTAATTTGGCATGCTTCTTTAAAAATTATGTCTTTGCTTATGTGGTGAATGCCCATAAACAATTCCCACTGGTTAGGCAATGGAAACTTGGGCGACCAATTATAGCCACCCCATTTAAGGTCGAATTGGAGCTTCCATTTATCGAGTAAGCTCATTATGTTTGGGAACAAGTCTTGTGTGTTTAAACCCATTGTAAATTGGTCGAGTCTTTTTATGCCGTTGCTTAAATTGGTGGCAAATTCGTAAGCCTCTTCTCTTTTATCTTCGTAAAAATTAGCTAGACTTTGTAAGACTCTTTCCCATTCTTGTTTAGGAAAATAGGTTCCACCGTGCAAGGGTCGGCCGTCTGGTAAGGTAAAAACATTGAGCGGCCAACCACCCCTCCCAGTTAGCAATTGCACCGCGTCCATATAAATTTGATCTATATCTGGCCTTTCCTCTCGATCGATTTTAACACAAATAAAATGCTTGTTCATGAGGGCTGCGGTATCTTCTTTTTCGAAACATTCGTGCTCCATAACATGGCACCAATGGCAACTGCTATAGCCAATGCTAACGAGAATGAGTTTGTCTTCTCTTCTAGCTTGTTCAGAAATATCGTCGCTCCATTCTTGCCAATTTACAGGATTGTGTGCATGTTGCAATAAATATGGACTGCTTGCATGTATGAGGGCGTTTGTATGGTTGTGCGTATTCATAGAAATATTTTATGCAAATAAAGCAAATATACATGGGGCTTTGTTTTAATTTGAAAACAAATGGCATCACCCTATTTTGAATTTAAGCAGTTTCGTGTTTGGCACAATGCCTGCGCCATGAAGGTAGGCACCGATGCGGTGGTATTGGGACTTAGTGTGGAGCAAGATTATGCTGTGAAGCAGGTGTTGGATATTGGAACGGGCTCTGGGGTTATTGCTTTAATTTTAGCACAAAGAAATCTTGAGGCACAAATTGATGCCATTGAGTTAGATGAGGCTGCCTGTAAACAAGCGGCTGCGAATTTTGCGCAATCTCCTTGGAGAAGTAGGCTTGAGGCAAGTCATACTTCCTTGCAATTATTTGCCCAGAGCACAAGCATTTTGCCTTTACCATTGCACGGTAAAGAGTCGAATAATTTACCATTGCCTGCTCCAGAATTAAACAACTTTCTTTTAGAATCACATGCGCAGCAGTTAGGCAGCTCAGCCTTACACTTGCAAAATAAAAATGGCGTGAAGCAATATGATTGTATAGTAAGCAACCCGCCATTCTTTGAGGCTAAGCGTAATTTTTCTATTAAGAATCAGCAGCGAAGTAAGGCAAGGCACGATGCCGATTTGCCCTTTGATGCGCTTGCTTTTTGGGTTGCCCATTTGCTTAAACCTTCGGGTAAATTTTGGTTAATTTTGCCTGTGCAGGAGGCTGCTTCTTTTAACCTTCATGCTTCTAATAAAGGGTTGCATTTGTGCAGAGAAATTGCGGTCGTTCCCTTGCCCGGGAAGCCTGTAAAGCGACTAATCCAAGCGTATCAAAAATCAGCAACGGTGTTGGTTCGAACCGAATTAATTTTACAAAATGCCGATGGAAAACCCAGCGCCGATTATATAGAAATGAGCAAGGAATTTTATTTGCGCATTGATTTGTAAGGCGTCTATTTATGGGTTTCTATAAACTTAATGCCATAGGTTTCGAGTTCATTTAAAATTGGTTCATAAAATTCTCTGTTGAGTGGAATTTGAACGCCACGACTTTTTATCTTTCCTTGCAAAATTAGTTTGGTTGCAATGGCTAGTGGCAATCCCACTGTTTTGGCCATGGCTGTGAGGGTTTGCGACTCTCCATCTACAAAAAGTGAACTGTGAATGGTATGCACTTTTTTGTTGCGTGTATAGCTAATTTGGTGGTGCATCACAATTTGATCGAGGTCGTTTTTGTTTAGCTTCCATTTTTCTTGCAAAAGTTTCTGCAAAGCTTGCGCTGGAGTGGCATTTTCGAGCTCAATTTTTGTTGGTTCAAGCAGTCCTAACCAGCTTATTTTTTTAAATATTTTACTTGCCTTAGTAATGCCTAAAAATTGAGTCAATTTTGTCTCTAAATTGTTGTTATCTGCCCCACTGATAAAGGCACAAATCAGTTCTCTATAGGTAAGGTTTTCGCTATGTGGCAATATATAGGTATCGTCTGTAAGGCCCAGTTTTATCAAGGTATTCCAAGCTTCGCAAAAGCCTATTCTTCTTAAGGTACCTCTTAAAACAGTTCTGGCCGATCCAATGCCGTAAGGCTCAATATATCCTAATGAATCTCGGTTTGCGTAAGCATCAAAATTATACTTGCCAACTTTGCAATTGTTGATTTGCGAAAAGATGCGATTGGGCGGAATAAATTTAAGCAAGCCATTCTCCAAATAGCGCGCAGTAGCCTGCCCGGCCAGCACCACATTTCTGGGATTCCATGTAAATTTATAATTCCAAGGATTGTTGTCATAAGCTGGTGCAACTAGTCCGCCACAATAAGATTCAAAAGACGTAATTTCACCTCCTTGAGCCTGAATATCCTGAATGATTTTCATGGCCGATAAGTGGTCAATTCCTGGGTCTAAACCAATTTCATTTAAGAACAATAAATTGGCTTTGAGTGCTTGGGTATGCAGCGATTTCATTTCTTGGCTGAGGTAAGAAGCTGTAACTAAATGTTTATGTAATTCTAGGCAATCGTGCGCTGCCAACATGTGAAGATGTGCTGGCAACATAGAAACCACGATGTCGGCTTCAGATATGAGTTGCCTTCTAGTACCTTCATCGTTTATGTCTAATAGCACTGCATGAGCCAGCTTACTTTTGCCAATTTTCTTTTTTGCCAATTCTATATTGGCATCGGCAACGGTAACATACCAATTTTCTTTTTTAGCATGTTTTAGGAAATAATTGATGAGGTAACTGGCCGATAATCCGGCGCCAATAACTAGAATCTTTTTCATGAGTGGTTAATTTTCGGCGTTTGTTCTTTTAATGACAATGATAGAGCCTGGCTTTAAAGACATGCTAGGAGTGAGCTCATTCCAGGTGTTTATGTCGTCTTCAGTTACGCCATATTTATCGGCAATAGACTTAGCTGTTTCGCCGCGTAAAACAGTGTGATTAATGCTTGTAATTAAATCTTCTTTTAAGAGATTCCCCATTCTGGTATCGTCCAAAGAAAGGGTATCTTTAAATACTTTAGAAGCCAAAGAACTTTTCATAATTCTTTCTTTTGGCAAAGAAATATAGTATATTTTGCCAATTGGAACATTTACAAATGGCTTACGCAGCCAAGGGTTTAGCAGCTTTAACAATTTATAATTGCATGCATTGTCTATGCTCCATTGTGCCAAATTTGTGATGCTTAAATTAACTTTCACTTTTATGGTGGGCACATCTGGGTATAGGTCGTTTTGACTTACATTAAATCCAAATTTTGTTGGGTTAGAACAGATGTCTTTTATGGCAATAATTCTAAACAAATACCTAGCAGTTTCTACATTTAAATACAGGTCGTAATAGTTGAAAATATTTTGCGCACGCATTTGTTTTTTTACGCCAACTACACCCATATTATAACTAGCAGCAACTAAACTCCAATCGTTTAACTGACTGTATGCTTCTTTAAAATATTGGCAAGCGGCTAAGGTTGCTTTTTCTAAATGATAGCGCTCATCTACTTCATCACTAATCTCTAATCCATAGCGTTTTCCTGTTTTATCCATGAACTGCCAAAAACCAGCTGCACCCGCAGGAGAAACCACGTTTTGCAATCCGCTTTCTGCTAAAGCCACGTATTTAAAATCGGCAGGAATACCTTGTTCTTTTAGAATTTTTTCAATGATGGGAAGGAATCTATTTGCCCGTTTAATCATTAACAAAGTTTGAGATTGCCAATAAATGTTTGTAAGAATTTCTTTGTCGTATCGTTCTATCACATCAAAATCTGTAAGCGGAATTTTACTGCCAGCAAACTCAATAAATTTGGGCGAAGCCAAAGAATATACACGGTAATATTCTTGAAATTCTGCTAAGTTTTTTTTCTCTTCTGTATCGCTGTGACTTTGAAAAAGCAACAAGATAGTGCCACAAATAATCACCCCAAGTAGCAGGCTAATAATATAGTTTTTATTGATCATGGGCTTATTTATATAGCGCTTCTTTGGTGTGCCTGTGCGTGCAATCGCAGAATGTCGTCTACAAAATCGCGGTGGTTACTAAGTCGGGGTACTTTGTGCTGACCACCTAATTTGCCTGTTTTTTTAAGCCAACCTTGGAACGTGCCTTTTGGCATAACTTTTACCACGGGCATTTGCATGGCCATGTCCTTGTATCGTTTTGCTTCGTAATCTGAGTTTTTGTGTTTGAGATTTTGGTCCAATTTTTCGGCGAAGGTTTTAACACAATGTGGTTCTTTTTCAAACTCTATTAACCACTCGTGACCGCCTTTGTTATCGGCTGTAAAGTAAATTGGAGCCGCTGTATAATCTATTAACAATGCGCCTGTTTCTTCACAAGCAATTTTCATGGCATCGTCTGCATTTTCAATGATCAATTCTTCTCCAAATGCATTGATAAAATGTTTGGTTCGACCCGAAATTTTAAAGCGATATGGATTAGTGGAAGTAAACTTAATGGTATCGCCAATAATGTACCGCCAAAGGCCAGAATTGGTGCTAATAACGAGTGCGTATGAAACGTTAGGTTTCACTTGTTCCAAGCTTAAGGTATCGGGAAAATCTTTGCCATATTCGCTCATGGGCATAAACTCATAATAGATGCCATAATCGAGCATCAAGAGCATATCGTTATAATTGAGTCTATCTTGAATTCCAAGGAATCCTTCACTGGCATTATAGGTTTCTAAATAGTTTACTTGCGAGTTTTTTATTAGCTGTTTGAACCTATCTCTGTAAGGTGTAAAACTAACTCCCCCATGAAGGTATAACTCTAAATTTGGCCAAATATCTGTGAGGTTATTTTTACCGCTTAGCTCAAATAATTTTTCTATTAAAACGATTGTCCACGTAGGAACACCAGAGATATTGGTTACATCTTCATTGATTGTGGCGCGTGCCATGCGTTCAATTTTTTCGTCCCAATTATCCATGATGGCAATACTTAAATCTGGGGTTCTGAGGTACTGCGCCCACAAGGGCATATTTTGCATAATTACTGCACTTAAATCGCCATAGAAACTTTCGCTGTTTGCATTGTTTATTTGGTGACTACCCCCCATTACCAATCCTTTGCCGCTAAAGATATTTGATTCTGGTTTTTGAAGCAGGTATGTCATGAGCACGTCTTTGCCGCCTTGGTAATGGCACTCTTCCATGCTTTCGTATGTAACAGGAATGAACTTACTTTTGGCGCTGGTGGTTCCAGACGATTTTGCAAACCAACGTACTTCGCTAGGCCACAAAATATTCTGTTCGCCTTGCATCATTCTCTCGATATAATGTTTAAAATCGTCGTAATTGGTTACCGGTACTCTTTGTTTAAATGTATCTAAACTATGGATGGTTTTAAAATCGTGAATGCTGCCAAACTCTGTTATTTGTGCGGTGCGCAGCAATTTCATAAGTTGGTGGTGCTGCACCTGATGCGGGTTATGCAGTATTTCTTCAAACGCCGGCAAACGCCGTTTAAGATACCAACTTACCAAAGAGTTTACAAAGGGCATGTCAATTTTTAATTGATGCCAAATTGCAAAAAAATTGCGAGATAAACAAGGACAATACTTAGTTAAAGTTATTTGCCCATTCGCCAATTTGCGAAATCTCTCATTAAAAGAAAGGCTTCGTTGTACTTACTTAGCGTTAATGCTTCATAGGTATCGCCTACATCGTGATAGTGATGGTAGTTGCCGCGCAGGTAAAAGAAAAACGATGGAACACCCATTTCTGTAAAAGGGTGATGGTCGCTATTTGCTGCCTTGCCACGTGGAGCAATGTCTGGCAAATAATTGCCAATGCTGTTGCACATTTTTAATTTTTGGAATAGGTAAGGAAACTCTGTTGCATTTACTGCTGTAAGGCCTTCATCGCCTGTAGACATTAAATCCATATTTATGAGCAGCGTAATTTTCTTTAGGTCGATAAGCGGATAATTCACAAAATAATAAGACCCAAGCAGCCCAATTTCCTCGCCAGCAAAGGCAATAAAAACCACAGAATATTTTGGCGGATTTTTGGCATAATATTTTGCCAAATCAAGCATCATGGCAACCCCACTTGCATTGTCGTTTGCGCCGGGAAATATGGCATCTCTGCCCATCATGCCTAAATGGTCGTAATGTGCAGTAAACACTAACATTGAATCAGGAAATTCTGTTCCCTTTACCATGCCAATTACATTTTGGGTGCCATGTACTTTATGCACAGCATCCACCTTAATGTTTAAATTAAGCACCAAGTTGGGGAATATGCCTTTTTTAAAATAGAGGATGGGAAACGGGGCAAAATCCATGGACAGGCTCCAAACCAAGGTATTCATGTTTTTGTAAATTAGCCCTTTTGCTTTCAAGCCATTTTGTAAAACAAAGGCAGATCGTTCGGTATGAACCAACTTTTTAGCCTTTAAATCATCTACAAGGAGAAAGGTGTTTTTAAGGTTTCTTGATTTGAGTTTGGCAAATTCGGAGTTGTTGTCTATTAAGGCAGAATCTAATTCTAAAACCTTATAATTTCCTTTAATGGTAGGGCAACCCGGGTTAATGATAAAATCGTCTCCAGCATAAACAATGTTATTGTCTAAGGTAATTTCTACCCGCTCTGGGTAATAAATAACAGGAAATCCAAGGTTTTGAAAATAGTTTTCTCCAAGAGGCGCAAGCTTACTTGAGGCAAACTCTTTTTGAATAAATTTTGCGGCTAATTTATCGCCATTGTTTACATAACCTCTGCCATAAAACGCATCGCTACAAAGCGTTTTTATGCAGGATTTTGCATAAGATAAATCCTGGGCAAAAGTGTTTGCACCCAGGTTTACTAGTACCACATAAGCAAGTAAAAAAAACTTGCGCATGCTCAATTACCCTGCCGTTACAGTAAAGTGGTAAGATTCCATTATGAGATTGGCCAATAATTTTTTACAGGCAGTATCAACCAATTCATTTGCGGCATCCTCGTTTTCGGCATCCAATTCTAAGGAAATGTGCTTTCCAATTCTCACACCGTGAATGGCCGCTAAGCCAATATTAGCCATTGAACCGCTAACAGCTTTTCCCTGAGGATCTAATAATGCGGCATGTGGCATTACATCTATTTCAGCTTTGAATTTCATATTTTTTTCTCAAATGAATAAGTAGCGACAAAAGTACATAAAGAATTATACTCAACCCAATTCCAAAGTATTGAAATAATGAAACAAGCAAAATACAAGCAAGGATAAAGATCCACCTTATTTCGTTGTCTTTAAAGCCAAAGTGCTTGAATTTAAGGGCAAAAAGTGGCAATTCGGCCACCAATAAATAACTAAATAAAAGGGGGTAAATGGTTAAAAATAAAAATGAGGTATATATGGTCTGAGCCAAAAATGGCCCGTGTTCCATTACCAAGGGAATGCTGCAAATTAAAAGGGCATTTGCGGGTGTAGGAACCCCAATAAAAGAATCGCTTTGCCTAGGATCAATATTGAATTTTGCCAGTCTAACTGCCGAAAAGATGATGAGTAAAAATGGCAAAAATTGAAGAAATCCATATTCAAAAACGAGGTGTTCTTGCGAGTGCTTGTAAAAAATAAATCCGGGAGCAACACCAAAACTCACCACATCGGCAAGAGAATCCAATTGTTTTCCTAGCTCTCCGTGCACCTTTAACAGGCGGGCCGCAAAGCCATCAAAAAAATCTAAAATTGCTGCAAGGATGATATAGCCTGCCGCCAAAGTTGGATTTCCGTCAAAAGTGGCCACAATAGAAAGGCATCCACAAAAGAGGTTTCCAGAAGTAATGGTATTGGGAATGTGCTTAATCACGGATATTTTTTCTGCAAAGTAATATCCAATGTTCAAATAATGAAATTGTAATTTTAAATGGATTCCATTAGATTTGAAGTCCAACCCTAAATTTGATTTGCGCAATTGATATACAAGTTATTTTTTTTCTGTTTTGCATGGGCTTTACCTATTTTATTATTTGCACAAAGGGAGCAAGTAAATTTTACCATGAAAAATGCCGCGCCTTTGCGAAATTTTCAATACCATCAGTCGAGTCATTTTGATGTAGTCAACGGAAAGTTTAGTGCTGCCTTGGCTTCATCGAACGGCTATCTTTTTGAAATAACCAATATATATGTTAAGAATTTAAGATGCAAAAGCACCCTGAACCAAAACCAATTTAAAGTGATTTTGATAGACAACAGGATGAATAAAACCTATGCATCTACCTCTATAACAAAAGGGAAATTAAAGATACTGTGTAAGCCAAATGGGTTTTACGAATTACTTTATACTGGGGAGCTATTATTAAATAAACAAAAAGTCGGGGTGCAAGCCGTTTTGGTAGGCAGCGTGGCGCATTCTCGAGATTTGAAAACCAATTGATATGAATAAATTTACTGTTACTTTTTTATTGTTTTTACTTAGTTTTTCGTTGGTTGAAGGCCAGCAAATGAAAGATCCTAAAACGGCCAAGTCGCCTTCTGAACTCGAATTGATTTTTAAAGATAATTTTGTAATTCAACAGCGATTGGTTCAGGCCAAAGCAGCCGAATTAAATATACCTTTAAGGGAAGTTTTAAATAACGGCGTGGAGCGCGAGTTTGTGGCCATTTCGAAAACAGGGATGCCCATTTATTATCACACAACCAACAATGTAGATGCGGCAAAAACCATATCTACCAATAAACTATGGCCTGCTGGCGGATTGGGATTAAGTTTAACGGGCAGCGGAATGACCAATAGATTGGCTGTTTGGGATGGCGGTAAAACTAGAACTACCCACCAAGAGTTTCAAGGAAGGGCAACACAGGCCGATGGGGCCTCCACTTTTAGCGACCATGCAACGCATGTTTCTGGAACCATGGCAGCTGGAGGTGTTGTGGCCAATGCCAAGGGCATGAGTTACCAGGCTCCCATAAAATGTTATGATTGGAACAGCGATGCAAGTGAAATGTCTTCTGCTGCGAGTGCGGGTTTATTGGTCTCAAATCACTCTTATACCCAAATTTCTGGGTGGCAATACAACAACAACAGGTGGGAGTTTTGGGGAGATCCATCTGTTAGCACCCTAGAAGATTATAAATATGGTTTTTACGATGGAATTAGTGAGCAATGGGATCAAATTGCATTGAGCTATCCCAATTACTTAATTTGTATAGCAGCAGGAAACGATAGAAACGAACCTGGAACTATTCCTGCAACTTATTATATTAGAAACACCAGTGGCGTTTGGGTTTTAGGCAGTACCAGCAATCCACCTTCCACGGTTGGGCCTTATAATTCTATTAGTGGAGGACCAGGAAATGCCAAGAATGTGTTAACGGTGGGTGCGGTAAATAAAATTACCACAGGATGGACAAAATCATCTGATGTGGTAATGAGTAGTTTTAGTGGATGGGGCCCAACAGATGATGGCAGAATTAAGCCAGATGTTGTGGCAAATGGGGTGTCGGTTAATAGCTGCATTTCTACTTCCGATGCTGCGTATGCAACTTATAATGGTACTTCTATGGCCTCGCCAAATGCCTCTGGATCTGCCTTGTTATTGCAACAACATTATCAAAATACGAAAGGTACTTTTATGCGTGCTTCTACCTTAAAAGGATTAATTATTCATACGGCAGATGAGGCTGGTGCGGCAGTGGGACCAGATTATACTTTTGGTTGGGGATTGATGAATACAGCTAAGGCAGCAGGGGTAATTACTGATTCGGTTAAGAATACAATTTTTCAAAATACACACGCTAGTTCTGCAACGTATACTTATACTTTTTTTAGCGATGGTGTTACGCCTATTAGGGCAACAATTTGTTGGACAGATAGGCCGGGAAATGGTCCAAATCCTTCTTTGAACCCAACTATCAAAATGTTGGTGAACGATTTGGATTTACGTATTAAACGCAATGCAGATAATCAAGTTTTTATGCCTTATGTGTTAAATGTAATGTCGCCAACTTCGATAGCAACAACAGGTGATAATACCATTGACAATGTAGAACAAGTTTTTATTGCTGCACCTCCTGCTGGCACTTATACCATTACCGTAACAGGCAAAGGCGGCATGGTTGGTGGCTCACAAGCTTATTCGTTAATTATTTCTGGAATTACGCCAAAACCACAAGCAGGATTTACATCCACCAATAGGGTTGTTTGTAGTTTAAGGTCGGTAACATTTGCAGATCAAAGTTCTGGCGCTACTAATAGAATGTGGTATTTCCCTGGAGGCAGCCCTTCACAAAGTACTGCCACGAACCCAACTGTTACCTATAATTTACCGGGAGTTTACCCGGTTGCTTTGAGGATTAGTTCAAGTTCTGGTTACGATTCAATTTATAGAGACGACTATGTGCGTGTGGGCGGATTGGGCTTGCCTTTTGAGGAGAGTTTTGAGCCCAATTCAGCTACCAGAAGTTTGTGGACAATAGATAATTTAAATTCTGATACTACTTGGAGATATTGGACAATTGGAGGCAACACACCGGGTAATACAGCTATTGGAATTAACAATTATGATTGGCCTAGATTGAATGCATTGGATAGACTTAATTCGCCTATTATTGATTTAAAGGGATATCAAAATGCTGTATTAGAATTTCAACATGCGTATACCCGATTCGATTCGGCAAGTACAGATTCATTGATCATTTATATTAGCACCAATTGTGGTACCAATTATATTCGTTTAGCAGGTTATGGAGAAAAAGGGCAGGGTACTTTTGCTACCGCACCTGCGCCCAATTATTATTCGGCAAGCAAGTTTATTCCAAGCACTTCGATAGATTGGTGTGGCGATAGCATCAATATGTGTTTAAGCGTGAACCTAACGCCCTATGTTGGGAACAATAACATTCGCATTAGGTTTGAGCAGAAATCGAATAATGGCAACAATATGTATTTGGATAACATCAAAATTACTGGCGTACCTAATGTACCAGTTGCCAATTTTTATTCGCTTACCAAAACGGTTTGTGTGGGCGATGAAGTTCAGTTGTTAGATTCTAGTAGGAATAAACCGAGCGAGTGGGAGTGGGCGGTTACAGATGCAGATACGGTGAATTATACGATCATGAATCCTAAGATAAATTTTACTTCTTCGGGTTTAAAAAGTATTAGATTAAAGGTGAAGAATGTGAGTGGTGCCGATAGCATTACACGTGTAGGTTATATCAATGTTTTGCCTTCGCCGGCAGCTCCAAAAATTACCACGAGCAGGGGTAGTGTTTTGTGCGATAACGATAGTACTTTATTGAGTACCGATGCCACAAGCAATTTTGTTTGGTTTAAGAATAATATTTTAACATCACAAGTAAGCACCAATTTTTATCAAAAGGAGGAAGGGTTGTTTTTTGTGAGGGTAACGGGTGCAAATGGTTGTAGAGCTATGTCGAACCAAGTTTTTCTTGAATCTGGAATTACACCAAACAAACCAATTGTTTCGAAAGATTTAACCGGAAATGGTTTTTGCGATGGGGGGTCTTTTAACCTTACTTCGAGCGCAAGTTCCAATAACCAGTGGTTTATTAACGATACTTTGTATTTGGGTGAGACCAACAAAGTATTAAACTATAACGATGCTGGTGAATTTAAGGTGCAGGTTAGCGATAAGGGTTGTGTAATTTTTTCTGATTCTATTTTGATTGCCAAGTTGCCTAAGCCTGTAACTTCCGAAATATCGGGAGTTAATTGGGCGGTAAAGGGAGATACAGCTACCTTTTCTGTTACGCCTGGATTAAGTGGTTCTATTTTTAACTGGACCTTAAGTGGTGGTAGTTTGCAATCTGGTTCTGGCTCTAGTGCTGTGGTTGTTAAGTTTAATACAGTGGCATCTGCGGTAGTAAACGTGCAGGAAAATGCAAGCAATGGTTGCAAGGGATTAACTAAGACAATTAATATAAGTTTGGTCAATACCGGTCTTTCTCAATTGGGTAAATTGCCCAGTTTGAAAATATGGCCTAACCCTAGCAGTGAAATTTTGAAGATAGAACTTGAGCTTGTTCAATCTTCTGAATTTACATTTGCTGTATACAATAGTTTGGGTCAGAAAGTAAAAGTAGAAGAAATGGAAAGCACCGCCAATGGTCGCATAAAAAGCTTAAATGTAGCTACGCTGCCAAAAGGAGTATATTTTATAAAAGTGAAATATTTGGATGGAGAGTTCTCACAAACTTTTATGAAAGAATAATTAGATATTTCTATAAAAAGGCTGCTTCAGAGGTTGAAGCAGCTTTTTTTGTGCTGGTTAGTGCAGAGGCTGGCTAATGATTTCTTTCGATGATAAATTCCACCAGCTCTTTTACATTGGCTTTTACGCTGCTATCTGGCAGGCTATCAATAATGGCTAACGCTTCGTTTTTATATCGGTTCATGGCTTCTTTGGTATAGGCAATTCCGTTGTGGGCATTGACATAATTTACCACTTCGGCCACTTTTTTCTTGTTGTTGTGGTGGTTTTTGATGGTATGAATCATCTTGTTTCTTATAGCGCTATCAGCTTTATTAAGCGTATAGATGATGGGCAGGGTGAGCTTCTTTTCTTTAAGGTCTATGCCTCTTGGTTTACCAATATCCTCGTCGCCATAATCGAGCAAATCGTCTTTCATTTGAAAGGCAATGCCAATTTTCTCGCCAAATAGGCGCATTTTCTCAATTTGTTCAGGATTTGCACCAGCCGAGGCAGCGCCAATAGCGCAACAAGAAGCAATGAGGGATGCTGTTTTTTTTGTGATGATATCGTAGTAAACTTCCTCGGATAGATTGAGGTTTCTTGTTTTTTCTATCTGAAGCAATTCGCCTTCGCTCATTTCTTTTACCGCGTTGCTAACAATTTCGAGTAAGTTATAATCTTTATTTTGGATAGAAAGTAGGAGTCCTCTGCTCAATAAATAATCTCCTACCAGCACGGCAATTTTATTTTTCCATAGGGCATTAATAGAGAAAAATCCCCTGCGCTCGTCGCTATCGTCTACCACATCGTCGTGAACCAAGGTTGCGGTATGCAATAATTCCACAAGACTGGCGCCTCTAAAGGTAGCATCGCCTATGGTTTCACTAAATAATTTGGCGCTAAAAAAAACGAAAATGGGGCGAATTTGCTTGCCTTTGCGCTTAATAATATAATTCATAATGGTGTCCAATAAGGGTACACTACTCTTCATGGCTTCTCTGAATTTGGTTTCAAACAAATTCAATTCTTGCTCTATCGGAATCTTTATATGGTCAAGCTTATTCACTAAGGCGCAATTAAAACAATTTCCATTGTTTTTTTATTCAGCGTTTACTGATTTATATTAGCACAAAATATATTTGAACAAAATGGCCAAAACGCATGCTACTTTTTTTTGCAAGAACTGTGGGGCTTCCGCCGCCAAATGGATAGGAAAATGTCCGGCTTGTGGCGAGTGGAATTCTTACGTAGAAGAAGTTGTACACAAAGAGAAAGAAGATTTTAAAAGTACTTGGAAAAAAGAAGGCCAGGTAATTTCGCGCAAGCCCATTGTTATAAACGAAGTTGAACAAGGAACAGAACAGCGCATTCCTTTAAAAGACCAAGAACTTGCGCGGGTGCTAGGCGGTGGCTTGGTGCCGGGAAGTGTGGTACTTATTGGCGGAGAACCGGGCATTGGAAAATCTACTTTACTCTTGCAAGTGGCCTTGCAATTTTCTAACCTAAAGGTGTTATATATTAGTGGCGAGGAAAGCGAGAGTCAGATAAAAATGCGTGCCGAGCGCATTCCCTTCAAGAACGAACAGTGTTATTTATATACAGAGGTCTCTACTCAAAAAATTGGCAAGGCATTAAAAGAATTACAACCAGATTTGGTGGTAGTAGATTCTATCCAAACATTGCAATCTGATTTGATTGACAGCACGCCAGGAAGTATTTCGCAAATTAAGGAAACGGCTAGCGACATGATTCGCTTTGCCAAAGAAACCAATACGCCCATTTTTTTAATTGGCCACATTACCAAAGACGGCACCTTGGCTGGGCCAAAATTATTGGAACACATGGTTGATACCGTTTTGCAATTTGAAGGCGATAGGCACCATGTTTACCGCATTTTGCGCAGCACTAAAAACAGGTTTGGGTCAACCAACGAGATTGGGATTTATGAAATGCAGCAAGGCGGATTAAGAGAAGTGAGTAACCCATCTGAGATTCTTATTTCGCAACGAGATGAAGCGCTGAGTGGGGTTTCCATTGCGGCCACTTTGGAAGGCATGCGGCCTTTGTTAATTGAAACACAAGCTTTGGTGAGTGCCGCAGTTTATGGCACGCCCCAGCGAAATTCGAATGGATATGATGCCAAACGGTTGAATATGTTGTTGGCCATTTTGGAGAAAAAATGTGGCTTGCGCATGGGCATGCAAGATGTGTTTGTGAATATTGCAGGCGGACTAAAAGTAGAAGATCCGGGCATTGATTTGAGCATCATTGCTTCTATCGTTTCTAGCTACGAAAACTTGCCCATTGATAGCAAAATTTGTTTTGTGGGCGAGGTGGGGTTAAGCGGTGAAATAAGGGCGGTAAGCAGAATTGAGCAACGCATTTCTGAAGCAGAAAAATTGGGATTTAAAACCGTGTATTTGTCTAAATTCAATAAATTACCCAAAGGAAAAATTGGTTTAAAAGTAGTAGAAGTGGCCAAGTTAGATGAGATGCTTCAATTCCTTTTTGGCTGAACCAAGAAATGATGGGTCTTAGTTTATATGGAGTAAATTAATTTTTTTTAGTTCGGTTAAGAACCAATTGTCGATGGGTTCATGCGCCCACAGGGTGTTAATTCCCGCCTTTTCGGCACCCTTTAAATTGCCTTTGTTATCGTCGATAAAGAGGGTCTCACTGCCTTTTAATTGGGCATCATTTAACGCATAATGATAGCAATCTACATTGGGTTTTCTGTGGCCAATTTCGTGCGATAAATATATCTTTTCGAAAAGCTCCTCAAATATCTCCTTGCCATGCTCTTCATATAAGGCATCAATGTGAATGGAATTAGTATTGCTTAATAAAAATAGGCGGTATTTTTTTTTGAGTTGCCTAAGCATCTCAACCCTAGCTGGAGGAAAGTCTAACAACATGCTGTTCCAAGCATGCACAATGTCTTCTTTGCTGGCATTTCCCTTTATTTGGGTATGTAAAGTTTGCACAAAGAGTTCGGCACTAATTTTACCTATTTCAAAATCGGTAAAGAGATTGCCTTGCATATTCATTTCATCAAGATCTGCACCTAGTTTAATAAAAGCCCTAAGTGTTTTTTCTTGGTCCAAATTGAGCACCACAGCGCCTAAATCGAACAGTAAATTTTTGATTGCCATGATACTTTAATAACGTAAAGCTAAGAGAAAAGTTTTTATTTATTTAGGTTGTGGATAGCCGCCGTTAATTTTGCTACCAGTTGTGGGTCTTTTTCTATGGCATTTCCAACCACTACAATATCTGCCCCTGCGTTGCAAGTAGCAATAGCCTGTTCAATTGTTCTGATTCCACCACCAATGAAAAGCGGACCCGTGATTTGAGATTTTACCTCAGCAATCATGGAAGCACTAATTGGGTTTTGGGCACCGCTACCGGCATCCATATAAATTACTTTTAGTCCCAACATTTCTCCGGCCAAAGCAGTACAAGCGGCAATGTTATTTTTATCGGAAGGCAGTGGGGTGGTATTGCTCATATACATTACGCTGGTAATGTTACCGCCATCTACAATCATATAGCCGGTAGGAATTACTTCTATGCCCGATTTTTTGAGTAGGGGTGCAGCCAATACATGTTTGCCAATCAATAAATCGGGATTTCTACCGCTAATCATGCTCAGAAAAAGAATGGCATCGGCAGCTTTATGTGTTTGCATAATATTTCCTGGAAACAAGACCACTGGAATTTGTGTATGCGATTTAAGTAGCTCAATGCACCTATCCCAAAAGCCATTGGTAATTAAACTACCACCCACCAAAATTAAATCCACAGCGGATTCATTGCATAAATTAATTAAATTTAGCAAGTCGGCTTCCGAGTGAAGACTATCGGGGTCTATTAAAACAGCTAATTGCTTTAATCCCTTTTGTGCTTTCTCGGTTAAGGAATTATAAAATTGGGTTTTCAATATTACTTAGTTTCTATAAGCAACAAATTAAAGCTTTTTATCCCAAAATACGCAATTCAATTCAATAATTGCCGGCATAACCTGTAAAATGAAGGTAATTGAAACAGCTTCCTAGCATTTAAACCAAGCCTCTTTATCCTTTTAATATCTTTGGTTTGGCAACAGAAACCTCGATTTATTTTTTTAGTTAGGCTCAAAATGAAAAATCCTCTTTTTACAAAATGAACAATGACCACTTTTTTTTTATAATTCCAAATGGAAAATATTGCATCTCATGCAAATTGCACTAAAGTGTATTCATTTAAAGACAATAAGCTGATTATTAAGAAATTGTTAGCTTGGGCAAATCCGCAAGTACCAAGGCCTCCACTGTGAATAACTAATGTTATAAACACCTCAAAGTATAGCTTTCACTAAACAAAAAAGAAATCAACATAGCAGACTGTTGAAATTGATTTTTGATTTAGAAGTTTAGATAGGTGACTTTTGGATAAAAACCCCTAGAGTTTTTTAGGGTAAAAAAACTGAGTTAAAACACCATACTATATAGATAAAATGAGCCGCACTAAAAAGAACAATGAGCAAAAGGGTCTCCGCATTGAGCGACACTTTACAAAAGAGGGCGTAAGCGCGTACGATATGTTTACGTACGATTACCGCACTTCTGTTATTAAAAACCCGAATGGCAGCGTGGTTTTTGAAATGAAAAATGTGGAAGTTCCAAATTTTTGGAGCCAGGTGGCAACAGATGTTTTGGCTCAAAAATATTTCCGTAAAGCTGGGGTGCCTCATGCAGATGGAACTACTGGAAGAGAAACCAGTATTAAACAGGTTGCTCATCGCATGGCTCATTGTTGGATGAAGTGGGGTGAAGAGTATGGGTATTTTGATTCTAGCGAAGATGCTCAAATATTTTATGATGAAATGGCCTTCATGATTGTGGGTCAGTATGCCGCTCCAAATTCGCCACAATGGTTTAATTCTGGATTGCATAGTTCTTATGGCATTACGGGTAAGCCTCAAGGGCATTTCTTTGTTAATCCTAAAACAGGCAAACTAGAAAAATCTACCTCAGCTTATGAACGCCCGCAGCCGCATGCGTGTTTCATTTTATCTGTTGACGATGATTTGGTGAACGATGGTGGTATTATGGATTTATGGGTGCGCGAAGCCCGTATTTTTAAATATGGTTCTGGTGTAGGTACTAATTTCTCTCGCATTCGTGGTGCCAAAGAAAAATTATCTGGAGGAGGCTCGTCTTCTGGTTTAATGAGTTTCTTAAAAATTGGTGACCGTGCAGCAGGTGCCATCAAATCGGGCGGAACAACACGCCGTGCAGCCAAAATGGTTTGCTTGGATTTGGATCACCCCGAAATCATAGAATTTATTAATTGGAAAAAGAACGAAGAAAAGAAAGTTGCAGCGCTAATTGCCGCAGGTTACCCAAGCGATTATGAGGGTGAGGCTTATGCTACTGTTTCTGGACAAAATAGCAATAACTCGGTGCGCATTCCGCATAAGTTTTTCGAAACTTTGGCAGAGGGTGGCGATTGGGAATTAACAGCCCGTACCGATGGTAGGGTGATGGAAAAAGTGCCTGCCAATAAAATGTGGGATATGATTGCAGATGCCGCATGGGCTTGTGCAGATCCTGGTGTGCAATATGATACTACCATTAACGAATGGCATACTTGTCCTGAAGGTGGAAGAATTAACGCTTCAAACCCTTGTAGCGAGTACATGTTCTTAGACAATACCGCTTGCAACTTGGCTAGCTTAAACTTGATGCGTTTCTTTGATGAGAAAACATTGGTGTTTGATGTAAAAGCCTTTGAACATGCGAGTCGCCTTTGGACTATGGTATTAGAAATCTCGGTATTAATGGCGCAATTCCCTTCTCAGGAAGTGGCTCAATTAAGTTATGAGTACCGTACTTTGGGGTTGGGTTATGCTAACTTAGGTAGCATGTTAATGATTTCGGGCATTCCTTATGATAGTCCAAAAGCATTTGCCTTAGGTGGCGCTATCACCGCAATTTTAAACGGTGTTGCTTACCAAACTTCGGCAGAAATGGCTAAGTATTTAGGAACTTTCCCTAAGTATGAAGAGAACAAAACACACATGATGCGTGTAATGCGCAACCACCGTTATGCGGCTTATAATGCTACCGATGCATACGAAGGATTATCGATAAAGCCAGTGGGCATTGATCCAAAATATTGTCCAGATTACTTGTTAAAAGCGGCTTGCGATTCTTGGGATAAGGCCGTTCAAATGGGAGAAGAATATGGTTACCGCAATGCGCAAGCAACGGTAATTGCACCAACAGGTACCATTGGTTTGGTAATGGATTGCGATACTACAGGTATTGAGCCAGATTTTGCTTTGGTTAAGTTTAAGAAATTATCGGGTGGTGGTTATTTTAAAATTATCAATACGGGTGTGCCTGCAGCGTTAAGGAACTTAGGTTATAACGAAACTGAAATTGACGCAGTTATTCATTACGCAATTGGTTCAGCCAGCCTAAAAGGTGCGCCACATATTAACCCAGAATCTTTAAAATTCCGCGGATTTACTGAGGAAGAAATTGAGAAATTAGACAAAGCAGCAGCAGGTGCTTTTGAAATTGGATTTGCTTTTAACCATTGGACACTTGGCGAAGCTTGCATGCAGAGACTTGGGTTTACAACCGAGGAGTATAATGGCGCCAACTTTAATTTATTGCGTAAATTAGGATTTACCCGCCAAGAAATTGAAGAGGCCAATGATTTTATTTGTGGTACCATGACTGTTGAAGGTGCGCCATTTATGAAAGATGAGCATTTAGCTGTTTTTGATTGTGCCAATAAATGTGGTAACAAGGGTACCCGTTATATTGCTGCAACTGGCCATATTCGCATGATGGCGGCTGCACAACCTTTCTTGAGTGGTGCAATTTCTAAAACAATTAACTTGCCTAACGAAGCCAATGTTGAAGACATTAAAGAATGCTACCATTTGAGCTGGAGCCTTGGATTAAAAGCCAATGCACTTTACCGCGATGGTTGTAAATTGAGTCAGCCATTGAGCAATAAATCGGATGTAAAAGACGATGAAGATATTCAAGATGCAGTAGAGCAAATATTAGGCGAAGATGCACATAAGCCAGTAAGTGAGTTAAGTCCAGAGCAGGTTTTGGAAGCAGCAACAGCTATTTTAAATCGCACACACGATACAGCGTTTAAGCATAAATTAGCGGGTGTAGTAGCACGCAAAACATTGCCAGGAAAGCGCGGTGGTTTTACACAAAAAGCCAGTGTGGGTGGTCAAACTATCTTTGTTAGAACAGGTGAATATGAAGATGGAACATTGGGAGAAATCTTTGTAGACTTGCATAAAGAAGGAGCTACTTTGCGCTCGTTAATGAACTGCTTCTCTATTGCCGTTTCATTGGGCTTACAATATGGCGTTCCATTAGAAGAATATGTAGACAAATTTACCTTCACCAGGTTTGAACCTGCAGGTATGGTTGCTGGTCACGATAACATTAAATCTGCTACCTCTATCATTGATTACATGTTCCGCATGTTGGGTTTTGAATACCTAGGAAGAGAAGATTTTATTCAAGTAGCGCCAAATGATAACCAAAGAAGTCATTTAGCCATCAACCAACACCGGGCAGCTAAAGAAATAGAGAATACAAAAATTAAGGCTGAACCAATTGCGCCGATGAGTGTTGCACAAGTTGCTCCCATAGGATTTCACAGGTCAGAAGTGAAAGCAGTAGTAGAAATTAAATCTGCTAGCATGGTGCATGCAGAAGCCGCTCCTTTGGATCAGGTAAGTGAAATGAACAAGCGCATGGGAGATAGTCCGGCTTGTCCTACTTGTGGCCATATTACCATTCGCAGTGGTGCTTGTTATAAGTGCTTAAATTGCGGCACTCAGACAGGTTGTAGTTAATGTTTAGGTGAATATTTACACTTTAAAAAAGAGGCTGTCTCCAAAGGATAGCCTCTTTTTTGCGTTATTTTAGGTAAAACCCGCTTTCGCTACCACAATAAATTATTATATTGTGCCCTCAAAATTTTATAAAATGAACCAATCCTTTTTTAAGAAGGCGCTTCCGCACTTGATCGCATTTGCACTCATTATGCTTGTAATCTTTGCATATTTTACGCCTTTGTTTAATGGCAAAGTGCTTAAACAATACGACGTATTGCAATGGAAGGCAACCTTTCAAGAGATTGCCCAATTTGAAAAGGCAAGTGGCGAAAGAACCTTTTGGACCAACAGTATTTTTAGTGGCATGCCAAGTTATTTAATTGGCGCTACCTATCATGGAAATTATACGGGGAATATCCTGTTTTATATTTCAGTACTGCTTAAGCATCCTTCGGATACCATCTTTTTGTTGTTTGCTTGTTTTTATATTTTGTTGCTGGCATTTGAGGTTTCACCTTGGCTGGCCATGGCGGGGTCGCTCGCATTTGCTTTATCCTCCTTTAACTTTATTAATATTGATGCGGGGCATATTACCAAGGGGAACGCCATAGCCTTTATTCCGCTGGTTTTGGCGGGCATGCAAATTACCCTGCATAAAAACAAGTGGTTGGGGGCTGTATTAACGGGCATAGCAGTGTCTTTTGAACTCGCGGCCGGACACGTACAAATAACGTATTACCTCATTTTTGTAATTTTAGCATGGATGGTGGTGGAATTGGTTCAGGCCGTTAAAAACAAAACTTTGCCTAACTTTATAATGGCCGGGGCATTTATGGCCATTGCCGCAGCCATAGGAATTGGCACCAATATTACAGGATTGTTGGCCACCGAAGAGTATGGAAAATACAGTATTCGCGGCAAATCCGATTTAACCAAAACCCAGAGTGGCGAAAGCAATTTTGCCAACAGCTCATCTGGATTAGACAAAGATTACGCGCTGTCTTGGAGCAATGGCGTGGCAGAGCCCTTAACCATTTTGATACCTAATTTTTATGGTGGTGGCAGCAGTGGCGATTTAGGCACAAGTAGCAATACCTATAAAGAATTGCAAAAACAAGGCTACCCCAATGCCAAGCAAGTGGTGAGTCAGATGCCTATTTATTGGGGCGACCAACCCTTTACGGCCGGACCAATTTATTACGGAGCCATAATAGTTTTTCTCTTTGTTTTGGGTATGTTTTTGCTTAAGGGGGCCGAGAAATGGTGGATTTTTTCTGCTGCAATGCTGGCAATTTTCTTGTCGATGGGAAAGAACTTTATGCCATTTACCGATATCTTCTTTAATTATTTTCCTCTTTACAACAAGTTTCGATCGGTGACCTTTATTTTATGTATAGCCCAAACCATGTTTCCGTTCTTGGCTATTTTGGCTGTGAAAGAACTCACCGAGAAAAAGATTTCTCAGGCAGATTGGATGAAGGCCATGAAATATAGTTTGGGCATTGTGGGAGGCTTGTGTTTGTTGTTTGCATTGGTGCCCGGAATGTTATTTGATTTTACCAGCGAAAATGATGCACGCATGAATTTTCCTGAATGGTTAAAAGGAACGCTTTCTGCAGACCGCGAAAGTTTATTGAGAATGGATGCGTTGCGTTCATTGGTATTTATTCTTTTAACAAGTGCGGCATTGTGGTTTTTTCAAAACGGCAAGTTAAAGAAAGAATATTTGGTTGCGATACTAGGCTTGCTTATGGTAGTTGATTTATGGGGTGTAGATAAACGCTATTTAAACGAGAAAGATTTTGAGAAAAAGAAGGGCGAAGTTGCCATTGAAAAAACGCCTATTGATGCGCAAATTTTAGCCGATACCGATATCCATTACAGGGTTTATAACAATACCACCGATTTTGACAAGGATGCTTTAACGGCTTACTACCACAAGACTTTGGGCGGTTACCATGGCGCAAAAATGCGCAGATACCAAGAGTTAATTGAGTGGCAATTGGTTAAAATGAACATGGAGTGTTATAACATGCTTAATGCTAAATATTTTATTTTGCAAGATTCAACAGGCAATAAATATGTACAAAGAAATTTAAATGCCAATGGCAATGCATGGTTTGTAAATGACATTAAATGGGTAGCCAATGCCGATGAAGAGATTGTTGCTTTGAATGATTTTAAAAGCAAGCAAACTGCGGTAATCGACAAGCGTTTTGAGGCAGGCTTAACCGATTTTAAACCCATGTTCGATTCGAGTGCAAGCATTAAATTAACTGTTTATCAACCCAATAAATTGGTTTATAGTTACGAGGCCAATAGCGATCAATTTGCCGTGTTTTCTGAGGTGCATTATGAAAAGGGTTGGAATGCCTATGTTGATGGTGCTTTAATGCCACATGTGCGCGTAGATTTTGTTTTGCGTGCTATGAAAGTGCCGGCAGGTAAGCATGAGATTGTGTTTAAGTTTGAACCAACTGTTATTGTTACCGGTGAGCGAATTGCGTATGCCTCCTCATTTGCACTGTATGGCGGCTTAATTCTTATTCTGGGCATGACCTTTTTTAAACGCAAAAGAGAGGAGAAAGCATCCTAATGGAATTTGATTGGCAAACTGTTACAGTAGGTATAATTTTATTCGGTTCGATCCTATATGTTTTGAGGTTTTTATTTAAAAGCAGTAAAGGCGAATCTTGCGCTTCTGGGGCATCTTGCAAATGTGAGGGGAAGAAGGATTAATGTTTTTTTAGCATAAATTGTTGGTAAATTCATCAAACACAAAGAGGCCATTTGCGTTGTTGCAAATGGCCTCTTTGTGTTTGATGCCAAAGCATGGCAAACTTTAAATTCCTAAGAACGTTTATCGTTTATTGATAAGCTTATACAATTCGTCGAGTTTTGGAGTTAGGATAATTTCTGTGCGCCTGTTCTTGGCCCTACCTTCAGTTGTTTCATTGCTAGCTTTTGGCACATATTCGCCCCTGCCAGCAGCAGTGAGCATTTTTGCATCTACCTTGTAAGTTTCGTCTAATAAGCGAACAATATTGGTTGCCCTTGCCACACTTAAATCCCAGTTGTCTTTAAATTGAGCTGTTTTAATTGGCACATTGTCGGTATGCCCTTCAATCATAATAGACACATCCTTGTTTTTGTTTAGGATATCGGCAACGGTTTTAATGGCATCTTTTCCTTTGTCTTCTACATCTGCGCTACCACTTCTAAACAATAATTTATCGGTCATAGACACATACACTTTACCATTCTTCATTTCCACCGATATTTCATCGCTTTTGAAGCTTAATAGTGCGTTTTTAATTACATTGTTTAGGGCATTGGTCACGGAGTCTTGTTTGCGAATTAAGTCCTCTAATTCGGCCAATTTCTTTTCGCGTGCCAATAACTGTTCGCCTTTTTCCTTTAAAGCCAAGTTAAGCTGTTCGGTTTTATTTAGGCTCGAACGAATAAGCGCGGTGTACTTATCATTCATCTCATTATAATCGTCTTGTAAAATGCGGTGTTTTTCTTTTAAATCGGTGTGTTGATTGCTTAGCGTTTCATAGTTCATTTCCAATTCGCGGTAGCGAATGCCTCTTTCTGTGGTATCCTTGTTAAAGGCCAAATTTAGTTGATGCATAGAATCGCGCTGATAGGTTGCTTCCTTCATGCGTTTCGAAAGGAAGGCATTGTGCATTTTGTCGCCAAAACCTTTTGGTTCTTTTATTTTTCCTTTAGGTTCTAAATCTTGTGCCATGGCTGCACTAGAGAATAGTAAGGCCGCTAAAAATAATTTTATTTTCATATCTTCAAAGTATTTGTGCAAAAATGGTTTAGTATACTTGGTTTGCCAAGTTTTGGCCTTTGTTTTTATTCGCATTGGTTCGGCCAGTGTTCAGTATAGCGCACAAAAAAAGCCCTTGCTTTTGGGCAAGGGCTTTTTTTTTAAATAGCTATAAATTATTGTTTATTCTTTTTGTCAAAGTCAACCACAATTGGTGTTGCAATTCCAATAGAAGAATAGGTACCGAAGAAAATACCGATTAACAAGGCGAAGGTAAATCCTTTGATAACTTCACCACCAAAGATGAATAATACCAAGGCTACCATAAACACGGTTAAAGAAGTAATGATGGTTCTGTTTAAGGTTTTCCTTAACGCGTTATTGATAATAAGTTGTTTGTTGGTTTCGTGGTGGTGCGTTCCTAAGAACTCACGTACACGGTCGAACACAACCACCGTATCATTAATGGAGAAACCAATAATGGTTAAGATTGCTGCAATAAAGTTTTGATCAACCTCCATGGCAAAAGGCAAAATGCCATCAAAGATTGAGTAGAAACTCAACATCATTAAAACGTCGTGAGCCAATGCAATAGTTGCACCTAAGGCATACTGCCATTTTTTGAATCGGATCAAAACGTAAAGGCCAATTCCAAATAGGGCAATAATTGCCGCCCAAATTGAAGAAACTTTAATGTCGTTTGCAATGGTTGGTCCAACGCGATTTGAGCTCATGATCTCAAATTTTTGACCCATGCCTTCAAATCCTTCTTTTAATTTTGACTCAACTTTTTCTGCTGCTTCAGCTGTTTGGTCGTCAATTAAGTAGGTGGTTGTAATTTTAAATTTATTGTCTGAACCAACAGTTTTTACTTCTGGTGCGCTACCAAAAACTTTGGTTAATCCGCCTCTAATATCATCGTTGGTAACTTTAGCATCTAATTGAACGATGTACGTCCAACCACCTTTAAAATCTACCCCTAAGGTAAATCCTTTGGTAAACATAGAGAATAAACCAATGGCGATGATTATACCCGAAATAGTGTAAAATTTGAAACGACTTTTTACAAAATCAAAGTTAATGTTGTGGAAAGCTTTTTCTGAGAAAGAGCGAGAGTATTTTACAATAGTACCTTTGTCTAATTGCCATTCTGTAATTACACGTGTTAATAATACAGCAGTAAACATAGAAGAGATAATACCAATGATTAAGGTAATAGCAAATCCTTGAACCGGACCAGTTCCAAATGTATACAATACAAAACCGGCAAGTAAGGTTGTTAAGTTAGAGTCGATGATAGAGGATGCTGCATGTTGGTATCCGTCTGTGATAGCGTTTTTAAGACTTCTAGCCCCATTCAATTCATCTTTGATACGTTCGTTGATTAGCACGTTTGCATCTACAGCCATACCAATGGTTAATACAATACCAGCAATACCTGGTAAAGTAAGTGCTGCGCCTAAACTGGCCAATACACCTATAATAAAGAACACGTTAATTAATACTGCAAAATCTGCAACAAAACCAGAGTTGTTATAATAAACAACCATGAAAATTAAGATAATTACGGTGGCAATGATCATACTCCACATACCAGAGCTAATTGCTTCGGCACCCAAAGTTGGTCCAACTACTGCTTCTTCCACAATACGGGTTGGTGCAGGTAATTTACCACTCTTTAAAATGTTTGCTAAGTCGCCCGCTTCTTCATTGGTAAAGCTACCAGAGATGGAAGAACGGCCATTTGGAATTTCACTTTGTACATTAGGAGATGAGTAAACAACATCATCTAACACAATGGCAACAGAGTGACCAATATTATTCTTTGTTAAGTTTTTCCAGATTTTAGCACCTTCGCCATTCATTGACATCGATACTTCTACCGAACCAGTTTGAGAGATATCTCTTCTAGCATCGGTTACTTTATCGCCCGTTAAAGAGGCAGAACCATCTCTAGCAGTTTTTAATGCGTGTAAAATTACACCTTGTTGATTTTCGCCAATGCCTTTGTATTCCCAAGCAAATTTGATGTTGCCAGGCAATGCCATTTTCACTTCTGGGCGAGCCAATAGCGCGTTAATTTTAGCGGTGTCTTTCACTAAAGCTGTTCCACAAGATGATCCTTTTGCAACCAACATTCCTTTGTCGTCTGCGTAAGGTTGTAGGTAAGCAAATAGTGGATTTTCTTTGGCAAACTCTTCAAAAGATTTTTCTGCACTTTTAGAAGCAGTATCTTTTTTGCTGGTATCTGCAGCAGCAGTTGCAGAACTTAATCCTGCCAATGCACTGGTAGTAGAATTTGTATCAGCAGCTGCAATGGCAGTATCCACAGTTGTTTTACCAACTAAGTTTACTTTTTTAAGCACATCGTTTGCGGCAGAAATGTATTTAAAAGCTTCTGGGTTATCAAAAGTTTCGTAGAACTCAAGTTTAGCAGAACCTTGTAATAATTTACGCACACGAGCCGGATTATCAACACCAGGTAACTCAACCAAAATTCTACCGCTACCCTCTAGTTTTTGAATGTTTGGTTGTGTTACACCAAATTTATCAATACGAGCACGTAAGATTTGGAAAGAGCGATCAATGGCTTGATTTGCTTCTTCTCTAATGTAGGTAATTACCTCTTCGTTGGTAGAAGCTAATTTGATTCTATCGCGGTTGCTTGGGTTTACAAAAATTGCAGATAATTTAGCCTCTGGTGCTACCTCGTTAAACGCTTCTGCAAATAAAGTCACAAAATCTTTCTGACTAGATTTCATGCTTTCGCGTGCATTTTCGATTGCTTGGTTAAACTTTGCATCAGGGTTGTTGTTCGACAATCCCCTTAACAAATCTGCTAATGATACCTCTAGGGTTACATTCATACCACCTTGTAAATCGAGACCTAAGTTAAGTTCTCTTTCTTTACATTGTAGGTAAGTGAATTTTTTAATCCCTAAAAAATTGTAAACCGGAATCCGGGAAACCGAATCTAGGTAATTACGTTCTAACTCGGCATTGCCGTTGGCCTGCTCTTTGGCATCCTTTTCAATCATGTAAGTTTTCCATGTGAATGATAACTGGAAGATACTTACCAGGACCAAAGCGATGGTAAAAAACTTAACTGCTCCTTTGCTTTTCATTGTATATTTCTGATTCTATATTAAAATTCAATTATTTTTACTCTAAATAAGGAAGGTAGAAAGTGGTATTTACAAACCTCCTAATCCATATTCAAAGGCTGGCAAATATAAGAGGTGCAGGCACTAAATGCAAAAAACATTAAAAATATTGAAAATCAGGCCAATATGGTTTTTTTGACCATTTTTTTTGAATTTACTGACTCGATTTGTACAATCTGTGGGTAAATGTAGTCGGGAAATACACTTTGTAAGCATAGTTTCGTTAACTCAAAAATCGGGAATTTATGGAAAATCAAGGATTAAGTTTATTTGATATGATTTTAAAGGGTGGGGTCGTTATGGTTCCCATCGGAATTTTGTCTATTTTAAGTATCTATTTTATTATAGAACGCGCTATTTATATAAACAATGCTTTTAAATTGGAGACAAATTTCATGAACAACATCAAGGATTTGTTGGGCAAAGGAGATATTAAAGCAGCAAAAGCGTATTGCCAAAGAATTAATACACCAATTAGTAGGGTTATAGAAAAAGGTGTTAACCGCATTGGCAAGCCCATCAAAGATATTGAGAGTGCCATGGAAAGTGTAGGCGGATTGGAAACAGATAAATTGGAGAAGAACTTAGGTTTCTTAGGACTTACAGCTGGTATTGCTCCCATGTTGGGTTTCATTGGTACCATTTCTGGTATCATCAAAATATTTTATAATATTTCTGTAAGCGATAATATTAGCATAGGCATTATTGCAGGTGGATTATACGAAAAGATGATTACCTCGGGAGCTGGACTTATAGTTGGGGTGTTGGCCTATACTGGTTATCACCTTTTAAATAGCCGCATTGATAGGTTCAGCCATAAAATGCAAGCTACTGCGGTAGACTTTATTGATGTGTTGGAAAGCTAATCATAAAACCAAGAAGAAAGTATGAATTTTAGAAGGAAAAAGCGGTTTGAGGCAGAGGTAGCAACCTCTTCGCTTAACGACATCATGTTTTTCTTGTTGCTGTTTTTTCTTATTGTTTCTACGGTTGCCAACCCAAGCGTGATAAAAGTATTGTTGCCAAAAGCAAACAACAACCAAACGCTTAATAAAAAGCAAGTAACCCTTACCATTAATAAGAGCAAGGAATACTATTTAAATGATAAGCTAATTGTGCCAGCTAATTTAGAAGAAGCGGTTAAAAAGGAAACGCTGGGTTTGGCCGATCCAACCATTGTTTTGCGCATGGATGCGGAGTTAACCATTCAGGATTTAGTGGATATTTTGGCCACTGGAACAAAATTAAAAGTACGTGTGGTTATGGCTACGCAGCCTGCCGGCAATTAATTATCCTTCTTGCGAAATGCTCTGCTTGTTGTAAAGAAAGTCGGAAATCACTTGCAAACTGTTGTTAAAGTGCGTGTTGTTATTGATAATTAAATCGGCTTGTGCCATAAAAGGTAATAGGTATTTTCTATACGATGGCAGCACATGATTTTTCCATTGGTACAACACAAAGTCTTCGTTAATATTTCTTTCTGCTACATCGCGTTTTAGCCTTCTTTCTAAGGCTATTTCTTCCTCTGCGCTAATAAATATTTTGAGGTCGAATTGCTTAAAAATGCGCTCATAATAAAAGATAAACAAACCCTCGCAAACGATGATAGGCGCAGGATTAAAGGTTAGCAAATCGCCTTTTTGATTCTTGTGTTGAAAGCGATACTCGTGGCGGTAAATGGTTTCATTTTTATGGAGTCTCGATAAATCTTCTGCAAATGCATCTAAATCTACACATTCTGGCAGGTCAAAATTGATGTGGCCGTTTTCATCTAATTGGTGTTCAAAGGCCAGTTTATAATAATTGTCTTGCGATACAATGCACAATTGTTTTTCCGAAAACCGTTCCTTTAACGCATTTAGAAACGAAGTTTTACCGCTGGCACTGCCTCCAGAAATGCCTACCAAAAATGGTTTGTCTCTCATTTGGGGTGTAAAATTAAGAATATTAGCGGGCCGAACCAAATCTTTGCGTTAAATTAAATTTACTTCATAATCAGAAACTTGTAAAACTATGGAAACTTTTTACACAAAAATAGTTTCCTGGTAATTTTATTGCAATTACTTTTGTATGCGATAAAATAAAATAGATGTCTGAAGAGGTAAAAAATAAGATTATTAAGGAGGCGGGAACATTGTTTTTGAAATACGGTTTCAAAAGCATTACCATGGACGATATAGCAAGAGAATTGGGTATTTCAAAGAAAACTTTATATCAATTTTTTGAAGATAAAAATAGTTTGGTAGACCAAGCAGTGATTGACCATATAATGGGCGAAGAGGCGGTATGCAATCAATTGAGTAATGAAGTAGAAAACCCGTTGGAGCGTATGTTGCTTATCACAGACTCCTTTAGTGATATCAAAAAGCAAATTAATCCTAGTGTATTATTCGATTTAAAAAAATATTTTAAGTCAACATGGGATCGGCTCAACCAGTTTAGAATTGAGTTTATTTACAACCAAATTCTCATCAATATATTAGAGGGTAAAAAGGCAGGTTATTACCACCAAGATTTAGATGAAAGTTTAATTGCCCGATTTTATATTCACTTAGTAGATTTTATGCTAAACCCAGATAACCACGGTAGTTTGGCGCACGATTTTAAAACAGTGCACAACGAGATGATGAAGTATCATTTGCGTTCAATTTGCACAGAAAAGGGATTTGCCTATTTACATTCTAGCAAGATCTATCAAAATTTAATTTAACACCACAACATTACATGAAAACCAAATCAGGAATTGCACTCATTTTTTTGCTTTTATTAGCAGATTTTGTTGGAGCGCAAGAAAATCAATTTCAGAAATTTAGTTTAAAGGAAGCTGTTGATTTTGCCAAGAAATCTAACTATACGCTCCAGAATAACAAATTGGATGTGCTATCTAGTCAGAAAAAAGTAAACGAAATTATGGCAATGGGTTTGCCGCAGGTAAATGCAACTGGTAACTTAATTAACAATATAAAGATTCCGGTTCAGGTTGTACCAAATTTTTTGCAATCGGTTATGGGAGGTCCAGATAATTTGGAATTAGCTTTCTCTCGTCCTTTTACGAGTGGCTTTACCCTATCTGCCAATCAATTGTTATTTGATGGAACATTTTTCTTGGGCTTAAAGGCTTCAAAAGAATTTGTAAACCTATCTCAATTGAATTTTTCGAGAACTAAAATTGAAACAGAAGTAAATGTCTCAAAAGCATATTACTTGTGTTTATTGTTAGATGCCAATGAAGAAATGATGGGTAAGAACATTGAGAGTTTAAATAAAACAAAATCTGATTTGGAGCAGTTTTATAAAAACGGGTTTTCTGAAAAGGTAGATGTAGATAGGTTAACGCTTCAACTGTCGAACTTAAGTTTACAAAAGGATAAAATTCACGACCAAAGACGGATTGCAGCAATGGTGTTAAAATTACAAATGGGCATGCCTGTTTCCGATAGCATTATGCTTACAGATGGATTAGAAGATTTATACCAAACATCTAAAACAATGGCCATTGAAGAAAAGGCAAATTACAGTACCCGTATTGAGTATAAAATGTTGAAGCAACAATTGTCGCTAAGCGAGTTGGATAAAAGAAGATATGCAGTGGGCTATTTGCCATCATTGTTCCTTTTTGGCAATATTCAGAGAAATGCATTTGGTGATAATTTGGGTAGTTTATACGACAAGTTCTATCCAGGCACAAGTGTTGGATTAAGTATGAGCTTGCCTATTTTTGATGGTTTAAAGAAACACGCACAAACGCAGCAAGCCCGCATCGGAATTACCAAAACGGAGAACGACATTAAGAACTTTGAGAATGTAATTGATCAGCAAGTTTTCCAGTCTAAATCAAGTTACTTGAGAAGCAGTCAGCAAATAGAAATTCAAAGAGGGAATTTAAAATTGGCTCAGGAAATATATGAGCGTATGGATTTAAAATACAAAAATGGTGTTGGTTCAAGCCTAGAATTAACAACCGCTCAAACAGATTTAGAGAATGCCAGAACCAATTTTTTAACTACGGTTTATGAGTATTTTGTGGCAGAAATGGAACTTAGAAAATCTTTGGGTTTAATTAATTAATAGATAAAAAAATTATTATATATAAAAGCAAATGAAAAGAATCATAAACAGACTTTCTTTTATCCTTGGAATAGGAATTTTGATTTCATGTGGTGGATCAAATTCTTTGGAGGGTAAAAAGACCCAATTAGACAAGTTGAAAACGCAGCAGGCAGAAATTGCCTCACAAATTAAGACCGTTGAGGAGGAGATTGTAGCATTGGGAGATTCGGTGAATACGGGTTCCGAAAAAGTAAAATATGTGGCAGTAACCAAGCTTGGAGAGGAGACTTTTGATCATTATATTGATGTTCAGGGAAGGGTTGAAGGCGATCAAAATACTACGATTAGCGCAAGGGCGATGGCACCAGTTACACGTGTTTTAGTTGGCTCTGGATCCAACGTTAAAAAAGGTCAGGTTTTGGCCGAGTTAGATGGCGAAATTGTTTCGCGTCAAATTGAAGATTTAAAGGTTAGTTTAAATTTTGCCGCCGATATTTTTAAAAAGCAAAAGGCCTTATGGGAAAAGCAAGTGGGTACAGAAATTCAATATTTGAGTGCCAAGAATAACAAAGAATCTTTGGAGCAAAAATTGGCGACGTTGAACGAGAATTTTGACATGTATAAAATTAAATCGCCTATAAATGGAACGGTAGATGAGGTGTTTTTAAAGATTGGTCAAAATGTAGCACCTGGCATTCCTTGTTTTAGGGTTGTTAATAATGGCGTATTGAAGGCTAAAGCAGATGTTTCTGAAACTTATGCGAGTCAAATTAAAGAAGGTAACATGGTAAAATTAATGTTCCCAGATTTAGAAAACCAGGAGGTGATTTCAACAGTGAGTTTTACTTCGCGTGTGATTAGTCAGATGAACCGTACATTTACTATAGAAGCTACTTTGCCAAGCGATAAAAACTTTATTCCAAATATGATTTGTATTTTTAGGGTGAAGGATTATCAATCGAAAGGAACCCTAGTTGTTCCAATTAATACCGTTCAAAAAACAGAAAATTCTTCTTACGTGGTAGTTGGTCAAATAGTAAATGGCAAGCAAGTGGCCGTTAAAAAGGAAGTTAAAGTTGGAAAAGTTTATCAGGGAAAAATTGAGGTTTTATCTGGTTTGGCTGTGGGTGATTTGTTAATCACAACAGGTTTTCAGGATTTGAACGATAACGAGCTGATTAAATTCTAATTTGGTTTAAAAATGCATAATCAACATAAAAATGATTGAAAAATTTAAAGAATTTAAACCATCGAGCTGGGCGATAGAAAATAAGACCAGCGTGTATATTATGACCATCATTATAACCCTTGCGGGGTTGATGAGTTATAATAGTCTACCTAAGGAACAATTTCCTGAGGTGGTATTCCCTCAAATTTTGGTAAATACGATTTATGCGGGTACTGCACCAAAAGACATGGAAAACTTGGTTTCAAAGCACATTGAAAAGCAAGTAAAATCTATCAATGGGGTGAAGCAAGTGAATAGTACCTCGTTGCAAGATTTTTCAATGATAAACATTGAATTTAATACAGACGTTGATGTGCCAGTTGCTAAGCAAAGAGTAAAGGATGCAGTAGATAAAGCGCGCAAAGATTTACCAACAGATTTAACGCGTGAGCCAGAGGTAATAGACATCGACGTGTCTCAAATTCCAATCATGAATGTGCACCTTTCTGGCGACTTTCCATTGGATAAGCTGAAAGATTACGCAGATAACTTAAAAGATAGAATTGAGGGCTTAAAGGAAATTACGCGTTGTGATATAGTGGGTGCTTTGGATCGCGAGATTCAAATAGATGTTGACATGTATAAAATGCAGATTGCAGATATTACCATGCGTGATATTGAGAGTGCGGTTAAATATGAAAACATGACCATCTCTGGTGGCCAAATAAAAATGGACGGACTAAAAAGATCCGTTAATGTGGTTGGTCAGTACACCGATGCCAATAAAATTGGCGATATCATTATCCGTTCTGGAAGTGGAGCTACTGTTTATTTAAAGGATATTGCCACCATTAATGATGGCTTTAAGGAGAAAGAAAGTTATGCTCGTTTAGATCACAAAAATGTGGTTACCCTAAATGTAATTAAGAAGAGCGGGCAAAATTTGATTGATGCCTCTGAAAAAATCAAGGAAATTACCACGGAGATGAAGGAAAATTCCTTGCCAAAGGGATTAAAAGTAACCATTACAGGAGATCAATCTGAAAAGACTAAGGTAACCTTAGACGACTTAATCAATACCATTATCATTGGCTTTATTTTGGTAACTATAATTCTTATGTTTTTTATGGGTACTACCAATGCCATTTTTGTGGCAATGTCTGTACCGCTCTCAATGTTTATTGCATTTTTAATCATGCCAGTGGTAGGTTTTACCTTAAACATGATTGTGTTGTTCTCTTTCTTGTTGGCCTTAGGAATTGTGGTGGATGATGCCATTGTGGTAATTGAAAACACGCATAGGATTTTTGACCATGGAAAGGTGCCCATTGTGAAGGCAGCTAAAACTGCGGCAGGAGAGGTTTTTATGCCAGTATTATCTGGAACATTAACCACCTTGGCGCCGTTTATTCCACTTGCATTTTGGCAAGGTACCATTGGTAAGTTTATGTTTTACCTGCCAATTACTTTAATTATTACGCTCTTAGCTTCTTTATTGGTTGCGTATATTATTAATCCTGTTTTTGCTGTTGATTTTATGAAGCCGCATCATTTGGGAGAAAAGAGAAGAAGCATAACCAAAGGATTTAAAATTACTTCCATTGTTTTTGGTGTGGTAGTTTTATTATCTTATATATTCCAAAATTGGGGATTCGGAAACTTAATGCTTACACTATATGGTTTGTACTGTTTAGACAGATTCGTTCTTCATGGGGTAATACAGAAGTTCCAAGATGTTACTTGGCCCACTTTTCAGGAACGATATAAAAAACTGTTGATTTGGATTTTACAGGGAACTAGGCCAATTTGGGCTTTGGTAGGAACTATTTCTATGTTAATTTTATCCTTTGTTTTGGTTGAAATAAAAAGTCCAAAAGTGGAGTTCTTTCCTCAGAGTGATCCAAACTTCGTTTATGCCTATATTTCGCTTCCAATTGGGACAGACCAGGTTTATACCGATTCAATTACCCACTTAATTGAGGATAGAATTTATGAGGTGGTTGGTGATTCCAATCCAATTGTTGAATCTATTATTTCTAATGTGGCGGTAGGTGCCAATAATCCTTCTAGTTTCGATTTTAGTGTGAGTCCACATTTAGGTAAAGTTACCGTTGCGTTTGTGCCCTTTGGCAAAAGAGATGGTGCATCTACGGTTGTATATTTGGATGAAATTAGGAACGTTGTAAAGGGTATTCCAGGTGCGGAAGTTACAGTAGAGCAAGAACAAGGTGGACCTCCAACAGGTAAACCAATTAACATTGAAATTACAGGCGATGAATTTGAGCAATTAACAGCCATTTCTAGAGACCTAAAGCGTTATTTGGATTCATTGGCCATTCCAGGAATTGAAGAACTCAAGTCAGATTTACAATCAAATAAGCCAGAGATTATTGTTGAAATAGACCGCGAACGTGCCAACAGGGAAGGAATCTCTACCGCCATAATTGGAAAGGAATTACGCGATGCTATTTTTGGAACTGAGGTTTCAAAATTTAAGGATGCAAACGACGATTATCCGATTCAATTGCGTTACAAATTTGACCAAAGAAACAATATTAATGCACTGATGAATTTGAAAATTACCTACCGTGACATGAATATGGGGGGGCAAATTAGACAGATTCCTTTGGCATCTGTTGCCAAAGTTAGTTATGGTAATACTTTTGGAGGCATTAAAAGAAAAAATCAAAAGCGTTTAGTTACCCTTACCTCAAATGTATTAAGTGGGTATAACGCAAATGAAATAAATGCAAAAATTATGAAGGCGGTAAAAAGATACCCTTTGCCTCAAGATTTAATGGTTTCTATGACTGGTGAGCAAGAAAAACAAAAGGAAACAGGGGCATTTTTAGGAGGTGCAATGCTTGTTTCATTTGGCTTAATTTTCTTAATCCTTGTAACCCAATTTAACTCAATTTCTAAACCTTTGATCATTATTTCCGAGATATTCTTTAGTATCACGGGGGTGTTGTTAGGTTTAGTTATTTTTAACATGAGCATATCTATTGTAATGACAGGTGTAGGGGTAATTGCCTTAGCTGGAATTGTGGTAAGAAATGGAATCTTATTGGTAGAATTCACCGAGCTCCTTATGGAACAAGGGGTAGAAATGAAGGAAGCAATTATTGAAGCGGGTAAAACAAGGATGACGCCGGTAATTTTAACGGCTTTCGCAACTATTCTAGGATTAATTCCATTGGCAGTTGGATTGAACCTTGATTTTGTTTCCTTGTTTAGGCACTTAAATCCGCATATTCATTTTGGAGGCGACAATGTAGCCTTCTGGGGGCCGTTAAGTTGGACGATGATTTTTGGATTAAGTTTTGCGACTTTCCTAACCTTAATAATGGTTCCAGTAATGTTGTTATTGGCCAATAATTTAAAAAAGAAGTTTGGCATTCCTTTGGTTAAAAAGCATGCCATAGAGGAATAAATAATTTATGAAAAAGTGTATATATCAGGCTGTTTCTTTTTTTTACAGAAAAATGATAAAATTTTCTTTTCAGAAATGAATATATTGTTCTATCTTGCACCCAAGAAATTAACAATGCGATAATGGATTCGTTCATGAGCATTTACGGTAATTGCATCTAGGGGTAGAGTGCAATTTGTTTCATAGGCTAAAGCGGGGTCTGGGTAACCAGCCCCGTTTTTTTACAGTTCTTGAGAGTAATTAAAAATATTTGACGTTGAGATACTTGGTTACTAGTTTCAATGTTATAAAGGTAATTGCATCTAGGGGTAGAGTGCAATTTGTTTCATAGGCTAAAGCGGGGTTCGGGTAACCGACCCCGTTTTTTTATGCTTTCAATCGTCTTTTTGGCTTACCTTCGCAGCCCTTTTATATTTATCCATGATATCAGTTGCTAATTTGAGTTTGCGTTATGGCAAACGTGTTTTATTTGAAGAAGTAAATGTTAAATTTTCTCCTGGTAATTGTTACGGCGTTATTGGTGCCAATGGCGCAGGCAAAACAACCTTCCTTAAAATTTTATCTGGAGAGATAGACCCAAGCACAGGGTCAATATCCATGGCTCCTGGCGAGCGAATGAGTGTATTGAAGCAAAATCACTTTGAGTTCGACGAATTGCCTGTTTTGCAAACTGTTATTATGGGTAACCGTAAATTATGGGATATCATGCAAGAAAAGGATGCCATCTATTTAAAACCCGATTTTAATGATGATGATGGACATAAGGCAGCAGAATTAGAAGGCGTTTTTGCCGATATGGAGGGATGGAATGCTGATAGCGATGCCGCAAATCTATTAAGTGATTTGGGTATAAAAGAACACCAGCACCAAATGCTTATTAAGGAATTGAATGGCAAGGAAAAGGTAAGGGTATTATTGGCTCAGGCATTATTTGGCAATCCAGATGTGTTGCTTCTGGATGAACCAACCAATGATTTAGATGTGGAAACGATTAATTGGTTAGAGAATTTCCTAGCTGATTTTCAAAACACAGTGATTGTAGTTTCGCATGATAGGCACTTTTTGGATGCGGTTTGTACCCACATTGCAGATATTGATTTTAGTAAAATTCAACTTTATACGGGTAACTATACTTTTTGGTATGAGATCAGCCAATTGGCGCTTCGTCAGCGTGGCGATCAAAACAAAAAGGTGGAGGATAAGCGCAAAGAGCTGCAAGAATTTATTGAACGATTTAGTGCAAATGCCTCCAAATCTCGTCAGGCTACCAGTAGAAAGAAGTTATTAGAAAAATTGGTTGTAGATGATATTAAGGCATCCACCAGAAAATATCCTGGAATTATTTTCAGGCCAGATAGAGAGTGTGGTGATCAAATTCTTAGGATGGAAGACGTTGCTAAGAAGAATGCAGATAACCAATACTTGTTCAAGAACATTTCTTTTGCTTTAGATAAAGGAGATAAAGTTGCAATTTTGTCGAGAAATCAATTGGCTATTTCAGCTTTTTTTGAAATTCTTTCGGGCAACGAAAAGCAGGATGAGGGCGAGTTACTTTGGGGCCAGACCATTACTACTTCTTATTTGCCAAATGAAAATTCAAAATATTTTTCTGGCGATAACAATTTGATAGACTGGTTAAGGCAATTCTCCAATGAAAAGGACGAAACCTATATTCGTGGGTTTTTGGGGAAAATGCTTTTTAGTGGGGAGGAAGTGTTTAAGATGTCAAATGTTTTATCTGGAGGCGAGAAGGTGCGTTGCATGATTTCGAGGATGATGTTAACTAATGCTAATTGCCTTATTATGGATGAACCAACCAATCACTTGGATTTGGAATCTATTACAGCATTTAACAATGCCTTGGTTGACTGGAAGCACAATGCTATTTTTACTTCTCATGACCATACCTTTATTCAAAGTATTGCCAACCGAATAATTGAAATCACGCCAAATGGCATTATAGACAAACGCTTAAGTTATGATGAATATTTGTCTGACGAAAGAGTTAAGGCTCAGAGGATTGAGCTTTATGGCGACAAATAATTGATCTTGTTGGCTGGGTAAAAGAACCAAAGGCCGCTTACGCGGCCCCGGTCCAACCTTTACTCAAGCTATAGGGAACCTATAGCAAGCTCTTTGGGTGGAGGGTTGATAGGCTAGAGCAGGGCATCCTTTATTCTAAATCCACCATTGTATTGCTACTAAAACGATGGTAATCATAATAAATGAAAATAGGGCGATTCTTTTTGCTTTCATATGCAATGCAAAGATGGCAAAAAATTTATTCCCTAACCTACAAAACCAATAACTGGTAGCTTTGATTGAATATGTGGTATACTTTTAGATAATACTGGCATATTTTTCGAGCGATTTTTGAAATACCTCCCTTTTTCTTCGAGATACTTCAACCTCAGCTCCATCAATCATCACTACAACTCCTCCTTCTCCTTTAATATACTTTTTTATGAATTTTAGATTTATCATATTTGAATGATGAACCCTACAAAACCCATAATCAGTAAGCAATTCTTCGTAATCCTTTAGTGTTTTTGATACCAATAACGGCCTAGCTTCTGAGGTGATGAAAAATCTCGTATAATTTGTATCGCTTTCGCAACGAATTATCTCATCAATTGGAATAAACAAAGCACCTTCGGATGTAGGCAAAGATAATTTAAAGTTTTGTTTATTTACAGTTCTTAAATTTTCTAATAAATTATTTATTTGCAATCGTGGTTGATGTTGCGCAATTTTTCTTTTTTCTGCGGTTTTTTCTATAGCAACAATAAGTTCCTCTGGGTCAATTGGTTTTAATAAATAATCTATTGCACTAAATTTTATTGCTTTTATGGCATAACTATCGTACGCAGTCGTAAAAATTACATCAAAAGTTCGATCTGGTAATGCAGCAAGCAAGTCAAAACCATTCTTAAAAGGCATTTCAATATCGAGAAGCACCAAATCTGGACACAAGTCCATAATATATTTTATGGCTTCATCAACATTGGCAGCTTCGGCAACAAGCTTAACACCGTTTATCTGTAAAAGCATGGCTTTTAGTGCATTGCGGCCACGCAACTCATCCTCAACAATAATTGTTTTTAACGGCTTTCTATCCATGTATCATTGGGATTTGTATAATTACCTTGGTGCCGCAAGCTATATTTTTTTCATTAAATAAGTCAATGATTTCAATTTTAGTTTTCGATCCGAATAATTTATTTAAGGTTTGTACTCTATCCTCACTATTCTTGCTTCCTCTTGAATTGTGGAGGATAGTTTTGTTGTTTTTGATAGAAATGGCCGCAGCCCTGCCAATGCCGTTATCCCTCACAATTACCTCCAAAAAATTGTCATTAATTTTGGTGAATTGAATATAAAGTCTTTTGTCTGTTTCCTTATATTGTAATCCGTGCCAAATAGCATTTTCAATATGGGGTTGAATTAATAATGTAGGGATTAGCGCTTCCAAATCAATTTCTGGGTCAATCTCGAATGATACCTCTAGGGTATTGTTTAACCTTAGAGATTCCAATTCAATGTATAATTTTAGAAAAGCAATCTTGGCATGAATATTAACAAAGGTCTGTTCCGAAATATCCAAAATCATGCGCATGAGTTTGGCAAATTTACTTAGGTATTTTGCTGCGAGCTGCCCTTCATTGTTCAAAACAAAATCTTGAATTGAATTGAGCGAATTGAAAATAAAGTGCGGATTCATTTGAGCTCTTAAGGCTTTTAATTCCAATTCGGCAATCATTTTACTTTGCCTATTCGATTCCTGCTCCTCATAAATTGCCTTTTTTGTTCTGTTATAAATTAGAAATGCTCCCAAACAAGCAATCAATAAAATGGTGAGCGTTTTGAACCAAATTGTTTGATAGTAGGGCGGCTGTATGGTAAATGCCAAACTTGCAATTTTTTTACATATCTTTCCATCAGGATTCTTCACTTTTACCTTAAACACATATTCGCCTTGTGGCAATTGACCAAAACTGGCAAACCTTCTGTTTCCAGCATCTGTCCAGCCATTTTGTAATCCCTCCATCGTATAAAAGTAGTTGTGTTCTGCATTGAGGTTAAAGTCTAAAGCAGTATAATCAATGGAGATATAGTTTTGAGAAATGGGTATTTTGTAATAGCTCTCGGCAGGCAAAATATTGTTAAAAGTTGAAATTCTCTTGATCACTATTTTGCAATCACTGGTGTCTGATAATAGAGTTTTGGGATTAAAATAGTTTATACCTGCAATGCCACCAAAATATAAATAGCCGCTTCTTGTCAACAAGGTTGCACCCTCCATAAATTCACTACCTTGAATGCCGTCGTTGAGGTGGTAATTGGTTACCTTTTTGGTTTGGATATCGATTGAACTTAAACCTTGGTTCGAACTTGCCCAGCATTGGGTTTTATCCTTATCCATGTTAAGTGCGTAAATGGAATTATTGGCCAATCCATTTTCTTTTGAAATATTGGTTACTTTTCCCTGTTTATCTATTATATAAATGCCCTCACCTGCCGTGCCAACCCAACTATTTCCCAGATTGTCTTGCATCACAATTGTTATCATTGGCTCCTTAATCTTACTCGAAAGCTTTGCGAGTTTAAAAACTTGAGATTCAAAATTAAATAAATATAAGCCCATTTTTGTACTAACATAGAGCTCGCTAAGAGAAATCAGTTGAATGCTTCTTATATCTTCTGAACCTATATTAGAGTTGCCAATTCCGTAAAAACTGATGGTTTGTTTGGTCTTTAAATCGAATAAAAATAGGCCATCGTTTCCAGCAAGCCAATATTGGTGATTGCCCATTGAAACAATAGACTTAATATCACTTTCAAAGTTTTTTATCTTGTTCTGAGTGCTAATAAAGCTTAACTTATCAGTTCCTAAATTATAGCTATACAAGCCCTCTGGCGTGCCTATAAGATATGAGTTTTCATTGCCTTCTTGCACAATGCAATTTCCAATTATTTCGGTTTGAACCCATTTAATTATCCTCTTTTCTTTTGGATCAAAAATGCCAAGTCCCTTCAGCGCACTTTGAAATATAATTTGACCTTTTTCGGTTTCAGCCAAGCTCAATATTTCTTTCACCTTTGAGAAATTGGCATTTAAAATGGGTGATAACAACTCAAATTTATGTCGATTTGGATTGTATAAATTAAGTCCGCCAATTCGGGTACCTACCCATAAATTGCCTGTTTTATCTATCAATTCACAATTGATGTGGTTGTTTGATAGGGATTGAAAATCGCCTTCCATTTGTTGAATTATTTTCTGAAATCCGCTGCTATCAAAAGAAAGTAGGCCATTTGGGGTACCTAATAAGTAATTTCCTCTGTATTTGCTAAAACAAGAGCTTCCTTCAATGCTACTTAAAGCAATGTTGTTTGTCACTTTTAAATCGTTCCCAGTTAAAGTGGCAGCATGAAAATAGTTGTCGGCTTCAATCCAAGACAACTCGTTTATGCCATCATAATTTATGTGTTTTATGTATGAAATGGGTTGGTAATTAAGTGGAACAATGGCTTCGTTAAAAGGGTAATACGCATACATTCCTTCTACCTTGCTGTAAATTATCTTGCCGCTCTTTACCATTGCTATATCCGTAACTGGACTTCCTTTGTGGAGGTTTTTGAATTGCTTATTTGCAAGGAATAACGCCATAAACCATTTTCTGCTGCAATGAGTAAACCCGTATTAAATAGCATAATTTTTGTTGGCTTAATGATGGAGTTTTTCGGGAAAACTAATTCTGTTGTATTGAAGCCATTCGATCTAAACAAGTACAGGTTCGTTTCAGAAATTGCTCCAATAGAATTTTCGTTGTTATGGATGCTTATAATGGATGCTTCCAAAGGAATTCCCTTTTCAGAAAGAATTCTTTCGAATTCATTCCCATCGTACCTTAAAATACCATTATCGGTGCCTATCCATAAGTATCCTTGCGGGCCTTGGCTTAGTGCTTTTACATTTGCTTGGGGCAAGCCGTTCTGTTCGTTTAATCTTTCAAAACGAAAATTCTGCCCATAGAGTTCATCAAGTAGGCAGAAAATGGAGATAAGAATGACTAATATTGTGCGCAAGAATTCAAGTAATTTTGAGCCAATTTAAATAATTAAATATCAATGCAAAACTATATTTTATGCGAACTTAGTTGCGAAGCTGCCATAGCCGAAATTTTAATAGCCGAAATGGGCGAATTAGGTTTTGAAGGTTTTATTGAAAGTGATGCGGGTTTTGAGGCGTATTTACCAGAAAACGAATTTAACGAACCTTTGCTATTAGATTTATTGGTTCGGTACGAAATTGCGCCACAAAACTTATCTATACGTGTGGTGCCTCAACAAAACTGGAATCAAAAATGGGAGGAAAGTTTTGAACCGGTTTCCATTGGAAATAAATTGCGGATTAGGGCGCCCTTTCACCCTGCAGACCCTGGTGTGGAACTCGAATTAATTATTCAACCCAAGACCTCTTTTGGAACGGGGCATCATGAAACTACTTTTACCATTATGGAGTTGATGCTCAAAACCAATATGAAGGGGAAATCTATCTTTGATTATGGCAGCGGAACAGGGATATTGGCTATATTGGCGGCTAAACTGGGTGCAACTAAATTGCTTGCCAACGATATTGACTCCTGGGCCTCAGAAAACATTTTAGAGAATATTGCCCTGAACCAATCGCCCATTATTGAATTTATACACGGAGATTTGCAGGCTATTGCGCCCCAAAAATTTGACTATATACTGGCCAATATTAACAAGAATATTTTGTTAAGTAGTTTTGAAAATTTACAAGCTTTATTAGCATCAAATGGCACCTTGTTTATATCGGGATTTTATGAATCTGATTTGCAAGATTTATTGGATATGGCTGCAAAATTTGGGTTTAAATTACACCATAAAGTTGTCAAGAATAATTGGGCTGCTGCGCAACTTATATTGTCTTAAAATCATTTAAAACATCGAAGCTATTTAATCATTTTGTAATGGGTGAAGTTGAGATTTAAATAGTACTAACCATAATGCACTTATTGGTGCTAATTTTTTTATAAATGGTATAATGTAGACTTAATTATAATTGGCTTTTAAATGGTTATACCTATTATAAAAATATATAGTTCAATTTAGACAAATATCTCAATGTACCATTATTTTGTTATATGAGCATTTACCCTAGTAGAATTATCAAATAGCTTTGGGCTATTTAATAATTACAATTGGTATTATTCCATAAAAGGAAACACCAATTCTGTATACCATTTGTTTGAATCCAATTCGGTTTTTGGATCGGTAAAATAGAACTCCATTGGCGCCCCAACTGGCTTATAATTTTGATGCGCCAAATACTCAAAACCCTTGCTATATAAGGTGCCAATTTGATTATAAGCACCAAGATATTTTATAACCAACCATTTATTGGCAGGTAAATTTCCAGATACGATGGGTGGATTATAACTATTTGGTTCATCACAAGGAATGGCAGCCATGATATCGAAGGTGTCGCCACGGGCAAAGTAATTTATGGTAAAAGGATTGCCGCTTGTTTTGATATTTTTCTTCTTTAGTTCTTCTAATAAATTTGCGTAAAATATTTCTAAGGTAGCACTTATATTTTCGCCTTTTATTTTACTGCGTATGCCAACATAATTTAATCCGGAAAAGTCTCTAATTTCTGCATCAAAATCTCCTATTGATATAACAGGATTGGCTTCCATATATCGTTTTAAATTTGCCAAGCCACTTTCGTAATCTGGACCAACAAAATTCTCTATAAATGGCAATATTAATTTGGTAAAAGGCACCACATAAATAGGCATATCTTTTGTGGTTTTATAGAACCTCCAAGTTAGGTTAGTGCCAGAGTCTGTTTCTTGCAGCAAAAAGGTTCTGGTAGCTTTGCCTGCGTTATCCATTTCAAGCGTTAATTCAACCAAAGAATCTAGGCTAGAATTGTGGATGGTTAACACACCATGGCCCACTTCTGAATGTGCACTTTTATAGGTAAGCGTAGCGCCTTTGCCAGACTCTACATTGTTATAGGTGTATTGTGTATTGGTGTCTTTCTGATGCCACGGACTCCATTTGTTCCATTGTTTAAATTCGTTGATGAGCGGAAAAATTCGGGCTGGTTTGGCATTAATGTGAATGCTTCGTTCAATTGTTTTTTCTGAGGGTAAAAAAATGGAAACAATTAAGAGAATCAAAAATAGAGATGCAAGGGCTATGCCCGTATATTTAAGTAATTTCATTTGTTTTATTATTATGAATTGGCTGTAAGAGAAACATAAGGGTTATGTGCTTTTTCGTGGCCGATGCTTGTGGTTGGACCATGACCAGAAAAAACTTTTGTTTCATTGGGTAAGGTATATAAAACCTCTTTTATACTTTTGGCTAGCGTCTCAAAATTACCGCCTGGGAGGTCGGTTCGGCCAATACTTTCTTTAAAAAGCACATCGCCAGAAAGCAAGTTTAAACTGTTGGAATCGAAAAAGCTAAGTGATGCAATGGAATGACCAGGGGTAAAAAGCACCTCCAAATGGGTGTTGCCAAAATTCAATTTTGTATCTACATTTATAAACACAAGGTTTTGTGGAACCTCAAATTTAGGCAGGCCAAACATGGCAGCCCAACGGTCAGTTTCCTTGTAAGTAGTAAGTTCTTCTTGGTGCAAATGCAGGGGTAAATTGTAGGTATTTGCCACAAACTCATTTCCCAAAATATGGTCGATATGACAATGGGTATTAAGCAAAAGTGTAGGCGTTAAATTATTATCTTCTATAAAACTTTTGAGTCTATTTCGTTCATCGGCATTAGAGCAACCTGGGTCAACAATGGCACATTGCAAACTTTCATCCCAAATTATATAAGTATTTTCTTGAAACTCGTTAAAAACGAAACGTTGAATTTGTAGCATCCTGCAAATTTGATGAAATCTACTGCTTTATGAAAGTTTTTTGAAACTATTTATCGGCCAAACTGTCTTTTTTTAGTAATTGCCGTTGTTTTTTACGATATTAGTTTCAGTGTTTGGCATTTTTAATGCAAATTTGGTTGATTTTTTCGCATGAGTATCAAAAATTGGATTTTCATTTTTTTCGGTTTAATCCAACTCCCAATGGGGTCGGGTGTTTTTGCGCAGGGCATCAACACACCTTTTGGGCAGAATAGGGTTCAGTATGGGCGTTTTGAATGGAGCTTTTTAAGGAGTGAAAATTATGATGCTTTTTATTATACTGGCGGTAGAGAGCTTGCGAATTTTTGTGTGCGTTATGCCGAGAATGCGATGCCTGGTATTGAAAAGATTCTCGATCACCGTTTAGGAGGTAGAATAGAAATTGTTTGTTACAATACTTTGGGCGATTATAAGCAAAGTAATTTTGGGTTGGAAGAAATGACACTCAATACTGGTGGCTATACCAATGTGGTAAACAACCGTGTAATGGTCTATTTTAATGGTGATCATGCTGATCTTGAAAGGCAATTAAAAGAGGGCTTGGCGCTTGTTTTATTAAATGAGTTATTATTCGGCGGTTCGGTTCAGGAAAGGGTGCAAAACGCTGCTTTGTTAAATTTACCACAGTGGTTTTTGCAGGGCTTAACATCTTATATCTCAAGAAGTTGGGATGTAGATATGGACAATAAAATGAAGGATGCCCTTAGTTCTAAAAAAAGATTTAGGTTTAATAGATTAAGTCAGAAAGATGCCATTTTTGCCGGACATTCTTTGTGGAAATATTTGGTTGAAAAATATGAGTTGGAGGTAATTGCTAATATGGTTTATATAACCAAGTTAACGCGTAATTATGAGAGTGCTTTTTACTACGTTACCAATTTAGAATTTGCCGAGGTTCAAAAGGATTATTTAGCATATTATAAAAATTTATATGCCAAGGAGGCTAGTTTACTTCAGGATTTTCCGAGTGGAGAATACAAGGTTAAAAAGCGCATTGCCCCTTATATACAATCGCAAATGAAAGCAAGTCCTAAAGGGAATTATCTGGCATTTACTTCTAACCACGATGGCAAGTACCGTGTATGGTTAATGGATTTAAAAACAGGTAAAACGAGAAGGTTGTTTAAAGGTGGATTAAGGTATCATCAATTAATTATTGATCAGAGTTTTCCTTTGTTGGCGTGGCAAGCAGGTGGAGATAAATTGGCTTATGTGTATGAGAAAAAGGCTCAAATTTATTTGCGTATTGTTGATCTGGTTAATAAAAAGGAGGAGACTATTAAGTTTAATAAGTTTGATAAAATTACTGGAATTGATTTTAGCGATAATGGTAGAACCATCGTGCTTTCTGCCATTAGAAAAGGGCAAAGTGATATTTACACGTATGATATTCCTACCAGAAAAGAGCGGCAAATAACGGCAGATTTTTACGATGATTTATATCCGCGATTTGTTGATTATTCTGGAAAAATATTGTTTAGTTCTAACCGGTATAACGATTCATTGGGGGTTGGCATAAAAACAAGTTTAGAAGAGGATAACAACTTCGATATTTTTCAATACGATTTAGAAACCAACAGCAGAAAACTTAAGCGATTAACCCATACACCCAATATTAATGAAACACAGCCTATTGATTATAACAAGGATTATTTTGCCTACCTCACAGAATATAATGGTGTGCGCAACAGGTATGCAGTAAGGGTTGAGGAGGTGTATGATTATACAGAGTTGCAAGTTAAGTATTACGATAGCTTAGAACGCGTTGCAGACACGTTGGTGTATGGAGAAGCGCCTACTTGGTCTGGCAAAAAATTCATTTACCTAGGCAAAGAAATTTCTTTAGACGAAAAGGTTGAGCGCATTGATACCATTGTGCACAACAAAGACATCGTTTATACTTATCCGCTCACAAATTACAAGAAGAATATTATTGCGCACGATATATCGGTTCAGGGCAAACAGGTGTTTGATTTGGTGTTAGACGGTGGCAGATATTATATAAAATACAGTGCGATAGTGAAGGATGTGGTGGCAGAATCTGATCAAGTTGAAACCTATCCTAACATGTATCGTTTGCGTTCTGGATTTGCGAATAAGCCTTTTGAGGCGGGCGCAAAAGAATACAGAAATTTGCCTGTCAACAATGCTTTGGAGCAGCAAATTCCGCAGGAGGTAAGGATGAAAATGGATACCAATGCTTACTTCTTTATAAGTGAATTTACTACACCAACTTATAAGCGACCAGAATATGTAATTGTAAATAAAAATCTGGATGGAGGTTCTTTGCAAAAAAGAATAAAGGTAAATGCTCCAAGGTTTTATGATGTTACTTTTTTTACAGATAAGGTTGTAACACAAATAGACAACAGCATTTTAAATACCTATTACCAGCCTATTTCTCCTGCTGCCCAACAAATGTTTAATCCGGGTTTAAATGGCATGTTTAAATTGGGCATGATGGATTTGTTTGAAGACTATAGAATTACGGGTGGTGTGAGGCTTGCTTTTGACCTTTCTGGGTTTGACTATTTTGCCAGTTTTGAAACGCTTAAGAAAAAGTTGGATCATAAGTTTGTATTTTATCGCCAGAGTAGGGGCGGAGGTAGTTCGGAAATCATAAGCTATCAAAATTTATCACATGAATTTCGGTATATCTTGAAAATTCCTTTTAGTCCAGTAAGTAGTTTTAGGATTGCTACTTTTTATAGGCAAGACAGGGACATTATAAAAACAACGAATATTGCTACCATGGATTCTGCCGATAAAGTAACCCATTGGGTTGGCGGTAAATTGGAATATGTTTTTGATAACACAGTACCTAAGGGCATGAATCTTTATAATGGAACTCGGTTCAAGGTTTTTTATGAGCATTACAGCAGTCTAAAAAATTTAGACCTTCAATTAAATACTTTGGGATTTGATTTTAGACATTATCAAAAGTTGCATCGCCAAATAATTTGGGCTACTAGGTTTACTGCCAACACCAGTTTTGGTCCGGCAAAAGTAGTTTATTATTTAGGAGGGGTAGAAAATTGGTTGCCTGCTCGGTTCAACAATGACATTGCCACAGCTACCGATAAGAATTATGTATTTCAAGCATTAGCTTGCAACCTACGTGGATTTGAGCAAAATATTCGCAATGGAAATTCATTTGCCTTAATGAATACCGAAATTAGAATGCCGGTTTTTGTGTATGCTTTAAATAGGTCTTTGCGGAGTGAGTTTTTAAACAATTTTCAGGTGGTTCCATTTTTTGATATTGGATCGGCTTGGGTAGGCAATAATCCGTATAGCGACGATAATACCTTTAACCAAAAGGAGTATGTAAATGGTCCAATTAGGGCTAAGGTAATTAATGTAAGAGACCCAATTGTTGCTGGTGTTGGGGGTGGATTGCGCACCAAGTTATTTGGGTACTTTTTGAGATTTGATACAGCTTGGGGCATACAAGATGGCGAGATTGCCAAGAAGCCACTTTATTACTTTTCTCTTAGTTTAGATTTTTAGCCTCAATTTGCCAGTTCTTCTTTGTCGAGATAGGCCAAGCACAGCCTAATGGTTGCATGCGCAACCTCCTCATTTAAATATGTGAAAATGGGATTGAGTAATTTTCTTTCGCCTGTTACCTTAACGGCTTCTCTTACTTTTTGAAGCTCTGTTTTGTTAAAATACGCATCTAAATTGTCTATTAAGTTTAATTTGTATAGTTGCGCCAAGTGCGAATAAATGGTGTTTTCGTGGAGGTTTCTTTTTTGCGAAATTTCGTATAAGCTTAATCCCTCCTCTAATAGTTTGAGGGTTTCTTTAAAGGTATCCTGTTTAGGTATTTTAGCCTCATTTGCCTTGCGCCAAGATTTTATTTCTTTGATAAAAGCGTTTCCATATTTATGAATTTTAAATTCACCAAAACCGTTTATGCTAAGCAAATCCTCCAAGGTGCTTGGTTTTTTATTGGCCATTTCTAGTAGGGTGGCATCACTTAATACAATATAGGCAGGAACATTTTCCTTCTCAGAAAAGCGCCTTCTGATGCCCCTTAAATAATCGAATAAATCTTGAGGCGTGTCTAGCTGCTGTTCTGTTTGGTAGGTCTTTTTCTTAATAGGTTCAAGCGGTTTTTTGATTTCTATATGAACCAAATCAATTTTCTTTTTACCGTATAGAACCTCTTCCCCAAAAGGAGTAACTTTTAGAACATAATTTTCATCGTAAGCGATTTCGATAAGGCCAATATTTAGAAATTGCAACAGGTATTGTTGCCAATCGCGAAAGGTTGTTTCCTTGCCCGCTCCAAAGGTTTTAATGCGGTCGTAGAAGTTTTCTATAATCTCTTTTCTATGCGATCCTCTTAGGATATCGATTAACACATTTACCCCAACTTTTTGGTTGGTGCGAATAATAGCAGACAGTGCTTTTTGTGCCAATAGCGTGCCATCGAATGTGCTTCTGGGTTCTCTACACACATCGCAGTTTCCGCAAGGTTTTTCTAGTGTTTCGCCAAAATAGGCCAAGAGAATTTTTCTTCTGCAAATGGGTGTTTCGGCATATTGTTGCATCCTATTTAATTTCTCGAGGTTAAGTTCTTTTTGACCACTTTCCTCAATGAAATTTCGCAACATAATTACATCTGCAATATTATAATACAAAACCGTATCGCTTGCCAAACCATCTCTGCCAGCTCTGCCAATTTCTTGGTAATAACCCTCCATGTTTTTAGGCAAATTATTGTGTATAACAAAACGCACATTGCTTTTGTCAATGCCCATACCAAATGCAATGGTGGCACAAATAATTTTTGTCTTATCTCTAATAAAATCATCTTGTATTCGCGTTCTATTCTCCGCGCTCATTCCCGCATGGTAAAAGGCCGATTTAATGCCATAGGATTTTAAATCGAAGACCATTTCTTCGGTCGATTTTCTGCTTAGGCAATAGATAATGCCACAATCATTTTTGCGCTTTAGAATGAAGGAAGAAATCTCTTCGAGTTTTTGTTTTTTCTTGAGCCCAAAACGCACATTTAAACTTAAATTGGGCCTATCGAAACTTGCCACATACGTTGTTGGATTTTGCAAGCACAATTGATTCATAATATCTCTGCGCGTAATTTTATCTGCGGTGGCTGTTAAGGCAATAATGGGCACATTGGGCCAAGTATCTTTTAGCAGTTTAAGTTTGGTATACTCGGGTCTAAAATCGTGTCCCCACTGACTAATACAATGCGCCTCATCAATGGCAATCATCGAAATTTTTATTTGTGCATTAAACAGTGGAATAAGGGAGAGTAGTTTTTCTGGAGAGAGGTAAAGCAATTTTATCTGACCCAATTTTAAGCTTTCAACCAGCTCAATTTGATTCGATTCATCCATGCTGCTGTTTAAAAATTCAGCTTCAACCCCATTGGCTTTTAAGCCCTCCACTTGGTCTTTCATTAAGGCTATGAGAGGAGAAACCACCAAAGTTAAATGCGGCAATAGCAAAGCAGGTAATTGAAAGCAAATAGATTTTCCGCCACCAGTAGGCATAAGCACCAGTGTATCTTTATTTTGCAGTAAATCTGCTATAATGTCTTCTTGTAATGGCCGAAATTCTTCGAACCCAAATTGCTTTTTAAGCAGGTGTTGTGGGTTAATTGTTGCTTGCATTTTACAAATATAACATTTGATTTGCAATTCGTAAAAGTTCTGTTTGAACACAACGCACATGGAGCAAAGAGATTTCTTTCGAGATGTTTATGAAGTGGTTCGATTAATACCCTTTGGTAGGGTTACCTCCTATGGCGCAATTGCCAGGTATTTAGGCTCAACCCGCGGCGCTCGCCTGGTAGGATATGCTATGAATGCCGCACATCAACAAGAAAAATGGGTACCTGCACATAGGGTATTGAATAGAAATGGATTACTCACCGGAAAGCACCATTTTGCGAATGAGAATGAAATGCAATTATGCCTTGAAAAAGAAGGTTTAATTATAGAAAATGAGCAAGTTAAGGATTTCGAAAGGCATTTTTGGGATCCTAATTTAGAGTTGACACTATAAAATGTCAATTTAAAAATATGGAAAACCAGAAAGAAGTAGCAGAATTTAATGCATACCGAGAAAAAATGAACGAAAAAATTCTTGGTTCAGACAACTTGGTTTTAAAAAGATTATTCAATTTAGACACCAATACTTATGAGGATGGAGCATTGCCGTCTATAACCAAAGAAATGCTGGGATTTGTTGCCAGCATGGTTTTGCGTTGCGGCGATTGTATCAAATATCATTTGGGGAAATGTGCCGATTTTGGGGTAACAACACCCCAAATGTTCGAAATTTTTGCTGTAGCAAATATTGTTGGCGGAACCATTGTTATTCCGCATACCCGAAGAGCATTAGGATATTGGGAAGAATTAATGGCTGCCAAATAAAATTTATTATGCAAATGCCGCATACTTCTTTATTTTAGTTGCGGAATGTAAAATTTGTATGAAATTAAAAAGGAACATGTTGGGGTTTGTGCTGATAGCAATATTGCTAGCACTAAATACAAATGTGAGTGGGCAACCCGATGTAGAAAAGGATAGCCTAGAAAGTTTGTTGCCTTTTGCTAATGACTTACAGCGGGCAGATATATTAAATGGTTTGGCTATTTGTGTAAGGAATATAGACACGGCCAAAGCGGGAAATTACGCGCGGCAATCTTTGGCTATTTCAAACAAATTGAATTATTGCAAAGGTAAGGCAATGGCCGAGATTACTTTGGGGATTTTGGCAAAGAATGGCTCCTATTTTAATGACTCTAAGCAGCATTTTTTAACTGGACTTTCTCTGGCTTTAAAATGCAAAGATCCAATGGCGGTGTCTTATGCATATCACAGTTTAGGGAATTCGGCCTACCATGATGGTGATTTATCAAGGGCAATGCGATATTATATTGCTTCGGTAAAAATTAGCGAGCAAATTGGCGATAAAGTGCGGGCAGCCCGAACCTATAACAATATAGGCAGTTTGTATATGGACTTGAATAATTTTGCGCGGGCAGAGGAATATTATTTACATTCATTGGAGTTGTATAAGGGGTATAAAGACGAATTGGTGGTAGCAGAAATAGAAAACAATTTGGCCAATATTTATCAGGTGGGTGGTTTTCAATTGAAGGCTTTGTATCACTATACAAATGCGCTTGACGTTTTTAGAAAGAGAAGTAATTCACATGATGTTTCTTCTGCCTTGCATAATATTGGCTTGGTTTATTTGCATCGCAAACAACCCAAAAAGGCATTGCCTTTTTTGAGTGAATCATATAGCATCGATTATCAAAACAAGGATAGTCGCGCTTTAATTTTGGTTTTGACGAGTTTAACACGCGCTTATACGCAATTAGACATGCTCGACTCTGCCATTACCTTTGTTAATATTGGTGTTGAGGTTGCAAAGCAAAACCCAAATTTAGCCGAGTGTGCCGATCTTTACGATGCTGCAGCATCCATTTATGAGCGATTGAACGACAACAAGAAAAGGGACTATTTTCTAAATTTAAAAAAGAATAATGAAGCAATGGCCATTAGCAAGGCCGACCGTTCAGAAATTAATTCAACTGCCATTGAATATGAAATTGAGCGCAAAGAAAATAAGGTTAAACTCTTGCAGAAGGAGAATGAAATTAATCAGCTTAGGATTCGTGACCAGCAATTAGAAATTGAGCGCAGAAATATTCTCATACTCGCAATTTCGGTGGTATTATTGTTTTTAGTATTGATAGTAGGTTTAATTGTTTACTTGTTAAGTATAAACAAGAAGCATAAGTTGGCCGAAATGAGCAACCTTTCTAAGTCGAGCATTTTACAGCAGCTTAACCACGAAATTAGAACTCCTTTAAATGGAATTGTAGGAATGAGCCAGTTGGCTTTTGAGAGCAAGACTTTTAGCGAATTAAAGGACAACCTCAGTTATATTAGGCAAAGTAGCGACGATTTGATGTTTGTCTTGAACAACCTTATTTCTTTTTTACAGATAGACCGCAAGGAGGCCAATCCAGTTGCCTCGCCCTTTAATTTATTGCAATCTTTAGAAGAGTTGTTTAAAGTTTATGGCACCAAGTGCCAAGCGAGCGGATTGTTGTTCAATCAAATGGTCTTTCCTGGTGTGCCACAAGTGGTGAGTGGCGACAAACAAAAGATCATGATAATGTTACAGAACTTGCTTAGCAATGCATCTAAGCATGGTAAAAAGGGGGTTGTAAAAATTGAAGTAAAAGAAAGTGCTTCACGCATGAAGGATAATATTCGCTATAGCACCATTCAATTTTCTGTAATTGATGAAGGCGAAGGGTTTACTGAAAAGGAAATCAAAAAGTTGTTTCGCAAAGATGAGTCAAAAAATAATTTTGGAACGGGCTTAGGAATTGGGCTTAGCAATGTAAAAGACTTATGCGATTTGATGAAAGGCCATTTGCAAGTTATTTCTGAGAAGGGGGTAGGTAGCAGTTTTATTTTAGAGCTTGAGTTGGAAGATTTAAGCGAAAAGGCAGCAGATTTTACGACTAAAAAATTAAAGAATAGAATTTTTGAGCCAAAGAAATTCCATATTTTGGTGGTTGAAGACAATCCAATTAATCAATTGGTTTTTGAGAAAATTCTTGAAAGGGAAGGGTTTAATGTAAATATTGTTAGCAATGGCTTAGAGGCTTTGGCCAGTTTAAAGGTAAAATCGCCCGATTTAATTTTGATGGATTTGCGAATGCCTGAAATGGGCGGAATTGAGGCTGCTATGCATATTAGAACAAGAAGCGAATTTGGCAAAGACCGATATGTGCCCATAATAGCTGTAACTGCTCACGACGATTCGGAGGAGAAGAAGAAGTGTTTTGAGGTAGGTATGAACGATTATTTAACCAAGCCAATTAATAAAGAGTTGTTTTTGAATGCAATTGAATCACAAATAATGGGTAAAAATTAGATTCTTTTCAAAAAAATAGTTCATATTTGCCACCTCAAAATTGAAGATATGTCAGTATTAGTAGATAAAAATTCTAAGGTGATTGTTCAAGGATTCACCGGTAGCGAAGGAAGTTTCCACGCACAACAAATGATTGAGTATGGTACACAGCTAGTAGGTGGTGTTACGCCAGGAAAAGGCGGGCAATTTCACTTAGACAAGCCTGTGTTCAACACTGTTATAGATGCAGTTAATGCAACAGGTGCCAATGTTTCTATCATTTTTGTACCGCCAGCTTTTGCTGCCGATGCCATTATGGAAGCTGCTGATGCCAGTATTAAGGTAATTATATGTATCACAGAAGGAATTCCGGTGAGCGATATGATTTCGGTTAAGGAGTATATTAAATCGCGCGATTGTGTTTTAATTGGACCAAACTGCCCTGGCGTAATTACGCCAGGTGAAGCTAAGGTTGGAATTATGCCAGGTTTTGTATTTAAGCCAGGTAGAATTGGTATCGTATCAAAATCGGGTACCTTAACATACGAAGCTGCCGACCAAGTTGTTAAAGCTGGTTTGGGAATTAGCACTGCTATTGGTATTGGTGGCGATCCAATTATTGGAACACCTACTAAAGATGCAGTAGAATTATTGATGAATGATCCAGAAACCGATGCCATTATTATGATTGGCGAAATTGGCGGAAGCTACGAAGCAGATGCTGCTCGTTGGATTAAAGCGAATGGAAACAAAAAACCAGTAGTAGGATTTATTGCAGGCCAAACTGCCCCTGCAGGAAGAAGAATGGGTCACGCTGGTGCTATCATTGGTGGAAAAGACGATACTGCTGCTGCAAAAATGGCTATCATGCGCGCGTGTGGATTAACCGTTGTTGAATCGCCAGCAGAGATTGGTTCGGCCATGCTAAACGCTTTACAAGCTAAGGCATAAGTCTATATTATTTTAGTAAAAGCCACTGTTGGAACCATATTCCTCCAGTGGCTTTTCTTTTTTAAGTCAATTTGTTTAGAAATATTCTAAATTGCACACATAAGTGAATGATTATGCAAATGATTAACCCGAGCCTTTTTACAGAAAGCAGTGTTGAAGGAATTAAGAAAGAATTTCAGGAGGCAAAGCCATATAAACATGTTGTGATTGATGGCATTTTAAAGCCCGAATTTGCGGAGGAAATCTTCAACAGTTTCCCCAAGGAGGAGGTTTTTAACAAGAAATATAAAGGTGTAAATGAGTATAAGGCCGAAGGCTCAAATTTTGAGGATTTTCCGCCCATTTTTGAGCAGCTAAAAGCATCGTTTCACTCGCCAGAATGGTGTAAGTTAATAAGTGAAATTACCGGTATTCCAGAATTGTTTACCGTGCCCGATGCCTTAGGTGGTGGCTTGCATCAAGGTAGCAATGGTAGTTTTTTAGATATACATATAGATTTCAATATTCATGCAGATAGGGGCATACACCGCAGGGTAAATTTGTTGGTGTTTTTTAACAAAGATTGGCAAGAAGAATATGGCGGACATACCGAGTTATGGAACGCCGATATGACCAATTTGGATAAGAAGGTTTTTCCCGTATTTAACCGCTGCTTAATTTTTGAAACCAACGAAATTAGTTACCATGGTTATGCCGCCATAAAGGTGCCAGAAAATGTGACCCGTAAATCTTTTTACGCCTATTATTACACGCAATTGCGCGAAGATGCAGCCAAGTATCATGATACGGTTTTTAAAGCTCGACCAACAGATAGTGTGGTTAAGAAAACGCTTACTCCTTTAAAAGAAGGCGCCAAAAATTTTATCAAAAGGCAATTGCGCAATTTGGGCATCACTTTTAAATAGCTTAATCTTCTTTTCTTTGCATTATGCTGCTTAGTATTTTACTCCTTGCTTACGGTCTGATCCTAACCTTTTTGATAGGAAAATTTAGTTGGAACTACCTGCTAAAAGTGTTTCACATAAGTGCCGGAGAGCCCTTTCACATTGCCTTGTTTCCGGTTATTGGCTTGGCATCTATGAGTGTGTTTATTGGCATTTATCACTTCTTCTTTAAAATAGATTTTGCCCTACATTTATTTTTTCTTTCTTGGGTAGTAGCAGCCCATCAGTCGAGTAAAATATGGCTGTTGGAGGCTTGGTTTGAACTTAAAAAAAATAAATGGGTTTACCTGTTATTGCTATTTGGAGCTGTACTTTCTATTACAGTCCGACCTGGTGTGGGCGATATAGCAGATTACCATTTACAAGCCATTAAGTGGGCCGAAAACTATCCGAATATTTTGGGCTTGGGAAATTTTAATCGCCCTTTAGCCAACAACAATTGGTGGTTCAACATGCAATCTTTTTTGGGCTTTTCTTGGCTAGGTGTTCCATCTATTTATGTTGGAAATGCTTTGTTCTTTATCAGTTTATTTTCTTGGTTTTATTTTTCTGAACCCATTTCTGTTGGTCACCAATGGATGCGATTTTTCTTTGCAGCTTTCATCATACTTTCTTTAAAAACAGCCTTTGTAGGAGCGGTAACACCCGATATCATTGTTACCCTTATGATCTACCTTTCCATTGATTTATTTATCATTGGTTCGAACCGAAAAGAACTGCAGAAGCCGCTGTATATTTTAATGATTTTGCTTTTGAGTTGGGTGCTAACAGTGAAGGCAACTGCCATTGTGTTTTTTATGTTGCCATTTTGGTGGTTTATGCAATGGGTAAGGCAAAAGGAATATGCGTTAATAGGTAAATCTATTTTATTGGCGCTGGTGTTTTTGCTGCCTTGGATAGTGGGCAATGTGCTAATTTGCGGCTATATTTTATACCCGTTTAATGGCATCGATTTGTTTGTTGTAGATTGGAAAGTACCGGGCTATTATTTTGAATTTGATAAGGTTGTTTTGAACAGTTGGGGCAAGGTGCCCAATCAAGATATTTTTGTTACCCAAAAAATGGGCATACAAGAATGGATGCCTATCTGGATTTTGAACCTCGATTTATTAAACAAATCTTTGGTTTTTGGCTTTTTGCTAAGTTTGCCAATTGTGTGGTTTTTTATGCTTAAAAAGCGTGAGGCCATTTGGCCCATTTTGTTTATTCAGCTTAGTTTCTTAATTATCTTTTTAAATGGTCCGCATCCTAGATTTTTGTTTGGGTATATGGTGAGTAATTTGGCCTTTGTTTTTTATTTTTTGGCGCCAAAAATTAAGTTTGCGGTGCCTAAGATTATGCTGCCATCTTTGGGTATTTTGCTTACATTGCTCTTGCTTTTTAAGCTGTTTACCAATGGCAATTTTTCAAAAAGTTTACTTGTGCCAAAAGCGTATCCCAATGAAAAACTGGCCATAGAAAATAGAGGTAGTTTTCAGTTTTATGTTTCTAAGCAAACCAATCTTTGTTGGGATAAATTTCCGAGCACGTATTACTTTATAGATTCGGTTGAATTGCGTGGTACCCATGTAAAAGATGGCTTTAAAGTGGGCACTCCTTCGCTTAATAAATAACACAAGTTACTTCTTTTTAAAATCGTCTTGGGCAAAAGATTTTTCTATTAAACAATAGAGCAAAATATAAAAGTACCTACTTCCCATTTCTTTAATTTTTAGGTTAGAAACACCATGCTTCCTGTTGGTCCAACTGTTGGGAACAACCGCATACGTATATCCTCTAATAATGGCTTTTAAGGGAATCTCTACAGTTAGGTTAAAGTGAGGCGACATAAAAGGTTTCACGCCCTCAATGGTTTCTCTTTTATAAAGTTTAAACGCATTGGTTACATCGTTGTATTTTATGCCAAACATCAAGCGCACTAAATTGTTAAAAAATCGGTTCAGGTATAACTTATGTTTTGGATAATCGTATACCTTTCCGCCCATGCTCCAGCGGGTGCCAAAAACACAATCGTGCCCTTCTAAAAGCTTGTTATAAAATATGAGCAAATCGTCGGGCGAGTCGCTTAAATCGGCCATCATCACCGCCACACAATCGCCCTTAAATCTTTCCAAACCATATCGCACGGCATAGCCAAAACCGTTGGGACCTTTATTGGTGTATACTTCTAGCGTAGGAATGCCCATTTGCAAAGCATTTAAAACCTCTAAGGTATTGTCCTTAGAATTGTCGTTTACCACCACTATTTCGTGCGGTATTTCGGCCTGAACCAAGCGCTCATACAAAAGCTCCAAGGTTTCGGAAATACTTTCCGCCTCATTGTAAGCTGGGATCACAACGCTTAATTTCATGAATTACTTCAAAGGTTTTTGTGCCACCAATAAAAATTGCTTGCCCATAAATCTCCAAGCAAATGGCATTTGAAAATACATTTTAACCAAGAAATCTGTCACCGGAATTTTACCTCTAAAGCTCAAGGGTAAAAATCTATCGTGCACTTCTTTTACCTCAAATCCAGCGCCATATAAATGCTCTGCTACACCTAGTTCTGTTAGTATAACCGTGTGGTCTGCAAAATCGAAATAGTTGGCCGCACAGTATTTAAAATTGGGTCCCATAATAGCAATTTTTCCACCCGGTTTTAAAATGGCAAACATGCGTTCTAAGAAATTGGCCACATCTTCTTGGGTATGCAAGTGTTCTAAAAAATTAGAAACATAAACACCTTCAAAATAATTAAGCGGCAAGTTTACCTTCAGGTTATTTCCAATCACCACCTTAATATCTTTTTGGGCGGCACGTTGGGTATGTTCACCCATGTCTACTGCCCATCTTTCGGCAGCAGGAACTTGGTTAATAAACTCGCAATCTCCCGCAGCCGGGTCTATTACAGAAGCAGGATTCCCCAACTTGCCATACATAAACTCGGCAATAATTTTCCAGGTAGAGAGCTTTTTGTTTTTATCAACCCCTTTAAAGCGGTATTCGTATATTCTATCGTAATTCATTTTCTTAACAATCTTTAACTATCATTCTTTCGTTCATTTTATCGTGCATCTCCAGCAAGGTAGCCTCTAGGTTGTATTGCCAGTTCCAAGTAGGGTAGTGCAATTTAAATTTATTTACATTGCTAATATACCAAATATGGTCGCCAATTCGGTTGGTTTCTGAATAGTTATAACTCATTTTTTTGCCACTAATTTTTTCGCACCATTCAATGGCTTCTAACATGCTGCAATTGGCAAATCTTCCGCCACCTGCATTGTAAACCTCGCCCATACGAGGATTTTGGTAATAATGCCAAAACATATTTACCAGATCCGAACTGTGAATATTGTCTCTCACCTGTTTGCCTTCATAGCCAAAAATAGTATAATGTGTGCCACTTATGGCACATTTCATTAGGTAGGCCAAAAAGCCATGCAACTGCGCACCACTGTGGTTTGGGCCAGTTAAACAACCGCCTCTAAATACGCCGGTTTTGATACCAAAGTATTTTCCATATTCCTGCACCATAATATCGGCCGCTACTTTGCTGGCACCAAAAACACTGTGCTTGGTTTGGTCTATACTCATGGTTTCATCTATGCCATGGGCAAAAAACGCATGGTCCTCGGCAATTTCCCAACGCTTCTCTAATTCAACTAAGGGCAAATTATTTGGCGTATCGCCATACACCTTATTGGTAGAAGTAAAAATAAAAACAGCATCTGCACAATTTAGGCGCGTTAACTCAAGCATGTTTAAAGTGCCCGTAGCATTTACCCCAAAATCTGTGAGTGGTTCTTTGGCAGCCCAATCATGGCTGGGTTGTGCGGCCGCATGTATAATCAATTTAATGTCTGAACCAAACTCTTTAAAGATCTTTTCTAATCCAACATAATCCCGGATATCGGTATCGTAAGATTTAAAATTGGTATATTTTTCTTCTAGTCTATTTTTGTTCCATAAGGTAGATCCATCGGCACCAAAAAAATAGGAGCGCAGGTTATTGTCTATGCCAACTACCAAATCAAATTTTTTGGTAAAAAACTCTACCGATTCTCCTCCTACCAGTCCGCTACTCCCTGTTACAATCGCAATATTCATTCTCTTAATTTAGGATATTCTTTAAATTATTTTCGTTGGCCTTCATCCATTCAAACGTATCGGCCACCAGATCTTTCATGGTTTTATTGGGTTTCCAAGCATGCTTATTTACCTTGTTTAAGTAGCTACAATCGCTCACATAAATGCGCACATCAGCCGTTCTATTTTCCATTACGGGCTTTATAGAAATGGTATTTCCTGTTACTTCTTGGCAAAGTGCTGTAAGTTCCATTAAACTAAAACTGCAATCTAGGCCCCCACCCACATTTATGGTTTGGTTGTTATACATTTCTAGGTGGTGTATTTGGTGGTCTATGAGATTCAGTAAATCGTGGGCATGCAAAACATCCCTCATTTGCTTGCCGGTGCCACCATAACCTATGTAACACAATTCTCCTTTAAAGAAATGCCTTGCCAACCAAAGCACCAAAACCCCTTGGTCTACCTTACCCATTTGCCATGGTCCGCTAATAACGCCACAACGGTTAATAATGGTTTTTAGGCCTTTTAGTTCATTGTATTCTGTGATGAGTAATTCTGAAGCCAACTTGGTGGATCCATAAAAGCTTCGACTTCCCTCTAGCGGAAAATCCTCGCGCACCCCTTTGGAAGAAATGCCCCTTAATTTTTGTTCATCCTTCCAAACAAATCGCGTTTCTAATTCTTCGAAAGTGGCCGATTCTAAATTTTTAATTGGGTAAATTCTGCTGGTCGATAAAAAAATAAAAGCAGCCCCTGTTCTTTGCGCCAATTCGAGGCAATTTACTGTTCCATTTAAATTAGATTGAATGAGTGGCATTACCGGCGAATTTATACCAGAAAGAACACTTGGATCGGCCGAAGCATCTAAAATAAAATCCAGCTGGGTAAATTCTACCAAGTCCTCGGGATTTCTGATATCACCGTGCACAAATTCAACCTCCGCTGCTTTTAGTCGGGCCAAGTTTAGCTCCGAACCACGCCTACGCAGGTTATCTAGGGCAATTACCCTATAGTTTGGATAGCGTTGTTTTAACCCAATAGAGAGGGTTGACCCCACAAATCCGGCACCGCCAGTTATTAAAATTTGTTTGCCCATCATTTGCTAAGAACCGCAATTTTAGTGAATTGTTGTGAATTTAGGTGAGGAAACACAAATTAATCAAAGAATTTTATAATTTCGAGCCTTTTAATAGAAACATGTCAACGGAAAGAATTTTAATCATCGGTTCAAACGGCCAAATTGGTCTTGAACTTGCAGAAACGCTTAGGTTAAGCTATGGTTCAGAAAATGTAATTTGCTGCGATGTGCGCAAGATGGAGCATCAGATTGAACCCTTTGAAATTTTAGATGTGTTGGATCAGACCGGATTATTGGCTGTTGTTAAAAAATACAATATTACCCAAGTTTACTTGTTGGCGGCCTTGTTAAGTGCAACTGCCGAGAAGAATCCAAAATTTGCGTGGGATTTAAATATGAATGGCTTGTTTCATGTGTTAGATTTGGCCAAAGAGGGCATTGTTAAAAAAATATATTGGCCTAGTTCTATCGCTGTTTTTGGTCCTACCACCCCGCGTGTAAACACGCCTCAATACACGGTTATGGAGCCAAATACCATTTATGGCATTAGCAAGCAAGCCGGCGAAAGATATTGCGAGTATTACCACCAAAAATATGGGGTAGATGTGCGCAGCATTCGTTACCCTGGCTTAATAGGTTGGAAGAGTGCGCCGGGTGGTGGCACCACAGATTACGCGGTGCATATTTATCACGAGGCTTTAAAGAACAAAACGTATGAGTGTTTTTTAAGTGCAGAAACGGCGTTGCCAATGATGTATATGCCAGACGCCATTCGCGCCACCATTGAGTTAATGGAAGCACCGGCAGAGCAAGTTAAAATTCGCAGCAGCTATAATATTTCGGGCATAAGTTTTAATCCCGAAGAGATTGCGGCAAGCATTCGCAAGCATATTCCTGATTTTACCATAAGCTATAAACCCGATTTTAGGCAAGCTATTGCAGATAGTTGGCCGCAGAGCATCAACGATGCCGAGGCATGCGAACATTGGGGTTGGAAGCCTGCTTTCGACTTAGATGCGATGACGCAAGTGATGTTAGATAACTTGAAGTAAGGCTGGAAATTCTTTCATAGAACTTAGTCGATGGTCGGCAATAGAAAAGCGTGGGTCGTTTAGTTTTTCTGTTTCGGGCACTGCCACACAAGTCATTCTGGCTGCTTTAGCTGCAATAACCCCGTTTAGGGAGTCCTCAATAACCAAGCAATGTTTTGGGTCTGAACCTAAGATTTTTGCGGCGGTTAAAAATATACCTGGATGGGGTTTGCCAAAAGGTTCCGATTCTGCCGAGTAAAGTAAGTCGAAATAATTGCGGATGTTTAGGCTCGCTATTACTGCTTCGATGAGCCGCATAGAAGACGAAGAGGCCAAGGCACACGTATACTTTTTTTCTTTCACATAATTGAGCGATTCTATCACGCCGGGCAGTGCATGTGCGTCTTTGCGCATATAGGCATCCATGCAATCTAAGATGTCGTTTTCTGTTTTTTGAAAATTTGGGTTTGGCCAAGCCTGGTAATGATACCAATGTTGCACCACTTCGTTTAAGCGAAATCCCATCACTTGTCTCAGTAACTCATCACTTAGGTTGAGGCCGAGCGAACCAAAAACTTCCTTTTCTGCAATTTTCCAGTATGGCTCCGAATCTACTAGCAGGCCATCCATATCGAACAATAAAGTACCTACCACTTAGCTATGCATTAAGGTTTCAATTTCTTCTGCCTCAATGGGTATGTGCAGCATTAAATCTTGGCAACCCGAATTGGTAATTAAAATTTCATTTTCAAGGCGAATGCCAATGGCTTCTTCGGCTATGTATATACCTGGCTCGCAGCTAAACGTCATGCCTGCTTGCATGGGTTCATAACGCATGCCCACATCGTGTACATCTATGCCTAAGAAATGACTGGTTCCATGCATGAAATATTTTTTATAAGCAGGCCATTTTGGGTTTTGATTTTTGATATCGCTTAGGGTAATTAACCCCAAATCTACCAATTCTTTTTCCATTAGCTCGCCCACCTGAACATGGTATTGCATAAGCTGAGTGCCTGGTTTTAGCAATGTTTTAGCCGCATTCATTACACGCAAAACTGCGTTGTAAACATCTTTTTGGCGTTTGGTAAACTTGCCATTTACAGGCAAAGTTCGCGTCATGTCGCTGGCATAATTTGCATAATCTGCACCACTGTCTAAGAGCAATAAGTCGCCATCTTTGCATTGTTGGTTATTGTCTACATAATGCAAAATACAGGAGTTGGCACCACTTGCCACTATGGGACTAAAAGAATGTCCGCGGGCACGGTTGCTTAAGTAGGTATGAATTACTTCTGCTTCAATTTCATATTCCCAAACACCGGGTTTCACAAATTTGGCCACGCGGCGAATCATCTTGTTGCTAATTTCAACCGCCACTTTCATGAGGTCTAATTCTATGCTCGATTTAACCGAACGTAAGCGCTGTAAAATGGGGGCAGCGCGCTCTAATTCATGCAAAGGATAACGTTCTTTTATTTCGTTGGCAAAACGCAAATTTTGGTAAGGCGTGCTGATAACTGCCCTATCATTTTCGTTTAAATTTAAATAGATATTCTGCGCATAATTAATGGCCGCATGCATTTTAATTTCAAACTCATCGTACCAAAAAACATGTTGAACACCACTAACTTTTTGCGCTTCTTCTTGGGTTAATTTATAGCCATTCCAAACCACCATCATTTCGCTGGTGCGCTTAATAAACAGGGCCTCTCTGTATTCTTCAATTGGGCAATCTGGTGAGAGTACCAAAATGGTATCTTCTTGGTCTACGCCGCTAAGCCAAAACAAGTCGGAATTTTGTTTAAAAGCGTGTGTTGCATCGCCGTTCCAAGGATGTTCCTCGTTGGAATGAAAGATGGCAATGCTGTTTGGTTTTATCTTGGCAACAAACTTTTTTCTGTTCTCAATAAAAAGTTCGTTAGGTATTAGGTCGTATTTATTTATGCTTCTCATGGTGTATCAATTTTAGTGTAATAATTTTAGTGTATCAATTTGGTGTATCAATTTAGCGTAATAATTTTAGTGTAACAATTTAGTGTAATAATTTAGCGTAACAATTTTGTTGTATCAATTTAGTGTAACAATTTAGTATAACAATTTAGCGTATCAATTTTAGTGTATTAATTTTAGTGTATCAATTTAGTGTATCAATTTGGTATAACAATTTAGCGTATCAATTTTTGTGGCAAGGTACAAAATAGGGCATAAAAATGCCCAAAACATTTTCCTAAAAATTAAGAGATAAAATCGATTAAACTTTCCATTTTCATGCTCCTAGAACCTTTCAAGAAGACGAATTTTCCATTAGGCGGATTCTGCTGAAAATAGGCTTCAAGGTCGCTAGTTTGCTCAAATTTTTTATAAGCAGAGTTGGTTTTTAAAAATGCTGCACCCACCAAAAACACATCAGTTAAATGCAGCGATTTGCAGTAGTCTACCATGTTTTGGTGTTCTTCGGCCTCGTATGGTCCCAGCTCAAACATATCGCCAAGGCAAAGTATTTTCCCTTCTCCCGGCATTGCTAAAAAGTTGCGAATGCTTGCTTCCATGCTACTTGGGTTGGCATTGTAGGCATCTAAGAAAATGCGGTTGTTTTCTTTGGTGATGCTTTGCGAGCGCAAGTTTTTGGGTTCATACGATTCAATTCCCGCTTTAATTTGGCTTTGGTTCAGACCAAAATGCAAGCCTATGCTTACCGCGGCGAGTATGTTGTCAAAATTATAATCGCCACTTAGCCAACTGTTAATTTGCGTGCCTAATAAATTAAAGACGATATTGGGTTGGAGGCTGGTGGCAGGTAAAAATACCCTTTCTGGCTGAACCAATTCACTGCTGTTTTGCTGATAAAGAACACGCTTTTCTAAGCCCTCGCTCATTTCCATCAAAACCTTGTCGGCACTGTTAACAAAAACCACTCCGCCATGCAAGCGCATATACTCGTACAACTCTGCATTGGATTTTATGACACCTTCCAAACTCCCAAATCCCTCTAGGTGATCCTTGCCATTATTGGTAACTAAGCCATGCGTAGGTTTGGCAATATGGCAAAGCAAGGCATTTTCTTTTTGGTGGTTAGCACCCATTTCTATGATGCCAATTTGATGCGCTTTGGTAAGCATAAGCATGGTTAGTGGCAAGCCAATGTGGTTATTAAAATTACCCGGTGTGCTTAAAATATGATACTGCGCTTGAAGCACCGCACCAATCAATTCTTTGGTGGTAGTTTTTCCGTTCGAACCAACAATGGCTATGATGGGAATATTGAGTTGTTCTTTGTGGTAACGCGCTAATTCTTGCAAAGTTTCTAATACATCGGGCACCAAAATGCAGGCCTCAGAAATAAGGGCATCTGGCTCGTCTACAATGGCATAAGCAGCGCCTTCTTGTAGAGCTTGCGAAGCAAATTTATTGCCATTGAAGTTGTCTCCTTTGAGGGCAAAAAAGAGGCATCCTTTGCTTAATTTTCTGGTGTCTGTACAAATGGTGGGGTGTGCCAAGTACAAGTTGTATAATTCTTGAATCTGCATATTAAGAAAGTTTTAACATTAAGTGTTAAGGATGTTTTATTAACTTGCATCAAAATTAATACCGCCATGAGAAAATCAAATTTACTTTTGTTCACATTTTGTTTGCCCCTATTTTTGTTTGCCCAGCCTGTTCAATTTAATTTGAGCAACAAGACCAGCATTAGCATGAATGGCACCGATACGTTGGTATATCCTTTTACGGGGGGGGTTAATGCTCCACAATTTTATAAAATTGAATTGGATGGCGATGGCATAAAAGATTTATTTGTTTTTGATAGGGTAGGCAATAAGGTGACGACTTTTTTGTTTAAGGGTGGTAAGTATGTTTATGCGCCACTATATGAAAGTCAGTTTCCGCCTTTGTTTAAGTGGGTGATTTTAAAAGATTATAATGGCGATGGCAAAGAAGATATTTTTACCGAAGTTGATTATAATGCGCAACCAGATAAAAGTAAATACATTTCTTCTAACGGCATAAGGGTGCTTAAAAATGTGAGTACCGTACCGGGGAAATTAGCTTGGTTTCAAGAAAAAAATCAATTGATGGATACCGGCTTGGATGTTCTGCCGCCTTCTAATATTGCTATATCCAATGCCGATTTACCTGCCTTTGAGGATATGGATAAGGATGGTGATTTGGATATTTTATTGATGCCTTTTGGAAAAAATGTAATTACTTATTATCAAAACCTAACCAAGGAATTAAATCTCCCAAGCGATTCGTTGAAGTTCATTTTCCGCGATGAATGCTGGGGTTACATGTCGTACCTAGTTAACACCAACGGGTTTCTTTTGGGCGATAAGAGTTCTTGTTATAGAAATTATAAGCAGGCTAAACACAATGGCACCACGCTCACTTTATTGGATGCCGATAATGATGGCGACCAAGATTTGATTTATGGCGATGTGAGTTTTTCTGGTTTGGTTTATCTCGAAAATGGACGTGCTAATTATTCTATGCAAACAGATTCTATACTTTCTCAAGACACCATTTTTCCGAAAAACTCTATCCGTGCTTCGGTTGATTTATTTCCAGCCACATTTATTTTAGATGTTGACAATGATGGCAAGCGCGATATGCTAGTAGCACCAAATGCCGATGCTGCTGCTAAAAATAAAGACCAGGTTTTGTATTATAAAAATACGGGGACAAATGCTGTACCTGTGTTTACTTATCAGAATAACCAGTTTTTGGTAGGACAAACATTTGATTTGGGTGGGGGTAGTTTTCCAAATTGGGTTGACATAGATGCCGATGGCGACCAAGATTTAATTGTGGCCACACAAGGGGAATTTACGCAAACGGCCAATTCAAATGATCGTTTGTATTTCTTTAAAAATGTGGGTACTGCACAAAAGGCTATTTATGTTTTGGCCGATTCAAATTTCTTAAATATTAATGCCACTACGCCAAAAATTCAGCGCATCATTCCGAGTTTTGGCGATTTAACTGGAGATGGAAAAGTAGATTTAGTGATTGGCGATTTAAATGGCAAGATTCATTTTTATGAGAATACCAGCGTGGGGGCTAATATTTCATTTGTGAAGAAAAGTTCCGATTATTTTAGCATGTATGGTGGCACTTCTGCGGCACCGCAATTATTCGATTTAAATAAGGATGGGAAATTAGACATTGTATTGGGCAGAAAGAACGGAAGTTTGGCTTATTTTGAGAATAAGGGTACGGCTACAGCACCAGATTTTACTGCTAGTCCCAGCATTGACTCAATAGGAAAAATTACTTCTGCAGAGGTTTTTATGAGCGGTGGTACACCTTATTATTTTGATGGTTATTCTATTCCGCATGTATGCGATTTAGACAAAGATGGTCGGTTCGAAATTTTGGTTGGCAGCGATCAAGGAAGGGTATTTTTATTCAGAAATTTTGAAGCCAATCCGAACCGTGTTTGTGACGAAATAAGTAAAATATATTCTGATGCTGTGGGTGTTCCACATGCCGATTTATTTTTTGGGGTTCGATCAGCAGTTACTACCGCAGATATTGATGGCGATGGTGTAAATGAGGTCTTGATTGGCAATGCCCGTGCTGGATTAAGGATGTATAGTGCCAAGATCAATGGCGTAATAAGTTCTGTGAAAGAGCAAACCAATGAGACACCAAATTGGGTTTTGTATCCAAATCCCGCTCAGTCATTTATTTCGGTTCGAACCGATAAAAATTGCAGCAAGCTTGGATTTGAAATCTATGATTTATTGGGCCAATTGCAGTCTTCTGGCAAAATGGATGCTTATGAAACTAAGATAGACCTTAGCTCTTTAACCCCCGGAATTTATTTCTTAAAAGGTTCAGATTTGGAAGGTAATTCATACGTTGCCAGATTCTTAGTGCAATAATTGCGTTTATAGCTTATAATTCTGATTGCAAGCAGCAGAATTTGTATAATTTCGTGCAAAATTTAAATATTATGTACGGTAATCTACAACAGCAACTACAAGCCGAATTATGCGAAATTGAATCGGCCGGATTATATAAGCGTGAACGTATTATTGCTTCTCCTCAAGGTGCAGAAGTAACTTTAGAGAGTGGACAAAAGGTGTTGATTTTTTGTGCCAACAATTATTTGGGATTATCTTCTCATCCTAGGGTGTTGGAGGCTGCTAAAAAAGCCATTGATACACACGGTTATGGAATGAGTTCTGTAAGGTTTATTTGTGGTACGCAAGATATTCATAAAACTTTGGAAGCAAAGATTGCTGAGTTCTTAGGAACGGAAGATACCATTTTATATGCAGCAGCTTTTGATGCCAATGGAGGTGTTTTTGAACCTTTGTTTAATGAGCAAGATGCTATCATAAGTGATGCTTTGAATCATGCGAGTATCATAGATGGGGTGCGTTTGTGTAAGGCCGAGCGTTATAGGTATGAGCACAACAACATGGCCGATTTAGAGGAAAAGCTTAAGGCTACACAACATTGCAGAAACAGAATTATTGTTACCGATGGGGTATTTAGCATGGATGGAACCATTGCTCAATTAGATCATATTGTGGCTTTAGCAGAGAAGTATAACAGCTTAATACTGGTAGACGAATGTCATGCCAGTGGATTTATGGGCGATCATGGGAGAGGAACGCATGAGTATAGAAATGTGTTAGGTAAGATAGACATCATTACTGGAACTTTGGGCAAAGCTTTGGGAGGTGCCATGGGCGGATTTACGAGCGGTAAGAAAGAGATTATTGAGTTGTTACGTCAGCGCAGCAGACCATATTTGTTTTCTAATACTTTGGCACCGTCTATTGTGGGGGCAAGTATAGAAGTATTGAATATACTTACCGAAACAACAGCGTTGCGCGATAAGTTGTGGGAAAGTACCCAATACTTTAGAAAAGAGATGACCGAGGCGGGTTTTGATATTAAGCCAGGCGAGCATCCAATTGTACCAGTAATGTTATATGATGCAAAATTATCGCAAGATTTTGCTGCTAAATTATTGTTAGAAGGTGTTTATGTGGTTGGCTTTTATTATCCAGTGGTACCAAAAGGTCAGGCTAGAATTCGTGTGCAGATTAGTGCAGGTCACGAGCGCCATCATTTGGACGAGACCATAGCGGCATTTAAGAAAATAGGAAAAGAGTTGGGTGTAATAAAATAGACGCTTAACATTGCCATAACATATAATTAATCTTGGGCTAACTTAGGTATAACCTTGGGGTAATTTTGGGCTGATACTTTTGCCTCAATTTCAACGCATATGAAATTGAGAATAACATTTTTATTGTTTCTTGTATTTGGATTGATACAGGCAAACGCTGCCTCGGGCACGGGCAAAATATCGGGCAAAGTGGTTGATAAAAAGACCGCGGAAGAATTAATTGGCGTAACAGTGGTTGTAGAAGGCACCAGTTTTGGTGCTGCCACAGATTATGAAGGTAAATTTATTATTGGCAATTTAAAGCCAGGTTTGTATAACCTTATTTTGAGCTACGTTTCTTACGAAAAGAAAATAGTGAAAGATGTGGAAGTGAAAGCTGGCGAGGTAACCAATATTAGTGTTAGCATTGTGCAAACACAACGTGAGTTAAACGAAGTGGTGGTGCAAGCCGAGATGAGACGCGAAAACGCCAGTACTTTGTTGTTAACGCAAAAGAAAAGTACATCTATTTCTGATGGGGTTTCTGCCGACATGATTAAGAAAACGCCAGACGCAACCACAGGCGATGTAATGAAGCGTGTGAGTGGTACGTCTATTCAGGACAATAAATTTGCGGTGATTCGTGGCTTAAACGACCGTTATAATACTGCTTATATTAATGGTGCACCATTGCCTAGTTCTGAAAGTGATAGAAAGGCATTTTCGTTTGATATTATTCCTTCGAACATGCTTGATAACATGGTGATCAACAAATCGGCTACGCCCGATTTGCCAGGAGATTTTTCTGGTGGATTAATTACCATTAACACCAAAGACATTCCAGAGAAAAAATTTACTTCTGTTTCAATGGGAGGAAGCTTTCATAGCATTTCTACTTTTAAAGAAGGCAATACCTATAATGGTGGCAAAACCGATTGGTTAGGCCTAGACGATGGAACCAGAGCCCTTCCTAGTGGCTTACCCGAAAGAGGTGCTTATAACAGCCAATCTATAGAAGATAAAATTAACAATAGCAAGGAGTTTAATGGCGATTGGAAAACACAGAAAATTAAGGCATTGCCAATGAATTACTCGATGCAATTATCGGGGGGAAATTCTTATAAAGTTGGAAAGAAAGATGAGTTTGGTTTTATTGTTTCTGCTAGTTACAGCAATTCTAACAAGAATTCTTATGTAGAAAGAAATCAATTTAATAGGCCAATAGATGCCATTGATAACCAAATCGTAAATAGTTATAAAGATTCGGTTACCAAGAATGAAACTTTAATGGGCTTAATGGCCAACTTTGGGTATAAATTGGGCAACAAGGGCAAGATTAGTTTTAAGAATGCCTATACCATTAACAGCGAAGATCAAACTATCTTAAGATCGGGCAACGATGATTATACCAGTGAGCAATTGCCTCTAGTAAGAAATACTTATTATAATTTTTCGCAAAGTAAATTATTGACTTCTCAGTTATCTGGCGAACATTTTGTTTCTACCGCCAAGACCAAAATTAAGTGGGTATTAAACAACAATATTATTGATAGACAAGTGCCAGATTTTAGGCGTTTCTCTACTTTCTCTACTATAATGGATGCAGGCACAGGTGCATACACTCCTTATGCTGCAAAATTTACCAATAGCAATCCAGACATTACCCAGGCAGGGAGGTTTTTTTCTAGCCTAAACGAGGTCATTAGAAGTGCAAGTTTAGATTTACAAAGACCATTGGAATTTGCCACTACCAAACATTTAAAAACTGAGGCCAAGGTGGGTGGTTTTATTCAAGGTCGTACCCGCGATTTTGAAGCACGTGCTTTTGCACCTATTTTAAAATTGTCTGGCTTAGCAAGGAATAAATTTTTAGAGGGTTCACTAGATACGATGTTTCAATCGAGCAATTATTCTAAGGACTTTTATTTTGATGAAGACTTTAGGGCGCAAGATATTTATTCGGCCAGTTCTAATTTAAAAGCTGGGTATTTAATGTTGGATCAGCGCATTTATTCGAGACTAAGAGCCGTTTATGGCGTACGTTTTGAGTCGTATAACCAAAAATTAAATTCGTTTGAAAAGAATAGCAATCCACCAGCACCAATTTCTGTGGATACCATCTTTAACGATTGGTTGCCATCTGTGAATCTTACTTACGAGTTAACCGAAAAAGTAAACTTGCGTGCTTCAGCATTTAAATCGGTGGCCCGCCCAGAGTTTAGAGAAATTGCCCCATTTGCATTTTACGATTTTAATTTAAACACTGTAGTAACAGGTAAGCCAACCTTAACCAGAACCCGTATCAATAATTACGATTTAAGGTTTGAATACTTCCCTGGAGAAGGCCAGTTAATTTCTGCTTCTTTGTTCTATAAAGAGTTTATCAATCCAATTGAGAATGTTTATGAATATATTGGTAGCGATGCCACACAAGGATATTCGAGCGATGCCAAAGCAACCAATTATGGATTGGAGTTAGAGTTAAGAAAGAACTTTGGTTTTGTAGATGAGTTAACTGGAACAAAATGGATGCATAATTTAACATTCACTTGTAATTATGCTTACATCGTTTCGGAAGTAGTATTGGATCAAAGCGTATCCTTAAGCAAATATGGATCGCGTCCGTTACAGGGACAATCGCCTTATATTTTTAATACAAGTTTACAATATTATGAAGCAAAATCTGGTTTATCATTTGCCTTGTTTGCCAATAAAATTGGCAGAAGAATAGCCTTTGTTAGGGCTAAAAATGGTGAAGCACCAGACTTATGGGAAAACCCAAGAACAGTAATTGATTTCTCTGTTTCGAAGAGAATTGTGAAAGGCTTAGAAGCTAAATTTTCTATCAACGATTTATTGGCTCAGGACTTAGTTTTTTATCAAGACAACAACGGAAATGGCAAGTTGGATGATTTTAACAAAGAGGCACTCATTAACAATGCAACTAGTTCTACAAGCGAGCGTTTAAACATGGACAATGTAATGTTTAAATACAAAATGGGATACAATGTTTCGTTTAGTTTAAGTTACAAATTCTAAAGGCGGTAATCAACAGGGTATGCCCGTACCTTGTTGATTTCATATGCATAAAAAGTCTCATGTTTTCATGGGGCTTTTTTTTTGGTCTGAACCGAATAGCTATTAACATTTTCATAACCTAACCTTAACCTTGAATCAACAGCTTGTCTATAATTTTGGAGAATCAAATGATGATATATATGAAAAAGTTTAACCTTTTACTATTAGGTTGTTTTATTTCCCTTTTTTCTCTGGCGCAAAAGTCCAGAACCGTTAGTGGTGCCATTACTACCAACACCACATTTTACAGCGACACTGTCTACACATTAGATGGGTATGTTTTTGTAAAAAACAATGCCGTTTTAACCATTCAACCAGGAACGGTGGTGAAAGGTAAAGCTGGCAATAAGTCAACGCTAATTATTACACGTAATGGCAGTATTCAAGCCAATGGAACAGCAAACAGACCTATTGTTTTTACCTCTGAGAAACCAACTGGTCAACGTAACAAAGGCGATTGGGGTGGTGTGGTTATTTTAGGAAAAGCCATCATTAACAGACCAACAGATTGTACTACTTGTCCGGGTTCTACTGTAGCTGCTAGCGAAACAGGTATTCAAAATGCCATTGAAGGCGATTTAGATAACGCTGCTGGCGATGCATTATATGGTGGAACAGATAACAACCACAGCTCGGGTGTGTTTAGGTATGTGCGCATTGAATTTGCTGGCACTGTTATTACGCCAGGTAATGAAATCAACGGATTAACTTTTGGTGGCGTAGGTAAAGGTACTACCGTAGAATACGTGCAAGTATCTTTTGCAGATGATGATGCGTTTGAGTGGTTTGGTGGCAATGTAAATGCAAAATATTTAGTGTCGCACAGAAATGTGGACGACGATTTAGATACAGATTTTGGATTTAGTGGTAAGATACAATTTGCCATTTGCCAGAGAGACTCTGCTTTATTTGATATTGGTTCAGGCCCAACAACAAATGGCTTTGAATCTGATAACGATGCGGCAGGAACAGAAGCTACGCCAAACACAGAAGCCGTATTCTCTAATATTACAGTTTTGGGTCCTCTAGCCAATGGTAAGCCATTGGGTTATAGCAACTCTTTTCAAAATGCCGCGCGCATTAGAAGAAACTCTTCTATGAGTTTATTTAACTCTGTTGTGATGGGTTACCCAGATGCAATTTTTGTAGATGGTGCTAGAAGCTCAAACAAATTTCAAAACGATACACTTTTTGTAAAGAACAATATTTTAGCGGGTAATTTAAGAGCGGTTAATGCTTCTACTTCGGGTGGTTCTAATCCTATAGCAACACGTGCAAAATTATTTGCTAGTGGCAACGACTCTATATTTTCTTCAGATAATATTCTTTTTAACCCCTTTAGTTATTTAGCGCCAGATTTTAGGCCAGCATTAAATTCACCAGCAAATTCTGGTGCTTCGTTTATAGGTTCAAAAATTAGCGATCCTTTCTTTACCCAAACATCTTTTAAAGGTGCAATGGGAAGCGAAAATTGGACAAATTGCTGGTGTAATTTCGACCCACAAACTGCAGATTATACCAACGGTAATATCAACAACATGCCATTAACGTACGATGCAGGAAAAGACTCTGCTATTTGTTCTGGTAAATCATTAGTTATTGGTCAGAACTTAACGGGTGCATACAAAGCGTTATGGATGCCGGCTACAGGATTAAGTTCTATCACTGCTGCTCGTCCCACTGCTAACCCAAGTGTTACCACAAAATATTTTGTAACCATAAGCGATAGCATTACAGGTTGTTTTTTAATGGATAGCATTCTTGTTACTGTTAATCCTAATCCATCTGCTAACTTTACTTCGGTTGCAGGTGCAACTGGCTTGGTAACCTTTACCAATACATCTACTAATGCTACTACTTATTCTTGGAATTTTGGAGATGGAAACAATTCTACTTCTGCTAATCCTACGCATACTTATGCAGCCAACGGTGTTTATAATGTAACCTTAACTGCTACAAGTGGTGCTTGTATTAATGTTACTTCTCGTCAGGTAAATGCAAGTGGAATTGCTTCGCAATTAAGAGCATTCACTGGCGACATTACTAGCAACACAACTTTTTATAACGACACCATTTATATCATCAATGGATATACCTATGTAAAAAACAATGCGGTATTAACCATTCAGCCAGGAACCATCATTAAAGGTGGTGCAAATAAGGCCTCTTTAATTATTACCAGAAATGGAAGCATCATTGCAAACGGCACCAAAAACCAACCAATTGTGTTTACCTCTGGCAAGCCTGCTGGACAGCGTAACAAAGGCGATTGGGGTGGTGTGGTAATTTTAGGAAAAGCCGTCATTAACAGACCTACAGATTGTACTACTTGTCCGGGTTCTGCAGTAGCCGCTGGCGAAGCGGGAATTCAAAATGCCATTGAAGGCGATTTAGACAATGCCACTGGCGATGCTTTATATGGTGGAAATGATAATAACCACAGCTCTGGTTCATTGAAATATGTGCGTATTGAATATGCTGGAACAGTAATTACGCCAGGTAATGAAATTAACGGATTAACTATGGGTGGTTTAGGTAAAGGAACCACCTTGGAGCATATCCAAGTTTCATTTGCAGACGACGATGCTTTTGAGTGGTTTGGTGGAAATGTAAATGCCAAATACTTGGTTTCATATCGCAATGTGGACGATGATTTAGATGTTGATTTTGGTTTCTCGGGTAAGGTGCAATTTGCCATCTGCCAAAGAGATTCTGCTTTATTTGATATCGGTTCAGGCCCAACAACAAATGGTTTTGAATCTGATAACGATGCAGCAGGAACAGAAGCTAAGCCCTATACAGACCCAACCTTTTCTAATATTACCGTATTAGGTCCTTTAGCTAATGGCATTCCATTGGGATATAGTAATTCATTTCAGAATGGTGCGCGTATCAGAAGAAATTCTTCTACAAGCCTTTTCAATTCTATTATCATGGGTTACCCAGATGCCGTTTTTATTGATGGTGCGCGTTCTGTAAACAAGAATCAAAATGACACCTTATTGTTTAAAAATAATATTTTGGCTGGTAATTTAAGAGCGGTTAATGCTTCTACTTCTGGAGGTTCTAATCCAGTTGCAACACGTGCTAAATTATTCTCTATGGGCAACGATTCAATTGCTAGTTCAATGGGCGTTTTGGTTGATCCATTTAATTATATAAATCCGGTATTTGCTCCAGCACCTGGTTCACCCGCTAATTCTGGTGCCTCATTTAGTGGCAGTAAAATTTCTGATGCATTCTTTGCGCCAACTACTTTCCGCGGAGCTATGGGCGCTAACCCAGATAGCAACTGGACAAATTGCTGGTGTAATTTTGACCCACAAAATGCCAATTATAGCTCTTCACCAATTAACAACCCAGGTGCAACTGCAAACTTTACAGCACCAGCATCTAGCACAACCCTTAAAGTTGATTTTGTAAACAGTTCATCAAACGCAACTGCTTACTTTTGGGATTTTGGAGTAGCTTTGAGCACAAGCGATACAAGCTCAACTATGAGTCCGAGTTTCACCTTCCCTGCCAATGGTACTTATACGGTAACTTTAACCGCAAGAAGCAAATGTGGTAACTCGGTTGTAACAAAACAAGTGGTAATTAACGATGTTAGTATTTTACCAGTAGTTGATTTTAACTATAGCCAAAATTCTGGTGCAGGTTCAAGAGAATTTAACTTTACCAACACAACTGTAGAAAAAGGCTTAACCATTACTTACACTTGGTATTTTGGCGATGGTGCAACAGCAAATACAAAAGACGCTGTTCACAGTTATGCTGCCAACGGAGACTATACTATTAAATTAGTTGCAGAACATATTTATGGAAAAGATTCAGTGTCAAAAACCATCAAAGTTTTACCAACCAATGTAAAAGAAGTTTCCGCAACTTTTGCTAATTACCAAGTATATCCTAACCCTACTTCAGAAAGTACTTTTGTATCTTTCGATCTAATTAAATCAAACGAAGTATCGGTTCAAGTATTAGACATCACTGGTAAATTGGTAATGCAAACAGAAGTGAGCCAATTAAACGCTGGATTAAACAAAATAGAATTGCCAACAGCACAATTGCCACAAGGCATGTATTTTGTGATGTTACACACCGCAGAGTCTACAATCTCTACCCGTTTGGTTGTGATTAAATAACTATTGGTTACGCCACTTTAAAGCTGCCTCAAAAGAAATTTTGGGGCAGCTTTTTTTTCGGTTAGAACCAAGGTGATTTTCAACTATTTTTTTGCCTCTTGCGCCACTTTAAAGCTGCCTCAAAAGAAATTTTGGGGTAGCTTTTTTTTTCGGTTTGAACCAAGGTGCTTTTCAACTATTTTTTTGCCTCTTACGCCACTTTAAAGCTGCCTCAAAAGAAATTTTTGGGCAGCTTTTTTTCGGTTTGAAGCAAGGTGATTTTCAACTATTTTTTTGCCTCTTACGCCACTTATGCAAATAATTGCTGTTATTTTAATTTCGATAGAACTACGTATTTGGTATTTTATAGGCAAGTCTGTGTATGAAAATAGCCCCAAGACAAACGCTTAGAAAGTATTTTGCAAATACCTAACTACAAAAACGGGAGCTTTTAAAGCCTAGAAAACACCCCCAATTTTGCCCCAATATCAATACTTGGGATGCCGCAAAAAGTATCCTCAACAAATCCAAAAATACCAAACCCAGTATAAACATGCCCTGCATCAAAACCGATTTAAAACCGTTAGAGCAAAAGGGGGTAAAAGTTGTTTGGTTCGGCCATCCCTGTTTTTATCGGAAATGCAGCTCTGCTTAAAATATTCGACATGAGTTTAAAAGAACCAATATTTAAGATGTGGCAGATTTTCCCGAGCTCAATGTGCTCTTGTTAACCCGCAATCATTACAACCATTTAGATTATGAAACGATACTGAAGTTAAAAGGAACGTTTAAAAAAATAGTGACTGCTTTGGGGTTGGTGTGTCCTTAAACGAATGCGGTAAATTTGCGCTTGCAATGTATGCATGGAACGCGCCCATATATGGTGTGAGACAAGTTGCTAAAGCTGGGCAGCAAAAAATTATTACGCCATAAATTGGCGAACTATTGATATTAGCTAGCCATGAGCCAGATTCAATTTGGTGTGATTTTTAATTTCAAAAAATTATATTTGATTCATTAATTAGCTTTTATCTTTAATCTTAAACCACGCAACAATGGAAACAGTTACAAAAGTGCTACTATTTTTAGGCAAGATGATTCTCAATTTAGCGGGAATAATAATTGGCTGGTATTTGTATATAATGTATGTGCGTCCTTTGGCCCAAGGCGCAATTTTGCCAGAATATTTCCAAGAAATTATTGCCGTAATTTTGTTGATGATAGGCTTACCCTTATTATCGCTCAAAAGAATTAGGCCAATTAACAATTTTAGCGTGGGCGTTATGGGCTTAATTATTCCCTTGATATTGTTGGGTATTTTTGGTCTGAACCAAAGCTCCAGCGCGCGATCCTATAAACGATTATATCCAATAGAACGAAAAGCCATAGACCAAGGAGATTTGGTATTAAGCGTGTATATTTACGAGAAAAGTAATTGGATTCAGCTAAGGGTGCCAAAAGACAATTGCTATAAACTCGACTCTGTAGAAATTAAAATGATCGACGGATTATTGGGGTTAAAAGTGATGACCAAAGAAATAGAATTTTCTAAGAAACCCGGTTGCGAAGGTTAAATTTAGTATATTAGCAAAAAAATACAACATGAAAAATACAATACTAACTGTTTTTGTGGGCTTTATCGCTTTCATTATTTTACAATCATTCGACACCAATAGTTTAAAAAAAGTAGATGGCACAGAGCCAGGTTATACGGGCTCTCCCGGCGATAGTTTAAAAAATTGTACCGTTTGTCATGGTGGCAACGCCGTTAACATTGGTGGATGGATTACCTCCGATATTCCAGAATCGGGCTACGTTCCCGGGACCAAATACCGCATTACTGCCACTAACACCTCACAAAGTCACAACCGATTTGGGTTCTCTGTTTCGCCACAAAACATCACCGGCACCATGTTGGGTACTTTGGTGGTTACAGATACCACCAGAACAAAGTTAAACGGCGGGGGCAAGTACATTACGTATAGACCAGCAGGCGTGCCCAACGACGATAAAGCCATTTGGGAATTCGATTGGATAGCGCCATCAGATACGGTAAACGAAGTGGTTTTTTATGGTGCCTTTAACTCCAACCAAGATGGCCATAAAGGAGGAGATCTTACCAGGTTAAGCAACCTAAAAGTATTTAAGCAAGGCTTCACCGGTTTAGCAGATTTTAACAAGGGTCTGAACCTATCTGTTTACCCAAATCCGTGTTCAGATTACTTGGAGGTTTCAATGCAAATTATGGCCGCCAACGATGCTAAAATTAGTTTGTATCGCTTAAACGGACAATTAGTTACAACCTTGTTCAATGGCCCTGCAAATGCTGGTAGCTTTCAATCGCGTTTCGATGTATCGCAAGTAGAAGCAGGTTTATATTTGGTTCAAACCGAAACAGGCAATAAACAAGCTTGGCAGAAAGTTTTGTTGGTACGTTAAGAGTTATTAGAAAGCAGCTATAATCTAATTTTATTGGGTTATTGCGTAACGAAATATTTGAAGGCAAAAAAGGATAAGGCTTTGGTAATTATTACTAAAGCCTTATCTGTTTCTTTTTGTGTTCAAGCTTGTAAAATACCCAGACGAAAAGCAAGATTTGGAATTTGCGTTAGTTTATTCGCCAACCAAGGTTAATGGTAAAAATGTTATTTTGGCGCAGTTAAAAGTAGATGTATTAAATGTGAAAATGTGGTATGCTCAAAATTCATTTCCTTCATGCAGCAACCTTCCATTAGGTGTGGCGCTATTGCCTAATAGCAATGAGAATGATTCGTTTGTTTTGTTTCCCAACCCAAGTAGTGGTAAAATTTCTATCGCATCAAATTTAAAATTCAATTAGATAACAATATTTGATGTTGCTGGTAAAAGTCTGTTGGCATTATTTGCTTAGAAAACGGATCTAATTTATGGCACTGGGCAACATAAAACCGCCTGCTTTTGCAGTTGGCAAGAGCAGGCGGTTGGTTAAAGATGGTGTATAGCGATTTGCTATTCTATATAGATTATTTCTTTTCAAAAATGAAATGTGCCTGACTTTTATCGTTGTTTAATCTTAACAAATAGAGTCCCGCTGGAAAATCAGAAACTGGTATTTGAACCTGCTGTGATTTTTGGTTTAGGTATTGTTCAAACAAAACTCTGCCTGCCATGTCGGTAATGGTTAAAGTGCCATCAAACAAATCACCCATGCGAGAAGAAAGGGTTAGCTTGTCTGTACTTGGATTTGGAAAAAGGACAAATCCAGTTTGTTCGTTTTCTTTGAGGCCAACCGATCCTATATTTACCAATAAACTGCTGGTATCTAAACAAGAATTGGCATTTTGTATCATGGCTTCTACCTTACCCATTGAAGCTGTATTTCCCCACTTAACCGAAACTGTTGCTGTGCCTTGTCCGCTTTGGATTGTTCCGCCAGTTACCTTCCAATTATAGCTGTTGTTTGGTTGCAAAGTCAAGGAATAGCTTGCTGTTTCATTCAATTTAACGGTGGTTAATCCACTAATAAAGTTTGCATATAAGGGATTGCTGTAAACAATTAGGGTTGCACTATCGGCACATTGTTCAAAGTTTTGTACTACCTTAATGCGTTGCCTTCCGGTGTTAGGGTATACTAACAAATGCGGACTAGGTGCAATTATTCCTGCATTGAGAGAGTCTTTGTACCAAGTATAATTTATCCATGTGCCATTGCCTAAGTTGGTCTTTACTTCGAGTAGTAAACTGTCCTTTATACATTTTGGTCCAACATTCATATTGAGGTTCATTGGCTCAATAAATGAGGTGGTAATGGTGTCATAACAAGCTACATTTTGTTTGCTATATTTTAAGATATGCTTTTGTCTCACTTCGCTTTGCTTTATAACCAAATTGGGGCTATTAATGGCATTATCCCACAAGAATTGATACCCACTTAAGGTGCTAGGTTCAAGCACCAATGAATCCTTTCCATTAGAACAAAACGTGGTGGTATTTCCTTGTTTAATGCTTGCATCGGCAAGGAATACAACATTTACAGAATCCATATAAAAACAGGTGTTTGCTGCATTTCTCGCCTCAACCCTATAGGTTCCTTCCTGTTTGCAAGTATAGAATAGGCTGTTTTCTGCAAGGGGCGTATTTGTTCCATTTTTGTACCATTTGTTCAATGAATAGGCCTGGGCAACTTCTAGTGTCTTAGTGTTCTCCGTGCAAAATGAATACACTGCTGGAAAGGGATTGAAACTTTCGCAACCATTAACTTGCAAAGTGGTTTTAACCGTATCAAAATATCCTACCGAATCTCTGGTAATCATGGATACAACATAATTTCCACTTTGGTTGAATTGATGACTCGGACTTTGCCCTGCATAATCAATTACGCCATCCGATTCGAAATCCCAATATATACGTTCGAAAAAAAATGTATCTATCTTAGTGCAAGTTTTTAAACTTATACCAGGGTTAACTTTTTCATTCCATTGCCACCCTGTAGGACAATTGTTGTTGAGTGTTGCGTAATACTTTGTTGGGTTTACATTAAGGCGAAGGCTGTCTAATGGGTAAAGAAGCATGGCTTTGCGGTGCTTGTTATCATTAAGGAGCAATTCTTGTTCACCGGGCGAAAGTGGGCGACTTGGGTTATAAGCGCCATTTGATTTTGGGTACCAATAGCGAATCGAATCCACAAACTGAATAGTTTGTCCAATTTGAACTTTTCCATCCGAAATCTCATTACCCTCCTTCACTATAAAGGTGTCCATTACCCCAAATACCATGTGTCGAATATTTTGAAAAGAACAACCGTTGTTGTTTACTAGTCCATGAACAACAGATGAAATGTCATTCGCTTTTTGGTTCGTGTTTGGGATGGTTCTATTATCTGAATTTTGCAAAAAGCGATGTTGTATGGGGTGAAGATAAAATGCAGAATCATTTACCTTTCCTCTTCTATCAATTCTAAGTGGTGTAGCATGATGCAATATGTCCCAACATTGGTAAATGGTATCATAAATTATACTTTTAGTTGCCTTAGCACCCACCACAAATGGAATGCTTTGTGAGGTAATTGTCCAAGGAAATTTGCTTGTATTAAATTCATATCTAATTCTTTGGTATGGGTAGGTGCTTTTTTTAAAGAATACACTGTCGTTTGGATTAGCAGGAAATAATTTCACGAAGGTATCTTGTGTATTGTAATAAAAAGAATCTATCGTTAAGCTTCCGTCACCCCAATCCCAAATCTCAGACTTTACATAATCTTGTGATTTGGTTGTTACATCAAATTCAAAAACGTCACCTTTGCCATATAAGTTGCTAAATGGTTCCCTGTAGGCATAGTTTTTAATCCAAGGTTCAAATGGAAATGAAGTGCTCGTTACCAGATAATTTTGTGCTGTATCGAACATTAAATTTTGGGTATTTAATTTGCCATTATTGCCATAAACGGAATAGCCACTTTTCTTTCTATAAGTAAATGATGCGTCAAGGAAAACGAAATGAAGGAAATTATGATACCAAACCGTATCTGTTATGCAAGCAGGAGTGTTGCAATTTTGATTGAGACATCCTGTTCCTATTATTAAACCAACTGTAACAAAGCCATTCTTATCTATTGGGCTATTGGAATATTGACTTGGCCCACTAGGGACATAATGTGTATAGTTTACCGAACCATTTGGATCAGACCAAGCATTAAATGAATTAAAACCAGGAGATTTAAAAAATGGAGGCATAGATAAACCTCCTGGAGTAATCTTGGTGCCTGTTAGTGGAGATGTTCCATCAAACGAAACGAATCCATCTAAATCGCATGGTGTATTATCGTTTCTATCCAACAATGAATCATAATTAAGCAGAATCATTGTTCGTTTAGCGCAATTGGGATAAGTTCCAGGGTTGCCCGCACTGTTATCGAAAACGAATCCTGTGCTGCCACCAATACCATAAAAAGAAAATTGCCCACATTCTTTTCCAGTTTTGCCCAATCCATAAGCATCTGCACCAACCAGAGGAAGATTGACGGTTGATTCATTGCCGCAACCATTTAAACTATCACCTTCAAATAACTTTACTTGGTAACAAGCGCTTATACATCGGTCGAAAAAATAGGCATAAAGCGTTTTATTTAAATCTTTAAGATAGGTATTACCCCTATAAGAATTTCTATTAACGCCGTTTGGTAATTTGCCTTGTAATGGCGGAATTAAGAAACCATTCGTGTCTATTTGGGTGCCCGCCGGAATGGTATAATTCCAGTACCCATGCGCATGGGCAATTGGATCAGGAATGGCATTGCTCGATATAATTGACCTGTTAGGTAAAATATCGGCAGGAAACATCCCTGGCTTGTTGTCTAAACGGGTAGGAGTTGGTCCAACCGAAAACATGGCTTTTCCCCAACTGCCTGTGTCAATTGTTTGAACCAATTTCTTTCCACCTGGCGTCACTTGTGCAGGCAATTTTGTCCATCCTGAACCCGAGGAATCATAAGGTGGAAAGTCGTGCCCATTTACAAACCATTTATACAATTTACTCCAGTTTTCATATTGGTGAATAGGCAAGCTGTCTTTAGAATAATTGCAGTTTACCCTTCCCGTAAATACTGTGCCATCAAAAATATAGTTTCCATAGGTGCGGTTTAATAAATCAACAGCGCTGGTGTATGGGCCTTGGCCATTATTGAATGCGAGCGGATTTGGACTGCTAAAGGAGGTGCATTTTGGTGCAAATTGGTCTGCAAAATCCCAACGCATAAATATTTTGGAGGATTGATATGCGGTAGAAGCGTTTACAAATTCAACAGGTAAATTAGGGCTGCATTGATTCTTTAAAAGCTTATTAATTTCTATGGGTGGATTTGTTGCGTAATCTTCTATTTTATTGATTATTCCAATTACATTAACACCATATCCTTTTAATTGTGAGCGTAATTTCTTTTGTGATATCAAAGCAGGGTTATTGCTGAACCAATTCCAATGACTCACAATGCTATCTTTGGGTGAACCATTATTTCCAATAACATACCGATACCTTGAAATGCTATCACTGCTGCCATATAAGATTCCATTCATGGTATTGATACGTGGATTGTTAGCGGGTGCTGGTATATAAACATTGTCGCTAAGGCCAATGGTATCAATGCGCGACCAAAAATTATAGGTTCTATTTCCTTGTCCGGGACAAGTGATGGTTAAAGTAGGAAAATAATGACCAGTTTTAGCATAGGTATAACAAGGAGCAGTATCATTCAAGATTTTATCTAAACCAGGTATTTGTATATTATTATCGGCAAAGTCCCAAAGAAATCGGTAAGGTTCGTTAGCATTGAGCGGAAAGCTGTTGTATAAGCAAATTTTTCCTTGAGCAGCACAAGCACTATCAGCAGGTGTATTATTAAATTTGTTTATGCGACTGCGAATGTCAATTCTAAGTAATAAATTCTGCGGCAAGGTGTTTTCAGTTTCGGCATAAGAAAATGTATCTGGGCAACTTTGGCCAGTTATTTTTAAAATAAGTTTGGGATTAAAGCTTCCATTTTTGCGATAGATGTATGAAAAATTCGTCCACCCCGCCAAATCAGCACCCAAATTGGGAGGACTAGCAGACTGATAAACACTATCGTCGCCAAATTCCCATCTAAAACTTTGTAAGCTGCTAAATAAAACACTGCTTTGATTCTGAAATAAATAACTTGAGGAATCGCATTTGCCAGAACCTGCTAAAGAAAACTTGGCATTTTTGAGTCTTTGAACCTCTACGCTTTTAAATACAAGACAATTGTTTGAACCAATAATTTTTACGGTATAGGTTCCAATTTCATCCACAATTATAGAGGCAGTTGTAGCACCCGTTGACCAGAGGTAAGAAGTATAGCCGCTGCTGGCTACTAAGGTAAGTTGGTTGTTACCGCAAAGGTACTGAATAGGAGCACCCACATTTGGGTTACATTGTGCAAAGGCGTGGCTAGAAAGCAAATGCAAAACCAAGATTAATAGAAGTTTTTTCATGAAGTTAAATGGGGTTAAATGGGGTTAAATTGCTATTTAACTACAAGAATAATAAATTTATGACATATTTTAGTCCATAAAAACAGGTTATTGAAAATGGTTTTTTTTTGCAGTATTGTTTTAGTATAAATTTCTCGCTTGTTGAGCAAGAGCCAGTTAAATTGGCTTATTCAGTAGATTTCTCGCTATGCCAAAATTGTGCTATCTTTGCCCTCCGCAAAAGCGGGCAATAAAATTGCACCCATAGTTCAATGGATAGAATTTCAGATTCCGGTTCTGAAGATGGGGGTTCGAATCCCTTTGGGTGCACAATACTACTTTTTAAGTACTTGTTAAACATTAATTTAAAGTATTTATTTTGATAGGGGTACGGCTAAGAGTAAAGCCAAATTCATATCTGTTGGCTGACAATTCAAAATTATGAATGGAAAAGTCAAAGATAAAAATCCAGTTTCTAGGATTTATTATTTTACCTGTTATTAGAATTCTATGATTGGTAGAACATTGAAATCTCCTAAGTCTGCATATATTTCATATGAATGGTTTTCTGTATCTATTACAGCTATTTTATTCCAATCTTTGCATAAACCATATGTTAGAAGTAATGCAGAATAGCTTTTACCTAATTTACTTGGTCCTTATAGTGCCATTTTAAGTTTGGCATTCTTTCATTTTGCTTTTTGTAAAAACATATAAATTTTATTAAAGTGGTATATATAAAAAGTAGGGCACAAGGCCCTACCTTTAAAAATTGACAGATTGAGTGCATTCAAAGACACCCTCCTCCATTTGAGGATTCTGATCTGGAACGTAAACCCAACAGTGGTTGATTGGGATTTCTTCCCACTACCCATTAGTTTGGGGTGTTTTTATTGAGCAGGCTCAGTCAGGTATTACTTTTTATTAAAAAAATCAAAAAATATTTTTTTGTCTTATTTATTTTTTTAATTGCAGGTACTTATAAATAAAAACTGGCTTTGCCATTTAATAAATTTTATTTATACTATTGAGATAAGCACAACTTCGTTTAACCTGCTCAAAATTTAATAAGTATTCATTTTTTTATAGGAAATATTATGGCAAATTATGGGGATGAAAAGCTACTCAAAGTATGCGAAAAAGCGCAAGTATGTGCAGGAAAAAATCCTAATGAAATTAGGCCTGACCCTTGCGGTGCATTAATTAAAAAACAGGATTATGGACTAGAAACGGGGTAAGGACATCAACTCCAAAAATTGGAATTGCATAAATAGTGCATAAATAGATAGCCTTGTCCTAATTTATCCAGACAATGAATTTATAAATAAAGTAATGATGGATAATATTGAGGTTTAAATTTATTACTAAAATCAGGTAAATGAGAACTAAAATCAGTTAAATGAGAACTAATAATAGGTTTGACAATTTTAAAATATGTTGTTCAAATCATTGTTTCAAATCATTGTTTCAAATCATTGAAAGTTCCTTGAAATCTCGTTTTTTCTAAAAAATAAGCATTGTTAATTGTTTTGAAATATGTTTAAAATACTTTAAGTTTGATTTGATATAAATAGTTTTAATACCTAAAATGAATCCACCCCTTACAATTTTTACAACAGCTAAAAATTTGAATCCACCCACAATTCAATATACCAATTACACATGTGCCTAATAATCCAAAACAGACTTTACCCACAATACATGCGTACATTTCACTTATTAAATAGATACACAATTTGTTGTGTGTAGCGAATACATTACAGCCAATGGTAGGACGACCGTAACAACTAAAAAATATGGGACTAACAGACATAAAAAGAGAACTTAAAAAACTTGACAAGGACAAACTCATTGACCTTATTGCCGACTTATATAAAAAAAACAAATCTGTAAAAGAGTTTTTCGACTTTTACGTAAATTCTGACGAGAGAGAATTGTTTAACAAATATCGGGACAAAGTATTTCTAGCATTTTATCCTAAACGTGGATACCGCTTTAAACTCAAAGACGGAAAACAAGCAATTAGCGACTTCAAAAAACTTGGACCTTCCTCAGACCTAGTTGCTGACCTAATGCTGTTTTACGTTGAGACAGGTGTAAAATTTACCAACGACTTTGGCAACATAGACGAAAGCTTTTATTCAAGTTTGGAAACGACTTACGTTGCTGCTTTGACGCTTATGCGAAAAGAAAACTTGCTTGACAAATTTGCCGACCGAGCAAGTAAAGTTGTTAGCGACACAAGCGGCATTGGTTGGGGGTTTCACGACTATTTATCGAATGTTCATTCTGACTTTTATGCTGACTATTCAGACGACACAGACGAACCAATCGAGCAACAAGAAAAAGGAGGAATAATTAAACTTGGCGGACAATGACGAATAGAATCACAGGCTATAACAACACCTACAAAAAATTGGCGGTTCAGAGGTTAAATGAAGCTTTGCGTCCCGCATGGCGGGATTTTGTAGTGGCAGACAGATTAGTGCTTCGATTGTGCCATGAAGTTAAAGCTTACGTACTTTAACATGTTAGCGGTAATTTTATGAAGACAGCAATAACGATAATATTTACATTTCTACTGACGACAGTTTACGGACAAACTGGCGACTACAAGGTTCTTTTGGACAGTGCTAAGACATTATTCAAAGGCGAGAAAAATCTTAACCAAGAAGAGCTTGACAAGTTTGACTATTACCAAGTGGTTCATCTTCTTGAAAAAGTAATTGAATTAAAACCAGAAAATTCTGAAGCAAGATACTTCTTGGGCTATACATTCAGTAGAATTAATTCTAGAGACGGACGCGGTATGATTAATATGAACTTAGAATTGGTTGAAAAAGCAAGCGAACAATTTGAAAATGTAAATAAATTAAATCCTAAATACACAGATGAAATAATAGTACTTGACCCTTATTCAAAAATTACTGCTGAATGGGGCTCTATGGCAATGAGTTATTGGCATAATAACAATGTGGATTCAGCGATTTGGGCATTTGGAGAAGGTAAAAAACGTGGTGGTTTTGGGGACTTTTATTTATCAATTAATAAGGCGGTTTTGGACTTGTGTAGTAATAATTCTATTCTAATTGCATCAGGCGACAATTTTACAATTCCACTATGGTATTTACAGATAGTTGAAGGTTATAGGAAAGATGTTTCCGTCATTGATGTTAGTTTGCTAAATACAACTTGGTATCCAAATTTCTTGGCTAAAAATGGACAAATTAAATTTGATCTACCACAATCAGTAATTGACACAATTGAATATTGTAAATGGAGCGACACGACAATTGCGATTGGTGCTTTTTCGTGGACAGTTAAGCCAAGTTATTATGAACAATACATTCTTCGGGGAGACAGAGTTTTCTTGAGTATGCTAATGAAGAATAAATTCAAAAGAGACATCTATTTTACAACTGCGTTTACAGAAGATTCAAGACTTAGCTTGAAAAACTATTTGCAGCCACTAATTTTAGTTGACAAATTGAATACAGGAAAGAATTCAAAAGTTGAATACGAAAAGTATAAAACTGAAATATCCAAAATACTTCTTCTTATCGAAAAAGTAAATAAAAACAGTCAGCAAGAAGTAAATTTCATTGATAATATTCGCTATGACATATTATTAAAATTGACGGAATTGATTCAAAATAAAAAGAATAAACAAGCAAAAGAGCTTCTGATTCTAATGGACAAATTTGCAAACGATAAAAAACGCCCATATCAGACAGAGAAATATAAGGAATATGCAGACTACCTTCGCGGAAAATTATAAAAAAACTACCGCTAACAAGCGGTTTCTGTGGATAATTGAAACTTTGTGCAACGCATTTAGCTTTGTGGTGGTTGAAAAAATTGACCTACGTAATCCGCTTATTCGCCAAGCGCCA